>NZ_JBSFSI010000001.1:0-158904 GCF_053589675.1 Streptomyces sp. NPDC003284
AGCGATATGAGTGACACCCAGACCTGACCTGACATGCCGGTCATCGTGCCATGCCGTCGATCTTCGAGACGATCTCGCTGTGGCTGGTGTGATCACGGCGTCCGAGCCGTCCTGGACAGCCCCGTTCACCGGGCTGAGCCCGCGGAGTTCGGAAAGCCGGTGACAGTTCTGCGACGCGAGGGTGCAGACGCGGTCCGCAAGGGACGGCCGTGGGGCCCGCCGTTGGAGGACCGGGCCCTGCTGGTCGCCGCGTACTGGCGCACGAACCCGACCATGCGCCAGCTCGCTCCGTTGTCCGGGGCGTCCAAGTCGGCGGCTGACCGGATCACCGACCACCTCGGGCCGATGCTTGCTCTCCAGCCCCGCAAGCGGTTCACCAACGGCACCGTACTCATCGTGGACGGCACCCTGGTCCCCACCCGCGACCACTCCGTGGCCGAGCAGTCCAAGAACTACCGGTACTCCACCAACCACCAGGTTGTCGTCGACGCCGACACCCGCCTGGTCGTCGCGGTGGGCCGGCCGCTGCCCGGAATCCGCAACGACTGCAAGGCGTGGGAGGAATCCGGCGCCAAGACCGCCGTCGGCAAGACCCTCACGATCGCCGACGGCGGTTACCCCGGCACCGGGCTCGTCATGCCCCACCGCCGGCGCAAGGGCAAAGACCTGCCCGGCTGGCGGTGGGGTATGTCGTGCCGTCGCCGCCGGAGGGGTTCGGGAGCTGGGACGAGTACGGGCGGTCGCTGCCGTCCGGGCGGCAGGGTGCGGGGTTAGGCTGCGGTGATCCCTCGGGTGTGGGGCCGCGGCTGTAATTCCAGCGTGTTCCCGAGGGCAAGGTCGTCAAGAACCGGGTTGCGAGCGGCTCGTGGCGCTGGGCGCGACCCGTGACCGCGTGCTGCTCGCCGACGAGTACGAGGAGTCGTGCATCCTGATGCGGGACATCGAGGGCAACGAGTTCTGTCTCGACTGAGCGCCCCGGCAGGGTGGCCCGGCCGGGGTCACAGGGCGCGGCGCATGCAGAGCCGCGGCCACCGGTCCAGGCCGAGGGCGGCCTCGTGGGCGCGGATCTCGCGCAGCCCGGGGGTGAGGGCGCTGTCGGCCAGGGGTGCGAAGCCGCAGCGCGCGTAGTAGGGGGCGTTCCACGGCACCTCGGCGAAGGTGGTGAGGGTGAGGGCGGTCGCGCCCTCGGCCCTGGCCCGGTCCGCCAGGTGGTCCAGCAGCGACCGGCCGATGCCGCGGCGGGCGTGCGCCGGGTGGACCGAGACCTGTTCGACGTGCAGGGCGCCGTCCACGCGGTCGGCGATCAGATAGGCGACCGGGGCGTCGGCCTCGTCGGTCGCCACCCAGGCGAGACCGGCCTCCTGGTGGCGGGCCAGCTCGTCCAGCGCGGGCGGCTCGTCGGCCGCGATCTCCGGCATGCCGATGTCCGCGAAGCACAGCCCCGCGGCCCTCTCGATGTCCTGGAGCAGGGGCAGTTCGGCGGGGCGTACGGCTCGGATGCGCATGGACGTATTGTCCATGGTCGTCCCCGGAGGGGCGGACAGGGGTGTGCGTGCGGTGTCTCAGCCGCGTCCGGTCTCCGGGCGGGCCTGGGCCCGGTCGAGGACGGCGGTGAGCCGGTCCGCGAAGTCCTCCGGGTGTTCGAGCGCGCCGAGATGGCCGCCGGGGAACTCGGCGAGGTCCGCGCCCAGGCGGTCGGCGAGGGCCGTCGCGGTGCGGTGCAGCAGCAGGCCGCGGGAGGTCTCCCCGGCGGCCAGGGTGAGGGACGCGCCCGCGCCGGGTGCCGGTACGGGAAGGCCGTGGGCCGTGAAGGGCACCAGGACATGGGCCAGGAAGAGCGCCATGGGGGAGGCGAGTTCCTCCTCGCGGGTCAGCGGCCGGGGGGCGGCGGGCGCGGCGCCGGGCTCGGGCGCGGGGCCGGGGGCGCGTTCCTCGCGTTCCTCCAGGACGGCGGTCAGCAGGGACGCGGCGGCGGCCGGACCGGCCGTGCGGTGGACGGCGCGGACCTCGCGGAAGCGGTCCCGCAGCGCCGCCCCGTCCGGCAGTGCCGCCACGCAGGGCGGCTCGTGCGCGACGACGTGCCGCAGCCGCTCCGGGTGCCGGGCCCACAGATCGAGGGCCGCGACACCGCCCGCGCTCGTGCCGAACACATACGCGGGCTCGCCGCCGGGCGACACCTCGTCCAGCACCCGCAGCGCGCTCCCGCTCCAGTCCCCGGGCCGCTGGTCGGCTACGGGCAGCCCGAGGCGGCCGTGGGCGAGGCCGAGCGGGTCGTGGGTGACGACGGTGAAGCGCCGGGCGAGGCGGGCCGTCAGCGCGTCGAGCCCCATCGGGTGCCCCGCCCCGCCGGGCAGGACGAGCAGGACGGGGCCGCTGCCCCGGACGTCGTGGTGCGTGCCGGTGCCGCCGGTGTCAGTCATGTCGCGGATGCTCCCTGGGCCAGTGGGTGAGGGCGGTGTGCAGCGCGTCGACGGCCTTGTCCCAGGACGCGTCCACGTCCCGGGCCGCGTTGAAGCCGCCGGCGGCCTCCAGCGCGCAGAAGCCGTCGAAGGTGCTGCGCAGCAGGCGGACCGCGTCGGTGAGGTCGGGTTCCTCCAGGCCGTAGGCGCGCAGCATCCCGTAGGTGATCTCGGCGGTGCGCCGCATGGCGGAGAGGTCGGTGACGAGCGCCGGGTCGATCCGCAGCCGGGTGGCCGCGTACCGGCCGGGGTGGCGGTGCGCGTACTCCCGGTAGGCACCGGCGAACGCGGCCAGCGCGTCCTTGCCGGCCCGGCCCGCCACGGCCGCGGCGATCGCCTCGATCATCTCGCCGCCGGCCAGCAGGGCCAGCCGGGTGCGGAGGTCCTGGAGGTTCTTCACGTGCGAGTACAGACTCGCGTCCTTGACGCCGAAGCGCCGGGCCAGCGCGGACAGGCTGACGCCGTCGAGCCCGGCCTCGTCGGCGAGTTCGGCCGCCGCCGCGACGACGCGGTCGGCGGTGAGTCCGGCTCGGGCCATACGGATCCGTCCCCTCGGGCTGTCCCAGCGACACTGTTGCCTAGAGACCCTAGGATGCAGCCTTGGGGCACCAGGAATCAAGGGGCGGCCCCGTGTCTCAGCCGGTGAGCAGGTCGCGGACGAAAGCGTTGGTGAACTTCCCGGCGGGATCCAGCTCACGGGCCAGCGCCCGGAAGTCCGCCAGCCGCGGATAGCGCCCGCGCAGCACGGCAGCCGGCAGGACGAACACCTTGCCCCAGTGCGGCCGCGGGCCGAACGGCTCCAGCGCCGCCTCCACGCGCCGCACGGCCGGGAGCACCGCCGCGGTGTCCTCGACCCAGGTGAAGTGCAGCGCCACCGTGTCCCGCCCGTGGCTCGGGCTCAGCCACTGCCCGTCGGCCGCGACGGTGCGCACCTCGCAGGTCCGGAGCACCGGTGCCACCGTGTCCCGGACGGCGTCGACGGCGTGCAGGGCCGCCAGGGCGTCGCCGCGCGGCAGCAGGTACTCCGACTGGAGTTCGGCGCCGCTGCTCGGGGTGAACTCCGCCCGGAAGTGCGGCAGCCGCTCGTGCCAGGGGCCCGGCACACCGTGCTGCGCGGTGCAGTTGTCCGCCGGCATCCCCGGCACCGGGTGCAGCGCGGTCTGCGCGGGCGCCGCCCACGGGAAGTCGGCCGGGGGCTGGTCGGTGCGCCGCTTGAGCCACACCTGCCGGAACCCCGCGTCCCGCCAGTCGGTGAACAGGCTGACGCTGTACGCGGCACCGGCCACCGCCTCGAAGTCCAGCCCCTCCAGCGGGAGTTCGGTGAACACACGCTGCTCCACGGCGTAGGCCGGCTCCAGGTCGAGGACCAGCGCGGTGACGACGCCGAGCGCCCCGAGGGAGGTGACGGCCCCGCCGAAACGGGCGTCGCCCCGCCCGATCCGTACCGTGCAGCCGTCCGCCGTGACGAGTTCCACCTCGCGGACGGCGGCGGCCAGCGGTCCGTTGGCCACACCGGAGCCATGGGTGCCGGTCGCCACCGACCCGGCCACGGAGATGTGCGGCAGCGACGCCATGTTGGCCAGCGCGAGACCGTGCCGGTGGACCCGGCGGGCCAGCTCCGCGTACCGCACCCCGCCGCCGACCCGGACCGTGCGGGCCGCGGTGTCCACCTCCACCTCGGGCGGCAGCGCTGCCAGCGAGAGGAGCACGCCGCCGGTGCCCGGGTCGGCGATCGTGTTGAAGGAGTGCCCGCTGCCCAGGGCGCGCACCGTCGCGCTCCCGGCGACCAGCGCCCGCAGGGCGTCGACCGACCCGGGGCGGTGCACCCGCCCGGTGCTGTAGGTGATGTTGCCCGCCCAGTTGGTCACGGTCCCGGTCATCGTCCCCGCCCCTCCCGCCATATTTGTCAACCGAACATACTAATTGGCGGGCAGGGTGGCGGGCGAGCCGCCCGGCGAGGTGCCGTGCGGAGCGCGCCGTGCGCCGTCGGGGGCCCCGGCACCGCCCGCCCGCACGCGGGGGCATACCGTGAGGAGTCGTACGTCGGAGCTGGGAGGAGAGTCGGGATGGGCAGCCGTACCGCGCTGGTCGAGGATCTGATGGAGCGCTTCCCGCACGTGCCGCGCGAAGCGGTCTTCAAGGAGGACCTGCTGCGAGGCGGTGTGGCCTTCGACCCCTCCGCGCTCAGCGACAACGAGAGCGGGGAGGTGAAACCGAAGTCGTACTTCATCTTCTCCTTCGACCACGGCACCCTGCCGGAGCTGGGCGAGGCCGCGCTGCGCCGCCCGCCCGAGGAGATCATCCTCACCGGCGGCCCGTACGGCCTGCGGCGCACCGTCGTCTCCGTACGGGTGAATCCCGCCTCGCCCTACCGGGTGGCCGCCGACGAGGAGGGCCTGCTCGGGCTCTACCTCGACGGGAAGCGGATCGCCGACGTCGGTGTGCCGCCCATGCCGGAGTACTACCGGCACACCCTCTCCAACGGGAAGTCCGTGATGGAGGTGGCGCCCACCATCCAGTGGGGCTACCTGATCTACCTCACCGTCTTCCGGGTCTGCCAGTACTTCGGCGCCAAGGAGGAGTGCCAGTACTGCGACATCAACCACAACTGGCGCCAGCACAAGGCGGCCGGCCGTCCCTACACCGGCGTCAAGGACGTGGAGGAGGTCCTGGAGGCGCTGGAGATCATCGACCGGTACGACACCCAGAAGGCGTCCACCGCCTACACCCTCACCGGCGGCGCCATCACCAAGACCGTCGCCGGGCGCGACGAGGCCGACTTCTACGGCCACTACGCCAAGGCCATCGAGGAGCGCTTCCCCGGCCGCTGGATCGGCAAGGTCGTCGCCCAGGCGCTGCCCCGGGACGACGTGCAGCGGTTCAAGGACTACGGCGTGCAGATCTACCACCCCAACTTCGAGGTGTGGGACGAGTATCTGTTCAAGATGTACTGCCCCGGCAAGGAGCGCTACGTCGGCCGCGACGAGTGGCACAAGCGGATCCTCGACTCCGCCGACATCTTCGGCGCCCGCAACGTCATCCCCAACTTCGTGGCGGGCGTGGAGATGGCCGAGCCCTTCGGCTTCACCACCGTCGACGAGGCCATCGCGTCCACCACCGAGGGCCTGCGCTTCTTCATGTCCCACGGCATCACGCCCCGCTTCACCACCTGGTGCCCCGAGCCCACCACCCCGCTCGGCAAGGCCAACCCGCAGGGCGCGCCGCTGGAGTACCACATCCGCCTGCTGGAGGCCTACCGCGCCACCATGGACGACTTCGGCCTCTCCTCGCCCCCCGGCTACGGCCCGCCCGGACCCGGCCGTGCGGTCTTCTCCGTCAGCTCCTTCATGGACAGCCTGCCCGCGCGCGACGACGAGCCGGAGAGCACCGGGCAGGACACGGCGGAGCCCAGCGGGGCCGGGGCCTGACGGCGCGTCCGGAGCCCGCGCGGCGGACGTACCGGAGGGGGGCGCGCCGGGGTCCGCGTCCGGCGGACACCCACGCGCCGGGGGACCCCCGTGCGTACGGGAGACACACAGTCGCCCGTACGGGAGACACACAGGAGGGTGACACGCGGCGGGCGCCCCGCGAGGCGGCACGGAGCGGCTGACGTGCGGGCGGGCGCCCGCACGGGCGCCCGTGCGCCGCGGCGGGCGGACACGCGCCTTGTCAGCCGTGCCGCGGACGTGAAAAGCTCGCGCATCCCCGCGCACCGCCCGCCGTCAGGGCCCAGGACCGGGGCCGGTCGATTCCCGCCCGTGGACGCAGGAGCCCCATGCCCGACCAGCCGAGCCCGCAGGACACCGCCGAGGCCGCGCTGCCGGCCGAGTGCTGGGACGCGGTGCTCTCCTACGCCGGCCTGTGCACCTCCGGTTCTGCGGCGGCCGGGGAGCTGGCCACCGAGTCCTTCGCGCTCGGCCTGCGCGAGGTGCGCGCCGCCGACGCCGGGGCGTTACGCGGCCGCCGTACGCCCCGGCTGCCCGCCGTACCGCTGATGCTGACCGCGGTGCGCACCACCGCGGCCGCCTGGGAGCGTGCCGGGCTCGGCGACCGGCTCGACAACGACCTGCGGCTGTGGCTCAACTCCCCGCAGGCCGCCCGCTATCCGGGCCCGCCCCGGCACCGCCCGCTGGCGCTGCGCGGGCTGCGCGACCTCCAGGAGGCGGACGCGGCGCTGCTGTGGCTGGCCGAGGTGGAGGCGCTGCCCCTGGTCGTGGTGGCACGGCGGCTCGGACTCGACCCGGCCGGGGTGTCGGAGGAACTGGAGCAGGTGCGTGCCCGGTTCCGGGACCGCTGCCGCCGCGCCCACCTCGACGCGCCGCTGGACAGCGAGTGCCGCGGCTACGCCCGGCTGCTGGACGCGGTCACCCGCTCCGCCGCGCCCCTCAGGGTCCCCGAGGACCTCTCCCGCCACCTCGCCACCTGCGCCCGCTGCGCGGAGGCCGCCGCCTGCCTCCAGCCGCGCGCGGGCGCCCTGCCCGTCGCCCTCGCCGCGGGTGTGATCGGCTGGGGCGGCCTCGCCTATCTGGAGCGCCGCCGCCGGGCCGCCGACGTACGCCTCGGCGCGCGCAGGCCCGCGCCCGGTGCGGCGGACGGTGACCCGGGGCAGCCGGGGGCGCTGCGGGCGCGCCTGGTGCGCGGCGGGCTGCTGGCCGCGGCCGTGGCGCTGTCGGCGGTGGCCCTGACGGTGTCGCTGATGCCGTTCGACGGCGCGGCGAGCGACGCCGCGCACGGCGGTACGGGCCGCCGGACGGCCGCCGCCATCACCCCGCCGCCCGCCGACCACACGGCGGACCAGGCCCCCGGCGGCCCGGCCCCGGCCTCCTCGGCGTCCGCGTCCGGCCCCGGCGGTTCCGCCACCGGCGCCGCGGCGCCCGCGCCCGCGGGGGACGACCCCGGCCCCGAGCCCCAGGGCACCCCCTCGGCCGTCGCCGGTACGCCCGGACCGACCGGGCCCGGCCCGGCGGCCTGCCGGGTCGGCTACCACGTCGTCGACCAGTGGACCGACGGCTTCGAGGCCGCCGTCACGATCACCACCGGCCGCCCGCTGGACACCTGGCGGCTCGCCTGGACCTTCGGCGACGGCCAGCGCGTCACCCGCGTGTGGGACGCCACGGCCGGCCAGAGCGGCTCCCGCGTCACCGTCACCGCCGCGCGGTACAACGCCTCCGTCGCCGCGGGCTCCACCGTCACCTTCGGCTTCCTCGGCTCCCGGCACGGCGGCAACTCCGCGCCGTACGACTTCACGCTCGACGGCCAGGACTGCGCGACGGACTGAGCGGTCCGTTGGCGCCGGAGGGGAGCGCGGGCGATCCTGGAGAGCGGACCGACCCCTGACGAGGGAGGGCGCGGCCATGCACGCTCAGCCAGGCGACCGGCTCGTCGTGGAGAGCCCGGCCACCGGTGCCACCCGGCGCGACGGGGAGATCGTCGCCCTGCACCACGCGGACGGCACGCCGCCCTACGACGTGCGCTGGTCCGACACGGGCGAGGTGACGCTGGTGTTCCCCGGCCCCGACGCGCGCATCGACCACCTGTCCGGGCCGGACGACGCCCCGGCTTCCCGCTCCGCGCACGGCTCCTTCGAGGCCCCGCCCGGCGACGCGCGTCCGGGGCGCCCCGGGGACATCGGGCGCCGGCTGACGGCCGCCCGGGAGCGGTGCGGGCTCAGCGTCGAGGAGACGGCCGACCGGGCGCGGATGTCCCCGCAGTACCTCGCCTACCTGGAGGAGTACCCCTCCGACCCCAACCCGACGACGCTGCTGCGCCTGGCCGACGTGCTGGGCACCACGCTCGACGCGCTGCGCGGCGGCGACCAGGACCTCCCGCCCGGCCAGGGGTACGCCCTGCTGCGGCCCGAACTGCGCGACCTCGGCCCCGAGGAGTGCCGCGAACTGCTGTCCACGCACGGCGTGGGCCGGCTCGCGCTCTCCACGTCCCGGGGCCCGGCCGTCTTCCCGGTCAACTACGACGTGGTGGACGGCGACCTGGTCTTCCGCACCGCCCCCGGCTCCGCCCCCGCCGAGGCGGCGGGCGCCGAGGCGGCCTTCGAGGTCGACCACATCGACGACGCGATGAGCCGAGGCTGGAGCGTGCTCGCCGTCGGCCGCGGCGAGGCCGTCACCGACCCGGACGCGGTCCGCCGCCTGGAGGAGCGGGCCCGCTCCACGCCCTGGGCGGGCGGCCCCCGCGACCTGTGGATCAGGATTCGCCCGGAGCGGCTGACCGGCCGCCGGATCACGCCCCGGCAGGACTGAGCGTCAGCCGGTCGAGGCGTGCCCGGCTGTCGCCGGTGCCCGGGATGGAGTGCTCGCCGGTGACCACGAGGAGGCGCTGCCCGTCGGTGCCGTACGGTGCCGTGCGCACCGAACGGGTGTTCTCCTCCGGGGTGATGTACATGCCGTCCGGGTCCTCGGCGGCGTCGACCGGTCCGGCCACGACCAGTTCACGGCGCGGGGCGAGCCGGACGGGCAGCAGCGCCCCGGCAGGACCGAGCGGCGGGGCGGGTCCGCGTCCCGGCATCGCAAGCGGAACGCGTCCGGTGGCCGGTGCGTCACCGTACTCTCACGCGCTCGCCACGCCGCCGTCACCGCTTCCGTGGCGGGAAAACCTGAGTTTTCGCCAAAGGCGGGTCATCGGCCGGTTCGCGACGACCGCGCCGCGGGGAGCCGCCGCGCCGGTGCTGACCTCACCGTCGTCCGGGCGAGGGCGGGCCGCGCCACGGGCAGGGAGCGGGAGCGGAGGGCCGGGGCGGCAGCGGGAGCGGCGCCCCGGAAGCGATCTACCTGCCGAGTCCGCTGTTACCGACCGGTATGCCAATGTGGCGTAATTCACTCGTCCTGAATCGACTCTCTGTCACCATCATCGCCAACGAGGCACAGGCATCCGGACTGCGGCGGGGGGCGTGGCATGGGGCTGCTCGGCGATGAGCTGGCATTCGCGCACGCGCTGACGGCCCCGGAGCGCGAGAGCGTGATGGCGCTCGGCAGCCGCCGGAGCTATCCGGCCGACGGCCGTCTCCTGACCGAGGGCGACCGGTCCACCCACGTGATGATCATGATATCCGGCTGGGTGACCGTCTCCGTCTCCACCGACCGCGGCGCCACCCGGCTCATCCTCGGACTGCGCGGCCCCGGCGAACTCCTCGGCGAGATGGCCGCCCTCGACCCGCATCCGCGCAGCGCCACCGTACGCGCGCTCGGGCCGGTCGACGCCCAGGTCATACCCGGGGACGCCTTCCGCCGCTTCCTCGCCCTCCAGCCCCGCGTCAGCGGCCTGGTCATACGCCAGCTCACCTTCCGGCTCCGCAGCGCCGACCAGGAACGGTCCGCGCTCGCCTCCCTCACCGTGCTGCAACGCCTCGCCAGCCGGCTCACCGAACTCTCCTCGGCCGCGCCCTCGGGCCCCTACGCCCCCGCCTCCCGGGCGGGCCCCGCGCACCGCACCCGCCCGGCCGGACCCGTCGTCCACCTCGCCCAGGACGAACTGGCCGCCACGGTCGGCGCCACCCGCGAGGCCGTCGCCAAGGCCCTGCGCCTGCTGCGCACCCAGAACGTCGTGCGCACCGGCAACCGGATGGTGGAGATCCTCGACCCCGGGCTGCTCGCGCTCCTCGCGGACGGCCACCAGGAGTAGATCCCCGCCGTGTGTAAACGGCTACAGACGTCCCCCCGCCCCCAGGAGGAGGCTTCGGAGGGACGGGAGGACCGCCACCTCTTCTTCGGCAAGCGCACAGAACACCGCAGGGGGACACGGGTGAACCACGACGCCACCGGACTCACCGAGGAACACTACGAGTTGGTGATCAGTGTCGACGCCAGACGATCCGGTCAGTACGACGACGTCGACAAGCAGCGGATGCGCGCCCGCATCTACCGGGTGCTGGAGACGGCGTTCACCCACGCCGCGGTCGCCCGGGACGCCCTGCACCTGGAGGACCGCGGCGACGGCGTTCTGGTGGCGGTGCAGGGCCGGATCGCGGCCAGCCGCATGCTCGGCCTGTGGCTCGTCGAGGTGCACGAGAAGCTGCGGGACGAGAACCGCGGGCTGCGCGTCCCGCTGGGACTGCGCATCGGCATGCACGTCGGCCCGGTCCGCCACGACGAGCGGGGCATCAGCGGACGCGCGGTCGACCTCGCCTGCCGGCTCGCCGACTCCGCGCCCGCCCGGCGGCTGCTGGACGCCGAGGGCGCCGACCTGGTCCTGGTGACCTCCTCGTCCCTGTACGAGGACGTGGTCAGCAGCGGTGGCAAGTTCATCGAACCCGAGCGCCACACCGCCGCCCGGCTCGGCCTCAAGGAGGGCGAGGTCACCGCCTGGTTCCACCTGCCCGGCAGACCCGCCCCGCAGCTCCCCGCCGACCCGCCCGCCGACCCGCCCGCCGCACCTGTGGCGCCCCGGAACGAGCGAACGGATGCCGCACAGACGGTTGATGACGTCCCGTCGGAGGCATCACCCTCCGAGGCGCCCCGGACGCAGTACACCGTCCAGGGCGACATGTCCGAGCACCGCGGCAACGTCTACCACGACCGCGTGCACATCGGCCGCGTCACCGACCGCGACGCCGACCGGGGGAGGGGCTGAGCCGAGTGAGCGACGAACCGCAGGCGGACGGCCCGGCCCAGGACGCGCCGGAGCGCCCCGAACGCCGGGAGAAGCCGGACGGGGGCCGCTCGCCGCAGGGCGACGAGCGGCGCGGCAGGCGCGAACGGTCCCGCGACGACGGCGGATCCGGCGCGGGCCGGCGCCCGGCCGCCGGGCAGGACGCCCACGGCAAGGGCGCCGCCGGGGACGGCGACGGCGACAAGGGCAGGGGCAAGGGGAAGAGCAAGGGCGACGACGAGGACGACGACAAGGGCAGGAGCGACGACAAGAGCGGCGAAAAGAGCAAGGACAAGGAGCAGGAGGAGCGGGAGGAGCGCGAACGCGAACGCGAGCGCGCCGCGGGGCGGTTCAAGGAACTCACCCGCGACCCGCTCGCCGAGGAGGAGAGCGAGGACGCCCCCACCGACCTCGCCGCCGCCGCCCGCGCCCGCCGCGCCGTCCAGCAACTGTTCGACGTGGGACGCGACTTCACCAGCTTCGACCGCTCCTACTTCCACAGCGCCCTCATCGGCGACGTCAACCTGATGCTGGACAGCCGCCGCGTCGGGGCGGGCATGCGCAGCGGTCCCGTACCCGACGAGGAACTGCGCAGGCTGCGCCGGATCCATGTGGAGCCCGACGGCTACGTCCAGTTGCGCACCGCGCTCCGGGCCCGCCGCCTGCTGGTGCTCGGCGCCGCTCCCGGCACCGGCCGCACCAGCACCGCGCTCTCCCTGCTCGACGAGGTCACCACCGACGCGCCCGCCGCCACCGCGGCGCAGACCGACAACGGCCACCGGGTGCGCCGCGTCGACCCGGACGACGGCGGGCTGCACAAACTGGCCGCCTCCCTGGGCGAGTCACGCGCCGACGAGGACGCGGACGGCCGCGGCTACCTGCTGGAGGTCTCCCTCGCCCGGCCCGGCGCCCCGCTCCCGGCCGAGATGGACCTCGACGAACTGGCCGCCGCCCTGGCCCGCCGGGAAGCCTTCGCGGTGGTCGTCGTCGCGGTCGGCTCGGCCGCCGGACCGCTGCTCGCGGGCCGGTACGGCATGCTCTGCCCGCCCGCGCCCACCGCGGAACTCCTGCGCACCCGGCTGCGCGAGCGGCTGGAGCACCACGCCGCCGCGCCGGGCGCCGACGGCACGGACCCCGCCGAACTGCTCACCCGCGCCGAGGAGTTGTACGGCCGCGCCGATGTCGAGGACGCCCTCGGCCTGGACGACCTGCGCCCCGCCGAGACCGAACTGCTCGCCTCGCTGCTGGCCGGGCACGTGCTCGGCGACGTCACCCGTGAGGACCTGCTGTCCGGCTGCCGCAGCCTGGCCGCCGCCCAGGCGCAGGAGTGGTTCGCCGGGGTGGACCGCGCGCTCACCGCGCCCGCCCCCGCGGCCGGTACGGACGGGAAGGCGGGACGGCCTGGCACCGCCGAGCTGTTCCACCCGGTGGCCTTCCGGATCGCCCTCGCCGTCCTCGGCGGCGCCCCGCACAGCGCCGTGGCCGCCGCCGCCCACCTGCTGACCTGGGAACTGTCCGTGCAGTGCGACCCGGACAACACCCCGGCCCGCCCGCTGTTCTGCGACGACCCGGACGCCGACGTCGCGCTGTCCCGGGCCGAGGTGCGCGGCGGCCGGGTCGAGGTCGCCGGAGTCGACGTACCCGCCCGGCTGATCTGGTACCGGGGCTCCGCGCTGCCCGCGGCGGTCCTCACCGAACTGTGGGACCGGCACTTCCCGGCCCGCGGCCCGGTGGTGCGCTGGCTGCGCCAGCTCGCCGACGACCCCCGCCCCCAGGTGTGGATGCGCGCCGCCGTCGCCGCCGGCGAGCTGTGCGTAAGGGACTTCGACCACGGCTACACCGAACTGGTCCGCCCGCTCGCCGAGGCACCCACCTCGCAGCGCCGGATCTTCGCGGCCACCATGCTCGACCAGGCCGCCCGGCACGACTCGCACCGCAAGGCCGTGCACCGGATCGTCGGCGACTGGAGCAGGCACGGCACCAAGACGCTGCGCTGGAGTGCCGCGGTGGCCCTCGGCTACGGCAACGCCGCCGAGAGCACCGACGAGACCCTGGACGCCCTGGCCCGCATCGGCATCCACGGCGACGGCGACCAGCTCGCGGTCGCGGGCTTCAACGTCGTACGGCTGCTGACGCTGCCGGACGCGGCCCAGGTGCTCGCCCGCACGGCCGAGTGGACCCACCACAAGCGCGAGCCGTACCAGGACCTCGGCCTCATCACCACCGTCCGGCTCGCCCTGACCACGGTCGACGAGTTGTTGATGGACGCCCCCGACGCGCGGCCCGCCGGCCGCGACGACTGGCCGCTGCCGCTCGTCCTCGCCGTCGACCGGCCCGAACTCGTCGGGCCCATGGCCGACCTGATGTGGACGGCGCAGAACACCGCGCGCTCCCAGGAGGTGGCCACGGACGCGCTGGAGGCCCTGCTGCGGTCGGCGGTGCGCAAGGACGGCACCGAGTGGACCCGGCCGGGGCTGGCGGCGCTGCTGCCCGCGCTGGCCGCCGACGAGTACGACCGGCGGCGTCTCGACTGGCTGCTGCGCCGCATGATGAACGACCCGGAGAAGCCGCTCCCCGACGCACGCGCGCGCGACCTGTGGTGGCTCGCCGTGACCCCGCCCCCGCGCCCGCGCCCTCCGGCGCCGCGCGAGGAGCGGACCCGCACGGAGCGGACCCGCCGGGAGAGGACGCGCGAGGAGGAGAGGCATGGCTGACGACGAGAAGCGGGCCGCCGGGGACGAGGGCCCGCCCGCGGGTCCGTTCCTGCGGGAGTACGCGCCGACGGGCGGGTATCCGCCGGTCAGCGCGCAGCGGGCCTCCGTGGTCTTCTACCGCAACGGCGGCTACAGCGTGATCACCGTCGCCGGGATCCAGCACGTCGGCAAGCGCGCCCTGGCCCGGCCGTACACGGTGTGCGAGATCGCCCAGGGCACGTTCGTGAGCCCCCTCGGCCTGGAACTGCCGGCGGCCGGCGGGACCAGCTTCTTCAAGGCCGAGGTGGACATCGAGTGGGAGGCCACCGACCCGCACCTGGTCGCCGTGAACGTGGTGACCGATGTCGCCCAACGGCTCACCGCGCCGGTGCTGGAACGGCTGCGCGAGGTCACCCTCGGCTACCAGGTCACCGAGGCCGACCAGGCCAACCGGGTCGTGACCCAGGAGTGCGTCGGCGGCCGCTGGAGCGACCTGGGCTCCGAACTCGGGCTGCGGGTACGGCTCTACGTCCGGCTCGGGGTGGACGACGAGGCCATCACGTACGCGCAGAAGAAGCGCGAGGTGTACGCCGACGCCGAGGTGACCCGGGTGCGCCAGGAGGAGTTCCGGCGGATGCTGCGCGGCGGCGACATGGAACAGCTCACCTACATGCTGGCCGCCGACCCGGACGGGGCCAAGGACTTCCTGGAGAAGATCCGCCAGGAGGGCAGGCAGGACGAGAAGGACCGCCTGGACCGGCTGTACTCCATGGCCATGGCGGGCGAACTGCACGCCGCCGACGTGGAGACCCAGGTCCTCAACCTGCTCAACCAGGGCCGCGGACGCCCCCTCCAGGGACCCATCGGCGCGGTCCCCGCCCGTCGCCGGCCGCGCTCGCTGGAGCCGGGCGGCGAGCGGCCGTTCACCCCGGACTGGGCCTCGGACGACCCGCCCCGGCGCAGGCCGCCGCGCGACCGGTCGCCGTGGGACGAGCCCGGACCCGACCGCGGAGCCGACCGCGGATCCGATCGCGGACCTGACCGCGGGCCCGACCGCGGATCCGGCCGCGAGAGCGACCGCGAAGGCGACCGGCCCGGCCGCACGGACCGGCGCCCGGCCGACGGCTTCGACGAGGACCCGCCCCCGCGGGTCCACCGGCCCGAGCCGTACGACCCCTACGACCCCTACGACGACGACCCGGACCGCGCACCGCGCCGCCCCCGGGACGACGGCTGGTCCTGGGCGGACGAGGACCGGTGACCGCCGACGGGGGCCCCCGAACCTCCTCCGACCCGGTCGTGCCCGTGCCGAACGGGGGTCGGCACAGCCACGACCGGGCGGAGGAGCGCATCGCCGAGCGGCTGCTCGGCACGGTCCGCGAGGACATCGGACGGGCCGACTCGAAAGCCGCCGTCCTGCTGTCCGGGACGCTGGCACTGCCCGCGTTCCTGGTCGGCTGGCACGGCACGCCCGGCTGGCACGGCCCCGCCGACGTGTGGCTCGTGCTCGCCGGGGTGTTCTGGGCCGTCGCGGTCGGCGCGCTGGTCGGCGCGCTGCTGCCGCGCACCGGCACCGTACGCGGCGGGGACGGGGTGACGTACTTCGGAGACCTGGTGGCACCCCGCGACCTCGCGGGACTGTCCGCCCGGGTCGCCGAGGCCGGCCGCGACCCCACCCGATGGCTGCTCGTCCAGGCGGTGGACGTCAGCTCGATCCTGTCCGCCAAGTACCGGGCCATCCGCTGGGGAGTGGGCGCGCTCGCCCCCTCCTCAGCACTGGCACTGGTCTGGGGCCTCGCCTCGCGCTGACGCGCGCGGCGGGGCCCGCACCCGCACCGAAGACAGACACGAACGACGAAACAGGGGACGCCGTGGGAAGAGTCACGGGAAGACGGCAGACAGGCGGGAGCCGGGTGCGCCGCGCCGCGGTCTCGGTGCTGGGCGGCACCGCGGTGCTCATGTCGCTGCTGGCACCTGCCGGCCGGGACCCGGTGCCGGCGGCGGACGCCGTCCCGGCGTTCCCGGCCGTCAACTACGCCGTGGCCGTGGACGAGTCGGCCAGCCTCGCCGCCGACGACCTGAAGGCCGAGAAGGCCGCCGCCGCGCGCATCGCGCTCGGTGACGTCTCCTCCGACTCGCACGTCACGGTCTACGGGTTCGCCGCCGCCGAGTCCGCCGACCAGCGCGCCGTGGACCCGGTCTGCCCGCGCACCGGCCTGGACGCGGCGGGCCGCGAGAGCATCGACGCCTGTGTGGGCAAGCTGCGCGCACGCAAGAAGGACGAGGGCACCGGCACCGACTTCCCGAGCGCGATACGCCAGGGCGTGCACGACCTCACCGACGGCACCGACCCGGCCCAGCCCCGCGTGCTGTTCCTGCTCACCGACGGGAAGCTGGACGTCACCGGCAGCCCCGCCTACGGCGACCCCGCCCACCGCACCGCCGAGGGCGAGCGCCAGCTCAAGCAGGAACTGGCGAACGCCGCCGCCCACGGCGTGCAGGTCTGGCCGCTCGGCTTCGGACCCGACCCGGACAGGCAGCAGCTCGACCGGATGGCCGCCGGCGGCTACCAGAAGGGCTGCGTCGCCCTGCCCTCCGCCGCGCCCAAGGCGCACAAGGTGTCGGGCGCCAAGGACATCGGCGCCACCCTGGAGGAGATCTTCGCCGCCGCGCACTGCCTGCGCCACGAACAGGGCCCCAGCAAACGGCCGCCCGCCACCCTGGAGATCGGCATCTCCCCGCTGGCGACCGTGGGCAGCATCGTCGTCGACAAGGGCGACCCCGCCGTCCGGATCACCTACTTCGACCCGCGGGGCCACAAGGTGCCCACCCACGGCACCTACGAGAACTCCGCCCTCGAACTCGCCGGCGGCTCGGGGCCGGTGGAGGCCCTCAAGATCGTCGACCCGCTGCCCGGCACCTGGAAGGTCAAGGCCGAGGCACCCGAGGGGCACCGCTCCCTGCCCGTCGCCGTCAGCGTGCTGTGGCAGGGCGAACTGCGCGGCGCCCTCACCGCCGACCCGCCCTCGCCGCAGACCGGCGACAAGGTCACCGTCACCATGCGCCTCCAGACCCGCGAGGGCTACGAGATCAAGGACCCGCGCGACTACGCCGGTCTGCGCGTGGCCGGTGAACTGACCGGAACCGGCATCACCGCGCTGCCGCTGCGCCTGGCCGACGACGGCACCGCACCCGACCGCACCGCGGGCGACGGCGACTTCACCGGCACCGTGCAGATCCCCGCCGCGGCCCGCGGGACCCTGAAGGTGAGCGCCACCCTCACCGCCTCCGGGCTCAAGGCCGACACCCGTGACCTGGGCGTCGACGTGGCGCCCGGCGCACCGCCCGTCACCGCCGCGCTCGACCTGCCCGCCGCCGACACCCACCCCGGCGCCACCGTCACCGGCACCCTCGCCGTCCACAACACCACCTCCACCGCGCACACCCTGCGCCTGACCACCGCCGACGTCCGCACCGGGCTGCTCACCCTCAGCCCCGCGCAGCTCACCCTCAAGCCCGGCGAGTCCGGCACCCGCGAGGTCAGCGTCGAGGTGGCCCCGGCGAGCGTCTTCGGCAACCGCCTCGGCGACGGACTGAGCCTCGCCGCCACCGTCCGGGTCACCGACACCACCGACGGCGACCGCGCTCTCGTGGCGTCCCCGCTGTCCCTGCGGGTGACCCCCGAACCCGGCATCTGGGACCGGTTCTGGTGGGCGTTCGTCGGCGCGGCCGTCGCCCTCGTGGTCGCCGCCGCCCTCGTCGCCGCCTGGATCGGGCTGCGCCGCCGCCGCCGCGACCCGTACGGCCTCAGGCTGCGCCTGGTCTCCGAGGACGGCGACGTGCTGAGCGAGCACAAGGCCGGGCACGGCAACAAGAAGCAGTGGTACGAGTTCGCCGTCGCCGAGGCGCACCGCAGCCCCCGCCTGGAGAAGCGCTCCCACGGCCCGTACGCCGTCCGGCGCAACCCCGAGGGCGGAGCGGTCCTGCGCACCCAGGGCGGCCGGACCCCGCTGCGGGCCGGGGGCCGCGTCGCGCTCACCGATCTGCTCCATCTGGAACTGGCCGAGGACACCCCCTCGGGCGGCAGACCGTCCCGGTCCGCCACCGTCCCCGCCCCCGACGGCGGCAGCGGCGGCGGCGCCTACGAGGACTACCTGTGAGCGTCCGGCGCGCGGCGGACACCGCGGCCGCCGCGCCGCACGCCATCCACGAACGCACCGAGCACGAACCGCGGCCGGCCCGGCCGCGAGCGGGGAGGAAACCATGAAGATCTTCCAGCCGATGCTCTTCGTCGGCCTGGGCGGCACCGGCGGACTGGTCGGCGCCGAACTGGAACGCCGGCTCCGCGTCGAACTGTGCGGCCCCGACGGCATGGCGCTCAGCCGGCTCAGCGGCCACGCCCCCTTCCAACTGCCCGACTGCCTCCAGTTCGTGTACGCCGACTACAGCGAGTCGGACCTCCAGCGACTGCCGCAGTTCAATGTCGACCCGTCGCTGCGCGCCGCCTACTCCCGCACCTCACGGGCCACCCACAACCTGCTGCCCAACTTCGACAGCTCGCCCGAGGTGACCAAGATGCTCCGGGCCAGCCTGCGCGAGGAGGTGGCCGGCTGGCTCCCGCCGATCATCGGCGAACCCGAGGTCACCCCGCTGCACAACGGCGCCGGCCAACTGCCCACCGTGGGCCGCGCCGCCCTCTTCGCCACCCTGCGCCACAGCCTCGCCCCGGTCCTCGAACCCCTGCTCCAGGCGATCGACGCCATGGCCAAGGCGGCGGGCGACCTCAGCGAGCTGGGCGGCGGCAAGGTCAACGGCTGTGACGTCTTCGTCGCCTTCTCGGTGGCCGGCGGCACCGGCGCCGGGATCTTCCTCGACTACCTCCACCTCATCAACTACGCCTTCCAGCTACGCCGCTTCGACGGCGTGAAGATCTACCCGCTCGTGGTGATGCCGTCCTCGTTCTCCGCCGCCACCGGCGGCGGCCGCGAGGCCGAACTCAACGCCGCCCGCGCCCTGGTCGACCTGTTCCGCCTGGTGGACCAGCAGAACGCGCCGAGCGAACGCGCCGAGATCGGCGACCTCGACCACGAGGCCAAGTTCGGCATCCGCTACCCGGGCACCACGCCGATCCGGCTGCGCACCGGCATCCTGCCCACCGCGTTCCTCTTCAGCCCCACCGCCGGGATCCGCGCCGACGACCTGCGCCGCTCCATCGTCTCCCTGGTGATGTCGCTGATCGGCACCGAACTGGGCGACGGCCGCGGCACCCAGGGCCGCAAGATGGCCACCGACGACGACTACCAGACCTTCGCCGCCAGCTTCATCAACCGCGGTGTGGCCCGCAGTTCCATCTCACCCACCGGCATCGGCAGGCGGGGCGTGTCCACCAGCCTGGTCGCCGCCATGACCGCCCCCATGGACCAGCTCGCCGACCTCGTGGCCGGACGCATGCTGCGCGAGGCCGTCACGCACCTGGTGGAACGCCCGCGCGTCGAACTGCGCGAGGGCGCCGCCCCGATGATCCGCCGGCTCTTCGCGGACTCCCACCTCGAAGAGCTGTGGGAACGACGCCAGTTGCCCGTGCCCGAACCCGAACCGCTGCCCCGCGGCGGCCGGAACATAGAACAGGCCCTCGGCCAGCGCGTCGCCGACATGCAGGCCCTGCTGTCCGACCTGCGCGCCGAGGCCGGCCGGCAGGCCGCCGTGATGGCCGACCGCTTCTCCCCGCGCCCCGCCATCGACAAACTCCTCCAGAGCGCCGACCCGTTCCTCGTCGAACGCGTCGTCAGGGGCGTGCCCGACAGCGACGAGCAGATCACCCGGCTCGGCTTCCTCGGCATGCTGGACAACCGCGCCCGCGCCCCGCAGCGCCCGCCGGGCGTCACCGAGCAACCCCCCAAGATCCCGCGCATCAAGGGCCAGTTGGGCGGACTCGCGCCCGCGCGCTGGGGCGACGACGACGTACAGGCCGCCCTCCAGGAGCAGAACACCTGGTACCAGTGGCGCTGCCGCTCCATCTGGCACGAGGCCTGGCGCGACCAGCAGCAGCACTGGCAGCCGCAGGCCGACGTGGCGGGCGTCGACCTCGACCGCCTGGTCCGGGCCTTCCGGCGGCACAGCGACCAGGAGCCCAAGGCGGCCCAGCAGAAGGGCCGCGAACTCTACGACGACCGCACCGGCATCTCCTACCTGCTGCCGCCGCAGCGCAACCTCAACCACTTCTACGACGACGTGGTCGACCGGCTGCTGCGCCGCGAGGGACTGCGCGATCAGGACCACGTCTCCACGCTGCTGCTCAAGCTGATCGACGGCGACACCTGGCGCCAGGTGCACACCGTCAGCCGCCGCGACCCGGAGGGCGCCGTCGCCCGGATCAAGAGCCAGCTGGAGGGCCGGGTCACCCGGCTGTTCGCCGAGAGCGGCACCCATCTGGAGGAACGTCCGCTGCTCCCGGCCATGGGCACCCTGCTGGCCGCGGCGGCGGGCGACACCGACGCCCGCGACCAGGTCAGCAAGGACGCGCTCGACATGTTCGGCCGCAAGCTGGCCGGGCTGCTGCCGGTGGGCTTCGCCCCGGAGGGCACCGGACCGCTGCGGGTCCTGGTCACCCACCCCCGGGTGACGGCCGTGGACGAGGTGCAGGAGTTCCTCGGCAAGACGCTGCGGCTGCCCTCGGACGCCAAGAACTCCGTGGAGTACCGGGGCGTGGAGAGCGACTCCGTCACCGTCGTCCTCTTCCGCAGCGAGATGAGCCTCACCCAGGTGCCCGAGGCCCGCAAGGTGCTGCGCCAGTGGGCCCGCGCCAAGGAGAACGAGCAGGCCCAGGACGTCCTGCGGTGGCGCCAGCGGCTCGGCTTCCGCGACACCTGGATGGTCAGCGCCGAGGAGGACCGGCGCACCATCCTGCACCGGCTGCTGTGCTGCCTGTGGAACGGCCAGGTCGACGTACTGGAGGGGGAACCGGCCTCGCCACAGCGGGTCAGGCTGCGCCTGTTCCCCGAGAAGGCCCCGGACGTGCCCGGCGTCCGGCTGCGCCTCGGCGACTTCCCCGGCGGCGTGTCGAGCTGGGCGGAACTGCTGCGCTCCTACGAGCGCTGGACCGTCCTGGACGACGAGTCGACCGTGGAGGACTACTGCCGCGAGCTGATGGGCGCCCAGCCGCTCGGCCTGGCCCGCACGGGCAGCGAACCCCACCCCCTCTTCGTCGACCTGGTCGAGAAGATCGCCCCGCGCCAGCTCGAACTGCTGGCGGACCGCCGTGAGCGCGGCGGCGAACGCGTCGAGGGCTGGGTGCGGCCGCTCTGGGAGTTCTGGGCGGAGACCCTTCCGGCCGCCCTGGACAAGGAGTTCGGCGACCAGCGCGCCGTCCAGCCGACCCTGCGCACCCTGCTGGAGCACGTACGCGGCGGGCTGCCCGCCCGCTCCCGCCAGGACCGGGACGCCCTCCCCGCGCCGCGCCGCGCGGTGCCCGAGGACGACGACTTCGGCACGGCACCCGTCACCCGGCGCGCCGAGCGCGAGGAAGCCGTCGGAGACACCTGGGAAGCCCGGGACACCCGGAACACCCGGGACGTGTGGGCCGAACCGACCGACGACTACGGCACCGCGGGCCGCGACGGCGGCGGCCCCCGCGCCGCACACCGCGACCCGGCGCCGGTCCGCGAGGACCGGTACGAGGGCGACCGGTACGAGAGTGACCGGTACGCCTCCGACCGGCGCCGCGACGAGCGGGACGACCGCGCCCGCAGCACGCACGGTGCGTACGGCACGCACGACACGTACGAACGGCGCGGCAGCGAGGACGAACGGCGCCGCGGAGAGTACGACCCGCCCGAGAGCGGCGACCGCGACCGGAGCGGCGACCGCCTCTCCTTCGGCAAACCCGAGACCGGTACCCGCCGCCCCGCCGAGGACGACCGGCGCACCGACGACCGCCCCGAGGGCGGGTACCGCACCGACGACCGCCGCACGGACGACCGCCGTGCGGACGAGTACCGCACTGACGAGTACCGCACGGACGACCGCCGCCGGGACCGGGACGATCCCGCAGACGCGGATGTCCGTCTCCGCCGGGCGCCGTGGGACGAACCCGCCGACCCGGGGGCGTACGCCGACGACGGGGACCGGGCCCGCGACCGTGGCCGCCCCAACCCCTGGGACGGTGACGCCCAGTGAGCACTCCTGGCACCTCCGGCGTCCCCGAGGACCCGTGCGAGATCATCCACCTGGACCTGCGCGCCGGGGCCGCCGAACTGGACAACGCGGCGGCGCTGCGGGCCCGGGTCGCCCGGCAGCTGGGCCGGGCCGGACGGCCGGAACCCGACAGCCCCAGATTCCTGGTGGTCGACACCCCGGCCGGACTCATCGACCACCAGAAGCAGTACAAGCTGCTCGTCGGCTATCCGGCCGTGGGCGAGGTCAGCCTGCTGGTGCTGCTGGTGGGCAGCGCCCCGGGCTCGTACGCCCGTGACGACGAGGCGTTCCAGCCCGACCGCCGACTGCGCCGGCCGGCCGCGCTGCGCTCCCCGAACACCGGCCTGCTCTGGGCCGGTGACCTGCGCTCCGCCCGCACCGCGCTGGAACACCCCGCGCCGGACGACCCGGAGGCCCTCGCGGTCCTGGTGGACGTGCTGTCGGTGCCGGACCTCTACGACGAGGTGCTGGAGAGGATCCACTCGCTGCCCGAGGCCGCCGCCGCGCCCGGCGTACGGCTGCTGGAGCAGGACCTGCCGCCGGAGGTGCGCGACCGGGCCTGGCGCGCCGCGCTCACCCGGTTCGCGGGCGAGGACACCGAACTGCCCACGGACGTCATGGCGGCCGCCTCCTCCGGCGTCGACCTGCCCGTGGCGCTGCGCGACCTGGTCACGGCCCGGGGCGGCCGGGACCAGCCGCACCGGACCCGCGGCGGGGTCGCCGACGAGGCGCACCGCGCCTGCGCGGACGCCCTCGACCACGCCGAGGAGGCCCTGGCCGGGCTGGGGAGCGTCCCCGGACTGCTGCGGCCCGCGCGCCGCGCCTCCTTCGAGGCCGACGTCGAACAGGCGCGCCAGGCCCTCGGCGAGTACCGCGAGCTGGTGGACACGGCCCTGCGCAGCGGCGGCGGGTCGGCGCGGTCCACCGCCGACTCCACCGCCCGGTTCGCCGCCCTCGGCCTGCGGGTGCCGGCCGCGCGGGGCGCCGCCGAACAGGCCGACCAGGCGCGCCAGGCCATCGGCGCGGGCCTGAAGGACTTCGCGGTCAGACTGCTGGAGCAGGGCTTCTCCCTGCGCGCGGTGGCGCAGCGCTTCACCGGCCTGGCCGGACGCGTGGAGCCGCTGCCGGGTTCGGCGCTGCTGCCGAAGCTCGCCGCCCTTCCACAGCCGCCGGGCCGGCCCCCAGGTGACCCGTCCGGGGCCGCCGCGGCCATCCCCGTACCGCCCCTGGCCGGTCTCGCCGCCGCCGGGGCCGGGGTGCTCGGCGCCCTGTGGTGCTGGCCGTTCCTCCCGCTGGCGCTGGCCGTACCGGCGCTGTTCGCCGCCGTGGCGGCGCTCGGCACGTCCCGGCTGCGGGGCTCGGGCCGCCGTGGCCGCTGGGCCGTGGCGCCCCGGGTCGCGGCGCTCGGCGGCGCGGTGGCCGCCGCGGGCGCGGCGTACGCGACCGAGCCGCCGGTCTGGCTGGGCACCATCGGGCTGCTGCTGGGGCTCGCCCTCGCGGCGGAGACGGCGCGCAGGCTGTGGCGGGCGGCGGCCGACGCCTGGGGCCCCGGCCGGGTGACCGCCGTACTGCGGCGCTCCCTGGACAGCCTCGACGCGCTGCTGGCGGAGGCGGTCCGTGAGCACTGGGCCGTCGAGGAGCGCCTGTACTGCGCGGACGCGGCCCGGTCCGTGGCCGGGGTGCTGCGGGCGACGGCCGCCGCCGCCGAGACCGAGGCCGAGGCACGGCCCGACGAGCGGCGCGCCCCGGACGGCGGCGCCACGCGCACCACCGGCGACGTGGCCGCCGAGGACGGCTGGATCGACGAGCCCTCCACGCTGAAGGACACCGGCGGGTACGACGACGAGGAAGCCGACTGGACGCGCATGTACGCCGCCGGGAGCGACCCCTTCGACGACCCCGAGGGGGAACCGGCGGCGGACGGCTCAGGGGACGCGGGCCCGGCGGACGGCCGGGCCGGGGAGGCGCGAGCCCCGCAGGACACCGAAGCGGCACCGCGCTGGCTGGACCGGGAGAACGGCGAGGGCGGCCCCGACCTGGTCACCACCCTGGCCGGGGACCTGACGGACGCCGCCCTGGAGGCGCTGGCCCCCTACTGGGGCTCGGTCACGCACGACCAGGGCGGCACCTCCGCCGTCGGCCGCACCGAGGAACGGGTCCGGCTGCTGCTGTCCGCGGCCCGGTACCACCTCGGCCGCAACGGCGTCCTGGCCGCGCCGCCGTTCGCCGCGCCGCGCCGGGCCCGCCCCGGTTCGGCCGGGCTGCTCGGCACCGACCCGTACCGGCCCGCGCGGCTGGTCGGCGCGGAGGCGGACCGGCAGGCCGTGGTCCAGCTGTCCTCGCCCGAGCAGGGCGCCCTGCTCAACCGGGACCCGGGGGCGGGGGTGTGGATCAGGTTCGCGCCGCGGGCGGTGCGCACCGAGATCGAGCGGGCCTGGGAGGCGGACGGCTCCGGCCAGCCCGTGAACGTGCTGTGGACGTCGTCGGGACGGTACGCCGGCCTGGTCCGGCTGACCCCGCTGCGGGCGGACGTGGTGGACAGCGTCCGCTCCCAGCACGGCACGCCCGAACCGTACGGGACACGGCCGTCGTACGAGGCGGAGTCGTCGTACGAGCACGATGGCGGCCAGTACGGCACCGGCGGGTACGGCGGCGAGTACGGCACCGGCGAGTACGGGACCGGCGGGTACGGCACCGACGGGTACGGGTACGAAGGAGAGGACCGCCGGTGACGAGCACCACGCGCCCCACCGGAGCGGGACAGGGCGGGCCGCCGCCCGTGAAGCTCGCGTTCACCACCCCCGAGGGGCGGCGCCGCAGCACTCCCGCCCGCTTCGGCCCCGAGGCCCGCCGGGACCGGCTGCTGCCCCCGCTGATCCGCAACTGCATCCTGGACGACAGGGCGGAGCGGTGCGTCCAGGTGCGCCTGGCCGCCCCCGGCGCCGCCAACCCGGCCACCCGCACCCTGCTGGAGAACGAGACCGGCACCGCGCTGCACCTGCACCGCGCGTTCGCCGGGACCGGCTGCGAATCGCTGTTCCCCCAGGTCGTCGGGTACGAACTGGACACGGCGGAGCCCTTCCTGCTGTACGCCCCGCCGCGCGGGAAACGCGTGGCGCTGACCCAGGTGATCCCCGCGAGCGAACAGCAGGACTTCACCAGGGCCCTGATGCGGGCCCTGGTCCTGCTGGACGGGCAGGGCCTGGTGCCGCGCGGGATCTCTCCGGAGACGGTCCTGTGGAACAGCCGCGAACTCCAGCTCTGGGGCCTGGACGCGGTCGAACGGGCGGGACGGCAGCGGGCCCCGTGGGGCGCGGCACCGTACGCCTCGCCCGAACAGCGCCTCGGCGAGGGCACGGTGGACTCGCGGGACGCGGTGTGGAGCGCGGCACAGCTGCTCTACCGGCTGGTGACCGGACGGGACGGACCGGCCGAGGGGCCGCCCGCCGACCTCGGCGAACACCGGGTGCTCGACAGGACGTTCCGCGCCGCCTTCGCCCCGCGCGCGGGCGGCCGGCCGACACCCGCGCAGGTGCTCGACGTGCTGCGGCCGGGAGAGGTCGACCGCCTCCGGCTCCTCGTGCCCGCCGACGAGACACGCCCGCACCGGGAGGCGTTCGAGGAGGCGCTGCGCCTCAAGCGGCAGGCCCCGCTCGCCCGCCCCCACGAGGACAGCGGCCCGGACGCCGGGCGCGGCACCGGCGAAGTCCTGTGCCCCTACTGCCTCCAGACCATCCAGCTCGACCTGACCAAGCTGTTCGTGGCCGACAACAAGATGCAGTACCGCAAGCCGCTGGACGTCTCCGGCATCACCAACCCGGTCGTGCGCGACGACATCATGCGCGGCGCGGTCCAGAAGTGCACGGCCGACCAGGACTTCCCCGAACACGTCATCCCGGTCCCGTACCTGATGAACGGCCGGCCGCTGACCGTCGCGATGGTCGGGCAGTCCTCGACCGGCAAGAGCCATCTGCTCACCCAGATGATCGCCGCGATCACCGACGGCGGCCTGGAGCCGTTCGGCCTGACCTGGCAGTCGGTCAACCCGGAACAGCACGCCCGCTTCGTCCGCGAACGCGTGCAGCCGCTGCGCAACGGCAACGTGCTGGACCACACCGCAGCCCTCGGCCTGGACGACTTCGCCCGCTTCGTGGAGTCCCTGCTGATCACCGACGCCCGCGGCCAGGTGCGTCCCGTCGCCTTCTTCGACCTCGGCGGCGAGGACCTGGTGCGGACCGACTCGGCCCTGCGGTTCCTGCTCGGCGTCGACGCCCTGGTCTTCGTCGTGGACCCGGCACTGGCGCTGCCGCTGCCCACGCTGGACCACGCCAGGCAGCGCTGGGGGGTGGAGGTGAACCGCGACGGCGACCTCGCCTTCGGCACCGTCCTGGACCGGCTGCCGAAGAACGGCCCGTACCTCGACGTCCCGGCCGCCATGGTGCTCGGCAAGGCCGACCTGCTGCGGTTCCAGCCGCCCGTCGACCGCTGGCTGACCCGCCCGCCCGCCACCGCCCTGGACCCCGCGCTGGTCCGCGCGGAGAGCCGGGACGTGCACAGCCTGCTGCGCCGGTACGCGGGCCAGGCGTGGCTGCGGCCCTTCGACACGATGCGCCGCTGCACCCTGCACATCGCCTCCGCCACCGGCGGCCAGGAGGACCGCGGCCGCTACCCGGCGGGCACGGGACCCCGGCGGGTGCTGGAACCGCTGCTCGCGCTGCTGGCGATGCACGGGCTGATCGAGGTGCCCGGGGGCGCGGAGGCGCTCGCGGTGGGGGAGACACCCGGGTTCGAGACCGTACCCGGGCAGCGGCGGAGAGCACGATCCGCGGGAGCCGGAGGACCGGCCGGAGGGGACGATCAGTGAGCGACTTCCAGGACCGGGACCCGGTGCACCAGGTCGTCTTCCGCTGGGACGGCAATCATGGACGGCAGGGCACCGGCATGAACGCCGTCGCCCGTTCCTGCTCACCCGAGCGGGCCGCCGAACTGGGCCGTGAACTGGGCCCGCTGCTGTGGATGTCCGGCGCGGCGGCCCGCCCGAGCGTCGTCCGCACCGTGTCCAGCGACGGGCACGTCATGCTTGTCCAGCGCTGGCCCACCACCGACCCGGGCGGCCGGCCCAGCACGGTCAGCCATGTCCTGGTCGGTCCGCCCGGCACCCTCAAGACCCGCCAGTGCCTGGGCCTCGCCCACGGCGGCTGGAGCACCCGGGAACAGGCCGAGCGGGCCTCGGGACACAAGTCGGTGGTCGACGCCGCCGAACTCAACGACCTGGCCATTGCCCGGCTGCCCGACATGCTGGGCGGGCTGCCCGAGGTCCGGCACGCGCTCACCCAGATCACGGCGGAGCTGCTGCGCGATCCCACCCAGCGGGTCTCGCTGCTCCTGGAGGAGCGCACGCCCATCGCCTGGCCGGACCGGGCCGCCGTGCCGCTGGTCTATCTCGGCCTGTTCCTGCTCTTCGGCTCCTGGCTCGGCCACGAGTGGACGTTCGCCACGTACGACACCACGGACACCCACCCGCTGCGGCTGACCGCCGTACCGCGCTGGGAAACCGACACCGGCGGCTCGGGCCCGCTGGCCCGGGTCATGGGCCGCAGGCCGGATGACCCCCACTTCGGCCACGAGGCCGCCGCCCAACTGGTCAAGTACCTCCTCGCCCACCCGGAAGGCCCCCCGGGCGTCCCCCACCTGCTCGACGACCTCCCCGACGGCCGCTCCCTGGACTGGCCCCTCCGCAGAGCCCACCTCCGGGACATCCTGGACTCGCGGCTCGTGGCCCCCCGCCCCGCGCCCCGGTCCGGCCTCCTCGGCGGCGAACGCCCCGAGGAGGCCGCCCGGCCCCGCCCGGCCGAATGGCCCGAAGGCTTCGAACGCCCGGAGCGCCGGGAGCGCTCCGACCGGTCCGTCCCTCCCGCACGGCTCGACCCACGCGAACCGGACGCCCGGACCGAGAGGAACGCCCGGGACGACAGAGACGAGAGGGACGGCAGGGACGAGAGGGACGGCAGGGGCGACAGGAGCGGCGGGACCGGACGGGTTCCCCGAGACGGCGCGATCGGCGAGGCCGACCGGCCCGCCCCGGCCGCCCCGACCGCCCCGGCCGGTCCTGCTGCCGAGCCGGACCGGTTCGGCCGTACCGGCTGGGTCGGTGGGCGCGCGCCCACGGCACTGCCGGGGCAAGCCGGGCCCGGTCCGGCCGGGCCCGGACCGGCAAGGCCAGGACCGACGGGTTCCGGTCCCGCCGGGCACCCGGGATCCGCACCGCCGCCGCCGTCGTCGCCCCCGCCACCCCCGCTTCCCACCCGTCCGCCCGGACAGACGGCGGCCGGACACTTTGAGGCCCACCCCCCGGCCTCGTACCACCCGACGTACCCTCCGGGCCCCGCACCCGCACCCGCACCCGCGCCCGCACCGGGATCCGCCGCCACCCGGCCGCCCGTGCCCGGGGACGGCCCGGCGCCGGGCGGAGCGGGCGTCCCGGCCGCCCGGGGGGCCTCCTACCTCAGCCAGGTGCTGCGCGATCGCCGGCCCGGTGATGATCAGTGGCGCGACACCCTGGCGTCGGCCCTGAGGGAGCAGCCCGACGAGTTCCTGCTGGACGAACTGCGCTTCGGGGAGCTTCCGCAGAGTTCCCTGGGACTGCTGCTGACCGAGCTGGGCAAGCCCAGGCGTTGGAAGAAGCGCCGCGAGGAGATGCACCACCAACTGTGCGTGGAGGCGCTGGACAAGAACCTGTACTTCGGACCGCAGGGCCCGGGGGCCGAGGAGATCTCCCTGGTGGAGATGACCGAGCGGGCGGTGGCGGTGTTCCACTGGGCCGTCGCCCCATGGGCCAGGGACGTGCGCTACTTCCAGGATCTCCAGCGGCTGCTGCACACAATGGACCACGCCCAGGGGATCGCCTTGGGCAACTGGCTCAGCGGTGCGTTCCTCAAGCCGAGGGGCCATCCGGTGCCCGACCTGCCGCCCGCTCTGTGGCAGCAGGTCCTGGGCGATGTGCTCCAGCGTGACAGCCCCGCCGGTACGCAAGCGGGGCTGCCGTCGCGGGAGACCGAAGGAGGAGCCGCGCCCCCGTCGCGGCTGGCCAGTTGGGTGCTGTGGGCCATCGCGGGCACGTTCGCCGCGTTCATCGGGCTGGTGGTCCTGCTGGCCGTCGGCTGAGGGAAATCCCGTGGCGCGGGGGAGGAACGAGTCCCTAGGGTGAGGGACGCAACGGGCGGTGGCCATCGGCTGCCGCCCCTGTCGACCGGACCGATACCAGGAGGTGTGACCCATGGCTGTCTCCGTGATGGGCGCTGCCCGCAACCACCAGAGCATCCACTGCATCTCCGCGGTCTCCGGCTGACCTTTCTCCTCGCGCGCATCCGCGCGAGGCCGGGGCCGCCCTGTGAAGGGTTCCCCTTGTCTCTCCATTCTTCTTCTTCGCCTTCTTCTTCGTCTTCTGCTTCTTCTTCGTCTTCTGCTTCTTCTTCCGCCAGTTCTTCCTCCGCGTCTTCTTCCTCCTCCGCTCCCTCCTCCGCTCCCTCCTCCGCGGGAGAGGCGGCGCTCGTCCGCTACGGCTGGGACGAGGGCTGGGCGGCGGAGTTCGGCCCGTACGCCGAGCAGGGGCTGCTCGCCGGGCGGGTGGTGCGGGTCGACCGCGGGCAGTGCGACGTGGTCACCGCGGGCGGTGTGCTGCGCGCGGACACCGCGTTCGTGACGCCGCACGATCCGATGCGGGTCGTGTGCACCGGTGACTGGGTCGCCGTCGAACCCGGCGGCAACCCGCGTTACGTCCGTACGTATCTGCCGCGCCGGACCGCGTTCCTGCGCTCCACCTCCTCCAAGCGGTCCGAGGGGCAGATCCTCGCCGCCAACGTGGACCACGCGATCGTCGCCGTGTCACTGGCCGTCGAGGTGGACCTCGGCCGGATCGAGCGGTTCCTCGCGCTGGCCTGGGAGTCGGGCGCGCAGCCGCTGGTCGTGCTGACCAAGGCGGACCTGGTGCCCGACCCGGTGGCGCTGTCGTACCTCGTCCAGGACGTCGAGACGGCGGCGCCCGGCGTTCCGGTGCTGGCGGTCAGCTCGATGGCGGGGGACGGGCTCGACGCGCTCCTCGCCGCCGTCAGCGGGGGCACGTCCGTGCTGCTGGGGCAGTCCGGGGCGGGCAAGTCGACCCTCGCCAACGCGCTGCTGGGCGAGGAGGTGATGGAGGTGCAGGCCGCCCGCGACATCGACGGCAAGGGCCGGCACACCACGACCACCCGCAATCTGCTCGCCCTGCCCGGTGGCGGCGTACTGATCGACACGCCGGGGCTGCGCGGGGTCGGCCTGTGGGACGCCGAGAGCGGTGTCGGACAGGTGTTCGCCGAGATCGAGGAGCTGGCCGGGGGGTGCCGGTTCCAGGACTGCGCTCATCTCGGCGAGCCGGGCTGCGCGGTGCTGGCCGCCATCGACTCGGGGGAACTGCCCCAGCGGCGGCTGGAGAGCTACCGCAAGCTGATGCGCGAGAACCAGCGGATCGTCGCCAAGACCGACGCGCGGCTGCGGGCGGAGATCCGCCGCGACTGGAAGCGCAAGGGGGCGGAGGGCCGGGCCGCCATGGAGGCCAAGCGCGGGCGCTGGGGATAGCGGGGAGGGGGGCCACGGCAGGGTCCTGTCAGCGGCCGCGAAGCCCGTGTCCGATTCCCGCCAGCCGAGGTCGGCCCGGGGGCGGACACTGGACGGTGTGATGGACGAGGACACCAGGTACGAGGCGGTCCGCAGCCGGGACGGCCGGTTCGACGGAGAGTTCTTCTTCGCCGTCGAGACGACCGGGATCTACTGCCGTCCCAGCTGCCCGGCCGTGACCCCGAAACAGCGCAATGTGCGCTACTACGCCACGGCCGCCGCCGCCCAGGGCGCGGGCTTCCGCGCCTGTCGGCGGTGCCGGCCGGACGCGGTGCCCGGCTCGGCCGCGTGGAACGTACGGGCCGACGTGGTCGGCCGGGCCATGCGGCTGATCGGCGACGGCGTGATCGACCGCGAGGGCGTGGGCGGGCTCGCCGCCCGGCTCGGCTACAGCGCACGGCAGGTGCAGCGCCAGCTCACCGCCGAGCTGGGCGCCGGGCCGGTCGCGCTCGCCCGCGCGCAGCGCGCGCACACCGCGCGCGTGCTGCTCCAGACCACCGGTCTGCCGGTGACCGAGATCGCCTTCGCGGCCGGGTTCGCCAGCGTGCGGCAGTTCAACGACACGATCCGGGAGGTCTACGCCGCGACCCCGAGCGAGCTGCGGGCCGCCGCGCCCCGCACCAGGCACCGGCGGGCGGCCGCGCCCACCGCCGGGATACCGCTGCGGCTCGCCCACCGCGGCCCCTACCAGGCCGGACCCGTCTTCGACCTGCTGAGCCGCGAGGCCGTGCCCGGCGTCGAGGAGATGAGCGGGCGGCCGGGCGGGCGAACGTACCGGCGGACCCTGCGGCTGCCCCACGGCACCGGGATCGTCGCCGTCGACGAGCGCCCCGGCGGACCGCGCACCGCCTCGGGCGCCCACCCGGGCGGCTGGCTGGAGGCCCGGCTGCATCTGACCGACCCGCGCGACCTGACGACGGCCGTGCAGCGGCTGCGGCGGCTGTTCGACCTCGACGCCGATCCGTACGCCGTCGACGAACGGCTCGGCGCCGACCCCCGGCTGGCCCCGCTGGTCGCGGCCAGGCCGGGACTGCGGTCGCCGGGTTCCGCCGACCCCGACGAGACGGCGCTGCGGGCACTGACGGGACCGGAGGCGGCCGGGGAACTGGTGCGGCGCTACGGCAAGGCGCTCGACGCGCCCTGCGGCACGCTGACCCATCTGTTCCCCGAACCCGCCGTGCTCGCGGGCGCCGAGCCCGGGGGCACCCTCGGCGCGCTGGCCGCCGCCCTCGCCGACGGCGCGGTGCGGCTGGATCCCGGCGCCGACCGGGACGAGGCGCACCGGGCGCTGCTCGCCGTGCCCGGCCTGGACGCCGCCACGGCCGCCGCCGTCCGCACCCGCGCCCTCGGCGACCCCGACGTGGCCCCGCCCGGCGCACCGGCCCCCGACCACTGGCGCCCCTGGCGCTCGTACGCACTGCTCCACCTGCGGGTGGCAGACGACTTGGAGACACCGTGACCACCACGACCACCATGACCACCGCGGCCACCGTGACCACCACGGAGACCGTCATCGAGACCCCCGGCGCCCCCCTAGCCGAGGCGGCAGCGACCTACTGGACGCGCTGCGACAGCCCGCTCGGACAACTGCTCCTGACCGCCGACGCGGACGGCGTCCTCACCTCCCTGTCCGTGCCCGGCCAGAAGGGCGGACGCACCGTGCGGGACGGGTGGCGGCACGACGCCGGTCCGTTCCGGGCGGCCGAGGAGCAGCTGCGGGCGTACTTCGCCGGTGAACTCAGGGAGTTCGCCCTGCCGCTGCGCAGCGAGGGCACCGCGTTCCGGGAGCGGGTGTGGGCCGCGCTGGACGCCGTCCCGTACGGCACGACCACGACGTACGGCGAGATCGCCGCGCGGATCGGGGCCTCCCGGGCGGCCGTGCGCGCCGTCGGCGGCGCCATCGGCGCCAATCCGCTGCTCGTGGTGCGCCCCTGCCACCGGGTGATCGGTGCCGGCGGCTCGCTCACCGGGTACGCCGGCGGACTGGACCGCAAGGTGCGGCTGCTCGCGCTGGAGGGCGTACCGCTGCCGTAGGGCGTACCGCCGCCGCGGGCCGGGCCCCCGGGGTCAGCCGTCCCGGCCGTCGTCCAGCCCCCAGCTGTGGATCCACCGCGGACGGACGCGGATCACCTCCTCGCTGAACCGCGGCCCCAGGGTGTGCGGGCCGGTGAGAAGTTCGGCCTCGCCGCGGATGTCCACGCCGCGCACCGTCCAGGGGTCGAGGCTGACGATGTCGTCGACGACCAGGGCGACCTTGGGGTTCTGCCGCAGATTGCGCCACTTCTTCGTCCGGCCCATCGCCTGGCCGCCGATCAGGATGGTGCCGTCGTCCTGCGGGAAGAAGCCGACGGGGTTGGCCTGCGGCTGGCCCCGCGGATCGACGGTGGCCAGCCGCCCCAGCCGCTGGGTCCTCAGATAGGCGCGCTCCGCCTCGGTGAATTCGGTCATGGCAGCAGCCAAGCACCTCGGCAGCGGCCGGTGCACCGCGGCCTCCCCGGTGCGCACGGTGTACGGCGGCGGGCCCGGCCGGACCGCCTGCCGTACGGGCCGCCCGCCGCCGGGTCACATGTCGTGCGGCTCCCGGGCCACCCAGCCGCGTTCGTAGGCGTGCCAGCCCAGTTGCAGCCGGGTGCTCACGCCGGTCAGCTCCATCAGCCGCTTCACCCGCCGCTGCACCGTCCGCAGCCCCAGGTCGAGCTGTTTGGCGACGCTCGCGTCCGTCAGCCCCGCCAGGAGCAGGGACAGCACCTGGAGGTCGGTGGCGTCCGGGGCGTGCGGGCCCTGCTCGACGACACCGGACGCGCCGAGGCGCAGCGGCAGCGCGCCCCGCCACACCGACTCGAACAGCCCCGACAGCAGCTCCAGCAGACCGCTGGAGTGCACGACGAGCGCGGCGGGCTCCGCCATGCGGGAGGTGAGCGGCACCATGGCCAGCGCCCGGTCCGCGACGACCAGTTTGGTCGGCACCTCGTCGACGACCCGCACCCGTTCGTCGCGGCCCAGCGCGGCGGTCAGCTCCGTGATGCCGTGCGGCAGGTCGAGCACCGCGCGCTCGACCACCACCCGGTAGCGCACACCGCGGCCCGCCGCCTGCTCCTCGGCGTCGTTCTCCATCCCGGAGACGACCATCGGATTGCCGGTGACCAGGGCGCACACCTCGTCGGCCGCGCCCAGTTGCAGCTGGAGGAAGCGCTGGGCGACCGCGGAGGCGCCGGTGACCACCTCGATCAGATCGTGCACCGACGGCTCGGCCGCCGCCGCGCGGTACTCCTCGGCGAGCAGCGCGGCGGCCAGCTCCGCCTTCTCCAGCTCGTGCCGCTGCTGGGTGAGCAGGGCGCCGAGCGCCACCCCGGGCGGGGCGGCGACCCAGCGGCCCGGCCGGGCCGAGGACTGGGCCGCGAGCCCGTGCCGCTCCAGACGGCGCAGGGCACGCTCGGTGTCGTGCTCGCCGAGCATCAGCCGCCGGGCGAGGTCGGGCACATCGGCGGCGCCCACGGCCACCAGCGCCCGGTACGCCGACTCGTGCCTCTCGTCCAGCCCTATCGCTGCCAGCATCAGCTGCGGTTCCTCCTCTTCCGGCTCTTCGGGTCCTGTCGCCGGTCATCCGCCGCCGACCGGCGGCGTGCCGCGGTGGCGGGAAACAGCCACGGCGCAAACCCGCCGCCCAACATCATCGCCGTAGCCCCGGTCATCCTGACAAGGTGGCACCACCGAGGAGCCGGTGACGGCGGCTCGTCAGCCGGCCTCGCCGGGGTGGCCCACGCGGGTGGCCTGCGAGGACACGGCCGGCCACTCCGGCGCACGCCTCAGCGCGCACACCGGCGCGCGGCTCGCCGTACGGCGCGGTCCGGCCGTCGCGACCGGCGGCCGCGGACCTCTTGGACGACCGGGTTCCGGCCGTCCGGAACCTGACCCGGATCCGGGTCCACCAGACGTCGCCGGGCGGTTCTCCCGTGGGGGGTGGGACCGCCCGGCGGCACTTTCCGTACATGAGTTCGGTACGTAGCCCGGCAGACCGTTCCGGCCGTCCGCCGGGGCCGGATTTTCCCGATGCCCCGTTTTCCCCCGGCCCGCGCGGTGAACAATCGGGGGCATGAGCCAGCAGGGGGGAAGGCCCACCGGTCATGAGGACGACTGGTGGCGGCAGTTGTACGACGACTCCACCGCGGACACGGGTCCCACGGCCGCGGCCGATTCCCTGGACGACCGTTTCGCCTCGGCGTCCGGGGCGCTGGACCGGGCCGCGGGCCCGGACCCGGACCCGGACGCCTGCCCGGTTCCGGACCCGGAACCGGAACCGGACCCGGAATCAGACCTGTATCTGGACCTGCTCGCGGACGGTCCGCCGACCATGCGCCTGACGGCATCCGGCGGTGGCGCCGTCACCGGATCCCCGGCGGCGGCCCCGCGCCCCGCCGCGGCACCCGCCGGCCCGGAGCCCGGCCCGGCCGCCCAGGAGCCCGGCCCGGCCTCCTGGTGGCAGCGGGCCCCCTGGGAGGCCCCACCGGTCGCGTCCCCGCCCCCACCCGCCGGGCCGCCGGGCCCCGGCCCGGTCGTCGTCGCCCATGTGGGGTCCGGGCCGCCGACCTACGACGCCGAGCCCACCGCGCTCCCGGCCGCCGACCCGGACGCGCTCGACGACCTGGTCCCGGACACGGTGGTGGACGGCGCCCGGTACGGCGCCTGCACGCTGCGCGCCGTCTCGGTCCGCGGCGACTCGCCGCGCTACCGGGGCGAGCCGCGCCGGGACGCGCTGCTCACCGCGCGCTTCGGCGCGGGCGAGCAGGCGCTGATCCTCGTCGCGATGGCCACCGGCGTGCGCGCGCGACCGGGCGCGCACCGCGCGGCGGCCGAGGTGTGCCGGTGGATCGCGCGGGCGGTCGGCCGCAGTCACGTCCGGCTGGCCGAGGACATCCGGGCGGCCCGGCGCGGTGAGCTGAAGTCCGGTCTCCAGCGGCTCACCGACCGCAGCCTGGGCAGACTCCGCGCCCGCGCGGTGGAACAGGGCCTGTCCCCGGAGGAGTACACGGCCACGCTGCGCTGTCTGCTGCTGCCCGCCGACCCGCACTGCCGGACACGGGTCTTCTTCGGGGTGGGCGAGGGCGGCCTCTTCCGGCTGCGGGACGGCGCCTGGCAGGACATCGAGCCCCGTGTCACCGACGAACCGGACCCGTCCGGACAGCCGGGCCCGCACCGACGGCCGCAGCCCCCGCACCCGTCGCAGCCGCCCGAGCCGCCCGAGCCGCCCGAGCCGTCCGTGCCCGCGGAGGCGTCCGGGCAGAGTGCCCCGACCGGCGGCCCGTTCACCCTGGACCTCGGTGTCCCGGCCCCGCAGGACCCGCGGTCCGCGCACGCCGAGGAGTCCCGGCCGCCCCACGCGGAGCCCTTCCGCTTCCACGCCTGGGTAGCCCGGCCGGGTGACACCCTCCTGATGTGCACCGGCGGCCTGGCCGAGCCGCTGCGCGGCGAGGCGGAGGCGGGCGCGTATCTCGCCCGGCGGTGGGCCGGTCCCGCCGTCCCGGGTCTCGCCGCGTTCCTCGCGGACGCCCAGGTGCGGGTCAAGGGCTACGCGGACGACCGCAGCGCGGCCGCCATCTGGGAGGCGTGAGCGGCGGGGCTGTGAATTCATGGACCCAGGAGTCCGCAGTGGTCGGCCGCAGTCGGCCGAAGACCGAAGGGTACCGGGAGCATGGCCAAGCAGAACGTCGCAGAGCAGTTCGTCGACATCCTCGTCCGTGCCGGTGTCAAACGCCTGTACGGCGTCGTCGGGGACAGCCTCAACCCGGTCGTCGACGCGGTCCGGCGCAACTCCGCCATCGACTGGATCCACGTACGCCACGAGGAGACCGCCGCGTTCGCGGCCGGTGCCGAGGCGCAGATCACCGGGAAGCTGACGGCCTGCGCCGGTTCCTGCGGCCCCGGCAACCTGCACCTCATCAACGGCCTGTACGACGCCCACCGCTCCATGGCCCCGGTGCTCGCCCTCGCCTCGCACATCCCCTCCAGCGAGATCGGCCTCGGGTACTTCCAGGAGACGCATCCCGACCGGCTGTTCCAGGAGTGCAGCCACTACAGCGAGCTGATCTCCAGCGCCAAGCAGATGCCCCGGCTGCTGGACACCGCCATCCAGCACGCGGTGGGCCGCAGCGGGGTCAGCGTCGTCACGCTGCCCGGTGACATCGCGGCCGAGCCGGCGCCCGAGAAGGCCGCCGAGACCGCCATCGTGACCTCGCGGCCCACCGTCCGGCCCGGCGACGCGGAGATCGACCGGCTGGTCCGGATGATCGACGCGGCCGACAAGGTCACCCTGTTCTGCGGCAGCGGCACGGCGGGCGCGCACGCCGAGGTGATGGAGTTCGCCGGGAAGGTCAAGTCACCGGTGGGGCACGCGCTGCGCGGCAAGGAGTGGATCCAGTACGACAATCCGTACGACGTCGGGATGAGCGGGCTGCTCGGCTACGGCGCCGCCTACGAGGCCACCCACGAGTGCGACCTGCTGATCCTGCTCGGCACGGACTTCCCGTACAACGCGTTCCTGCCCGACGACGTGCAGATCGCGCAGGTCGACGTGCGGCCCGAGGTGCTCGGCCGGCGGTCCAAGCTCGACCTGGCCGTGTGGGGCGATGTGAAGGAGACGCTGCGCTGTCTGATCCCCCGGGTGCGGGAGAAGACGAACCGGCGGTTCCTCGACCGGATGCTCAAGAAGCACACGGACGCGCTGGAGGGGGTCGTCAAGGCGTACACGCGCAAGGTCGACAAGCACGTCCCGATCCATCCCGAGTACGTGGCCGCGGTGCTGGACGACCTCGCCGCCGACGACGCCGTGTTCACCATCGACACCGGCATGTGCAACGTGTGGGGCGCCCGCTATCTCTCGCCCAACGGGCGCCGCCGGATCATCGGTTCCTTCTCGCACGGGTCCATGGCGAACGCGCTGCCGATGGCGATCGGCGCCCAGTTCACCGACCGGAACCGGCAGGTGGTCTCGCTGTCCGGGGACGGCGGCTTCGCCATGCTGATGGGCGACTTCCTGACCCTGGTCCAGTACGACCTGCCGGTGAAGGTGGTGCTGTTCAACAACTCCTCGCTCGGCATGGTGGAGCTGGAGATGCTGGTCGCGGGCCTGCCCTCGTACGGCACCACCAACAAGAACCCGGACTTCGCCGCCGTGGCCCGTGCCTGCGGCGCGCACGGTGTCCGGGTGGAGAAGCCCAAGGAGCTGGCGGGCGCCCTGAAGGACGCGTTCAAGCACAAGGGCCCCGCGCTGGTGGATGTCGTCACCGACCCCAACGCCCTGTCCATCCCGCCGAAGATCAGCGCCGAGATGGTGTCCGGCTTCGCCCTGTCGGCGTCCAAGATCGTGCTCGACGGCGGGGTGGGGCGGATGCTCCAGATGGCCCGGTCGAACCTGCGCAACGTGCCGCGGCCCTGAGAACGCCCGTGGAGAGCGTCGTACTCCGGCCAACTTCCGGCCGCGGTGGGGCCGCCCGGCTGTCGCACACCTGAGCGACCATAAGTGCCCGTACGGGCCCGCGCGTGGCCGGAAACGGCCGGGCGTGAGCGGCGGCGGCCCGGCCCGGGAACCACGGGCCGGGCGGCCGGGCATCCCGGGTGCGTCCGGCGGGGCACCTGCCGTGCCCCGGGTCCATGGCAGGGCGGTCCGGAACACCCCTGGGGGGCGGTGTCCGGAGTGCCCGGACTTGGCCGAACACACGGTCGTTGACGATTCGACATGACTGGCCCGGACCTCACGGGGCATGGATTCCCGTGAACGTGTTCGAGCTGGAGGGGAACCGACATCGGCACGCGGGCGGGGGAGATGACGAGTCAGGCACGAGGGGGCGGGCCCATGACGGCGGGGGCCTCCCCGGTGAGGACGGCGGGGGACGAGGCATTCGGAGAGGCGGACCGTGCGGCGGAACGAGAGGCGGACCGGGCGGTCGACCGGGCGGCGGCGTCGCAGCTGAGACGACGGCTGGGCCGGGCGGATCTGCGGGCGGTGCCCGAGGCCAGACGGGCGCTGCGCGAGCTGCTGCACCGCTGGGGGCCGCCGGAGCGGTCGGAGGTCGCCGAACTGCTCACCAGCGAACTGGTGACCAACGCGCTGGTGCACACCGACGACGACGCGATCCTGACGGCCACCGTGTCCCCGGACGGACTGCGCGTGGAGGTACGGGACTTCGTGGCCCGGGGACCGCGGCCACGGGTGCCGGTCGCCGCCGAGGACACCAACGGCAGGGGGCTGGTGCTGGTCGAGTCCCTCGCGGACGACTGGGGCGTGTGCCCGCACGAGGTCGGCAAGTCCGTCTGGTTCGAGCTGGGCGCGCGGGCTGCCTGACCCGGGACGGGAGACGGGAGCCGGACGGCGGGGCGGCGCGGGCAGCACCGACCACACCGACGACCCCGACAACCCCGACAACGGGGAGGGGGCCCGGACCCCGTGGTCCGCGCCCCCTTCCTCCACGGTCCGTCAGCGACCGTACGGCCCGTCAGCCGAACTGCTGCTCAAGGTCCTTGAGCTTGCGCTCCAGCGAGTCCAGACGCGGCAGCGCCTGTGTGTCGTCCTCCGCGGTGAGGTCGACGGTGATGGCGTCACCGCCCTTGCGGACGGGCTGGAGCGAGGGCCGGGCGCGCACCGGGAGCGGTTCCGCCGCTATGGCAGGCTCCGTGACGGCCTGGGAGGAGCCGCGCTCCAGGGCCTGTGCCTCGCCCTGCCGGCCGCCCCGGCCGGGAAAGCCGCGGTGGCCCCGGCTGATCGCCTTGAGCTGGGCGCGCTCCACCCGGTCGTGCTCGCGCCGCAGCCGCCGGTTCTCCTCCTTCTGCCGGGCGTCCTCGCGGACCTCCTCGACCGCCTCGTCCAGGCTGCGCACGTTCTCCAGGAGCATCAGCGACCAGGCGCGGTAGGTCTCCCGGGGGGCCCGCAGCCAGCGGACGATACGGATCTGCGGCAGCGGCCGCGGAACCAGGCCCTGCTCGCGCAGGGCGGCCCGGCGGGTCTGCTTCAGCGCGCGGTCGAAGAGGACCGCCGCGGACAGCGACATGCCGGCGAAGAACTGGGGCGCGCCCGCGTGGTCGACGCCCCGGGGCGCGTGCACCCAGTTGAACCAGGCGGCGGCAGCGGCGAAGAGCCACACCAGCAGCCGGGAGCCGAGCGCCGCGTCACCGTGGCTGGCCTCGCGCACCGCGAGCACGGAGCAGAACATCGCGGCGCCGTCCAGGCCGAACGGCACCAGGTACTGCCAGCCTTCGGTCAGGCCGAGGTTCTGCTCGCCGAAGCCGACCAGGCCGTGGAAGGAGAGGGCCGCGGCGACCGCCGCGCAGCAGAACAGCAGGACGTAGGAGGCGGTGCCGTAGACGGCCTCCTTGCGCCTGCGGCGCTCCTCGCTGCGCTCCCACGAGTCGTCCGTGTTCGTCTTCCCTTCGGACCGCTTGCCGCGCGCGAGCACCGCCACCGCCGCCAGCACGCCCAGGAGCAGTACGGCGCCCGGAAGCAGCCAGTTCAGCGATATGTCGGTCAGTCTCATCTGGGGTCCCTTGCATGGGGATAGGGCGTAACGCCCGCCATAGTGTCCCAATCCCACCGGCCCTCAGGGGGTTTCGGGGCAAGAGACCGCCAAGGGGGTGCAAGGGGCTGCCCGAGGACGGCGTTCTGCTCGAACTGCCGCATGAGGGGCGGGAGTTGAGTTCGAATAAGACTACCCGTACGGATGGTTCCGCGGAAAGTTCCCGTGCCGGGTGGGGAAAGCGTGAATCTCCCGTGACCGCGGCGCCCGCAAAGGTGCCCTGTTCGCGGATGATCTTACGGGACGCACGGCGGTGCTCCGTACCGCCTGACGGTCCGTCAGAAGGCTCAAGCGGCTGCGGTGGCGGCGAGTTCGGGGGTCCGGGCCGTGCCGCAGGTGCGCGGGCAGCCGGCGCAGATCTCCTCGGGGCGCACGGTGTAGAACATGCAGCAGCTGACCCGGTCCCGGGCGGGCGAGGCCGTGTCGCCGGGGGCGGCCGGCTCGCGGAAGGCCGTCGAGCCGACGAAGGGGCGGGTGGTGCCGGGCAGCAGCAGCTCCAGCTCCCGCCGGGCCCGCTCCTGCTCGCCGAGCAACTGGGCGACGTAGTGCAGGCCCTCGACGACCTCGTCGGTCGCCATGCCCCACATGGCCCGGCCGCGCCGCCGCGTGCGCGGCCCGAATCCGGCGAACACCGGTTCCAGGTGCTCGGCGACGGCCGCCCGCACCTCGGCCCGCAGGGCGTCCTCGTCGGGCACCACGCGGGCGCCGGGCAGGGCTGCCGCCGGGTCGTCCGGCAGGCAGGCGAAGGAGCCGGGGCGTACGGCCATGCGGCCGGCGGTGCGGTCGTACCAGACGCACTCCGGGGGCAGGTACGGCACGCGGCGGTGCAGGAACCACGGGACGGTGAACAGCAGGCAGGCCGGCCAGGCGTACCGGTGCAGTCCGAAGCTCGCCACCACGTCCGGGCGGGCCGGGGCGCCGTAGTCCCGCAGGACCTGTGCGTCGTCCCAGGCCAGATACGCGTCCAGGGCGTCGCCGCCCGCCGCGAGGGCCGCGGCCGACACCCAGGCGCCCCCGGCCGGGGCCTCGCCCGCCGGTCCGGTCTCCACGACCGTGAAGTGGGGCAGGGCCTCGGTGAGGCGGGCGTAGGCGTCCGCCACGGCCGAAGGGTGCGCAGGCATGCGGGACCGCCGATCAGCGTTCGAAGGGCTGCTGGGTGAGAGGTAAGCCTTACCTTACTCAACTTCTCCGGAATGTGAACCCTCGGCCCCTTGCGCCTAGGGTGCCTTGACGGACGAGTGACAACTCGTCCCCCTGAATGGCGTCATATGGCCTCATGCCAGGGCGGAACAGGCGAGCGGACCCGGAGGAGGACCGTGGAGCAGGGCATACCGGCCCCCGCCGGGGCGGGAATTCCGCGCAGTGCACCGGCGGCGCCGGCGGCACCGGCGGCACCGGCGGCACCGGCGGTACCGGCGCCCCGGGAGGTGCGGCGCGCCTCCGTGCGCGGGCAGGTCCTCGACGCGCTGCGCACGGCCCTGGTGACGGGGGAGCTGCGGCCCGGCGGGCTGTACTCGGCGCCCGCGCTCGGCGAACGGCTCGGGGTGTCGGCGACCCCGGTGCGCGAGGCGATGCAGCAGCTCACGCTGGAGGGCGCCGTCGAGGTGGTGCCCAACCGGGGCTTCCGCGTCGTGGAGCGCGACGCCCGCGAGGCCGCCGAGCTGGCCGAGGTGCGGGCCCTGGTCGAGGTGCCCGTGCTGCTCCGGCTGGCCGGCACCGTGCCCGCCGGACGCTGGGCCGGGCTGCGCCCGCTGGCCGAGGCCACCGTCCGGGCCGCGTCCTCGGGCAGCCCGGCCGCCTACGCCGAGGCCGACCGCGCCTTCCACGGCGCCGTGCTGGCCCTGTCCGGCAACGAGCAGCTCGTCCGGGTCGCCGGTGATCTGCACCGGCGGGCGCAGTGGCCGCCGCCCGGCGCCCGCGCGCGCATCGCCCGCGCCGGCCTGATCGCCGACGCCGCCGAGCACGGCGCCCTCCTGGACGCCCTGATCGCCCGCGACGGCGCCACGGTGCGCGCCCTGGTGGACGCCCACTTCGCCGCTCCGGGCTGACCGGCGCGGACCGGGCGCCCGCGCCGCCGGATCGGCCCGCGCCGCCGGATCGGCCCGCGCCCGCCGGACGGGCCCGCGCCCGGCGGACCGGGCCGTGGTCCCGGGGGTCAGGCCGTGGCCGCGCCCGGTGGCGGGGCGAGCTGCCGGGACAGCCAGGTGGGCACGCCGCCCAGCAGGCGGAACAGCCGGCGGGCCTCCTCGCGCAGCCGGGACGCCTCGGGCTCCTCCTCGGTGTCGGCCAGGGAGACCAGGGCGGGGGCGGTGCCGACCAGATAGCCCAGTTCCTCGCGGATCCGCAGGGACTCGGCGAACCCGTGCCGGGCCTCGGCCAACTCGCCCTCGCGCAGGGCGAGTCCGGCCAGATGGCGCCAGGTGAAGGAGAGCAGCAGCGGGTCGGGGCGGGCGGTGGCGCCCGCGTGGGCGCGGCGGTAGGCGGCGAGCGCGGCCTGCGCGGAGCGGGTCAGGTTCTCCGCGACCAGCCCGCGCCGGAAGTCCAGCAGCGCCCGCCCCGCCCCGCCCGGCTCGATCAGCGCGGCGGCCCGGCCGAGCGCCGAGCGCGCCTCGTCGGCCCGGTCCCGCACGCCGTGCAGCGTCGCGGAGTAGGCCAAGTACCCGCGTTCACAAGCGGCGGCGCCGCGCTCCTCGTCGGAGTGGGCCAGCGCCTCCGCGGTGCGCAGCGCGTCCTCGGCCTCCTCCCAGCCCGCCTCGGTGTACAGACAGCGCTCCACCAGCAGCACGGTGCGCTGGAGCGCGGCGGCGGCGGTGCCCACCGGCAGCAGCGCGGCCGCGTCGGCCCAGCACGCGCGTGAGCGCAGCCGCCATACCGCGGTCTGGAGTGGATCGTCACCAGCGGTCGTTCCGTTACCAGACATGGCGGTATGCGCCACGTTGCCCTCCCCGAGCACGCCTTCGAGCCTTGAGTGGTGGCCGCATCTCAGCATGGATCCGGCGGCCCGGCCAAGGGGGCGGGTGAAGGATTTCACAAAGTCGTGGGACGGTGGCCGGTACGCGCCGCCGACGGCCGCCCGCGCACCGGCCTCAGCTCATGCGCAGGGCCAGGAAGAAGTCCAGCTTGTCCTCCAGGCGCGACAGGTCACGACCCGTCAACTGCTCGATCCTCCCCACCCGGTAGCGCAGCGTGTTGACGTGCAGGTGGAGCCGGGTCGCGCAGCGCGTCCAGGAGCCGTCGCAGTCGAGGAACGCCTCCAGGGTCGGGATCAGCTCCGCGCGGTGCCTGCGGTCGTAGTCGCGCAGCGGGTCCAGCAGCCGCGCGGTGAAGGCGCGGCGCACGTCGTCCGGGACGAACGGCAGCAGCAGCACGTGCGAGGCCAGCTCCTGGTGCCCGGCCGCGCAGACCCGGCCGGGGCGGGCCGCCGCGACCCGGCGGGCGTGCCGGGCCTCCTCCAGGGCGCCGCGCAGCCCCTCGGCGGAGTGCACGGCCGCGCTGACGCCGAGGGTGAGCCGCCCGTCGTCGTCCAGACCGGCGGCCAGCGGGTCCCGTACGGAGCGCAGCAGCGCGTCGGCGAGGATCCCGGCCCCCGGGCCTTCCTGCTCGGCGGGGACGGCCGGGAGCGGCACCAGGGCGATGGCCTCGCCGCCGCTGTGCGCGACGGCTATCCGGTCGGACGGCTCGGGGCCGGTGCTGTGCGGGTCGACCAGGATCTCCTCCAGCAGCGACTGGGCGATGGGGCCGCTCTCCTCGCCGCGGCCGTCCCACTCGACGCGGGCCACCACCACCTGCCAGTGCGGGGCCGAGCCGAGGCCGGGCAGCAGCACCGGCGCGGCCACCCGCAGCCGCGCCGCGATCTCGGCGGGCGGCGCGCCGCTCTGCACCAGCTCCAGCACCTCCTGCGCGAGCCGTCTGCGCACCGTGCGCGCCGCGTCCCGCCGGTCCCGCTCGACCACGATCAGCTGGGTGACGCCCTGGAGCAGGTCGAGCCGCTCCTCGGCCCAGTCACCGGCGTCCGCCTCGACGGCCAGCAGCCAGTCCGACAGCACCGTCTCGCGCACGTCCCGCCCGGCCTGCGGGGAGCGCCCGCCGCCGCGGATGGGGAACAGTGAGTACGTCGTGCCCTCCAGCGTGACCCGGTGCGGTCCGCGCCGTCCGGTGCGGGCGGCCGCCAGCTGCTCGGCGGCCAGCGTCCGGCAGGTCTGCGGGGGCAGCGCGGGCCCGCCCAGCCTGGGCCCGGCGATCAGCCGTCCGGCGGGGGAGAGCAGCCAGGCCCGCAGGTCCAGGTCGGAGCCGAGCAGGTCCAGGACCACGTCCGGGCCGCCGCCCGCCGGTCCCGCGGTCATCATCCGGCGGTGCCGGTCCACCACGGCCGCGAGATCGCCCGCCCGCTCGCCGGAGACCTGCCGCACCACGTGCTCGGTGATCGTCGCGAACGCCACCGACTCGTGCACCGCGAACAGCGGCAGCCGGTGCCGGGCGCAGGCCAGCACCAGGTCCTCGGGCACCTCGCCCAGCTCGGCCTCGCCCGCGGCCAGCGCGGCGACCTGGGCCTGCACCAGCGTGCGGACGAACGGCTCGGCGTCGGCCGCGTCCCGGCGCCAGGCCAGGCCCGTCAGCACCAGCTCGCCGCCGGCGAGGTAGCGGCTCGGGTCGCGCAGGTCGGTGGTCATCACACCGCGGACGGTGCGGTCCAGCTCCTCCTCGCCGCCGAGCAGTTTCAGGCCCAGCGCGTCGGTGTCCAGCAGTGCGCGCAGCCGCATGTCTCGTCGCCGCCGTTCTCTTGTCTCGAAAACTATGATGGATCTTGTGGGCGCGGGGTCCGCCCGATGGCCGGCCGGCGACTGGGCCGCTGGTGGGGCCCCGCCGGGCCGTGACCTCTGTTTCCCGGGGGAAACGAAGATGCGGGTGACGGCCTTCGTTCATACGAATCTACAAGATGCATCCCGCGGCCAGCCAAACCCTTCATGGTTTCGGTGACTGACCCCGCCGGAGTACTCGGTTGTGTACTGACTCCACTCCACGTGAACAGCACATGAACGAGCCTGGCCCGCCGCACACGGATTGGCTCAATCTGTACGACCTTCCGAGACGAAGAAGAGAGCCGGTCATGGACTTCCTTCGCCCCGCCAGCTGGGAGGAGGCGCTCGCCGCGAAGGCCGAGCACCCCACCGCTGTACCGATCGCGGGCGGCACCGACGTGATGGTCGAGATCAACTTCGACCACCGCCGGCCCGAGTACCTCCTCGACCTCAACCGCATCGGAGACCTCTACGAGTGGGAGGTCGGCGAGGACAGCGTGCGGCTGGGCGCCTCGGTGCCCTACACCAGCATCATGGACGCTCTCCGTGCCGAGCTGCCCGGCCTGGCGCTCGCCTCGCACACGGTGGCCTCCCCGCAGATCCGCAACCGCGGCGGCGTCGGCGGCAACCTCGGCACGGCCTCTCCCGCCGGTGACGCCCACCCCGCCCTGCTCGCCGCGGGCGCCGAGGTCGAGGCCGAGTCGGTGCGCGGCACCCGCCGCATCCCGATCGACGAGTTCTACACCGGCGTCAAGCGCAACGCCCTCGCGCCGGACGAGCTGATCCGCGCCGTGCACATCAAGAAGGCGGACGGCCCGCAGCAGTACTCCAAGGTCGGCACCCGCAACGCCATGGTCATCGCGGTCTGCGCCTTCGGCATCGCCCTGCACCCCGAGACCCGCACCGTCCGCACCGGCATCGGCTCGGCCGCCCCCACCCCGGTGCGCGCCGCCGCCGCCGAGGAGTTCCTGGCCGCGGCCCTGGAGGAGGGCGGCTTCTGGGACAACGGGAAGATCATCACGCCGTCGGTGGCCAAGCAGTTCGCCGAGCTGTGCTCCGCCGCCTGCAACCCGATCGACGACGTCCGGGGCACCGCGAGCTACCGCCGCCACGCGGTCGGCGTGATGGCCCGCCGGACACTCACCTGGACCTGGGAGTCGTACCGCGGCACCCGCCGCGCCACCGAGGGAGCTGCGTGATGCGCGTCAACTTCACCGTCAACGGACGCCCGCAGGAGGCCGACGACGTCTGGGAGGGCGAGTCCCTGCTCTACGTGCTGCGCGAGCGCCTGGGCCTGCCCGGCTCCAAGAACGCCTGCGAGCAGGGCGAGTGCGGCTCGTGCACGGTGCGCCTGGACGGCGTGCCGGTCTGCTCCTGCCTGGTCGCGGCCGGACAGGTGCAGGGCCGCGAGGTCGTGACCGTCGAGGGCCTGGCGGACTTCGCCCGGCAGCGCGCCGAGGGCGCCGGCTGCGCGAGCGGCGCCTGCGGCACCTCGCTGGACGAGGCCAAGGGCTGGCGCGCCCAGGGCACCGACTCGCAGACCGGCGAGGGCACCGAACTGTCCCCGGTGCAGCAGGCGTTCATCGACGCGGGCGCCGTCCAGTGCGGCTTCTGCACGCCCGGCCTGCTGGTCGCCGCCGACGAGATGCTCGAACGCAACGCCAACCCGACCGACGCGGACATCCGCGAGGCACTGTCGGGCAACCTGTGCCGCTGCACGGGCTACGAGAAGATCATGGACGCGGTGCGCCTGGCGGCCGCCCGCCAGTCCGAGGGGGTCTGACATGACCACGGCCAACGGTGCTCCCACCAAACTCACCCAGGGCTACCGCACCAAGGGCGGTGTCGGCGAGTCCACGCTCCGGCCCGACGGCATCCTCAAGGTCACCGGCGAGTTCGCGTACTCGTCCGACATGTGGCACGAGGACATGCTCTGGGGCCAGATCCTGCGCTCCACCGTCGCGCACGCCGAGATCGTCTCCATCGACATCTCCGAGGCGCTCGCCCTGGCCGGCGTGTACGCCGTCCTGACCTACGACGACCTGCCCGCCGAGATGAAGCACTACGGCCTGGAGATCCAGGACACCCCGGTGCTCGCCCACGGCAAGGTGCGCCACCACGGCGAGCCGGTCGCCATCGTGGCCGCCGACCACCCCGAGACCGCGCGGCGCGCCGCCGCCAAGATCAAGGTGGAGTACAAGGAGCTGCCCGTCATCACCGACGAGGCCTCCGCGACCGCGCCGGACGCCGTCCTCATCCACGAGATGCGCGACGACCACCACATCGGCCACGTCCCGCACCCCAACATCGTGCACCGCCAGCCGATCGTGCGCGGCAATGCCGACGAGGCCGCGAAGAAGGCCGACTTCATCGTCGAGGGCGACTACTACTTCGGCATGCAGGACCAGGCGTTCCTCGGCCCCGAGTCCGGTCTCGCCGTGCCCGAGGAGGACGGCGGCGTCCACCTCTACGTCGCCACCCAGTGGCTCCACTCCGACCTGCGCCAGATCGCGCCCGTCCTCGGCCTGCCCGAGGACAAGGTCCGCATGACCCTGGCCGGCGTCGGCGGCGCCTTCGGCGGTCGCGAGGACCTGTCGATGCAGATCCACGCCTGTCTGCTGGCGCTGCGCACCGGCAAGCCCGTCAAGATCGTCTACAACCGGTTCGAGTCCTTCTTCGGGCACGTCCACCGTCACCCGGCCCGGCTGCACTACGAGCACGGCGCCACCAAGGACGGCAAGCTCACCCACATGAAGTGCCGGATCGTGCTGGACGGCGGCGCCTACGCCTCCGCCTCCCCGGCGGTCGTCGGCAACGCCTCCTCGCTGGCGGCGGGACCGTACGTCATCGACGACGTGGACATCGAGGCCATCGCCCTCTACTCCAACAACCCGCCCTGCGGCGCCATGCGCGGCTTCGGCGCGGTCCAGGCGTGCTTCGCCTACGAGGCGCAGATGGACAAGCTCGCCGACAAGGTGGGCATGGACCGGGTGGAGTTCCGCCGGCTCAACGCCATGGAGCAGGGGACCCTCATGCCGACCGGGCAGCCGGTCGACTCCCCGGCCCCGGTCGCCGAACTCCTGCGCCGCGTCAAGGCGATGCCGCTGCCGCCCGAGCGGCAGTGGGAGTCCAGCGAGGGCGCCGACGTGCGCCAGCTGCCCGGCGGACTGTCCAACACCACGCACGGCGAGGGCGTCGTCCGGGGTGTCGGCTACGCGGTCGGCATCAAGAACGTCGGCTTCTCCGAGGGCTTCGACGACTACTCCACCGCCAAGGTGCGCATGGAGGTGGTGGGCGGCGAGGCCGTCGCCACCGTGCACACGGCCATGGCGGAGGTCGGCCAGGGCGGCGTCACCGTGCACGCCCAGATCGCCCGCACCGAGCTGGGCGTCACCCAGGTCACCATCCACCCGGCCGACACCCAGGTCGGCTCGGCGGGCTCCACCTCGGCCTCCCGGCAGACGTACGTCACCGGCGGCGCCGTCAAGAACTCCTGCGAGCTGGTGCGCGAACGGGTCCTGGAGATCGGCCGGCGCAAGTTCGGCTCCTACCACCCCGCCTGGGCCACCGCCGAACTCCTGCTGGAGGGCGGCAAGGTGGTGACCGACGGCGGCGAGGTCCTCGCCGGTCTGGCCGACGTCCTGGAGGACGAGGCCGTGGAGATCGAGGCGGAGTGGCGCCACCGGCCCACCGAAGCCTTCGACCTGCGCACCGGCCAGGGCAACGGCCATGTGCAGTACTCCTTCGCCGCGCACCGCGCCGTCGTCGAGGTCGACACCGAACTCGGCCTGGTCAAGGTCGTCGAACTGGCCTGCGCGCAGGACGTCGGCAAGGCGCTCAACCCGCTCTCCGTCATCGGGCAGATCCAGGGCGGCACCACCCAGGGCCTGGGCATCGCCATCATGGAGGAGATCATCGTCGACCCGAAGACGGCGAAGGTCCGCAACCCCTCCTTCACGGACTATCTGCTCCCCACCATCCTCGACACGCCGACCATCCCGGTCGATGTGCTCGAACTCGCCGACGAGCACGCCCCGTACGGGCTGCGCGGCATCGGCGAGGCCCCCACCCTGTCGTCCACCCCGGCCGTCCTCGCGGCGATCCGGAACGCGACCGGTCTCGAACTCCCCCGCACCCCCGTCCGTCCGGAGCACCTGACCGGCAGGGCGTAGGACTCCAGCACGGACCGGCCGGGCCCACGGGTTCCGGCCGGCCCGGACCGGAGAACCGGCAGACCCTCCGGGCGGCGCACCGGAACGTCACACTTCCGCGCCGCCCGGAGCACTCCCCCCGCACACCCTTCGAGTTCCGCTCCGCTCGCGGCCCTTGAAGTACCAGCACCAGTTCGTCTCGGGCCGTCCCCCGGGCCGTCCATTCCCAAATCCCGTGCCCAGGAAGGGCTTTCACGGGTGCACCTATGAACCTTGGGAGTTGGCCCCATGACCCAGCAGTCTGTGGAGCCGAGGACCGCCGCCGAAGACGCGGGCGCGGGCAGCCGCGTCCCGGCAGGGCGGTCCTGGCTCGACCGGTACTTCCACATCACCCGGCGGGGTTCCACGATCGCGCGTGAAGTGCGCGGCGGCGTCACCACCTTCATGGCGATGGCGTACATCCTGCTGCTCAACCCTGTCATCCTCTCCGGCAAGGACGTCGCCGGAGACACCCTGGGCCAGAAGGCCCTGATCACCGCGACGGCGCTCGGCGCGGCGTTCACCACGCTGCTCATGGGCTTCGTCGGCAAGGTGCCGCTCGCCCTGGCCGCCGGACTCTCGGTGTCCGGGGTGATCTCCACCCAGGTGGCGCCGAACATGACCTGGCCGCAGGCCATGGGCATGTGCGTGGCCTACGGCGTGGTCATCATGCTGCTGGTCGTCACCGGCCTGCGCGAGATGATCATGAACGCGATCCCGCTGCCGCTCAAACACGGCATCACCATGGGCATCGGCCTGTTCATCGCCTTCATCGGCCTGGTGAAGGCCGGCTTCGTCGGCCGCAACCCGTCGCCCGGCGGCGGCCCCGTCGTCCTCGGACCCGGCGGTGAGCTGTCCGGCTGGCCGGTGCTGCTCTTCGCCGCCACCCTGCTGCTGATCTTCGCGCTCCAGGCCCGCAACATCCCCGGCGCCATCCTCATCGGCATCGTGGGCGGCACCGCCGTGGCGGCGGTCCTGAACGCGACCGGCGTCATCGACGCCAAGCAGTGGGTGAACGGCGCCCCCGAACTCCACGGCAGCCCCGTGTCCATGCCCGACTTCTCGCTCTTCGGGCATGTGTCCTTCAGCGGCTGGGGCGACGTCGGCGTCATGACGGTCACCGTGATCGTCTTCACGCTGGTCCTGGCCGGTTTCTTCGACGCGATGGCCACCATCATCGGCGTCGGCACCGAGGCGAACCTCGCCGACGACAAGGGCCGGATGCCCGGCCTGTCCAAGGCGCTGTTCATCGACGGCGCCGGCGGCGTGGTCGGCGGTGTCGCGGGCGGCTCGGGACAGTCCGTCTTCGTCGAGTCCGCCACCGGCGTGGGGGAGGGCGCCCGCACGGGCTTCTCCTCCGTGATCACCGGCCTCTTCTTCGCGGCCTGCCTCTTCTTCACCCCGATCACCGCGATCGTCCCCTCCGAGGTCGCCTCCGCCGCCCTCGTCGTCATCGGCGCGATGATGATGATGAACGCCCGGCACGTCGACTGGGGCGACCGCGCCACCGCGATCCCGGTCTTCCTGACCGTGGTCATCATGCCGTTCACGTACTCCATCACGCCCGGCGTCGCCGCCGGTGTGGTCTCGTACACGGTCATCAAGGTCGCCCAGGGCAAGGCCCGGGAGATCGGGGCCTTCATGTGGGTCCTGACGGCGGTCTTCCTCGTGTACTTCGCCCTCAACCCGATCGAGGGCTGGCTCGGCGTCCACTGACCGAGCCCCGCGCCCTCCACCCGATCGCTGTAAGGAGAACGACAGATGCTGGACATCGCCGAGGAGTTGGACCGGTGGGTCGAGCAGGGCCGTGACTTCGCCGTCGCCACCGTGGTGGCCGTCGGCGGCAGTGCCCCGCGCCAGCCCGGCGCCGCCCTCGCGGTGGACGCCGAAGGCACCGCGATCGGCTCGGTCTCCGGCGGCTGTGTGGAGGGCGCGGTCTACGAGCTGTGCCGACAGGCCCTCCAGGACGGCGAGAGCGTCCTGGAGCGGTTCGGCTACAGCGACGAGGACGCCTTCGCCGTCGGCCTGACCTGCGGCGGAGTCATCGACATCCTGGTCACACCGGTACGGGCCGGCGACCCGGTCCGTCCGGTGCTCGCCGCCGCGCTGACCGCCGCAGCCCGCGGCCGGGCGGCGGCACTGGCCCGGATCGTGTCCGGACCGGCCGAACTGATGGGCCGCGCCCTGCTGGTGCGCCCGGACGGCAGCCACGAGGGCGGCTTCGGCGGCCACCCCGAACTGGACCGCACGGCGGCCGCCGAGACCGCCGCCCTGCTCGACGCCGGGCGCACCGGCACCGTGGAGATCGGCGAGCGGGGATCGCGCTGCGGCTCCCCGCTCACCCTCCTCGTCGAGTCCTCCGTACCGCCGCCCCGCATGATCGTCTTCGGCGCGATCGACTTCGCGTCCGCGCTGGTGCGGATCGGCCGCTTCCTCGGCTACCGCGTCACCGTCTGCGACGCCCGCCCCGTCTTCGCCACCCGCGCCCGCTTCCCGGAGGCCGACGAGATCGTCGTCGAGTGGCCCCACCGCTACCTGGCGGACACCCAGGTCGACGGCCGCACCGTGCTGTGCGTCCTCACCCACGACGCCAAGTTCGACGTACCCCTGCTGGAACTCGCCCTGCGGCTGCCGGTCGCCTACGTCGGCGCCATGGGCTCCCGGCGCACCCACCTGGACCGCAACGCGCGCCTGCGCGAGGTCGGCGTCGGCGAACTGGAACTCGCCCGGCTCAGGTCCCCCATCGGCCTCGACCTCGGCGCCCGCACCCCCGAGGAGACCGCGCTGTCCATCGCCGCCGAGATCGTGGCCGGCCGCCGCGGCGGCAGCGGCGTCTCGCTGACCGGCGCGCACACCCCCATCCACCACGACCCGGCGACCCGGCCCGCCGCCCGCATCGGCTCGGTCGCCTAGTACTCCGGTGCCATGTCGTCCTCCGGTGTGACGCCGCGATCTTGTGGGGAACCCTGGCCGGGAACGGGCGCGGTCACCGCGTGATCACCGGGGGTGCGCGGACTCCTCTCGCCCGACCAGGCCGGCCGTGCGATCACGGGAGGAGCAGGAGCTTGCCGCCGGGGCGGCGGGACCGGCTGAACTCGGCCGCTTCCTGGATCTGGTCACCTCCATCGAGGCGCTGCTGACCGCGCTGGGGACCGCCGAGGAGATCTTCCGCCCGCGCGAGTTCCTGCTGCGCCGGGGAAGAGTGATCGCCGCCAACCCGGCACTGGCCGAGCGCGATCTGATCAAGCTCGCCGACATCGCCGACGCGCTGGCACCGGCGCTCGAGCGCCGCGGCGTCGAGCCCGGCTCCGCACGCTTCGTCATCGACGTGGTGCTGGCGATCCACCGGCGCGCCATGCCCCGCTGGCTCGCCGAGCCGGACACCACCCTCGCCCAGCTCATGGCCCAGGCCACCGCCGAGCTGCGCGAAGTGGTCGCGCTGCCGGCTCCGACGGTCCGCTGAGCCGACCGCAGCAGAGCCGCAGCGGAGAAGCAGCGCCCACCGGGCCGACCGCGACCCGCTCCAGCGGGATCGCCTCGGCGCCCTCCTGGGCGATCGAGCCCGTCACCGGTGGCGTCGCCGCGATGACCAGGCACATCGGCTGCACCGAGGGGAGCGCGCGGACCTGTCGGCTGCCGCCTCGTGGGCAAGGGCGGCGCACCGAAGCGTGTGCCCCCGCCGGTGTCCGGTCGCAGAACCGGCCGGACACCGGCCGATCGCGGGCGCGCGCCACCCTGCGCAGCGCGGTGCCGTCCGGTCAGGAGGAACCGGCGTCCGCGCCCTCGCGTCGCCACACCGGGCGGAAGCAGAGGATCTCCGCGGTGGCCGCGCCGCTGGTGACGAACGGGTCCGCGGCGACGGCGGCCTCGACCGCCGCGCGCGGGCCCTCGGCCAGGACCACCCCGCCCCGGCGCGGCTCCAGCGGCCCGGCGATCTGGGCCAGGCCCTGTGCGAACACCCCCTCGGGGTGGGTGTAGTGCGCCTCCTTGAGGGAGTCGACGGTCTCCAGCGGGGCCTGGTATCGGAACACGATGACGTACATGGCTCCACTCAAGGGCACCCGGGCCGCCCCGCACCAGGACCGGTCACCGAGGCACCTATAGGCTGGAACCTATGGGTCCGCCGGAGGAGATCCCCGAACTGGAGCTACGCGCGCTGCGGTACTTCGCCGCCGTCGCCGAGGCGGGCACCGTCACGGAGGCCGCGCGGCGGCTGCGGATCGCCCAGCCCAGCCTGAGCCAGCAGATCAAGCAGCTCGAACGGCGCGTGGGCGCACCGCTGTTCCGGCGGCTGCCCCGGGGCATGGAGCTCACCGAGGCGGGCCGGCTGCTGCTGACCGGGGTCCGCCGGGCGCTGGACGCGCTGGGCTCCTCGGTCGCCGCGGCCCGCGCCGTCCCGGTGACCGCGGCGCTCGGCGTGTGCCGGGGCGTACCGGGGGAGGTGCTGCGCCGCGCAGAGTGGATCCTGACCGGTGCCCGGCCCCTGCGGCTGGTCCACGAACAGGCCGACTCCGCCCGCCAGGGCGAACTGCTGCGCACCGGAGCCCTGGCCTACGGCATCCTGCGCGCACCGGTGGACGACACGGCGGGCCTCGATCTGCGCACCCTCGCCGACGAGCCCCTCGGCGTGCTGCTGGGCCACCGCCATCCGCTGGCCGGACACACCGAGCTGACCTGGGACGATCTGGCGGGGCAGCGGCTGCTCTGGTTCCCCGGGCGGCGGGCCCCCGGCTACGCCTCGGCCGTCCGCGAGCGGCTCGCGCGGCACGGCTGGCATCCCGGCCTCCTCGTCGAGGACACCGGCAGCCACGGTCTGTTCCGGCACGCGCTGCTCGGCCACGACGACGTGGTCGCGCTGCGCACCCGCGCCGGTGCCGCCACCGACACCGACCTCCTCTGGCGCCCCGTCGGCCCCGAACCGCCCCGGGAGCGGCTGCTCCTGGCGACCGCCGCCCGCGGACCGTGGGCGCCGCTGCCGGAGCGGGAAGAGGCGGTGGACGGGCGGCCGTAGCGCCCCGGACGGCAGGCGCGTTCAGGGGCGGCGCAGCAGCCCGTCCACCGCCCGGCCGAACACCGCCCGCGCCGCACGGTCCAGCAGCGGATCGAAGAGGGCGGGCAGGAACCGCACCCGCAGCTCCTCCCGCCAGCGCACGCGCGTACGGCCGCCGGGGTCCTGCCGCACCTCGATCTCCGCCCGGCCGAGGATCACCCGGCCCCGTTTCTCCAGTCGGCACAGGCCCGGCTCACCACCGGCGGGCGGGCGCCAGAGGGTGACCTCCATGGGGTCGTCGAAGCCCAGCGGGCCGAGGCCGGTCCGGGCCACGAAGCGGGTGCCCGCACCGGTGGGCGCCGGGGTGAGCACGGTGACGCGGGTCAGCGGGACCGCGCCGCCGTGCCGCGGCCACTCGGTGAGCCGCCGCCAGGTCTCGCCCGGGGACAGCGGCGGCGTGCGTTCCAGGCAGAAGGTGACCACCAGACGATCGTAGACAGCCGCGGCCCCGCGGCCACCTGTCCGCGGCCGGGCCACCCGGGCGGCCGTACGCTGGGCCCATGCTGACACTGGAGCGGCTGCGCCCCGGCCACGCCGACGCGCTGCTCGCCTTCGAGCGGGAGAACCGGCAGTGGTTCACCCGCACGATCTCGGACCGCGGGGACGCGTACTTCGCCGGGTTCGCCGAGGTGCACCGGGCCCGGCTCGCCGAACAGGACGCCGGTGCCTGCCACTTCCATCTGGTCCTGGACACCGGGGGCACGATCCTCGGCCGGGTGAACCTCGTCGACGTCGCCGACGGAAGCGCCGAACTGGGGTACCGCGTCGGCGAGCGGGCCGCGGGCCGGGGTGTCGCGACGGCCGCCGTACGGGAGGTGTGCCGACTGGCCGCCGCCGCGTACGGGCTGCGGCAGCTCACCGCGGTCACCACGCTGGACAACCCGGCGTCCAGGACCGTGCTCGCCCGCAACGGCTTCGCCGTGACGGGCGAGGTGAGCGTCACCGGCCGGCCGGGGCTGCGGTTCCTGCGCGTGCTCGGCCCCCGCGACGCGGCCCCGGCCCCGGATGCGGACGGTCAGGGCCGGTAGACCTTGCCCGGCACCGGTTTGCCCGGGGCCAGGAGCTGGGGCACGGTGACGAACACGTACCCGCGCTCCTTCAGCGCGTCGATGATGCCGGGGACGGCGGGCACCGTCCCCTTGTAGATGTCGTGCAGCAGGATGATCCCGTCACGGGACGACTGGTCCAGCACCCGCTTCTTGATCAGCTCGGAGTCGGTCGTCGTGTAGTCCTTGGCGGTCACGCTCCACAGGACCTCCGACATGCCCATCTCCTTGGAGATCCGCTGCACGGTGTCGTCGGTCCGGCCCTGCGGCGGGCGCATCAGGGTGGGCTTGTGCCCGATGAGGCGCTCGATCGCGTCGTTGGGCCGCTTCAGCTCGTCGCGTATCTGGGCCTCGGATATCTCGGTGAGGATCTTGTGGTCCCAGGTGTGGCTGGCCACCTCGTGGCCCTCGGCCGCCATCCGCTTGACCAGTTCCGGGTACGTGTCGATGTGCCGCGCCCCGAGCAGGAAGAAGGTGGCGGGCACCTTCTTCTCCTTCAGGATGTCGAGCAGCCGCGCGGAGTTCTCGCTGGGCCCCGCGTCGAAGGTCAGGGCGATGCACTTGGCCTGACGACAGTCCACGGTGCCGAACCGGCCCGGCGCGCCGGCCGCCGCCTGGGTCCTGGCCGTGCTCGGACTGGTGGCGTCCACGGTGGTGCAGCCGCTCAGCGCCAGGGTCAGGCCGGCCGCGGCGGCCAGGGCGACGATCGCGCGGAACCTCGTCCCCGATTGCGCGGTTCTCCCGTTCGTGCTGGTCTTCTTGGTCAAGGAAGGCATGCCGGGGACTTTACAGAGGCGCTATAGACGCAGTGTATAGCGGGGTCGAATAGTTGAGCGCCGCACGTATGACCGGACGTCGATGGGGTGATGTGTGCCGTTACGTCACGGGATCGCCCTGAGCCGACGCATGGCCGGTTGCCTCGCCCGCCGACTGACCGTGCCGCCGGGACGGGCCGGGGCGGCCGGGCATCGCCCGCGCCGGGTGACAATGGAGCCATGAACACGGCGGCCGACCCCCGCGAACTCGGGGCCTTCCTCAAGACCCGCCGGGCCGCGCTGGCACCGGACGAGTGCGGGCTGCCCCCGGCCGAGTCGCGCCGCAGGGTCGCCGGGCTGCGCCGCGAGGAGGTCGCGCGGATCGCCGCGATCAGCGTCGACTACTACACCCGGCTGGAACAGGGCCGGGTCGCCGCCTCGGCGTCCGTGCTCGCCGTCCTGGCCCGCGCGCTGCGCCTGGACGAGGACCAGGAGACGTATCTGTACCGGCTGGCGGGCAAGACCGACGCCCGCCCGGACCGGCGGCGCCCCGCCCAGCGCGTACGGCCCGCGCTGCGGCGCCTGCTCGCCCAGCTCCCCGGTGCCCCGGCGATCATCCTGGGCCAGCGGCTGGACGTCCTGGCCTGGAACGCGGCGGCGGTGGCCCTCTACACCGACTTCGCGGAGATACCGGGGGACCGGCGCAACTATGTGCGCCTGATGTTCACCGACCCGGTGGTGCGCGCACTGCACCGCGACTGGCGGCACGACGCGCGCGACGCCGTCGCCGCCCTGCGCATGGGCGGCGCGGCCGACCCCGACGACCCCGGCCTCGGGCGGCTCGTGGCCGAACTCTCCGCCGCGGACCCCGACTTCCGCACCTGGTGGACCGAACGCCGCGTCACCACCTCCAGCCACGGCACCAAGCTGTACCGGCACCCCGTGGCCGGGGACCTCACGCTCGACTGCGACACCTGGAACAGCCCGGACGGCTCGGGCCAGCGCCTGATGGTGCTCACCGCGGAGCCCGGCAGCCCGTCCCACGAGGCGCTGCGCCTGCTGACGGCCGGGGCGGGGGCCACCGCCCCCTGAGGCCGTCCGGCCGGACGTACCCGGGGCGGCACCCCTCAGCGGATCCGTGCCCGATGGCACCACAGACGCAGGGCCGCGAACAGCGCGGCCGGCCACACCGCGGCGAACGCCCAGACCACCCCCGGCTCGCCGGTGGCGACCCCGGCCGCGAGGAGGGCCACGGCCACCGCGAGCAGCGCGATCACGGTCACGGGCCGCGGCGCGTAGGCCGCCACCCGGGCCGGGTCGGGGCCCCGGCGCCGGTGCGTGGCGCTCAGCCGCCGGGCCAGTCTGCGGTCACGGCTCAGGGCGCGTTCTATCTCGTCCAGGATCCGCTGCTCGTGATCGGGAAGTCGGTATGTCGACACTGTTGCTCCTACGGGGACCGAGCTGCCTGCCGCGTCCCGTTCCGGGTGCCCGTACCGTCCTGCGGCTAACCGTGACGGACCCGCCGCGGACCCCTCTCGCGCACCCCCGGCAGCGCGGTCGGCGCCTCGGCCCCGTCCGGCCCGCGCGGGCGACAGCTCGGCCGGGGAGCCGGGGAGCGAGTGAGCCGGAGGGGAGCCGGGGGAGCCGGGGGCTAGGCGTCCTGCTCGTCCTCCGCCCCGAGGTCCAGTTCCACGTCGACGACGCCGTCCTCCTGGAACAGCTCGGACGCCAGCAGCCCGGTGTCGGCGGTGCCCTCCAGGCGCAGCAGGACCCGGGCGGCGGCGTCGGTGCGGCCGGGCAGCCGGTCGGCCTTGAACTCCAGGATGCGAAAGCCCCGGCCGGTGCACCGCTCCATCAGCCGCGGCAGCAGCGCCCGGCCCGTCAGATACGTCAGCCGCACCTCGACGGTGCCCGGCACACCGCGGCGGGTGAGCCGGCCGGAGAGCCGGGGATAGCCGCGCACCACCAGGAAGTGCAGCACCGTCGTGGCCAGCGCCAGGACCGGCAGACCGCCCCCGCAGGCCATGCCCACGGCACAGGTCAGCCAGATGGTGGCGGCGGTCGTCAGCCCGCGCACCGCGTCCCGCCGTACGAAGATCAGACCGCCGCCGATGAAGCCGATGCCGGAGACGATCTGGGCCGCCACCCGGGACGGGTCGAAGGACACGTGGTCCAGGCCCAGCACATTGGTGAAGCCGTGCTGCGACACCTCCATCATCAGCGCGCTGGCGACCCCGACCAGGGTGTGGGTACGCAGCCCCGCGCTCTTCTGGTGCGCCTCCCGCTCCCAGCCGATCAGGCTCGACAGCAGCAGCGCGAGCCCCAGCTCGGCGAGCTGGCGCAGCCCCTGTCCATTGGCCACGTCCCACAACGGAACCGCGAGCCCCGGCATGCGTCTCCCTTCGTCGCCCTCGTCTCGGCGTCCGGACCTCATTGTCCGCCCCGTACGGCTCCGAGGGGGTACCCGGGGGCGGGACGCGCTCACCCGGCGGTGAAGGAGGCCCCGACGTGCCACGTCTGGACGCGCGGGAGGCCCGGCGGCGATTCGCGGCCGCGCGGGTGGCGCACCTGGCCACGGTGGACCCGGCCGGCCGCCCGCACCTGGTGCCGGTGGTGTTCGCCGTGCGGGGCGACACGATCGTGACGGCGGTCGACCACAAGCCGAAGACCACCACCGCCCTGCGACGCCTGCGTAACATCGCCGCCCACCCGGCCGTCTGCCTGCTCGCCGACGCCTACGACGAGGACTGGACCCGCCTGTGGTGGGCCCGCGCCGACGGCCACGCCCGGATCCTGCCGCCGGACAGCCCTGACGGTACGTCGGCTCCCCGTCGGCGCGCGCTGGAACTCCTGCGGCACACCTACCCGCAGTACGCGGCCCGCCCGCCGGACGGCCCGGTCGTCGAGATCACCGTCCGGCGCTGGACGGGCTGGACGGGCTGGACGGGCTGGACGGGCTGAACCGGCTGGACGGGCCGGGCGGTATGAACACCGCCGCCTGGACGGCGAGCGGCCGCACAACCGTGCCGCAGCCGGGGCGCCGGGTGTTGGAGAGGGGGCGCTGCGGGCCGCTCGTGGAGGCCCGCAGCGCCCCCTGGTCGCACCCCGGGGGACCAGCCCCGGGAGACCTCAGGAGCCGAGCTGCGCGGTGACCAGGTCCGAGAACGTGGCCAGCCGGGTGTAGACACCCGGCCGGCCCGCCTGGGCGCAGCCGTCGCCCCATGAAGTGATCCCTGCCAGGACGCCCCCGACTAGCAGGGGACCGCCGCTGTCGCCCTGGCAGGTGTCTGTGCCGCCGGAGTCGTACCCGGCGCAAACCATGTCGCTCGCGACGAAGTCGGAGCCGTAGGCGTCCGCGCACCCGGTGTCGGACATCACCGGGACGGTCGCCGTCCGCAACTGCTCGGAGGCGCCGCCGCCTTCGGCGGTGGTGCCCCAGCCCAGCACCCGTCCGGTGCTGCCGGGCGCGTACACCGAGGTGTCCGCGGCCGAGACGTACGGCGCCGGGGTGTACGGCATCGCCGCCGCCAGCGTCAGCACGGCCACGTCGGAACCGCTCGCGGCGTCCGTGAAGTCCGGGTCGACCCAGATGCCGCTGACCTTGCCGACCCTGCCGTCGCTGCCGTGCAGGTTCGTGCGGCCCCCGACCACCCGTACCCCGCCCGCGCTCTCCCCGGCCACGCAGTGCGCCGCGGTGACCACCTTCCTGGCCGCCACCAGCGTGCCCCCGCAGAACTGCTTGCCGGACGCGTCCGTGACCTGCATGACGAAGGGGTACGCCGAGGTCGTGGTCGGTGTGCCGCCGACGACGGACTCCGGTACGGCGGCGGCCGCTCCGGGCGCGGTGAGCAGCGCGGTGGCGGCACCGGCCGACAGTGCGGCGGCGGCGCGTCCCAGTCGCCTGGGTCGGACGCGGGTGAGGCCGAACATGCGTCTCCTCGTGGGCTGGCCGGTGGGGGGTCGCACAGGTGCGGGGGACCGGGCGGGCCGAGGGACCCGGTCCGGACTCCCGTGGATCCGGGCGAGCGGCACGTCCTTCACGCTAGGGCCCGTCCCGCACGGCCCCAATGAGGGAACCCCCTAGCCCGCCCCCACAGGGAAAACCCTCGATGGCCCCGCACCGGTGACCGCGGCCGTCCGCACTGTGTTCCACCCGGTCAGTCAACCCGGGCCGTGCTCACTTCGCGCGCCGGCCTGCCGCCAAACGGACGATGTCGACGCGCGAACGGATGCCCAGCTTGCGGTAGACCCGGGTCAGGGTCGCCTCCACCGTCTTGACGCTGATGAAGAGCCGCCCGGCGATCTCCCGGTTGGTCGCGCCCTCCATGACGAGGGAGGCGACCTGACGCTCCATCGAGGCCAGTCCGTCCAGCACCGGCGGCACCGCCTCGGGCTCCGGCCGGGCCGGACGGGCCGAGGCGGCGGTGTCCACCCGGCGCAGCCACGGCCGGGCCCGGCAGCGCCGGAACAGGCGCGCCGCCTCGTCGTACGCGGCCGGGCCCGGGGCCGCGGGGCCCGGCGCGCGGGCGGCACCGGGCGCGCGCGGGACGGTGTGCAGCCCGGCGAGCGCGAAGGCGGCCCGCGCCTCCTCCAGGCCGTTGCCCAGCTTGGCCAGCCGGTCCTGCGCGGACGTCAGCCGGGCCACGGCCGCCTCGGTCTCGCCGTGGGCCGCGCGGACCAGCGCCTCCGCCCGGTCCAGCACGGCGAGCACGCTCTCGCGGCCCAGCCGCAGCGCGTGGGTGCGGGCCGTGTCGATGACCTGCTGGGCCTCGGCCGGTTCGCCGGCCAGCACCAGCGCCTCCGCCAGGTCGCCGTGCCAGCGGCCCCGGGCCGGGTCGGTGATGCCGAGGCCCTGCTCCAGCTCCCGCACCCGGCGCAGCGTCGCCGCGCACGCCCGCGCGTCGCCCGCGACGAACTGGGCGTAGCCGAGGGCCGCCAGCGCGCGCGAGAGGTACATCTGGTCGCCGTCCTCCTCGGCGAGCCTGACCGCGTCCCGGGCCAGGCCCAGCGCCCGTTCGGTGTCCCCGCCGGACGCCTCGGCGAAGCAGGCCAGCATGGCGGAGGCGCCCTCGCCGATCCCGGTGTCCCGGGCCAGCCGCAGGCTCTCGCGGGCCAGGTCGAGGGCGCGCCCGCAGTGCCCGGCGCGCAGTTCGGTCTCGGCGAGCAGCCGCAGGTAGTGCACCTCGCTCTCCACCATGCCGCGCCGCCGCACCTCGCCGAGCAGCGCGGTGATGGTGGCCCGCGCCTCGGTGAGCCGGTCGCTCATCAGCAGCCAGCGGTAGCGGGCCGAGCCGACGCCGTTGTGGTGGCAGGCCACGTAGGGGTCCTGGGGCTCCTGGGTGGCGCGGGCGATGGTCTCCGATGCGTCGGGATGGCCCATCAGGGTCTCGGTGGACGCCTGGAAGGCCAGCGCCATCAGCTCGGTGCGCCGGTCCCGGCCGCGCGCGGCCAGTTCGGCGGCGTGCGCGGCCTCCTGGCGGGCCTCGGCGAAGTCGCCCTCGACGACCAGGGCCCGCCAGGCGAGCTGGTAGTGGACCTGGGCGAGCAGTCCGGGGTCGTCACCGGCGTCGGCGAGCGCCTGCGGGAAGACCGCGTCCACGTCCCCGAGGGCCTGCCCGGCGGCCTCGACCACCACCATCCAGGCCCGCACCCGCTGGGCGGGCACGGCGGCCCGGGTCAGCACCTCCCGGGCGATGTCCCGGGCGAGGTCCACCTCACCGGCCGTGATGGCGTCCTCGGCGGCCGCCAACCGCCGTTCGTCGGGGCCCGGTTCACCGTCGGCCGGGGTGTGCCGGGCGGCGAGCAGCCCGAGCGAGGCGGCCACCGAGGGGGCGCCGCGGTCGCGGGCCAGCGCGGCGGCCTCGGCCAGCCGGGCGGCCACGTCCGGGTCGGTGCCGGTGGTGGCCAGGGCCAGATGGCGGGCGCGTTCGATCGGGTCGGAGGCCGCGGTGGACAGCGCCGCGTGCACGGCCCGCCGCTCCTGGGCGGGCGCCTCGGCGTACAGCGCGGCGGAGATCAGCGGATGCGCGAACCGGACGGCGGGGCCCTCCGGTTCGGTGGCCAGCAGTCCGAGCCCGGCGGCCTGGGCGCACTCGGCCTCGGCGTTCTCCCGGCCGGCCGCGTGCAGCAGCGCCGGGGTGGGGCGGGCGCCCGCGCTGGCCACCAGGAGGGTGCGGCGGGCCTCCTCGGACAGCATCTCCAGCCGGCTGAGCACCAGGGCGCGCAGCGAGGTCGGCACCGGCAGCGGTTCGCCGGGCCGGGGCGAGGCGGGGCTCTCGGCGAGCGCCCGGCCCAGCTCCAGCGCGAACAGCGGGTTGCCGCCGCTGGTGCGGTGGATCTCGCGGACCGTGGAGCGGGGCAGCCCGGTGTAGCCGCGGTGGTCGAGCAGCGCGGAGACCTGGGCGCGGGAGAGCGGGCCCAGCCGCACGGAGAGGGTGTCGGGCGGGCAGGCGCGCAGCTGGCGGGCGTAGTCCTGGTCCTCGGTGCGCACCGCGCACAGCATGCGTACGGGGGTGCCGCCCAGCCGGCGGGCGGCGAACCCGAGGAGTTCCGCGCTGGCCGGGTCCAGCCACTGGAGGTCGTCGGCGACGATCAGGACCGGGCCGCGCGCGGCGAGCGCGCGCAGGGTGGAGAGCACCGCCAGGCGCAGCGCGAGCCCGTCGCGCTGGAGGGTGGACTCGCCGCGTCCGGTGAGCGCCGACTCCAGTGCGGTGCGCTGGGCCGCGGGCAGTTCCCCGGCCACCTCCGGAAGGACCAGACCAAAGAGATCGGCGAGGGCCAGGAACGGCAGATGGGATTCGGACTCGGTGGCGGAGCAGCGCAGAACGGTGCGGGCCGCGGCGGAGTATTCCGTCGCCAATGCCCGCAGCACCGTCGACTTTCCTATTCCGGCCGGTCCGTGCAGCAGCACACTCCCGCCGCGTCCGAGCTGCTCACGGGCGGCGGCGGACGGTTCGGCCCGGCCGATGACCAGGTCGGAGCGGCAGCCCGCAGGATCCCTGGAGTCCCGTCGCACGGTCACCGCTCCCCTCGTGTCGTGTCCGGGCCAAATTCTAGGCATCGAGCCGGTGAATTCCGGACTCCCGGGGTGGTGAGGGAAATAACAGCGGCGGCGGCACGGCGTAATTCGGGGCCGTGCCGAGGGAATACGCTCGCCCTCCGCACGGTCCCCCGACCGTACCGCGACCATCTGGCCGACGGTACTCCCGGTGCCGCGCATTTCCGCCCGCCGCGGCGCTCACGGGTCACCGCTCCCCGCCCGCCGCGGCGCCCGCGGGGCACGGTTCCGCGCCCGTGGCGGCGCCCGCCGGCTACGGCAGCACCCCCGCCCGGCGGGCCGCGGCGACCGCCTCGCCACGCGTGTGCGCGCCCAGTTTGCGCATGGCCGAGCGGAGATAGCCCTTCACCGTCTCGGCGCCCAGGCCCAGCCGGGCGGCGGCGCCCGCGTTGGTCGCACCGGCGGCCACACAGGCGAGCACGTCGACCTCCCGGGGCGCCAGCCGCACCCCGGACTCCGGCTCCTCCGCCACGGTCAGCAGCCCGCACGCCGCGAGCAGTTCGGCGCGCAGGGCGGGGTCGCCGATCCGCGGGGCCAGGGCGCGCAGCGCCGCGTGGGCCTCGCGGACCTGCTCCCAGACGGCCCCGCTCTCCCCGGTCCCGGACCCGGCCCCCGGCTCCGGCGCGGCGGCGGCCAGCAGCCCCTGCGCCTCCTCGCGCACCACCAGCGCCTGTTCCACGTCCCGGGCCGCCGCCACCGCCGCGCTCAGCGTGCGGTCGCCCAGCGGGTGGGCCGTGCGCAGGGCGCCGTACAGCACGCCCCGCACCCGGCGCCGTACCACCACCGGCACCGCCAGGATCGACCGCAGGCCCTCGGCGGCCACCGGCCCGTCGTACTCGTGGCTGATCTGCCGGGACAGCGAGTAGTCCGTCACCGCGCACGGGCGGGCCAGCGCCACCGCCCGCCCGCCGAGACCGTTGCCCGAGACCACCGCGAGCGCGCTCAGCGCGAGCGTCGAGGTCCCCGTCAGCTCGCTGATGCGCACCCGTGGCCGGCCCGGCTCGACCAGGCCGCCGAAGGCGACCGGAAGGCCCGTCGCATGCCGCAGCCGTACCAGCGCACCCCGGATCTCCGCCGCCCCGGACCCGTCCGCCGTCACCCGCTCGCCCCTTCGTCACGGTCCCGCGCCCACCACACCCCCGTTCGGGGGTAGTGAGACCTGCATCACGGATTACACGATGGAGCCGAGCCGCACGGCAATGGTCCGGATGCTGGACCGCACATGGAGGACAGATGACGACGGCGACGGAGACCTTCCGCGGGGCACGGGACTTCCTGCTGGCGCACCGAGAGGACTACACCACGGCCTGCGCCGGTTTCGAGTGGCCCCGGCCCCAGCAGTTCAACTGGGCGCTGGACTGGTTCGACGTCATCGCCGAGGGCAACGACCGCACCGCCCTGCACATCGCCGAGGAGGACGGCACCGAGGTCCGGCTCTCCTTCGCCGAGCTGTCCGAGCGCTCCGACCGGGTCGCGAACCGGCTGCGCGCGCGGGGCGTCGGCGCCGAGGACCGCATCCTGGTGATGCTGGGCAACCAGGCCGAGCTGTGGGAGACCGCGCTCGCCGCGATGAAGCTGCGCGCGGTCGTCATCCCGGCCACCCCGCTGCTCGGCCCCGCCGACCTGCGTGACCGCGTCGAGCGCGGCCGGGTCCGGCACGTGATCGCGCGCGCCGAGGACACCGCCAAGTTCGCCGAGGTGCCCGGCGCCTACACCCGGATCGCGGTCGGCGGGCTGCCCGAGGAGGGCTGGGAGCCGTACGAGGACGCGTACGCGTCACCGGCCGGGTTCCTGCCGGACGGCCCGACCCTCGCCGACGACCCGCTGATGCTCTACTTCACCTCGGGCACCACCGCCCGCCCCAAGCTGGTCGAGCACACCCACACCTCGTACCCGATCGGGCATCTGGCGACCATGTACTGGATCGGCCTGAAACCCGGCGACGTGCATCTGAACATCTCCTCGCCCGGCTGGGCCAAGCACGCCTGGTCCAACCTGTTCGCGCCGTGGAACGCCGAGGCGACCGTCTTCATCCACAACTACACGCGCTTCGACGCGGGCCGGCTGATGTCCGAGATGGACCGCGTCGGCGTCACCACCTTCTGCGCCCCGCCGACCGTGTGGCGCATGCTGATCCAGGCCGACCTGGGCCGTCTCGCCACCCCGCCGCGCGAGGTCGCCGCGGCCGGTGAACCGCTCAACCCGGAGGTCATCGAGCAGGTCAGGCGGGCCTGGGGCGTCACCGTCCGGGACGGGTTCGGGCAGACCGAGACGGCCGTGCAGGTCTCCAACAGCCCCGGCCAGGTGCTGAAGACGGGTTCCATGGGACGGCCCAGCCCCGGCTTCCGCGTCGAACTGCTCGACCCGGTCTCCGGGGCGCCGGGCGCCGCCGAGGGCGAGATCGCGCTCGACCTGTCCGCCCGCCCGGTCGGCCTGATGGCCGGCTACCACGGCGACGCCGACCTCACCGCCGCGTCCATGGCCGGCGGCTACTACCGCACCGGGGACGTCGCCTCCCGCGACGCGGACGGCTATCTGACCTACATCGGCCGCTCCGACGACGTGTTCAAGGCGTCCGACTACAAGATCAGCCCGTTCGAGCTGGAGAGCGCCCTGCTGGAGCACGAGGCGGTGGCGGAGGCGGCCGTGGTGCCCGCCCCCGACGCGGTGCGCCTGGCCGTGCCCAAGGCGTACGTGGTGCTGGCCGAGGGCTGGGAGCCGGGCCCGGACACCGCCAAGGTGCTCTTCGAGCACTCCCGCAAGGTCCTCGCCCCCTACAAGCGGCTGCGCCGCCTGGAGTTCGGGGACCTGCCCAAGACGGTCTCCGGCAAGATCCGCCGGATCGAGCTGCGCGAGGCCACGGCCCAGGGCTCCGACCACGAGTACCGCGAGGAGGACTTCCGGTGACTTCCGCACTGTCGTACAGCCACGGGACCGGCGGCACGGCCCTGCTCGGCGACACCATCGGCGAGAACCTGGACCGGGCCGTCGCCGCCTGGCCCGGCAGGGAGGCCCTGGTCGACGTCCCCTCCGGGCGGCGCTGGACCTACGCCGAGTTCGCCGCCGACGTCGACCGGCTGGCGCTCGCGCTGCTGGCCACCGGCGTCGCCAAGGGCGACCGGGTGGGCATCTGGGCCGTCAACTGCGCCGAGTGGATGCTCGTCCAGTACGCCACCGCCCGCATCGGCGCCGTCATGGTCAACATCAACCCGGCCTACCGCACCCACGAGGTCGAGTACGTCCTGAAGCAGGCGGGCATCTCCCTGCTCTTCGCCTCGCTGCGGTACAAGAGCAGCGACTACCGGGCGATGGTCGAGGAGGTGCGCGGCGCCTGCCCCCGGCTGACCCGGACCGTCTACATCGGCGACCCCACCTGGGACGAGCTGATCGCCCGCGGCACACCCGAGCACGCGGACGAACTCGACGAGCGCGCAGCCGAGTTGTCCTGCGACGACCCCATCAACATCCAGTACACCTCGGGCACCACCGGCTTCCCCAAGGGCGCCACCCTCTCCCACCACAACATCCTCAACAACGGCTATTTCGTGGGGGAGTTGGTCAACTACACCGAGCAGGACCGGATCTGCGTCCCGGTGCCGTTCTACCACTGCTTCGGCATGGTGATGGGCAACCTGGCGGCCACCTCGCACGGCGCGTGCGTCGTCGTCCCCGCCCCGTCCTTCGACGCCGAGGCCACCCTGGAGGCGGTCCAGCGCGAGCGCTGCACCTCGCTCTACGGCGTCCCGACCATGTTCATCGCCGAGCTGAACCTCCCCGGCTTCGCCTCCTTCGACCTGTCCACCCTGCGCACCGGCATCATGGCGGGCTCCCCCTGCCCGGTGGAGGTGATGAAGCGGGTGGTCGCCGAGATGCACATGGCCGAGGTCTCCATCTGCTATGGCATGACCGAGACCTCCCCGGTGTCCCTCCAGACCCGCGCCGACGACGACCTCGAACACCGCACCGCCACCGTCGGCCGGGTGCTGCCGCACCTGGAGGTCAAGGTCGTCGATCCGTCCGGGGCCACCGTGCCGCGCGGCACGGCGGGCGAACTGTGCACCCGCGGCTACAGCGTGATGCTCGGCTACTGGGAGGACCCGGTGCGCACCGACGAGGTCGTCGACCCCGGCCGCTGGATGCACACCGGCGATCTCGCCGTGCTGCGCGAGGACGGCTATGTGGAGATCGTCGGCCGCATCAAGGACATGATCATCCGCGGTGGCGAGAACATCTACCCGCGCGAGATCGAGGAGTTCCTGTACGGCCACCCCAAGATCCGCGACGTCCAGGTCGTCGGCGTACCGCACGAGGAGTACGGCGAGGAGGTCCTCGCCTGTGTGATCCCGCTCGACGCGGCCGACCCGCCGACCCTGGAGGAGGTGCGGTCCTTCTGCCGGGGCCGGCTCGCGCACTACAAGGTGCCCAGCCGGCTGAGCGTCCTGGAGTCCTTCCCGATGACGGTGTCCGGCAAGGTGCGCAAGGTCGAACTGCGCGCCGGGCACGGCGGGGCCGCCACCACCGCCGTGCCCGGCGCCGTCATCGCGGCAGCACCGCCGGAGAACTCGCGTCACGGATGAGCAGCCGCGGCGCCCCGCTCCCGTCGGCCGGGACGGACCACACGTCCCAGCCGCCGCCGTGGCGGGGCAGCCCGTACATCACCGTGTGCCCGTCCAGCCAGGCCGCCTGGTCGTCCACGCTGCGCGCCTCGGCCAGCGGTGTCTCCCGCATGGTCGCCAGGTCCAGCGAGTACAGCCGCCACGGCCGCCCGCCCGCGCCGACCCGCTTCTTGAACACCAGACGCGTCCCGTCCGGCGACAGCGACGGGCACTCGGCGTTCTGCCGCAGGGTCCGCGCCGTCCACGCGCGGTAGTCGCCGCGGACCAGATAGGTGCGGCCCGCGGTGCGCACCGTGGCGTAGAAGGTGTTGTCGTCGGACGCGAACGTCACGCCCCAGTAGTTGACGTCGGCGGCCTCGTAGGGGCGGCCGTCCAGGGTGAGCGGGATCCGCTCGATGTTCCCGGTCAGCCTGCCGGTCCGGGTGTCCAGGATGCCGGTGCGGGTGGAGAAGTCGTCGCGCAGATAGGAGTCGCCGCGCACGAACATCGTCCACGACAGCATCCGGCCGTCCCCGGAGACCCGGGCCCGGTTGGGGAAGCCCTCGGTGCGCACCCGGCGGACCCGGTTCAGCTCGCGGTCCAGCACCGTGACATAGGTGCCCGGCACCGGGCCGGTGCGCTGGAGGCACACGCCGGTGCCCCGGGCCGCGTAGACCCGGTCGCAGCGGGTGCCGCCGACCGTGCGGGCGGCACCGGGCCGGTCCAGCGGCACGGTCGCCACCTTGCCGAACCCGGACCCCGGGGCGGTGTCGCGGAACAGGATCCGCCCCCGCGCGTCCAGCCGGACCGTCCCGCTCCCGGTGTCCGCCTTCGTGCCGCCGCGTACGTGCCACACATATCCGGTGCTGGCGCCCACCACCAGCAGGACGGCCGCGACGACCGTCAACAGCCTTGCCTTGCCGCTCACTCGGCGTTCCCCTCGCTGTTCTCCCGGTCCCCGGCCACGGCTCCGGCCACGGCCTCGGTGCCGGTTCCGGTTCCGGTGCCCTCGGCGTTCCCGGCCGTTCCGTCGAGACCTCGCCGCTCGGTGCGCCAGGGCAGGATCCACACCGCGAGCGCGCTCGCCACGGCCAGCGCGACCAGCGCGGCGGCCAGCGCGGTGCGCAGCCCCCACAGCGACCAGCAGGCCCCGAACAGCACCGAGGCGGCCAGCGCGGCCACCGACTGGGCGGTCTGGATCAGGGACAGGCCGCCCGCGCGCAGCCGCTCCGGCACCATCGGGCCGACCGCGGCCATCAGCACCCCGTCCGTCGAGGCGTAGAACACGCCGTGCAGGGCCAGCACCGCGACGATCGGCGCGATCCCGCCCCACGGCAGGAACAGCAGCAGACAGCCCGCCAGCAGCGCGACATGGCCGGCCGCGAACACCCGCAGCCGTCCCACCCGGTCGGCCAGCCGCCCCATCGGCACCGCGAGCAGCAGATAGCCGCCCGCCGTGCCGAGCGGCAGCAGCGGGAAGTACTGCTCGGGCACGCCCAGCCGCTCCTGGAGGAGCAGATAGACGAACGAGTCGCCGATGACCACCGCGGACAGGAGCACCGCGGCCAGGCCCACCCGCAGATAGGCGCGGTGGCGCAGCAGGGCCAGCACATCGCGCAGGCCCGCCCGTTCGGCGGGCCCTCCGGCCGGTGCCGGGGTGCGCCGCTCGCGGACCAGCAGGACCAGCATCAGCACACCGAGCGCGGCGATGCCGAAGCTCACCACGAACACGGTGTCGTAGCGGCCGGGTGTGGCCAGCAGCAGCGCGAAGGCCACCAGCGGACCGAGGAAGGCGCCCACGGTGTCCAGCGCCCGGTGCACGCCGAAGGAGCGGCCCAGGGTCTGCGGGGTGCTGCTCAGCGAGATCAGCGCGTCGCGCGGGCCGGTGCGCAGGCCCTTGCCGGTGCGGTCGGCGGCGATCACGGCACCGAGCACCGGCACCGAGGAACCCGCCGCCAGCAGGCCCAGTTTGCACACCGCGGAGAGCGCGTAGCCGCCGCCCGCGACCAGTTTGCGGCGCTGCCAGCGGTCGGCCGCGTGCCCGCCTGCCACCCGCACCAGCGCGGTCACCCCGACGTACATGCCGTTGAGCGCGCCGAACTGGAGGGGGCTGAGGCCCAGGGTGAAGATGACGTACATGGGCAGCACCGCGGTGATCATCTCGGAGGAGATGTCGGTGACCAGGCTGACCGAGCCGAGCGCGAGCACATTGGGGGAGACCCGGGCGGTGGCACGGGTCCGGGCCGTGGCCTTCGGCGGGGCACCCGGTTCCGCCGGTGCTCCCGGCCCGGCCGGACCGGCCGGACCGGCCGGGCCTTCCGGACCTGCGGCGCCGGTGGCGGTGCCAGTGCCGGTGGCGGTGGCGGTGGCCGGGTCGGTTTCGGTGCCGGTTCCGGGGGACCAGGGGGTCGCGGTCGCCCGGCTCGATGAGATGTACATGGCTGACGTGTCCTCTCGTGCCTGTCCCGTCGTGGGGGGTGTCGCCCGGACAGGGGCCCGCCGGCGCGGCGGCCGGCGGGCCCGGGGCGTGCGGTCGGGTCAGCCGTCGATCTCGTACGGGTCGCCGTAGACCTTCCACTTCAGCGGCGGGTTCAGCCGGAGGTTGCCGGCCTTGAGGAAGACACGCTGCTCGGTGTCGACCCTGCTGGTGTCGCTGTGCGCCTCCTCGGTCTTCATCGCGGCCACCCGCGCGTCCAGGAACGCGTTCAGGTACGCCGTCTCGTCACCGCCCTGGGACGGCGGCTTGGCGTGCCGCAGCGCGGTCGCGCGGATGCCGCCGAAGCTGGTGGCGTCGTCGCCGGGACCGTGCATCACGATCGCGTCGTAGTACGCGAACTGCCCCAGCGCCTGGAGCCCGTCGGCCTTGGCCTGCTGGACGGCCGGGTCGAAGTAGACCCGGTCGCGCTCGTCGTCCTGCGCCTGCCGGAACACGGCGTCCTTGGCCGCGGTGTGCCAGGCCGAGACGAACGCCGAGCCCAGACCGGAGTGCGAGTCGCTGCCGTTGACCTTGCGCAGCGCGGGCAGGTACTTCGCCAGCGCGTTGTCCGGCTTCAGGTCGGTGTAGTGCTCGACCAGGTCGAGCATGTCGCCGGTGCCCGAGCAGAAGCCGACGATGCCCCCGGTGTAGCCGCGGCCGTCGTCGATGTCCTCGATGTAGGTGTACTGGGCCTTCCAGTCCAGGGAGGAGTTCTCCGCGCTGGAGACCAGCTCCATCGCGATCTCCTTCTTGGCCGGGTCGGTCAGGTCGGCCCCGGACTCCACCGGCGGCGTGGTGGCGGAGCCCGCCTTGCCGTACACCTCGAAGCCGTACAGCGAATACCCGTACGACGTAGCGCGCTTGGTGCCGTTCACGCGCACGTACCGGCCCTTCCCGCTGACCGTGAGGTCGTCGGTGCCGCCGTCGCCGCTGGTCGTGGAGTACACCGTCGACCAGGAGGAGCCGTCCTTCGAGGTCTGCACCGTGTACGCCTTGGCGTAGGCGTCCTCCCAGGTGAGCTTCACCCGGTTGATGTCGGTGTCCGCGCCCAGGTCGACCTGGATCCACTGCGGGTCCGAACCCTCCTTGCTGGCCCAGCGGGTGGCCGGGTCGCCGTCCACCGCCTTGGCGCCGGAGTAGGAGGTGCTCTCGGTGGAGGAGGTCTTGGTGGGCCGGTTCAGCGCCAGGTCGTCCGAGGAGCCGGGCGGGGTGGTGCCGCCGTCGTCCCAGATGTCGGTGAGCGGCTGGCGCGAGGCCGCCTCGCCCAGCGCGGGCAGCCCGTGCATGTCCTCCAGGGTGCGCAGCAGCGAGTAGAGGTCGCCGCGGCTCTTGCCCTTGTAGCCCTGCTTGACATGGGCGCCGACCACCAGCGTCGGGATGTGGTTGACGTCGTCGTCGCTGTCGTCCTCGTCCCAGGTCAGCACCAGCGCGCTGTTGTGCGTCTTGGCCCACTGGACGTACCCGTCCAGGTTCTTGCGCAGCCAGTCGTCACCCTCGCGCACGGTGCCGTCGTGCATGTCGTTGGTGAGGTTCGGCGTCACGAACGAGACGTCGGGCAGCTTGCTGTAGTCCGAGGGGAAGCGGCTCATGCGCAGGTTGGAGGAGGCCGGGACGTTCTTGAAGTCGACCCAGCCGTTGTGCTTGCGCGCGTAGCCGCTGTCGCCGTCGTCACCGCAGTCCTTCGACCCGTCGGACGGCAGGTCCTCGGAGTAGCCCACGAACGTCTTGCTGTGGGTGAGGAGTTGGTTGCCGAGGTTGTCGGAGGAGTAGTCGTGCGGGCAGTCGTCGTCCTTGATGCCGTGCGTGGAACCCGAGAAGAGCGCCACGTAGTTGCCCTGGCTGGGGTGGACGACGCCGTGGAAGTCGGAGAACGAAGCCCCCTGCTTGGCGAGGGAGTTGATGTACGGCGCCTGGGAGCTGCCGATCACGTCCTCGTAGAACTTGTTCTCCTCCATGACCACCACGACGTGGTCGAGCTTGGGGACACCGCTCGCGGTGAACGTCGCGGGCACGGCGGCGGACGCTGCGGACGGTTCGGCCTGCGCGGTGGGGGCGCCGGCGGCGGCGGTCAGGCCGAGCAGGGCCAGCGCCATGCTCGTGCCGGCCGCGACGGCGGTGCGCCGGGCACGGCGGCCGGGGCGCACGGGCGGCCTCAGGGGTGGGGTAGGCGTCATGCTGATCTCCTTGAGGAGGGGCGAGGGGCCCCCGGACAACAGAGGTGAGCAGCGCCTGGGCGACTTGCGGCAGGCCGGGGTCCGGTGCGGCGCGGTGTGGGGGTGCGTCGCGGGACGTGCGCGTGCAGCAACAGGCAAGGAAAGCGGCATGGGACCGCGGACGGCCGGGGCACCGCTGTCCGCACGGGTGCGGACGGGTGAGCGCGTCGGGTTCGGAACGTCCGCGCCAGGCCGCCGACGGAATAGGTACGCCCTGTGGCGCGCGCCTGTCAACGGTCCCGGCGGATCCCGCGGGCATCCGGTCGTATCCCTTGACGGGGTGGGTCCGGTTTCAGTATCCCTCTTCTGTTAGGAAAGTTTCCTGACACCCGGAACCCTCCGGGCCCGACCGTGGATCCCGCCGTGTGGGGGCGGGAGAGCGGGCAGGCTGGGCGCGTGGCGACCGTCGCCCCGGCCTGCCCCGCGCACCACGACGCACCGCACCGTTCCGCGCCGCCGCCGCTCCTCCCGCCTTCTCTCTTCCTCCCTTCCCCTCTTCCTCCCCGCTCCTCCCTTCTCTTCGCGCGCGTCCGCGCGTCTCGGCCCCGCCGGGCAGCCGCCCGGCGGGCGCTCACGCCTGCCCTGCCGCGGCCGGTCCGCCGCCTTCTCCCTTGACGCCCTTCGGGCGCCCGCTTACATTGCTTCCAGATCGTAGAAACTACTTTCCGCTATACGGAAGTACGGAAGAAGCTCACCGCGGGGCGCGACGGAGTGCGAATCCGGCAGCCGAGACAGCAGAAGACAGCCGAAGCAGGAGTACTCGATGGCTCGAATGACCGCTGCCCGCGCGGCAGTTGAGATCCTCAAGCGCGAGGGCGTCACGGACGCGTTCGGTGTGCCGGGCGCGGCGATCAACCCCTTCTACGCGGCGCTCAAGGCCTCCGGAGGCATCGGCCACACCCTCGCCCGCCATGTGGAGGGCGCCTCGCACATGGCCGAGGGCTACACCCGCACCCACCCGGGCAACATCGGCGTCTGCATCGGCACCTCGGGACCGGCCGGCACCGACATGATCACCGGCCTCTACTCGGCCATCGGGGACTCCATCCCGATCCTGTGCATCACGGGCCAGGCCCCGACCGCCGTGATCCACAAGGAGGACTTCCAGGCCGTCGACATCGCCTCCATCGCCAAGCCGGTGACCAAGATGGCCGTCACCGTCCTGGAGGCCGCCCAGGTCCCCGGCGTCTTCCAGCAGGCCTTCCACCTGATGCGCTCCGGCCGCCCCGGCCCGGTCCTCATCGACCTGCCGATCGACGTCCAGCTCACCGAGATCGAGTTCGACCCGGACACCTACGAGCCGCTGCCCGTCTACAAGCCGGCCGCCAGCCGCGCCCAGATCGAGAAGGCGATCGGCATGCTGACCGCCGCCGAGCGGCCGCTGATCGTGGCCGGCGGCGGCATCATCAACGCCGACGCCACCGACCTCCTGGTCGAGTTCGCCGAGCTGACCGGCACCCCGGTCGTGCCGACCCTGATGGGCTGGGGCATCCTCCCCGACGACCACGAGCTGAACGCCGGTATGGTCGGCCTCCAGACCTCGCACCGCTACGGCAACGCGACCTTCCTGGAGTCCGACTTCGTCCTCGGCATCGGCAACCGCTGGGCCAACCGCCACACCGGCAAGCTCGACGTCTACACCGCCGGGCGCACCTTCGTCCACGTCGACGTCGAACCGACCCAGATCGGCAAGATCTTCGCCCCGGACTACGGCATCGCCTCCGACGCCAAGGCCGCGCTGAAGCTGTTCGTCGAGGTGGCCCGGGAGCTGAAGGCGGCCGGGAAGCTGCCCGACCGCTCCGCCTGGGCCGCCGCCGCGCAGGAGCGCAAGGCCACCCTCCAGCGCCGTACGCACTTCGACGACATCCCGATCAAGCCGCAGCGCGTCTACGAGGAGATGAACAAGGCCTTCGGCCCGGAGACGCGCTACGTCTCCACCATCGGCCTCTCCCAGATCGCCGGTGCCCAGATGCTGCACGTCTACCGGCCGCGGCACTGGATCAACTGCGGTCAGGCCGGACCGCTCGGCTGGACCGTCCCGGCCGCCCTCGGCGTCGCCAAGGCCGACCCGGAGTCCCCGGTCGTGGCCCTCTCCGGCGACTACGACTTCCAGTTCATGCTGGAGGAACTGGCCGTGGGCGCGCAGCACAAGATCCCCTACATCCACGTCCTGGTGAACAACTCCTACCTGGGCCTGATCCGGCAGGCGCAGCGGGCGTTCGACATCGACTTCCAGGTCAAGCTGGAGTTCGAGAACATCAACGCGCCCGAGCTGGGCGTCTACGGCGTCGACCACGTCCGGGTCGCCGAGGGCCTGGGCTGCAAGGCGATCCGGGTCACCGACCCGAACGAACTGGGCGCCGCCTTCGAGGAGGCCAAGAAGCTCGCCGCCGAGCACCGCGTGCCGGTCGTCGTCGAGGCGATCCTGGAGCGCGTCACCAACATCTCCATGTCGGGCACCAACGACATCAGCAACGTCGTGGAGTTCGAGGAACTGGCCACCGAGCCGCAGCACGCGCCCACGGCCCTCAAGCCGCTGAAGGTCTGAGCACGGCCGTCGACCGGGCGACGTCCGGGCGATGTCCGGGCGATGTCCGGGCGGTGCCGAAGGGCCCGTGAGACGGCGACGGCCCGCCGCCCCCGTGCGGGGCGGCGGGCCGTCGGCCGTACCCGGCCGGGCGGTCAGTAGGGCTTGACCAGGACGTGCGCGGCGCCCGGGATGCCCACCTCCAGCAGCTCGTCCTCCTCGGGCGTCGTCGCGCCGCCCATCTCCTGCTTGAGCACCGCGCGCGAGAGCGCCTGCACCCACATGGCCCGGGGCCGGCGCCGCTCCTCCCATGCCTTGAGCGCGCCGGGCACATCGGCCTGCGCGTCCAGCGCGTGGGCCAGCACCACCGCGTCCTCGACCGCCATGGCCGCGCCCTGGGCCAGGTGCGGGGTGCTCGCGTGCGCCGCGTCACCGGCCAGCACGACGCGGCCCACGTGCCACGCCTCCTCGACCGTCACCTGGGAGATGCGGGAGTAGACCACACCGGCGGGGTCGGTGACCGAGGCGAGCGCCTGGGCCACGGGGCCCGAGAAGGCGGCCAGCCGCTCCCGCAGCTGCTCCAGGGCGCGCTCCGGGTCCGGCCGGAAGTCCTCGGCCTCGGCGAACACCGCGCCCAGGTACATCAGTTCGTCCGTGATCGGGGTGAGCAGCGCCTTCGCCTCCTGTCCGGCGACCCCCATCACCACACCCCGCACCTCGGGCAGCCGCGGCACGGTCACGCGCCAGTTGGCGAACCCGGTGTACTGCGGGGTGTACCGGTCGCCGTAGAGCCGGGAGCGCAGCGGCGAGCCGATGCCGTCGAAGCCGACCACCAGGTCCCAGCGGCCCGACGAGCCGTCCGAGAGGGTGACGTCGACGCCCGCGCCGTCGTCGGTGAGTTCGGTGATGGTGGCCGAGAACCGGATCGTGGCCCCGGCCGCCGTCGCCGCGGCGCCGAGCACCCGGGCCAGCGCCGGGCGCGGGATGCCGTTGTTGGACGGGGTGTCGCCCATGCGCGGCTGCGGTATCTCGGCCAGGGTGGCGCCCGTCGGGTCGGCGATGGTGAGCACCTCCCACTCGAAGCCGGCCCGCAGGCAGTCGTCGAGCACCCCGATCTCGTCCATGGCGTGCAGCGCGTTGGACGGCTGGATGATGCCGACCCCGAGTGCGTCCAGTTCGTGCCGGGCCTCGACCACCTCCACGGTGTGACCGCGCCGGGCCAGCGCCGTGGCCAGAGTGAGTCCGCCGATGCCACCACCGTGGATCAGTACGTGCAGGGGTGTCGTCATCTCGGGTGTCTCCAGAACGAGAAAGAGGGGAAGTGGGGAAGCGGGGAAGTGGGGAAGAGAGAAGGAACGCAGGGGCGGTTCAGCCGGCCGGGACCGGCAGGCTCATCAGGTGGTCGACCAGGGCGAGCAGCGTCTCCTTGGCGAACTCGCGCTGCCTGACGTCGCCGATCAGCAGCGGGACCTGCGGATCGAGGTCGAGCGCCGTCCTGATCTCCTCCGCTGTACGGGTGTTGTGGCCGTGGAAGCAGTTGATGGCGACCACGAACGGGATGCCCCGGCTCTCGAAGAAGTCGATCGAGGCGAAGCTGGTCTCCAGGCGCCGGGTGTCCGCGATGACGACACCGCCGAGGGCGCCGTTGACGAGGTCGTTCCACATGAACCAGAAGCGTTCCTGGCCCGGGGTGCCGAAGAGGTAGACGACCACCTCGTCGCTGATCGTGATGCGCCCGAAGTCCAGGGCGACGGTCGTCGTCTCCTTCTCGCGGATGCCCGCGAGGTCGTCGACGCCGACGCTGGCCTGCGTCATGTACTCCTCGGTGCGCAGCGGAGTGACCTCGCTGACCGCGCCCACCAGGGTGGTCTTGCCGACGCCGAACCCGCCGGCGACAAGGATCTTGACGGCGGCGGGGTCCGCCTGTCTGTTGCTCATGGTGTTCTACAGTCTCCGAAGTCCGTCACGGACGGCGGCCAGCAGCCGCCGGTCTGCGCCGCCCGCCGCCCACGCCACCGAGATCGGTGCGCGGGCGCCCAGCAGGCCCTGGCTGATCAGATCGCCCACCAGGATCTTGGTCACCGACACGGGCAGGTCGAGCCCGGCGGCGACCTCCGCCACGGCGACGGGGCGGCGGCAGCGGGCCAGGATGAGCCGGTGCTCCGGCTGGAGCCTGCCCGGACGCAGCGGGGCGCCCCGTGCGTCGAGGGGTTCGTCCAGCGTGGTGAGCACCGTGATCAGGGTCAGGTCGTCGCGTTCGGGAGCGGTCCGGCCGCGGGTGATGGTGTAGGGGCGCACCATGCTCTCCTCGGCGTCGTCCCCCGTGTCCTCGTGCTCCCAGTGCGTGTTCACGGGCGCGGTCCGGTCCCGAAGGCGTCGAACTCCCCGCGGACCGCGGTCCCCAGCTTCTGCCCGACCTGCTGGACGAGGTTGTGCATGGCCAGGGACATCACCTCGGCGTCGACGTCCTGGGAGGCGACCACCGCCAGGTGCGTGCCCTGTCCGGCGGAGATGATGAACAGCCACAGGTCGGACAGTTCGACGATCACCTGGTGCACCGCACCGCCGCGGAAGAGCTGGCCGACGCCGCGGGCCAGGCTCTGCTGGCCGGTGCAGATGGCGGCCAGCCGCTCCGCGTCCGACCGGCCGATGCTCCGCGAGTGGCTGACGACCAGGCCGTCGTCGGAGAGCAGGACCGCGTTCCTGGTCTCGGCGACCGAGTCGACCAGACCGTCGAGCAGCCAGTCGAGGTCCTGGTGGGTTGCGGTGGTACGTGTCATGATCCGTCCTCATCTCTCGTGGGGTGGCCGGGCGTGCCGGGCGCGGGGGCCGGCGGCTCGGCGTTCGCCCGCGCCGCGCGCGAGCGGCGCTGGAAGGCGCCGATCGTGGCTCCGGCACGGCGCGGTACGGGCCGGAGCATCGGGTCGTCCTGCCAGCGCGGCGGCTGTGCCGCGTCGTTCTGGGCGCCGGGGTCCAGCCGGAGTTCGTCGACCAGGCTGGCCTGCCGGACGCGGCGCGGCAGCGGCGGCTCGGCACCGGGGAGCGGCGGCAGCGGCGCGCTGGTGCCCGTGTGGGAGGGCAGCGGTGTCACGTACCGCACCGGGTATCCCGGCTGCTCCGCCGGTGCGGGCGGCGTGGTGTGCGCAGGCTGCCCCGGCACGGGGTACGGGTTCGCTCCCTGCGGGTACGGAGCCGGGTCGGCGTACCGGCCCTGGTCGCCGTACCCACCCGGAGCGCCGTAGGCATGCGTGTCGCCGTACGCGCCCGGGTCGCCGTACCCGCCCGCGGGCAGGTGCGCCGCCTGGCCGTACCCGGCTTGGCCGCCGTCCGGTGCCGGGAGCGGGGCCGGGATCTCGTGCCGCGCGTGGTCCGGGGCGCCGGGGAAGGGCGCGTCAGGCGGGGTGAAGAGGTCGGAGGGCCCGGTGGGGGGCTGCTCCGCGCCGGGGTACGGGGCTTCCCCGCCCGGACCGGCGTGGACGTCGTCCCGGCCGTGGGCGGTACCGGCACCGGCGTAGGCGTCGTCGTCCCGGCCGGGAGCGGCGTACGGCGGTTCGGCCGGCTCGCCCGGTGCGGGCGCCGCCGCGGTGTGCGGGACGAGCGGCGTGACGGCGGCCAGGGCCTGGCCCTGGCGCCGCGAGGGCAGCGGGTCCTGGGGTCCGGCCGTCGCCGTCGCCGTCGCCGTCGCCGTCGCGGGCACCGGCTCCGGGGCGGGTACGCCCACCGGGCCGCGCGGCGCCGGTTCGGCGACGGTCAGCTCGCCCGGGACCAGGACGACGACGCGGGTGCCGCCGTAGGCGGAGGCGCGGAACTCCACGCCGAGGCCGTACTGCGCCGCGAGCCGGGCGACCACGTGCAGGCCGAGCCGGATGTCCTCGGCGTGGGCCAGGATGTCGAGCCGGGGCGGCCGGAGCATCAGGGCGTTGGCCTCGGCCAGTTGCTCCTCGTCCATGCCCAGGCCGCGGTCCTCGACCTCGATGGCGAGGCCGCGGCTGACCGTCGCCGCCCGCACCTCGACGGGGCTCGGCGGACGGGAGAAGGCGAGGGCGTTCTCGATCAGTTCCGCCAGCACGTGCGAGACGGGTCCCACCGCGCGGGCCGCCAGCCATGGGCTGCCGTCGAGATCGAGGACGACCCGCTGGTAGTCCTGCACCTCGCCCTGGGCCGAGCGCATCACGTCGAGCAGGGCGACCGGCTTGCGCCAGCGCCGGTGCGGCGTACCGCCGGAGAGGATGACGAGGTTCTCCTCGTAGCGCCGCAGCCGGGCGGTGAGGTGGTCCAGGTCGAAGAGGCCGTCCAGCACCTCGGAGTCCTCGTGGCGGCGCTCCATCTCGTCCAGCTTCTTCAGCTGCTGTCCGATGAGCTGCTGGGTGCGGCGGGCGATGCGCTGGAGCAGCCGCTCGAAGCCGCGGTGCTGGTCGGCCTGGTTGACCGCGGCCTGGAGGGCGCTGGTGCGCGCGAGGTTGAGCGCCTGTCCGAGCCGGGTCAGCTCGTCGGCCGCGCCGTCCTCGGCCTGCGGCCGGATGGCCCGTGCCTCGGTCTCGACGTCGATCTCCTCGCCCCGGCCCAGCCGTTCCACGACCTCGGGGAGCGCCTTCTCCAGCGCCTCGGCCTGTTCCTGGAGGCGGCGGATGCGCAGCCGCAGGCTACGGGTCAGGCGCCAGGTGGTGAGGATGACCGCGACCACGGCGGCCAGGCCGATCAGCGAGGTCAGCACCAGGCGGCGCAGCAGGGAGAGCACGCTGTCCTTGCCCTCGGCGACGACCTGGTCGGTGCGCTCCTCGATGACTCCTTCGAGCTGCGGCTTGAGGGCGTCCATCGCGAGCCGCCAGGGCTTCTGCCGGTCGGCGGGCAGGCGGACGTTCCCCGACGCGTCGGGCGCCGCGGGGTGCAGCAGGGTCTGCTCGACGCGGGTCTTGCTCTGCCAGGCGGCCCCGGAGGTCATCTTCTGCCAGACCGCCACCAGGTCGGCGGGCAGATAGGGGGTGAGCTTCGCGTTCTGGAGGAACGACTGGTCCAGGACGGCCTGTTGCACCTGCTGGTAGTCCTTGGCGCTCAGCCTGCCCCGGCTCCAGCCGCGGGCCAGCAGCGCGTCGGAGCGGGAGACCATCTCCTTCGTCCAGAAGAGGTCGACGAGCGGCTGCGAGGCGGTGGTGATCCGGCCGTTGTCGACATGGCTCAGCGCCGTGAACAGCTTGAGGTCCACGGAGATCAGGTCCGTGTAGTAGCGGTACACCGCCTCCTGCTGGTCGGCGTCGCCGTCGTCGACGAGGGACCGCTGCGCGGACAGCTTCCCGATCGCCTGCCGGGCGTCGGCGACGGCGTCCCGCACCTCGGCGGGGGCGTCGCCCACGGCCGAGTCGTCGGAGAGCGACAGGAACGTCGCCACCGCGCCGTCGGTCGAGTGCCGTTGCCGGGTGAGCGCCTCGGCGGCGCCGGTCTGCCCGGCCAGCCGCTCGGCGCTGAGCCGCCGTTCCTCCTGGAGGTTGTAGTAGACGGCGTTGGAGGGCTGGCCGGCTTTCTCCGCCAGCCGCCCCTGGGCCGCCTGGCGCTGGAAGTCGAAGAAGGTCTGGCCGCTGGTGACCGCCCAGAGGGCGGCCAGGGCGACACCTGGGACGAAGGCGAGGATGAGCAGAGCGGTCCGCAGGGAGAGGGACTTCGAGCTCGTCCGCCGTGACGCGCGCGTGCGCAGGGCGATGCTCCTTGACGAGGGCCGGCCTGACGGCCGGTCATTTCTGATCCGTGCTACGACGCGTGCATATTAGTCACACTATGGAGACGAATCGGAGATCACCCTGCTCGATCAACATACGTTGTCCACACGTTCACCGTGAAATCGGGCGCCGGACAACGGGATCGGGGGCCCGCCGCCCCCGTGTCGGCGGGCCCCGTCTCCTGAGTGAGTGCCCCGGTCGGGGGGTGTCCGAAGCCTGTCCGGGGCCGGTTCAGAGCTTGATTTGAGCATGACGTAGCCGGCCTACGCCCCCTGCCGTACGCGCCGGGTCAGTCCTCCGGGTGCTCTGCCATGCCGGGCCAGTCGTCGGGGCCGCCGCCCTGCCACTCGATGAGGTCGCTCTCCTCGACCTCGATGCGGTCCAGGTCCGCCAGCCGGAGGATCTCGATGACGTCGTCCAGGTGGGAGGCGAGCCCGAGGGTCACGTCGTCCTCGGTGACCCGGCGGGAGCCGTCCAGCGCGGGGGAGTGCACCACGATGTGCGGATGCTGCGTGGGGTGTGCCATGCCCCCAGACTCCCGCCGGACGGGCCGGTCCGCACCCCGGGACCCCGGGACGCACGACGCCGGGCCGGGTGGCGCCGGATGCGGGACCGTCCGCATCCGGCAGCCGCCCGGCCCGGCGAGCTCTCCGGCGGTGGAACCCGCCCGGCGGCGCGAGACTGGGCGCGACAGGACATTCGCGCCGCCGGACGGAGTCGGGACCGCCTCGCGCGGGCGCGGGGCGGAAGAACAGGGGGCAGGAGAAACAGGGGAGAGCAGAGAAGGAAAAGAAAGAGGGGGAGGGGAGAGATGGGGGAGGAGGGGCTGGGACCGCGGCGGGCGCGACGGCTCCGGAAGCGCTTCCCTCTGGTCGAGAAGACGGGTCCGTTGCCTTCACCACCGCACTGGCTCGCATCTCCCGTGGGTCCCCGGCTTCGCTGGAAGCCGGGCCACGGGGATTCCGCCGCGGTCCTCGCCCTGACCGCGGGGCGCCGGGCGGCCACCCCTCATCCGGGTCGCCCGGCGCCCGCGCGGGGCGTACGCGTCCGGCTCCCGACCTCCCCGTCGGGCGGCCGGACGCGGCTGGTGGGTCAGTCCTCGCGCAGGGCGCGGACCGCCGCCTCCACGCGCTTGCCGTACTCGGGGTCGGCGGCGTGGAAGTGCGCGAGGTTCTTCTCGACGACGTCCTGGCGGGAGACCTGCGAGAGACCGCCCGCGATGTTCGCGACCAGGCGCTCCTTCTCGGCCTCGGACATCAGCCGGTACAGCTCGCCCGCCTGCACGAAGTCGTCGTCCTTGGTGTGCGCCGGTGCCTCGTGGGTGCCGGTGTGGCCGCTGACGGCCAGCGGCGCCGCGAGCGGCCGGCCGGTCTCCACCGGGCCGTCGTAGGAGTTCGGCTCGTAGTTCTTGGCGTGCCGGCCCTGGGAGTTGGCCGCCATCAGACCGTCCCGGCCGTAGTTGGCGGCGCCGCCGGGCACGGCCCTGGGGGCGTTCACCGCGAGCTGGGTGTGGTTGACGCCCAGGCGGTAGCGGTGCGCGTCGGCGTAGGCGAACAGCCGGCCCTGGAGCATCTTGTCCGGGGACGGGCCGATGCCGGGCACGAAGTTGTTCGGGGAGAACGCGGCCTGCTCGACCTCGGCGAACACATTGTCCGGGTTGCGGTCCAGGACCAGGCGGCCCACCCGCTGGAGCGGGTAGTCCCGGTGCGGCCACACCTTGGTCAGGTCGAACGGGTTGAAGCGGTAGCCGTCCGCCTGGGCCGCGGGCATGAGCTGGACGTACAGCGTCCAGGACGGGTGCACCCCGCGCTCGATGGCCTGGAGCAGGTCGGTCTGGTGGGAGCTGCCGTCCTTGCCGGCGAGTTCCTGGGCCTGCTCGGCGGTCAGGCTGCGGATGCCCTGGTCCGTCTTGAAGTGGTACTTGACGAAGAACGCCTCGCCCTCGGCGTTCGTCCACTGGTAGGTGTGCGAGCCGTAGCCGTTCATGTGGCGGTACGACGCCGGGATGCCGCGGTCGCCCATCAGCCAGGTCACCTGGTGCGTGGCCTCGGGGGCGTGCGCCCAGAAGTCCCAGACGTTGTCCGGCTCCTGGCGGCCGGTGAACGGGTCGCGCTTCTGCGAGTGGATGAAGTCGGGGAACTTGATCGGGTCCTTGATGAAGAACACCGGGGTGTTGTTGCCGACGAGGTCGTAGTTGCCCTCCTCGGTGTAGAACTTCAGCGCGAAGCCGCGCGGGTCGCGCACCGCGTCCGCGCCGCCGAGGCTGTCGGCCACCGTGGAGAAGCGCGCGAACACCTCGGTGCGCTTGCCGATCGTGTCCAGGAAGGCGGCGTGGGTGAACCCGGTGACGTCGTCGGTCACCTCGAAGTGGCCGTAGGCGCCCGAGCCGCGGGCGTGCACCACGCGCTCCGGGATGCGCTCGCGGTTGAAGCGCGCCAGCTTCTCCAGAAGGTGCTGGTCCTGGAGGAGGAGCGGGCCGCCGATGCCGGCGGAGGCGGAGTTCTGGTTGTCGGCGACCGGGGCGCCGGACTCGGTCGTGAGCACGCGCTGCGACATCGTGGACCTTCCATGCGAGGGGCAGCGGAAACTTGTTTCCGCTTCGTGGAGCCTAGATTTGGGCGTTCGGGACGTCAACAGTTTGTTGAATTCCCGCTCGCGGGGCTGCTGCCGGAGGCTGACCGGGTGGACGCCGCCGCCTGGGCGCGACAGGACAGATGTCGGCGGCGGCGCCCCCCGGAGCTGTGGGACCGGCCTGCGGGGGCGCCGGTCAGACCCGGGCGCCGGACAGGCGCTCCACGGCCCGCAGCAGGGCCGAGTGGTCCAGGCCGCCGTCACCCTGGGCGCGCAGCGAGGCGACCAGCTGGGCGACCACGGCGCCGACCGGCAGGGCGGCGCCGACGCTGCGGGCGGCGTCGGTGACGATGCCCATGTCCTTGTGGTGCAGGTCGATGCGGAAGCCCGGCTTGAAGTCCCGGTCGAGGAAGTTGTCCTTCTTGCGGGTCAGCACGGTGGAGCCGGCCAGGCCGCCGTTCAGCACGTCCAGGGCCGCCGCGAGGTCCACGCCGGACTTCTCCAGGAAGACCACGGCCTCGGCGCACGCCTGGATGTTCACCGCGACGATCAGCTGGTTGGCCGCCTTCACGGTCTGGCCCGAGCCGTGCGGACCGCACAGCACGATGGTCCGGCCCAGGGCGTCGAAGAGCGGCTTGGCCTCGTCGAAGTCGGCCTGACCGCCGCCGACCATGATGGACAGCACCGCCTCGATCGCGCCCGCCTCGCCGCCGGAGACAGGGGCGTCCAGCACGCGGATGCCCTTGTCCTGCGCGGCCTTCGCCAGGTCGATCGAGGTCTGCGGGGTGATCGAGGACATGTCGATCAGGAGCGCGCCGGAGCGCGCGTTCTCCAGGATGCCGTCCGGACCGTAGGCGATCGCCTCGACCTGCGGGGAGGCGGGCACCATCGTGATGATCACGTCGGCGTCCGCGACCGCCTCGGCGATCGAACCGGCCGCGGTGCCGCCGGCGGCGGTCAGCCGGTCCAGCTTCTCCTGCTCCAGGGTGAAGCCGGTGACCTGGTAGCCCGCCTTGATCAGGTTCTCGGACATGGGGGAGCCCATGATGCCGAGGCCGATCCAGGAAACCTTGGGAAGAGTGCTCATGACGGGGGTGCCTCTCTGAAAAGCTCTGGTGTTGTGGAGGGTCAGCGGGCCGCGCGGGCGCCGGCGGGCAGCCAGTCGAAGGCCTCGGCGCTCGGCCGGTCGCCGGGCTTGTACTCCAGGCCGACCCACCCGTCGTATCCGGCCTTGGCGAGCCGGTCGAGCAGGTCCTCCAGGGGCAGCGAACCGGTGCCGGGGGCGCCGCGCCCGGGGTTGTCGGCGATCTGCACATGCCCGGTCTTCGCGGCGTACCGGTCGATCACCGCGGGCAGGTCCTCGCCGTTCATCGACAGGTGGTACAGGTCCATCAGGAAGCGGGCGTTGCCCAGGCCGGTCGCGGCGTTCACCCGGTCCACGACCTCGACGGCGGCGGGCGCGCTCACCAGCGGGCACAGCGGCGACTCGGGCTTGTTCAGCGCCTCGATCAGGACGATCGCGCCGATCCGGTCGGCGGCGCGGGCCGCCAGGACCAGGTTCTCCAGGGCGAGCGCGTCCTGCTCGGCCGGGTCCACGCCCTCGACCCGGTTGCCGTACAGCGCGTTGAGCGCCGTGCAGCCCAGGGAGCGGGCGAATTCCACGGCCACGTCGATGTTGGCGCGGAACCGCTCCGACTCCTCGCCGGGCACCGACAGGGCGCCGCGGTCGGGGCCGGGGAGCCTGCCCGCGTAGAAGTTCAGGCCGGTGAGCCGGACGCCCGCGTCCTCGATCGCCTTCCTGAGGGCGTCCAGCTCGGACTGCTCGGGGGTGGGGGTGTCGATCCAGGGCCACCACAGCTCGACCGCGGTGAAGCCGGCCGCGGCGGCGGCCGCGGGGCGCTCCAGGAGCGGGAGTTCCGTGAAGAGGATCGACAGGTTGACGTTGAAGCGCTGGTCTGCGAATCCCATCGGGGCCGCGCTCCCTTCCGTGTCGTTATTCCGTATGACGGAAGTTCGTTTCTGCTTAATGGAAGACTGCCGTCGGGTGTCGCGGCTTGTCAAGAGGGCACCGGCGGCGGACGGTCCCCGGATCGCCCGGACCCGCCCGGAAACCGGCCTTGCGCGTTAGGTTGAGCGCGTGCGATTGAGAGTGGAGTTCACGACCGAACCCTTCGACCTGGACCAGGCCCCCGCGCACGCGGTGGTGGCCCGCGAGGTCGTGGAGGGCGCCGCCCTGGACGCCGTGGACGTCGGCCCCTTCGGCAACACCGCGGAAGGCGGCGCCGACGCCGTGCTGAGCGCCGTGGACACCCTGCTGCGCAGGAGCCTCGCGGCGGGCGCCACCCGGATCTCGCTCCAGGTCAACGTGATCGGGGAGGGCGATAGGTGACCGGGCAGGAGCCGTTCATCGCGGCCGTGAAACCGCTGATCGACGCGATCGGCGGCGAGCTGCTCCCGCCGGAGCAGGCCGGACCCGACGACGTCGTGCTCGCCTGGGAGGGGGTGGACGCCGTCGGTGTGCGCCTGCCCCAGCTGGCCGACTCCCTCGACCACATCCTGGCCGCCATGGAGCGCCGTGAGGGCATGCCGCTCGCCGATCTGGACCGCAGGTCCAAGCAGGAGGTCGTACGGGTCCTGGAGGCGCGCGGCGCCTTCTCCGTGCGGCACGGGGTGGAGACCGTGGCGAGCGCGCTCGGGGTCAGCCGCTTCACCGTCTACAACTACCTCAACCGGGACAAGGAGGGCTGAGCCGCCCCGACCGGGAGGAGTGCAGCGGGGCCGCTCCGGGCTTTGCGCGGAATTTTCAACAAACTGTTGACGCAGTGTTTCGGAGAGCGTTAGCTATCCGCAGCCCGTTCAGCACACAGGCCGTTCGCGGCCACGGAGGCTCCCGTGACTACGACTTCCACGCCGTCGGGCCTCGCCCGCTTCAACACTCTCCCGGATGCCGCGGCCCGTGCCGCGCTCCTGGAGGCGTGCGCCTCCACGGCATGGGCCGAGCGGCTGCTCGCCGCCCGCCCCCACGCCAGTGCCGAGGACCTGTACACCGCCAGTGACGCCGCCATGGCCGAGCTGACGGCGGCGGACCTCGCACAGGCCATGTCCGGCCACCCGCCGATCGGCCGCCCCAAGCCCGGCGACCCGACCTCGGCCCGCGAACAGAGCGGTATGGCCGGCGCCTCCGAGGCCCTCAAGGAGGAGATGCTCGAACTGAACCTGGCCTACCAGGAGAAGTTCGGCCATGTGTTCCTCATCTGCGCCACCGGCCGGACCGGTGAGCAGATGCGGGACGCGGTGAAGGAGCGGATCGGCAACGCGCCGGAGCAGGAACGGGAGATCGTCCGCACCGAGCTGGGGAAGATCAACCGCATCCGGCTCGCGCGCCTGCTCGAAGACGCCTGAGCACCTGCTCGAAGACGCCCGAAGAGGAAACCATGAGCACCGAGACCACCGCCTCCGTGTCCACCCACATCCTGGACACCAGCGTCGGCCGCCCCGCCGGGGGCGTCGCCGTCCAGCTCTCCGCCCGCTCGGGCCGGGACGCCGACTGGCAGACGCTCGGCGGTTCCGCGACCGACGCGGACGGGCGGTGCAAGGACCTGCCGGCCCTGCCGGAGGGGACCACACACGTGCGGCTCGGCTTCGACACCGAGACGTACTTCGCCAAGAAACAAGCCGCGGCCCAGCAGGACGCCCCCGCGCTCCGGGACAGCGAGAACGGCCGGCCGGTGTTCTTCCCCGAGGTGACCATCGCCTTCGCGGTGGTGCCCGGTGAGCACTACCACGTTCCGCTGCTGCTCAACCCGTTCGGCTACTCCGTTTACCGAGGGAGCTGACCGACACATGACCCGTTTCGTCCTGGGACAGAACCAGTACGGCAAGGCAGAGAACCGCGTCGTCAAGATCACGCGGGACGGCGACACGCACCACATCAAGGACCTGAACGTCTCCGTCGCCCTCTCCGGCGACATGGAGGAGGTCCACCGCAGCGGTTCCAACGCGAACGTCCTGCCGACCGACACCACCAAGAACACGGTGTTCGCCTTCGCCAAGGAGCACGGGATCCAGAGCGCCGAGGACCTCGGTGTCAGGCTCGCCCGCCACTTCGTGGACGACAACGAGCCCATCCACCGGGCCCGCATCCGCATCGAGGAGTACTCCTGGGAGCGGATCGAGACCTCCAAGGGCGGCGCCCGCTTCGTCGGCGCCGACGAGATCGCCCACTCCTTCGTCCGCAAGGGCCAGGAGACCCGCGTCGCGCAGATCACCTACGACGGCCACGGCATCCAGGTGCTCTCCGGGTTCAAGGACCTCACCGTCCTGAACTCGACCAACTCCGAGTTCTTCGGCTTCCTGAAGGACAAGTACACCACCCTGCCCGAGGACCACGACCGCATCCTCGCCACCACCGTCGCCACCTGGTGGCGGCACAACTGGGACGGCGTCGACTCGCACGCCCCGGACTGGGACCGCTCCTACGGCGGGGTGCGCAAGCACGCCCTCCAGGCGTTCGCCGAGACCTACTCGTACTCCCTCCAGCAGACCCTGTTCGAGATGGGCGTACGGGTGCTGAACTCCCGTGACGAGGTCGACGAGATCCGCTTCTCGATGCCCAACAAGCACCACTTCCGTTCGGACCTCTCGCCGTTCGGGATCGACAACGAGGCCAAGGACGGCGCCGTGTACTACGCCGCCGACCGCCCCTACGGCCTGATCGAGGCCACCATCCTGCGCGACGGAGCCGAGCAACTCATCCCGGTCGACATGACCAACCTCTGACGCGGGACGCGTGCCGCCGGCCCGGCCCCACCGGGCCGGCGGCACGCCACACCGGAGGGAACACCATGGCACAGCCTGCAACGGAGCCGGCGAAAGGCTCCTGTTCCACCCCGCCGGTGCACACCGAGGACGCCGTCACGTCCGTGCACCCGGTGGACGAGAAACTCCACCCCTCGCGGCTCGTCCCCGCCGCGCTCCAGCACATCGCCGCGATGTACGCGGGCGTTGTCACTCCTCCGCTCATCATCGGCCAGGCCTGCGGGCTCGACATCGCGGCCCGCACCCGGCTGATCGCCGCCTCCCTGCTCATCGCCGGTGTGGCCACCATCCTCCAGACCATCGGCGTCAAGGGCCTCGTCGGCAACCGCCTGCCCTTCGTCAACGCCGCCTCCTCCGCGGGCATCGCCCCCATCCTCGCGATCGCCGAGACCAACTCCCCGGGCCGCCAACTCCCCGCCATCTACGGGGCGGTGATGGTCGCCGGTGTCTTCTGCCTGGCCGTCGGACCGTTCTTCGGACGCCTGCTGCGCTACTTCCCGCCGCTGGTCACCGGTGTGGTGATCACCCTCATCGGGGTCACCCTGATGCCCGTACCGGTCGGCTGGGCCCAGGGCGGCGACAAGACCGCCGCCGGCTTCGGCTCCATGAGGAACCTCGCGCTGGCCGCCTTCACCCTGGTCGTCATCCTGCTGATCCAGCGCTTCGGCCGCGGCTTCGTCAAGCAAGTCGCGCTGCTCTTCGGCCTGTTGATCGGCACGCTGGCCGCCATGCCCTTCGGGATGGCCGACTTCAGCGGCATCCGCTCCGCACCCGTCGCCGCGCTGCCCACCCCCTTCGCCTTCGGCGCCCCCGTCTTCGAGCCCGCCGCGATCCTCTCCCTGTGCATCGTGATGCTGGTGCTGATGACCGAGTCCAGCGCCGGGATGCTCGCCCTCGGCGAGATCTGCGACCGCCGCGCCGACGCCCGCACCATCACCCGCGGACTGCGCACCGACGGCATCGCCACCCTGCTCGGCCCCGTCTTCGGCGGCTTCCCCACCTCGGCCTTCGCCCAGAACGTCGGCGTGGTCTCGCTGACCCGGGTGCGCAGCCGCTACGTCGTCGCCACCGCCGGCGCCGCCCTGCTCGTCCTCGGCGCCTTCCCCGTGCTCGGCGCGGTGGTCTCCCTGGTGCCCATGCCGGTGCTGGGCGGCGCGGGCATCGTCCTGTTCGGCTCCATCGCGGTCAGCGGCATCCGTACGCTCTCCGAGGCCGGACTCGACGACAGCTCCAACATCATCCTGGTCGCCGTCGCCCTGGGCGCGGGCATCATCCCGCTGGCCGCGCCCACCTTCTACGCCGAGTTCCCGGCCTGGGCGCAGACCGTCCTGGGCTCCGGGATCAGCGCCGGCGCACTCGTCGCCGTCCTGCTCAACCTCTTCTTCCACCATCTCGGCACCCGGAGCCGCACGGCCCCGGCACTCAAATCCTCCTAGGGTCCTGCCGTGCCCTCCCCGTGGGCCATCCCCGCCCACGGGCCGCCACTGAAAGACAAGGAAGCGCCATGGCACCATCGGCAGCCCCGCGCATCGTCATCGAGAACGCCGCCATCGCGACCGTCGACGCGAACGACACCGAGTACGCCTCCGGACACCTCGTCATCGCCGGGAACAGGATCGAGTCCGTCGGCGCCGGACCGGCCCCCGCGGGCCTGGCGGACGTGGCGCGGCGCATCGACGCCGGCGGCCACCTCGTCACCCCCGGCCTGGTCAACACCCACCACCACTTCTACCAGTGGATCACCCGGGGCCTGGCCACCGACCACAACCTGTTCAACTGGCTCGTCGCGCTCTACCCCACCTGGGCCCGCATCGACGAGGAGATGGTGTACGCGGCGGCGCAGGGGTCGCTCGCCATGATGGCCCGCGGCGGCGTCACCACCGCCATGGACCACCACTACGTCTTCCCGCAGGGCTCCGGCGACCTGTCCGGCGCGATCATCCGGGCCGCCTCCGAGATGGGCGTCCGGTTCACGCTGGCCCGCGGTTCGATGGACCGCAGCGAGAAGGACGGCGGCCTGCCGCCCGACTTCGCCGTGGAGACGCTGGAGGGCGCCCTCGCCGCCACCGAGGAGACCGTCAAGAAGCACCACGACGCCTCCTTCGACGCCATGACCCAGGTGGCCGTCGCCCCCTGCTCGCCCTTCTCCGTCTCCACCGAACTGATGCGCCAGGGCGCCGAACTCGCCCGGCGGCTCGGCGTGCGCCTGCACACCCACGGTTCGGAGACCGTGGAGGAGGAGAAGTTCTGCCACGAGCTGTTCGGCATGGGCCCCACCGACTACTTCGAGTCGACGGGCTGGCTCGGCGAGGACGTGTGGATGGCGCACTGCGTCCACATGACCGACTCCGACATCGCCGCCTTCGGCCGCACGAAGACCGGTGTGGCGCACTGCCCGTCCTCCAACGCCCGCCTCGCGGCCGGTATCGCCCGGGTCCCCGACATGCTCGCCGCGGGCGTCCCGGTCGGCCTCGGTGTCGACGGCACCGCCTCCAACGAGTCCGGCGAACTCCACACCGAACTGCGCAACGCCCTGCTGATCAACCGCCTCGGCGCGCACCGCGAGGCGGCCCTGAACGCCCGGCAGGCGCTGCGCCTGGGCACCTACGGCGGCGCCCAGGTGCTGGGCCGGGCCGCGCAGACCGGCTCCCTGGAGGCCGGCAAGCTCGCCGACCTCGTGCTGTGGAAGCTGGACACCCTGGCCCACGCCTCCATCGCGGACCCCGTGACCGCCCTGGTCTTCGGCGCCGCCGCCCCGGTCACCGCCTCCTTCGTCAACGGCCGGCAGATCGTCGAGAACGGCCGCCTGCTGCACGCCGACGAGGACGCCATCGCGCACGCCACCCGCGAAGAGGCCCGCCGCCTGGCGCGGATCGCCGCGCAGCACTGACCCGCCCCCCGGCCGTCCGCACAGCACGACGCGGACCGCCGGACGAAGAACTCCGGCCAGGAGGGACGGCTCCCGGCCGGTGGCCGTGGACCCGAGCGGGGTCCACGGCGGCCGCCCCCGGGGCGCGCGTGCACACGCGCGCCCCGGGACGGTCACCGTCACCCGGAGCGGCCCGTCCGCCGGCCGCTCCCTCCCCAGCTCTCGGTCCCGCTCGTGAGCTTCCCGGTCCCGCCCGTGCGGGAGGCCCCCCACGCCCACGCATCACCTCCTTGATACCCACGTCAAAGCCGACGTGACAACCGACCGGAGGAACCGCCGTGCCCGCACCGACCGCCGACGCGCCGGCCGCGCCAGCCAAGTCCCCCGTCCACCCCGTCGACGAGAAGCTCCCCGCCCTGAAGATGGCGACCAGCGGCCTCCAGCACGTGGCCGCCATGTACGCGGGGGTCGTCGCCCCGCCCCTGATCGTCGGCGCGGCCATCGGCCTGAGCGCCCGTGACCTCACCTTCCTCACCGGCGCCTGCCTGTTCACCGCGGGCCTCGCCACGTTCCTCCAGACGCTCGGCATCTGGAAGATCGGCGCCCGGCTGCCCTTCGTCAACGGCGTCACCTTCGCCGGGGTCGCCCCGATGACCGCGATCGTCGCCTCCACCAAGGACAAGTCCGACGCGCTGCCCGTCATCTTCGGCGCGGTCATCGTCGCCGGACTCCTCGGCTTCCTCTGCGCCCCGCTGTTCTGCAAGGCCATCCGCTTCTTCCCGCCGGTCGTCACCGGCAGCGTGATCACCCTCATCGGTGTCTCCCTGCTGCCGGTCGCCTTCGGCTGGGCCCAGGGCCCGAACCCGGCCGCGCACGACTACGGCTCGGCCACCAATCTGACCCTGGCCGGCATCACCCTCCTGCTGGTCCTGCTGCTGCGCCGCTTCACCCGCGGCTTCGTCAAGCAGATCGCCGTCCTGATCGGCCTGGTCCTGGGCACCCTGGTCGCCATCCCCTTCGGCGCCACGGACTTCGGCCCGGTCGCCGACGCCGCCGTGGTCGGCTTCCCGACGCCCTTCCACTTCGGCGCCCCGCAGTTCCAGGTCGCCGCGATCCTGTCGATGTGCGTCGTCATGGTGGTATGCATGACCGAGTCCACCGCCGACATGCTCGCCCTCGGCGAGATCGTCGAACGCCCGGCGGACGAGCGGACCATCGCGGCGGGCCTGCGCGCCGACACCCTCGGCTCCGCGCTCAGCCCCCTGTTCAACGGCTTCATGTGCAGCGCCTTCGCCCAGAACATCGGCCTGGTCGCGATGACCCGCATCCGCAGCCGCTACGTGGTCGCCGCGGGCGGCGGCTTCCTGGTGCTGATGGGCCTGTGCCCGGCCGCCGCCTCCCTCATCGCCGTCGTACCGCGGCCGGTGCTGGGCGGCGCGGGCGTGGTGCTGTTCGGCTCGGTGGCCGCCAGCGGTATCCAGACGCTGGTCAGGGCGGGCCTGGACAAGGACAACAACGTCCTGATCGTCGCCGTCTCGCTCGCCGCCGGCATCATCCCGATCACCGCGCCGGAGTTCTACCACGCCTTCCCCGAGACCGCCCGGATCGTCCTGGACTCGGGCATCTCCACCGGCTGCGTCGTGGCCGTCGCGCTGAATCTGCTCTTCAACCACATCGGCAAGGGCCGGGACGCGGAGGACGTCACCCATCCGATGGAGAGCGGCACGGAGATCGCGGAGGCCGCCCAGCCGGCCCCCACGCACTGACCGCACCCGCCCGCGGGGGTACGGCACCGCCCGGTGCCGCACCCCCGCGGCGCGGCGCCGCGCGGCGGGCTCACAGGCCCAGCAGCGCCGGATCCTTCGCGAGGTCCCGGAACCGCTCCCGGGGAGCGGTCACCAGTCTGCGTGCCGTCAGGTCCAGCAGCCCGCCGACCGCGGTGATCTCCGCGGCCACCGTGCCGTCGGCCTTGCGGACGGTCTGGCGTATCCGGAACGTCTTGCCCTCGCCCCACTCGAACACACAGCTCACCACGGCCTCGTCACCGGCGAGCAGCTCCCGCCGGAAGCCGATGGTCGTCTCCAGCGCCACCGGTCCCACGCCCGTGGCGATCAGGTCGCGCTGGCTGATGCCGGCCGCCTGGAGCAGCGACCAGCGGGCGTGCTCCGCGTAGTTGAGGTACACGGCCTGGTTGAGGTGTCCCTGCACATCGGTCTCGTATCCCCGGACGGTCACCGGGACGGAAAACGGCTCGCTCACTGCATCCCCTTCTCGCACGTCACGCCTGTGACGTCGGTCCTCCTCCGACCGCCCCGATCCTGGCACGCCCCTCACACCCGGCGCGGGGAGGCCAGCAGGTAGCGCACCCGGGTCCGCGGCTCCGTGCACACGCCGGGCTGCCAGCCCGCCCGCTCCAGCGCCGCCGCGCAGGCCGCCAGCGGCTCCGCGTCCGGCGCGTACACCGCGACCGCCTCGGGCTGCGGGGTCGCCCGCACCCGGTAGCCGTCCGCCGCCGCCCCCGCCGGACGGAGCCCGGCCGCCTCCAGGGCCAGCGCGGCGGCCCGCACCAGATGCGCGCGCTCCCAGCCGCACGGCCGCTCCACCGCGCCGTCCGGGTTGGTCATCCGGCGCAGCTCCAGCAGCCCCTGCCAGGCGCTGTGCACCTCACGCGCCCGCGCGGCCCCGTCGTACGCCCCCGCCGCTTCCTGGTCCTCCTCGCCGCCGACCCGGGCGGCGAACACACCGGTGGGCGGCGGGACGTCCGCCGGGGGACCGGGGGCCGCCGGTGGGGGAGCGGGGACCGCCGGTGCGGGTCCCGCCTCGCGTATCCGGTGGCCCGCCGGGGTCAGGAAGTGGTCGTGCGGCGGGCGCGGGTGCCGGAAGGCCAGCCCGCGGGCCACCAGGGCCGCGAGCTGCGCCTCGGTGCCCCGCAGCCGCCCGGTGACCGGATCGGCGGCGTCGACGACCCGGCGCTGCGCGGCGGTCGGCGGTTGTGTCACGGCGTGCTCCCTCCCCGGGGCCCCGGTATGGACGAGCGGGCCGGGAAGGAGTCCCCGGCCCGTTCAGAAGGCTACGGCCCGGGTCTGACAACGCGCCGTGGCCTTCCGAACGGGCCGTCAGTGCGATGATCCGGCCGGTGCGGGCGGCCGGATGTTCCAGCCCGCGACCACCGGCCGGTCGTGCTCGGTGCCCAGTCGGCACACCGTGCCGGTGGCGAGCTGGAACAGCGCGCCCGACGCCGGGGGCAGACCCAGCCGCCGGGCCGTCAGCACCCGCAGGAAGTGCCCGTGCGCGACGAGCAGCACGACGCCCTCGGTGTTCGCGAACGCGGCGTCCACCTTGGCCAGCATCCGGTCGGCGCGCTCGCCGACCTGCTCCACCGTCTCGCCGGGGTGTTCCGGCGGGCCCGGCGCGACCCCGTCGGTGAACAGGAACCAGCCGGGCCGGGTCCGCTGGATCTCGGGCGTCGTCACCCCTTCGTAGCCCCCGTAGTCCCACTCCCGCAGATCCGCGTCGACGCGGGCGTCCGGCACCCCGATCAGTTCGGCCGTCTCCCGGGCCCGCTGGAGCGGGCTGACGAACGCGGCGCCGATGCGGTGCGACCGGATCAGCGGCACCAGCCGTCGCGCCTCCTCGCGCCCGTGCTCGGTGAGCGGTACGTCCGTACGGCCGGTGTGCCGCCCGGAGCGCGACCACTCGGTCTCCCCGTGCCGGACGAGAAAGAGGTCACCCATGCCCGGCCGTACCTTCCCTGTCGCCGCGTCGCCGCCGACGACACCCTGACACGGCCTGGGAGGGCTCGCAGCCGGGAGTGCGCCGTCCGGCCGGTACGGGGCCGTTCACCGCGATTCCGGCCGGGGGTCCACCTGTCCCCCGTACAGGTGGACCCCCGACGGCCCGAGCCGTACGGGACCGGCGGCCGCACGGGGAAGCATGCCAAGGAGCCGCTCCGCCGAGTTGACACAGAGTCGACTCTTGTTGCCATCGCGTCCACACCGGAGCCGATACGGCCACCTTCCGCGTCACGGGACACGCGGATTCGAGCCGATACGCTTGTTCACCTGTGAACTACTTCTTTCCTCGCGGCCGCCAGGAGCAGGGGCGAGGCGATGGGAGAACGAGATGCCGGTGACACCCGAGACGGCCGGGAGCGACGTCCTGGACGGGGTCGAGTGCTTCGAGCACTGGCGCGAGGTGATGGGGCGGACCCGGGCCGCCGAGATGACCAGTGACCATGTCACCACCTTCAGCGCGACCGTGCGGCAGGCGCGGCTCGGCCCCGTGGCCGTCCTGCGGACGGCGTTCCCCTCGATCCGGGTCAGGCGGACCGAGCGGATGATCCGCCGGTGCGACGACGAGCTGTACCACCTGACGATGCTGACGGCCGGCCACGGAACCGTGGCCTCGGCCGGTCCGGGAGGGACACAGCGGCTCACGCCGGGCCATTTCCATCTGGTGACCAGCTCACAGCCGTACGATTCCTGGTTCGCCGGAACCCCCGGCACCGGAGTGGGGCACCCGCGCGCCGAGGGCATCGGCATCGACCTGCCGGTGTCGGCCCTGCCCATCCCCGCGCACCGGGTCCGCCACCTGCTCGGCCGGGTGCTGTCGGGACAGCAGGGCACGGGCGCGGTGCTGGCGGCGTTCCTGCTCACCCTGGACCGCCAGCTGCCCGCGCTCCGGCCCGCCGAGGCGACCCGGCTCGGCGCCGTGGCGGCCGACCTGCTGTCCGCCTGCCTGGCGCGGGAGCTGGACGCCGAGGACGCGCTGCCGGAACAGACGCGGCACCGGGCCATGCTCCACGACGTGCGCGCCTTCGTCCGGCGGCACCTGCACGACCCCGGCCTGACCCCGGCGAAGGTCGCCGCGGCGCACCATGTCTCCGTCAGCTATCTGCACCGGCTCTTCACCAGCGGCTCGCAGGGCATGACCCTCGCCGCGTACATCCGCCGGCAGCGGCTGGCGAAGGCGTACCGCGATCTCGTCGATCCGGCCCTCGGCGCCCTGCCGATCCACGCCGTCGCCGCGCGGTGCGGAATGCCCCGTCCCTCCGCCTTCACCCGGGCGTTCAAGGCGGCCTACGGGATCTCGCCGAGCGATCACCGGCACTACTGCCGGTAGCCGTCGAGGAACCGCCCGATCCTGCTGATCGCCGTCTCCAGCACGTCCGCGTGCGGGAGCGTCAGGATGCGGAAGTGGTCGGGCGTGGGCCAGTTGAAGCCGGTGCCCTGCACGATCTGGATCTTCTCGCGGAGCAGCAGGTCCAGGACGAACCGCTCGTCGTCGTGGATCTTGTGGACGGCGGGGTCGAGCCGGGCGAACGCGTACAGGGCGCCCCGGGGCTTGACGCAGGAGACGCCCGGGATCTCGTTGAGCTTCTCCCAGGCGATGTTCCGCTGCTCGTACAGCCTGCCGCCGGGCACGGTCAGTTCGCCGATGGACTGGCGGCCGCCGAGCGCGGCCTGGATGGCGTACTGCGCGGGCGCGTTGGGGCACAGGCGCATGGAGGCCAGCATGGTCAGGCCCTCCAGATAGTCCCTGGCGTGCTGCCGGGGTCCGGTCACGACCAGCCAGCCGGAGCGGAACCCGGCCACGCGGTACGTCTTGGACAGGCCGCAGAAGGTCAGGACCACCAGGTCGGGGGCGAGCGCGGCCGTCGAGTGGTGCACGGCGTCGTCGTAGAGGATCTGGTCGTAGATCTCGTCGGCGAACACCATCAGGCCGTGCCTGCGGGCGAGGTCGAGGATGCCCTCCAGGATCTCCTTCGGATAGACCGCGCCCGTCGGGTTGTTGGGGTTGATGATCACGACGGCCCGGGTCCGGCCGGTGATCTTCGACGCCATGTCGTCCAGGTCCGGGTACCAGTCGGCCCGCTCGTCGCACCGGTAGTGGACCGCCTTGCCGCCGGCCAGGGTGGTCACGGCCGTCCACAGCGGGTAGTCCGGGGCGGGGACCAGGACCTCGTCGCCGTCCTCCAGCAGCGCCTGTACGGCCATGGAGACCAGCTCCGAGACGCCGTTGCCGAGGAAGACGTCGTCGACGCCGACCTCCAGGCCGCGTGCCTGGTAGCGCTGGGCGACCGCGCGGCGGGCGGAGAGGACCCCGCGCGAGTCGGTGTAGCCGTGCGCCCGCGGAAGCATCCGGATCATGTCCTGGACGATCTCCTCGGGCGCCTCGAAACCGAAGAGCGCCGGGTTGCCGGTGTTCAGGCGCAGCACGCTGTGCCCCGCCTCCTCCAGCGCGTTGGCGTGCTCGATCACCGGGCCGCGGATCTCGTAACAGACCTCGTTGAGCTTGCTCGACTGCCGGAACTCCATGCGCCCCTCCGGTTCGTGGTGTTGCTTGGTTTTACCAAGTGCGAGCTTGGAAAGTCCAACAACATGTCTAGACTGCGTCGCATGTCACCTCGCCGAAGCTACGACCAGTACTGCTCAGCGGCCCGCGCGCTCGACGCGGTCGGCGACCGCTGGACCCTGCTGATCGTCCGGGAACTGCTCGCCGGTCCCCGCCGCTACACGGACCTGCACGCCGATCTGCCCGGGGTGAGCACCGACGTCCTCGCCTCCCGGCTGAAGGACATGGAGCGCGACGGGCTGACGAGCAGGCGCCGGCTGCCGCCGCCCGGGGCCGCCCATGTCTACGAACTCACCCCGCGCGGGCGCGCGTTGCTGCCCGTGCTGCGGACGCTGGGGGAGTGGGGGCGGGCGGAGCTGGGCGAGCCGCGCCCCACCGACGCGGTGCGCGCGCACTGGTTCGCGCTGCCCCTGCTGGGCCCGCTGGCGGGCGACGGCCTCGTCGAAGTACGCCTGGAGAAAGGCGTCTTCCATCTGTACCCGCGGGACGAGGCAGGTGCCGTGTACGGCGACGGGCCCGCCCCCCGGGAGCCCGACGCCCGCCTGTCCCTCGACTCCGCCACCTGCGCGGAGCTCGCGCGCGGGGAGCTGGACCTCGCGGACGCGGTGCGCGAGGGCCGGGTGACCGTCACCGGGGACGGCCCGCTCGCCAAGTCCCTGCGGGAGGGATGACGGTCGCCGCGGGAGGTGCGACGGTCCCTGCGGGAGGCACGGCGAAGGCCCGCCCCGCCGGAGCGGAACGGGCCTGTCGCATCAGTGACATGACGTAGCGTCAGGCATTCGGAGGTACCCGCGAGGGACGCCCGGACCCCCGGGTCAGCGCGTAGCCGCCGATGCCCGCGAGCGCGGCCAGCACGGCGCCGATCCCGGACCACACCCACCGGTCGGACCACCAGCCCGACGACCAGCCGCCGTCCGGCTCGATGCTCGACAGCACCGCCGTCTTCTTCTTGCCGTCGCCGCTGTCACCGCCGTCGTGCTGCGAGGTGACCGCGATCCCGGGGACCAGCGGCTGGGACAGCGAACCGTCCACGGCCGCGGGACCGCCGATGTGCTTGGACTCCGCCCGGACCTCCGTGCTCACCGGCAGGCCCAGGTCGGACGCCTGGAGGCCGACCGCGGTGAGCCGGATGTAGTACGTGCCGGGCAGCGGGTCGTTGGCCCACGGCTCCGACCAGGCGCGGACCGTGCGCAGGACGCAGGCCAGCTCCACCGAGGCGGTGCCCGCGGCGGCGGTGCGGGTCTGGGCGCCGTACTGGCACGACTGGCGGCGGCGCAGCCCGTCGTAGACGTCGACCTGCCAGGTCTGCGTGGTGTGCTGCTCGGGCAGCTTCACCGTCGCGTGCACGGTGGGGCGCTGACCGGCGTCCGCGGGGAACGACCAGTACAGGTAGTCGCCGGTGGAGGCGCTCGCGGTGGCCCGCTGCCCCTGCTCGATCTCCGTCGCCGTACGGAAGGAGGTGCCCGCCTGCGAGGGGGCCTTGCTGTCGCCGGACGGGCTCGCCGAGGGCGAGGAGTCGGCCACCGCGGGGGCCGCCGCAAGCCCCAGGGCGAGCAGTGCGGCGCCGAACGCACGGGTGAGACGCATCAGTTGGTCCTCCAGATCGCCACGCGCCAGCGCGAGAGCCAGCCCCAGATCACTCCGGCGAGGAAGCCGGTCAGCACCAGGAGGCCGAGCAGCCACCAGCCGCGGCCGAGTCCGAACGCCGCCACGTCGCCCGACGGGTCGGGGGCGCCCACCACGTCCACGGTCAGCTCCAGCGGCAGACCCGGCGTGGTCTTCACCCCGGCGGTCGGCGCGAAGGAGTTGGTGACCTGGAGACACACCGTCTCCGCCGGGGCGTTGTCGTCGTCGCTCTTCGGCTTCGGATAGCGCAGGCCCGTGGAGACCACGTCGGTGCGGCCGGTGCCGGCCGCCTCGCCGCGCACGATCTCCCGCCCGTGCACGGTCACCGCCCGCAGCAGCATCCCGTGGTCGGGGCGCACGGCGCGGTCGTCGGCGATGCTGACCGAGGCCCGCAGCTCCTGGCCGGGCTCGACGTCCACCCGGTACCAGCGCTGCTGCCCGAACTCCTCGCGGTCGGTGTACAGGCCCGACTTGAGCGCGGGCGCCCTGGTGCAGTCGGCGGCGCCCTGGGCGGCGACCGGGGTCACCACCGGATCGGCGGCGCGGTCCACCAACTGGCCGACCCGGTCGGACAGTTCCTCCTTGTGCCGGACGGAGGTGTAGGTGCCGCCGGTCGCGTCGGCGATGCAGCTGAGCTGGTCACGGGTCTTGGCGTCCGGCACCAGGCCCAGGGTGTCGATGGTCAGGCCGATGCCCTTGGCGGCTATCTCGCGGGCCACCTCGCACGGGTCCAGCGGCTGGCAGGTGTCCTCGCCGTCGCTGATCAGCACGATACGGCGGGCGCCGTCGCCGCCCTCCAGATCGGTCGCCGCCTTCAGCAGCGCGGGCCCGATCGGGGTCCAGCCGGTCGGCGCCAGGGTGGCCACCGCCGCCTTCGCCTCGGTGCGGTTCAGCGGGCCGACCGGGTAGAGCTGCGCGGTGTCCTTGCAGCCCGTCTTGCGGTCGTCGCCGCGGTAGTTGGCGCCGAGGGTGCGGATGCCGAGCTGGACCTCCTCGGGGGTCGCGTCCAGCACCTCGTTGAAGGCCTGCTTGGCCGCGGCCATCCGCGTCCCGCCGTCGATGTCCCGTGCGCGCATGGAACCGCTGACGTCCAGGACGAGTTCGACCTTCGGCGCTGCCCGGCCGTCCGGTTCGTCGGCGACCGCGCCGGCGGGAAAGGCGATCCCGGCCGTCAGGGCGGCGAGCAGAGCACAGACTCCTGCCGCCAGCCGTTGTCTTGTGATCATCGGCGGATCCTATTGACCCGACGGTGGTTGCTCCAAAACGAGCGGCGGCGGCCTACTCCGCCCCCGGCCCCGGCTCCTTGCCGAACAGGCCCGCCAGCCGCGCCCGGTAGAGCACCGCGACCGTGAACCCGTCGGTGATCCGCCCGCCCGCCACCATCGCCTCGGCCTCGGTCCACGGCACCGTGCGGATCCGGTCGATCGCCTCGCCCCGCTCCGGGTCGCCGAAGCCGTCCACCCGGGCGGCGTACAGTTCGACGCGGTGGGCCAGCAGCCCGGTGTCCGGATGGAGTTCGCCGAGCGGGACCACCGCCGTGGGCACCGCCGCGATCTCCTCCCGGAGCTCCCGCGCGACGTTCTCCTCGCCGGTGGCCCCCGGGTCCCCGAAGCCGCGCACCACCTCCCAGTGCCGGGTCCGCGTGGCGTGCCGGAAGTGCTCGATCAGCACGACATCGCTCTCCGGGCCGAGCAGCGGCAGGACCACCACGCCCGGGGAGGCGTCCGGCGGCGGCAGCAGACGGTCGTACAGGCCCAGCCGCCCGTCCGGGAAACGTACCGGGTCGCGCAGATACCACAGATGGCGGTTGGCCGACACCACGCCCGCGGGAACCGGCCGCAGCAGCACCGCGAGCCGGGCCCGCAGGGACGCCGGGAAACCGCTCGTCGGCTGCCGTGCGGCCGCCGTGACCTGGCGCCGGGCCCGGCGGACCAGGGCGCGGTCCGTGAGGATGCCGATGCCTCCCGGTTCGTCGCGGAACCACCGCGGAACGGCCCGCCGCAGGGCCTCGTACCGGTTCATGGGATGCTCCGCGGGCAGTGCAAGGGCTGACTCCGGCCTTCTCAGTACTCGGGCAGGTCTTCGTTGTCCTGGGTGGTGGCGGACGCCGTGCCGGTCGGGGCGGGGCCCGACGCGTCCCGGTAGCCGGGCAGGCGCCGCACCAGATCGTGGAACTGGGTCCATTCTCGTTCACTCGCCAGCCGCACGGAGGCGATCTCCCGGGCGAACCTCTGTTCCTGCCGCCCGGCGATCCGGTTGCGCAGCACCAGCTGCACCGAACCCGTCAGCGAACCGCTGACCGTGAGCGGCAGGACCGAACCCGCCACCTCCCACAGGTCGCTGCCGCTGACGGCGGTGAACACGGCCGCCCCCACGGTGACGACGACCTCCACGACCGGCCGCCACGGGGCGGGTCTGGCCCGCTCGCGCTCCCTGGCCAGCCTGAGGATCTCCGAGTTGAGCCCGACGTAGCGGTCGAAGACCTGCCCCACCCGCTCGTCGAAGGTGTCGGGAGCGGCGGTGAGCGCGCCGAACGCCCGCACGTACTCGTTCCACACGGAGGTCTGCCGCAGCCGCCAGATGTCCTGGAGGGTGAGCGCGTTGACCGCGGCGGGCGTCAGCCGGTCCTGGACCGCGGCGAAGGCGTGCCGCCGCAGGAACGTCAGCAGATGCTCGGGGTCCTCGACGAAACCGGTGGCGGCCCGCGCCTCCCGGGCCTCCTGGAGCACCACGCGCCGCAGGCTGTCGCCGGGCGTGAGCGGGTAACGGCCCAGCGCGTCCGCCAGGTTGACGTTGTAGACGAGGTCGAGGAGCTGCTTGATCTGCGCCGCGAAGGGCTTGCTCCGGTCGTACCTGCCCTCGGCGACATTGGTCCCGGGGACCGTCACGAACTCCTCGTACAGGGCGTTGCGCACCACGGGCCGCCGGCTGACCCTGAGGTCGTTGCTGAAGGCGACCACCTCGCCGAGCCGCCGCCCGAACCGGTCCGCGTCCTCGCGGGCCACCCCCGTCTGGGCGGCCAGGACGTCGATGTCCTTGGCGGTCAGGCCCTGCACCTTCTCGGCGAACGGCTGGAACAGCCGTAGCCGGGTGCTCTCCCGGTTCTCGTGGTCGTCCGCCGAGTCGTCCCAGGACATGCGCACACAGCGCACCCGGTCCGTGGCGGGCAGCCCCTCCAGGGTCTCCTGCCAGGCCGTGAACCCGTCGCGCCGCACATGCAGACGGTCCGGCGGCTCCTCGGCCGGATGCCGCTCACCGAGCAGGAAGGGCACGATCGCCCCCGAGGCGAGCAGCCGCTGGTGCGCCGTGCGGGACTCGCCCTGCTCCACGAGGTCGCAGTTGATCGCGTCGTTGTTGTAGAAGTACGCGCGGTTGATCACGACCTGGCCGGCGTTGATCAGGCTGCGGAAGTACTCGGCCCGCACCTCCTGGCGGCGCAGCAGGCCGACCTGGTCGAGGGACTCGCCCCGCTCGATCATCTGCCGTGTGAGCTGCGCCGGGACCCATTGGTTGTCCAGCGACTGCGCGATCACCGCACCCGGGTCGAGCTGTTCGGGACGGATCGGCTTCATCAGACCGTCACTGCTGTCGACGTCAGTCATCTTCCGCTCTCGGGGCCGTGGGTGTCCGACGAACGCCCCACAGCTACACCGCCGCGGCGTGATGAGGACCACAACGCCGTTGTTTGGCCGGAAAGTTGTCTCATAGCCGGACGGAAGGTCACAGTCCGGTCGCGCCCGGCCGGGGCAGCTCGGTCCAGATGTCGCCGCTGCGGCCGGGGGAGAGCCGCATCAGCGTCAACGCCTTGACGGGCAGCGGCTCCTCGCGCAGGGCGCGGACGTCCGCCGTGCGCGGCAGATCCGGCAGGGCCGCCTCCAGGGCCGCGCCCAGCGCCGGACCGGAGCCCGCCGCACCGGCCAGCGCGCCCGCCACCAGCGAGCCGAACAGCTTGCGCCGCAGTGCGGTGGGGTCGTCGGTGAGGTTGCGCTCGGGCAGCGCGGGAACCGCGATGCCGTGCCGGGCCAGCCGGGCGGGGCTGACCCGGATGTCGGCCAGGTCGCGGTAGACCAGGCGCAGCGGCGCACCGGAGGGGGAGAGCACCACCAGCAGGTTCTGGCCGTGCGCCTCCAGCGCCACGCCCAGCTCCAGCAGGCCGAGACCGGCGGTGAGCGCGAGCCGGGTGAAGCCGGCCAGCCAGGCGGGGGAGTCCGGCAGCCCGGTGCCCGGCAGGGCCGCCACCGGCAGGACGCGCTCGCCGGGACGGACGTACTCCTGCGGCGACTCCCGCCACAGGGCCGCCAGATCGGGGGAGTGCGCGGTGGCCGCGCCGAGGGTGCGGGTGAGGTGCAGCAGACCGCCGGTGCGGGCCGCCAGGTCCTGCGCGAACGCCGACAGCACCGCCGAGGCGGCCACCGAACCGACCGAGATGTCCCGCACCGACGACGTCAGCCGCGCCGACAGCGCCGTCTTGACGTGCGGGCCGTCCGGCAGGGCCAGGGTGCGCAGCGACATCAGCGGATGCGCGGCGAGCCGGTCGCCCTCGCCGGGCCGCTTGAGCACATGCTCCGCCTGCCACGGGTGCACCGGCATCAACAGGCGCTCCCCGTCCCGCAGTTCCCGCGGCCACTCCCCGGTCACCAGGCACTCCCGGGCCGCGACCGGCAGCAGCCGCAGCTCCACCACGGGCCGGTGCTCCGGGCCGTACGCCAACTGCTCGGCCACCGAGAAACCGGGCCGGGAACGGCAGTTGGGGTGGAAGGGATGCCCGTCGACCACCCGCTGTTCCCACTCCCAGTCCCGGCCGGGCCACTCCTCCGGCGGGACCGGCCCCCCGCCGGACGTCGGCCGGTCCGCCCGGGACAGCGCCAACGACGCCGCGCTGTGCGCGAGTTCGGCGGCCAGCGCGCCGCCGTGCGGCACCGCGAGGGCGGCCGTCAGCCGCGCCGGATCGTCGTGGACCCCGCCGTCCAGGCGCACGGCCGTGACGTACGCGTCCGTCGCGTACGGGTCGGTCGGCGGCCCCTCCAGCACCCGGCCGTCGGACAGCCGCAGCACCAGGGCGTCCCGCGCCCGCTCCCGGCCGCCGATCCACGGCAGCGGCTCGTGCGCCAGCGCCCGCCACAGCCGGGTGAGCACGGCCGCTCGCGCGCCGGGCAGCTCGCGCGCGTACCGTGGGACGAGGCCGGGACGCACCACGGCCAGTTCCTCGCCGATCTCGGCCTCTGCGGTCGGGAGACGGTGCACGGTCGGGCTCCTCGGGTACGGATCGGACGCGCGGGCGCCACGGTAGCGCGCGGGCAGACATACTGATCACCTTCGCACCGTGTGGACGTATGGAACGAATGGAACGCATGGAGCTGACGCCCCCCACCGACGGCACCGGCGCACCCGCCGCGGCCGACACCGGCGCGCGCGCCGACGCCTACGCCGTCGCGCCCCTGCTGAACTGCCTGATCCGCGAGGTGGCCCGGCCCTGCCCGGAGCCCGGGAACGGGCAGGCCGGACCGGCCGGACGGCGCGGACCGGCCGGGCACGCCCTCTACCGGCTGCCGGGCACCGGGCGGCTGCTGCGGGTGCGCGCCGGGCGGCGGCCCGCCGCGCCCGAGGTGTCCGCGGACGGCCGCTGGCAGCGCCTCGGCCACACCGAACTGGTCAAACTGGTCGCCGACGAACTGCGCCGCCACACCGGCCTCACCAACGACGAACTGTCCGCCGAGATGATCGACAGCCGGGAGGCGGTGGCGGCACTGCTCGCCGCCCGGGAGCGGACCGCGCCGCCCGGCGATCTCTACACGCGCTCCGAGCAGTCCCTCGTCACCGGGCACCCCTGCCACCCGGCGCCCAAGGCGCGCGGCGGCGGCCCGGTCGCCTCCTGGCTGCCGTACGCGCCCGAGGCGTACGCCCGCTTCCCGCTGGTGCTGCTCGGGCTGCGCGAGGACCAGGTCGTGGAGGAGGGCGACACCTCGGCGCTGGACGCCCTCGGCCAGGCCCCGCCCGGCTACCGGCTGCTGCCCGCCCACCCCTGGCAGCTCGACCTGGCGGGCGAGGCCCTGGCCGGGGCGTTCGCCGACGGACGGCTGCTGCGGCTGGGCACGACCGCCTTCGACGTGCGGCCCACCGCCGCGATCCGCACCGTCCACGCGCCGGAGGCCGACCTGTTCCTGAAGTTCAGCCTGGACGTGCGCATCACCAACGACGTACGGCGGCTGTGGCGGCACGACCTGCTGAAGCTGCGCCGCACCGACACGGCGGTCACGGCCGCCTTCGCCCGGCTCGGCGGACCGGCCGCCTGGCTGAGCGACCGCGGCCACCGCACCGCCGCCTTCGCCTTCGAGGAACTCGCGGTCGTCGTCCGCGACGGGCTGCGGCGGCATCTGCTGCCCGGCGCGACCCCGCTGCTCGCCGCCGCCCTGACCGAGGAGTTCACCGGCAACCCGCTGGACGGCCCGCTGGATCCGGCGGTGTGGTGGGCGGCGTATCTGCGCCGGATGGTGCCCCCGGTCCTCACCGCCTTCGCACGGCACGGGGTGGTGCTGGAGGCGCATCTACAGAACTCGCTGGTCGCCCTCGACGGCGCCGGGCTGCCCGTGCAGGCGCTGTTCCGGGACGCGGAGGGCGTCAAGCTGCTGTCCGAGGTGGACCGGGCGGCCGGCTGGGAACGCCTGGTGTACTGCCTGGTCGTCAACCACCTCGCCGAGATCGCCGCCGCCCTCGCCGAACGCCGTCCCGGCTTCGACCCGTGGCCCGCCGTCCGGCACGAACTGTCCCGGCACGCCCTGCCCGAGGTGCCCGCCCTGCTGACCGCGCCGACCCTGCCCGGCAAGACGAACCTGCTGCTGCGCTGGACGGGCGCGGACGGCGCCGACGCCCGCTACCGCCCGCTGCCCAACCCGCTGGCCGGCACATAGACGGGCGCCGCCCGAAGGGCCTCGAAGCCCCAGAGACTCAGAGAGGCGGAGACCCGGAGACCCAAAGACCCCAAGACCCAGGGACTCAGAGATTCGGAGGGGCGGGCGGGGCCGTCGGCGGCCAAGGCGGGCGGCAGTACCGCGCGCCGCCGTCGGCCGGTGGGCCGTCGACCGGCTCGCAGACCAGGACGGAGGGCCGGCCGATGAAGTCGTCGTCGGGCAGGCCGCCCCCCCCGCAGTCGAGGTCGCGTTCCGGATCACCGGGATCCGGGAACCGGTCCGCCGTCACGCGGTCCCCCCGTCCGCGCGCACGTCCGGCGCCTGGGCCCGCGTGAAGCCGTGGCTGCGCTCGACCTTCGCCACGTGCAGCGTGTAGCGCTCGTACCACTGGGCCCGCCCGCGCTGCTGCGCCGCGCGGTGCTCGGCATCGCCCCGCCACCGCGCGAGGGCGTCGGCGTCGCGGAAGTACGCGACGGTGATGCCCAGCCCGCCGGGGGTCTGCGCATGGTCCGCCCCCAGGTACCCGGGGATCTCCCGCACCAGTTCCTCCATACGGTCGTCGGTCTCCCGGTAGCCGTCCTGCTCCGGGGTCCGCACCGTGGTGAAGACAGCGACGTAGTAAGGGGGTTCGAAAGCCGGGACGGGCACGGCGGTGGCTGTCCGGTCACTGGTCATGGCGCCACCGTAAGGCGCGACGCGCCCGAAGATCCAGCGTCCGTCCCCGGGGGCGGGCACACCTGGCCGGAGGCGGCGCCGGCCTTCGTGGAACCGGCGCGCACGGGGCGGCGTCCTTCCGTGGGTCCGCAAGATCCACGTCACCGAAGGACGCATCCATGACCGGTACGGCCGCCCGCTACCTCTATCTCGCGCGTCACGGCGAGGCGTCGCCGGACGAGAGCGAACTGACGGACGCGGGCCGCCGCCAGGCCGCCCTGCTGGGGCAGCGGCTCCGCGGGATCCCGCTGGCGGCGATCCACCACGGGCCCCTCGCCCGTGCCGAACAGACCGCCCGGCTGGTCGGTGAGCAGCTCGACACAGTTCCCTGCCGCCGTTCCGAAGTGGCCGGTGACTACGTCCCTTACCTGCCGACACGGGCGGAACTGCCGCCGGAGGCCGCCGACGACTGGGTCGCGTTCCTGGACCAGTTCACGGCCGAGGAACGCGAACAGGGTCCCGGGCTGGCGGCGCAGGCGCTCGCGGAGTTCACCGGGCCCGTCGCCGGGGACGAACCGCGCCACGAACTCGTCGTCACCCACAACTTCCTCGTCGGCTGGCTCGTCCGGGCCGCCTTCGAGGCGCCGAAGTGGCGCTGGCTGGGCATCAACCACGCCAACGCGGCCCTCACCGTCATCCGCTACACGCCCGAGCGGCCCCCGGCGGTTCTTCTCTTCAACGACACCGGCCATCTCCCCGCCGAGCTGCGCTGGACGGGCTTCCCGCCGGAACTCCACGTCTGACGCTGTGACCGAGGCCGACGGTGCCCCCTGTCCCGGGCGGCCTTCTCCTTGACGATCACCACCGGCGGCCCTATGTTGGCGCCTGCGGCTAACGCTGTTAGCCGCAGGGAGGGGGCGTCATGCGAGAGAGCCGAAGCGAGTACCGCGTCGTGAGCGCGCGTTCGGCCCGCCGTGGCTGACCGCGCGCGGCAGATCATGGCCGCCGCCCGGGAACTGCTCGACGCCGAAGGGCCGGACGCGTTGTCCATGCGGCGCATCGCCGAGCACGTCGGCATCCGGGCGCCTTCCCTGTACAAGCACTTTCCCGACAAGGCCGCTGTCGAGGCCGGGCTCCAGGCGCAGGGGATGACCCGCCTGGCAGAGGACATGGAGGCCGTCGAGGCCCGGACCGGCGCCGACGTGTCCCTGCTCGTGCTCGCCCGCGCCTACCGGCGGCATGCGCTCACCAGCCCGCACCTCTACCGCATCACCCACAGCCGGCCGCTCGCCCGCACCGCACTGCCCGAAGGGCTCGAAGACCGCGCGGCGATGCCGCTGGCCCGCGCGGTGCACGGCGACATCGACATCGCGCGTTCGTTCTGGGCGTTCGCCCACGGCATGGTCGTGCTCGAACTCGACGGCCGCTTCCCGCCCGGCGCTGATCTGGACGCCGCATGGCGTACCGGCTGCGAGGCGTTCGCCCGGATGATCCGGAACAAGCCCCGAAATGACACCGCATGACCATCTCGGCCAGGGGACCCGCGCCCGCTTCCGCCGTCCGCGCCGCCGGATACGTACACGCCGCGGCCTGGATCCTCGGGCTCGCCGTCGGATGGGGAGCCACCCCCGGCATCGGTGACACGGATGCCGGGATCACGGCCGCGTACGCCGGCCGGCCGGTCCAGGCGGTGGTCCAGGCGCTGTCGGTCCACGGCGTGGCGGCTGTCGCCCTGCTGGTCGTCGGATCGGGACTGGCCGGCCGGGGCCGCCGCACCGGCAGCACCGCGGCCGGTGCGGCGGGATGGGCGGCGAGGGCCGCGGGGGCGCTCGCAGGCGGGCAACTGGTCCTGGAACTGATCGCGGTGTCCGGAGCTGATGCGGCGTCACCGGGCAGGACCGGTGCACTGTTCGAGGTGGTCCAGCGTGCGGACGGGGCCAAGATGCTCGCCCTCGCCGTGCTCGCCGCCGCCACCTGCGTAGCCTCGCGCGACCGGCACGGCACACTGCTGCGGCGCTGGGAAGTCGTCATCGGCTGGTTCCTCGCCGCCACGATCACCGCTTCCGGTGTCGGCTACCTGCTTCTGCACACCGCCCTGACCCCGGCGGCCTTCATCTCACTGCCCCTGCTGCTGATCTGGATCGCCGCACTCGGCGCGGCCCTCGGAAGCCGGTCCGGGCGTTCGCCCGACCTGACGGGCTGCTGATCGAGGAGCGCAGCACGCCGTACGACGTATGCCTGGTTCGCCGGTCCGCCTGACCGAGCCCCCTACGGAGTGACCATGGATCTAGCCCACCTTCCCAGCCCTTCGACGGGAGTGCTCCACCTCGGCCCCATCCCGTTGCGGGCGTACGCCTTCTGCATCATCCTGGGCGTCTTCGTGGCGGTCTGGCTCGGCAACCGGCGGTGGGTGGCACGCGGCGGCCAACAGGGTGTCATCGCGGATGTCGCCGTCTGGGCCGTGCCGTTCGGCCTCGTCGGCGGCCGGCTGTACCACGTGCTCACCAGCCCCGACGCGTACTTCGGCGACCAGGGCGAGCCCGTCCGGGCCTTGTACGTGTGGGAGGGCGGCCTCGGCATCTGGGGCGCCGTCGCCCTGGGCGGGGTCGGCGCGTGGATCGGCTGCCGTCGCCACCGCGTCCCCTTCCCCGCCTTCGCGGACGCGGTCGCCCCGGGCCTCGCCCTGGCCCAGGCGATCGGCCGCTGGGGCAACTGGTTCAACCAAGAACTCTACGGCCGCCCCACCACACTCCCCTGGGGCCTGGAGATCGACCGCGCCCACCGTCCGCCCGGCATGCCCGGCATCGCGACCTATCACCCCACCTTCCTCTACGAGTCCCTGTGGAACATCGGCGTCGCCGCCCTGGTCCTCTGGGCGACGGCCCGGTTCCGGCTCGGTCACGGCAGGGCCTTCGCCCTCTACGTCGCCGCCTACACGCTCGGCCGGTTCTGGACCGAGTACCTGCGTATCGACGAGGCCCACACGTTCCTCGGCCTGCGCCTGAACGACTGGACCTCCGTCCTGGTCTTCCTCGGCGCCGTGGTCTGCCTCGTCGTGTCGGCCCGCCGCCACCCGGGCATCGAGGACGTGGCACGCCCACCGGACGAGGGTGGTGGCGAGAGGCCCGACGAGCCGCGCCTCGCCGATGCCTCCGCCGGCCTCGCCCCCGGGCGCCGGGAGGCGCATCACCACGACGAGGCCCGCGGCCTCGACCGTGACAACGTCGAGAGCGGGGGGACCAGGTGAGTGAGTCGAACGAAGCGAGGAGCCGTCGACGATTCGGCCTCATCGCCGTCATGGCCGCCCTGCCGCTGGCCGCGGACCTGGCGACCAAACAGATCGCCCTGGCCGAGTTCTCGCCGACGGACCCGGTGAGCACGCTCGGCGGTCTCCTGAAGTTCACCCTGGTGACGAACTCCGGCGCCGCGTTCTCCATCGGCGAGGGCGCGACATGGTTGTTCAGCGCGGCCAAACTCGTCGTGATCACCGTCATGCTCTGGGGAGCGCGCCGGGTCCGCGTCCCCCTGTGGGGCGTGGTCTTCGGTCTGCTGATCGGCGGTGCGACGGGCAACCTCGTGGACCGCGTCTTCCGGCCGCCCGCCCCGTTGCAGGGGGCGGTCATCGACTGGATCCAGCTGCCGCACTGGCCGGTCTTCAACATCGCCGACATGGCGGTGGTCTGCGGCGGGGCCCTGGCCGCGGTGGCAGTCCTGCGCAAGATCAGTCTGGACGGTTCTCCTGTGGCCGAGGAGCCGGCCGGGACCGGAGCACCCGGCGGCCCGGAAGGCGGGAACGCCGCCACCGACAGAGACAACAGCCAAGCCCGAGCGCAAGATTGACGGAACATCAGGCGAGTGCCGCCCGACTGCACGGCGGCCACTCACCCCCGAAGGCTCACGCGTCGGCCGGGTCCGGCGGTGAACCGTCGGGGACAGCTGTCCCGGCGCATCAGGGCCGGTGCGCGTTGTCGCCGAGCCAGGCCAGGACCTGGGCGGCATGCCTGTCCGGAGGGAAGATCGGGTAGAAGACGTGCTCGATCAGGCTGTCCTTGACGATCAGGGTGAGCCGCTTGTACAGCGTCAGCCCGCCGGTGGTGAAGGTGGGCAGGCCCAGCGCCCGGCCCAGGCTCCGTGCGGGATCGGACAGCATCCGGAACGGCAGACGGAGCCGCTCGGTGACCTCGCGCTGGTAGTCGCCGTCCTGACCGGAGAGGCCGTACACCCGGGCCGCGCCCGCCGCGAGCAGGTCCTGGTGGTGGTCACGGAAGCCGCATGCCTCGACGGTGCAGCCACGCGCGCCGGGGATGGAGTTCCAGCCCTCGGGCAGATCGGTGCCGGGGCGGCCCGTCAGCGGGTAGACGTAGAGCACCGTGCGCCCCGCCCCCAGCGCGTCGAGGCTGACGGTGGCGCCGTCGGTGGCACGGAGTTCCAGCCGCGGCATCCGCGCCCCGCGCAGATGGGCGGCAGCGCCGTCGTCCTCGGGAACGGGCAGTCCGGCAGGCAGGCTCGTGTGGTCGGTCATCGGTTCCTCTCCTTCGGCCGGTGAGAGGCGGCTGCTGCGGTGGGCGGCCCGGTGCAGGTGCGTCACCAGCGCCGCCCGGCGGGCGGTGAGACCCTCGATCCGCCGCGTGAGCTCGTCGATGGCGTCCCGGTACCCGGCCAGCGCGGCCGGGCAGTCGTCCGCGTGCCGGTGCCCCAGGGCCAGGCATTCCAGGAACGGCCGTGTCGCCTCGACGGGGATGCCGAGGAGACTCAGCGCCCGGATCTCCCGCGTGAGCCGTACGTCGTGCTCGTCGTAGTCCCGGTAGCCGTTGGCCAGCCGCACCGGCGCGAGCAGCCCCAGCGATTCGTAGTAGCGCACCGCCTTGGTCGTCACACCCGCTCGCCGGGCCAGCTCACCGATCCGCATGCCTCTCACCTCGAAGAACGCTAGACCTTGCCCTTGAGGGTAAGGTCAAGCGCCCGTACCCGAGGCGTCCTCCCCGGCTGTTACGCTCGGTCACTATGCGCACTGCACGCCGGGGACCGGGGACGAGGGGTGTACCGCCATGCTGACCGAGGTCACCGCCACCCGCTATCTCGCACCGCTGCGCTCGGGCGGGTCGGTGCCGGGGATCGTCGAGGCCGACGATCTCGGGACGTACGTCGTGAAGTTCACCGGGTCCGCGCAGGGGCGCAAGGCGCTGGTCGCCGAGGTGATCGTCGGGGAGCTGGCGCGTGCGCTCGGGCTGCGGTTCCCGGAGCTGGTGCTGGTGCACTTCGACCCGGCCATCGCCGCGCACGAGCCGTACCAGGAGGTGCGGGAGCTGCACGGGGCGAGCGCGGGGGTCAACCTGGGGATGGACTATCTGCCGGGGGCGCGGGACTTCACCCCGGAGGTGGCGCGGACGTTCCGGGTGGATCCGCTGGAGGCGGGGCGGATCGTCTGGCTGGACGCGCTGACCGCGAACGTCGACCGGACGGTCCACAGCTCCAATCTGATGGTCTGGCCGACCCTCGGGGTCGCGCCGCCGCGCCTGTGGCTCATCGACCACGGCGCCGCGCTGGTCTTCCACCACCGCTGGGACCTGACGGCACCGGGCAAGGCGTACGACTTCCGGCACCACGCGCTCGGCCGGTACGCGCCCGATGTGCGCGCGGCCGACGCCGAGCTGGCCCCGCGGGTGACCGAGGCGCTGCTGCGCGAGGTCGTCGCCCAGGTGCCGGACGGCTGGCTGCGCGACGAGCCGGGGTTCCACACGCCCGAGGAGGTGCGCGAGACCTACGTCCGGCATCTGCACGCGCGCGTGCGGGCCTCCGCTTCCTGGCTGCCCACGGACTTCCCGGGGCACGACGAGCTGGCCGCCGAGGAGGCGCGGCGCGCGGCGCGTGCGCAGCGGGGGCGGCCGGACTGGCTCAAGCGGGTCCCGGATCTGCACGGCAAGCCGGCCGCGGAGCAGGACTGGTCCGTGCACCTGGGGCGCGAGGACTGAGGACTGAGGAGAGGGGCGCGAGGAGAGGCGAACGGCCGGACGGCCCGGAGGCGATGCCCCCGGACCGTCCGGCCGTGACGCCGCCGCCGGTCAGCCCTTGAGCTGCTGGTAGGCGGGCAGGGTCAGGAAGTCCGCGTAGTCCTCGTCGAGGGAGACCTGGAGCAGCAGGTCGTGGGCCTGCTTCCAGTGACCGGCGGCGAAGGCGTCGTCGCCGATCTCGGCGCGGATGTTCTCCAGCTCCTCGGCGGCGACCTTGCGGGCCAGTTCGGGCGTGGCCTTCTCGCCGTTCTCGAACTCGACGCCCGCGTTGATCCACTGCCAGATCTGCGAGCGGGAGATCTCGGCGGTGGCCGCGTCCTCCATCAGGTTGAAGATGGCCACCGCGCCGAGGCCGCGCAGCCATGCCTCGATGTAACGGATGCCCACCTGCACGGCGTTGACCAGGCCCGGGTAGGTCGGCTTGGCGTCGAGGGAGTCGACCGCGATCAGGTCGGCCGCCTCGACGTGCACGTCCTCACGCAGCCGGTCCTTCTGGTTCGGCCGGTCGCCGAGCACCTTGTCGAAGGACTCCATGGCGATCGGCACCAGATCGGGGTGGGCGACCCAGGAGCCGTCGAAGCCGTCGCCGGCCTCGCGGTCCTTGTCGGCGCGGACCTTCTCGAAGGCGACCTTGTTGACCTCGGGGTCCTTGCGGGACGGGATGAACGCCGCCATGCCGCCGACGGCGTGCGCACCGCGCTTGTGGCAGGTGCGCACCAGCAGTTCGGTGTACGCGCGCATGAACGGGGCCGTCATCGTCACCGCGTTGCGGTCGGGCAGGACGAACTTCTCGCCGCCGTCACGGAAGTTCTTGACGATGGAGAACAGGTAGTCCCAGCGGCCGGCGTTCAACCCGGAGGCGTGGTCGCGCAGTTCGTAGAGGATCTCCTCCATCTCGTACGCGGCCGTGATCGTCTCGATCAGCACGGTGGCGCGCACGGTGCCCTGCGGGATGCCGAGCGCGTCCTGGGCGAAGACGAAGATCTCGTTCCAGAGGCGGGCCTCCAGGTGCGACTCCGTCTTGGGCAGGTAGAAGTACGGGCCCTTGCCGAGGTCGATCAGGCGCTGCGCGTTGTGGAAGAAGTACAGGCCGAAGTCGACGAGGGCGCCGGGGACCGGCCTGCCGTCGGCGTCGACGAGGTGGCGCTCGTCCAGGTGCCAGCCGCGCGGGCGGGTGACGACGGTGGCGAGTTCGGCGGCCGGGCGCAGCGCGTACGACTTGCCGGACCTCGGGTCGGTGAAGTCGATGCTGCGGGTGTAGGCGTCGATCAGATTGAGCTGGCCGAGGACGACGTTCTCCCAGGTGGGGGCAGAGGCGTCCTCGAAGTCGGCGAGCCAGACCCTCGCGCCCGAGTTGAGGGCGTTGATGGTCATCTTCCGGTCGGTGGGACCGGTGATCTCGACCCGGCGGTCGTCCAGGGCCGCGGGGGCGGGAGCGACCTTCCAGGAGTCGTCCGCGCGGATCGCGGCCGTCTCCGGGAGGAAGTCGAGGGTGGAGGTACGGGCGATCTCGGCGCGGCGCTCGGCGCGGCGGGCGAGCAGTTCGTCGCGGCGCGGCGTGAACCGCCGGTGCAGCTCCGCCACGAAGGCGAGCGCCGCGTCGGAGAGGACCTCCTCCTGCCGGGGCAGGGGCTCGGCGTCGACGATGGCCAGCGGGGACGGCGCTGGTGCGGACATGAGCTGTCACTTCCTTCAGCGGTGGCACCGGGTGCCAAGGAGTACGAATGGGGCGATTCGCACCCGCTGTGCGGTCGGGTGCTTCTGATCAGTGGATAGTAGTTTCCTTATCGTGGAACTTCAATGGTTTGTTGATGTCGAGATTCTCTGAGTCGAGGGAAGCTGGCGCTCGGTGCCAGCCCGTTCACTCCAGGTGCGCCAGGTCCGCTTCCGTGTCGATGTCGTAGGGCTGCGCCACGTCCGCGCACTCGATCAGGACGATCCGCCCGGCGTGCTCCTTCAGATAGCCGCGTGCCCCCCGGTCGCCGCCGGCACTCGCCGCGATCCCCGCCCAGTGCGCGGCGCCGAACAGGACCGGATGCCCGCGCACCCCGTCGTACGCCGCCGAGACCAGCGACGTCTCGTCCCGGAACGCCGCCCGCACCCGGGCCGCCGCCACGGCCCCGATCCCGGGCTGGTCCACGAGCGAGACCAGCACCGCCCGCGCCCCCGAATCCGCGAGCGAATCCAGCCCGGCCCGCAGCGAGGAGCCCATGCCCTGCTCCCAGTCCGCATTGTCCACGAGCACACAGCCCTCCAGCCGGGCCCGCCGCCGCACCTCGTCCGCCCGCGCGCCCAGCACCACGTGCACCCGGGCGCAGCCCGCCGCGCGCAGCACCCCGACCGCGTGCTCCACCAGCGGCCGGCCCCGGTGGGTGAGCAGTGCCTTGGGCCGGCCGCCGAGCCGCCGCCCGCCACCGGCCGCGAGCACGAGACCGGCCACCTCGTCATCCGTATGTGTCATACGTCCTGCATACCTGACGGCCCGTCGACCGCGCCGATCGGGCGAGGCTGAATTTCGGTCCGCACGCTGGCGCACCCCGTTCCGGTGGCGTTTACTGACCCGGGTCCGGGGACTGCGCACGGCGACGTGCGAGGGGGAGGGCTGTGTTGCGGAGCTTGGGACAGCGGCCGGTGACCGGCGGCAAAGAGGATCCGCGGGTGGCGGGGCTGCGCGCCGCCGTATCCCGTCTGCGTCGTGAACTCGCCGCGCATCCGGGGGAGTTCCCCGACCGCGCGATAGCCGAGGACGAGCTCGCCGCACTCGCCGCGCTCTCGGCGGCGACCGCTCCGGGCAGCCCCGAGATCCCCCGGCTGCGCCGTTCCCTGCTGCTGATCGCCGGTTCGATCGGCTCCGTCAGCGCCCTGCGCCCCGGCCTGGCCGAGGTGCGCGACGCGGTGGACCTGTTCGGACCGCCGCCGCCCCTGCGCTGAGGTCCGCGCTCGGGGGCGCGCGCCGCACATCGAGGGCTCGCGCGCCGCGTACGCCTCCCGGGCACGTGCGCCTCCCGGGCATGTACGCCTCCCGGGTGTGTGCGCCGAGGGCGCCGTCACGGCCCTCCACCCCCGGACCACCCCCGGGGCCGCCCCGGGCCACCCCCGGGACCCGTGTCTCAGGGCCTGCGCCGCCGTACGAGCCCCTGCTCGGTGGCCGCCGCCACCGCCGCCGTACGGGAGTCGACGCCCAGCTTGGCGTAGACGTGCACCAGGTGGGACTTCACCGTGGCCTGGCTCAGGAACAGGCGCTTGCTGATCTCCAGGTTGGACAGGCCGTCGCGGACCAGCTCCAGGACCTCCAGCTCACGGCGGCTGAGCGCGGCGGCCGGTGTGCGCATCCGGTCCATCAGCCGGTGGGCGACCGCCGGGGCCAGCGCCGAACGGCCGGAGGCGGCGGTGCGCACCGCCGCGGCCAGCTCCTGCGGCGGCGCGTCCTTCAGCAGATAGCCCGCCGCCCCGGCCTCCACCGCGGCCAGGATGTCCGCGTCGGTGTCGTACGTGGTGAGCACCAGGACGCGCGGGGCGCCGGGCCGGGCGGTGATCGCCGCCGTGGCCTCCGCGCCGTGCATCCCGTGCGGGCCGAACTGGAGATCCATCAGCACCACGTCGATCCCGCCCGCGGCGGCCAGCTCCACCGCGCGCTCCGCCGTCGGCGCCTCCGCGACGATCTCGAAGTCGGGCTCGGCGGACAGCACCGCCTTGAGACCGGCGCGGACCACGGGGTGGTCGTCCGCGAGCAGCAGCCGCACGCTCACGCGCCGCCTCCCGTGTCCCGGGCCACCGGCCAGGGCAGGGTGACCGCCACCGCCGTGCCCTGGCCCGGCGCGGACTCCACCGCGAACGTGCCGCCCAGCGCCTCGGCGCGCGAGCGCATCGCGGGCAGCCCGAAACCGCCGTCCGCCCCGGCGCGCGGGAACACCGCCCGGCGCTCGCCCGCAGCCCCCGCGCGCCCCGCGCCTCCCGCGCCCGCGCCCACGGCCGTCGGCACCGCGTCCGGTACGAAACCCGCCCCGTCGTCGACGACGTCCAGCGCCACCGCCGTGTCCATGAAGCTCAGCGTGACCTCCGCACGGGCGGCGCGGGCGTGCCGCAGGGTGTTGCCGAGCGCCGACTGCGCGATCCGCAGCAGCGCCACCTCGTACGGAGTGGGCAGCGCCGCCGGGCTGCCGCTCACCGAGAAGCGGACCGCGGGCGGGCCCACCGCGCGCGAGCAGAGCCGTTCCAGCGCGCCGGTGAGCGAGCCGTGCTCCAGGTCGGGCGGGGTCAGGGCGCGGACGAAACGGCGGGCCTCGGCGAGATTGTCCTGCGCGGCGGCGCGGGCCTGCTCGATGTGCGCGGCGGCCGGTGAACCGGCGGGCACCTCGCGCTGGGCGGCGCGCAGCAGCAACTGGATGCTGGACAGGCCCTGGGCGAGCGTGTCGTGGATCTCCCGGGCCAGCCGCTCCCGCTCGGCGAGGGTGCCCGCGGCCCGTTCGGCGGCGGCCAGGTCCGCGCGGGTGGCCACCAGCTCCTCGATCAGCTCGCGGCGCCGCTCGCTCTCCCGGTACAGGGCCTCGTAGCCGAGGACCGTGGCCACGGCGACCGCCGCGCCGAGCAGCGGGCCGATGAACACCCCCGCGTTGATCCGCTCCGCGTGTCCGGCGAACCCGGCGATGGCCGCCGCCGCGGTCGCCGCGACCGCGGGCAGGCCCCAGCGCAGCGGCAGCAGATGCAGCAGCAGGAAGTACAGCGGGAACGCCGCCCACACGGCTTGGGGGGAGTACGCCAGCAGGACCAGCCAGGCCGCGCCGAGCGCCGCGAGCCACACCGCCGAGCGGCGCCGGGAGCGCAGCACGGCGGGCTGGAGCACACCGAAGGCGAACACCGCGCCCGTGCCGAGCGCCGCCGCCACCGTGCCGGGTCCCGTCGCATGGGCCGCGGCGAGCCCGAGCAGCCCCGCGAACAGGGCGTACAGGCACAGGCGCAGGATGACGGCGACGGGGGAGCGGGGGCGGAGGTCCATGGCCCGTCCAGCGTAAGCGGGCCGGGCGCCGCACCGGTCAACCGAAAGGTGGAAAGACGGCTGCTCCCTTCGGCCCGGCACGAGCGTGCCCCGGGGCGATGCCCGGCGGGGGTCGCGCGGCCGAGGCTTGGGCACATGTTCGTCGCATGGAGAGACCTCCGGTTCGCCAAGGGGCGGTTCGCCCTGATGGGAGCCGTGGTCGCACTGATCACCCTGCTCGTGGGGCTGCTGTCCGGGCTGACCGCCGGGCTCGCCGGGGAGAACACCTCGGCGGTGAAGGGGCTGCCCGCCGACCATCTCGCCTTCGCCGCGCCACCGGCCGGGCAGTCGGTGTCGTTCACCGGCTCGTCGCTCGCGCCCGACGCCGTGGACCGGTGGTCCCGGCGGGTGCCGTACGCCGAACCGGTCGCGATCCGCACCGTGGACGCCACCGCCGGGGCGGGCACGGGGGCGGGCACCGGCGCGGGCGGGCGCAGGGCGGCGCTGGCGGTGTTCGCCGTACGCCCCGCCTCCGGGCTCGCCCCGTCCGGTGTCGCGCCCGGACACGCGGTGCTGTCGACCGGCGCCGCCGCCGCGCTGGGCGCCGGTGCCGGGGACCGGATCCGGCTCGGCGAGCGGTCCTGGACGGTGGCGGCCGTCTCCGGGCACGCCTCCTACAGCCATGTGCCCGTGGTGTGGACGGCGTGGGACGGCGGCCGGGCGACCGTGATCGCGCTGCGCGCGCACGGCGCCGACCTGGCCGCCGGGGACCGCGCCGCCGGCACCCGCACGCTCACCAGGGACGACGCCCTGACGGCCATCGGCTCCTACCAGGCGGAGAACGGCTCCCTGCAACTGATGCGCGGCTTCCTCTTCGTCATCTCCGCGCTGGTCGTCGGGGCCTTCTTCACGGTGTGGACGATCCAGCGCTCGCCCGACATCGCCGTGCTCAAGGCGCTCGGCGCCTCCACCCGCCATCTGCTGGCCGACGCCCTGGGGCAGGCGGTGGTCCTGCTGGCGGCGGGCACCGCGCTGGGCACCGGGCTGGCCTGCCTGGCGGGTGTGCTGGTACGCGGCGGGACGGTGCCCTTCGTGCTCGACCCGCCCACCGTCCTGGTGCCCGCCGCGGTGATGACCGCCCTCGGTGCGCTCGGCGCCGGACTGTCCGTGCGGCGGATCACCGCCGTCGATCCGCTGACCGCGCTGGGAGGCGTGCGATGAGCCTGCTGCTGGACGACGTGACCCTGACCTACCCGGACGGCGACGGCCGGCTGACCGCGCTGGACCGGGTGAGCCTGGAGGTGCCCGCGGGCACCGTCACGGCCGTGGCCGGGCCCTCCGGGTCGGGCAAGTCGAGCCTGCTCGCGGTCGCGGCCACGCTGATCACCCCGGACAGCGGAAGCGTACGGGTGGCGGGCGTGCCCACCGGGCGGCTGAGCGCCGCCGAGCGGGCCGTGCTGCGCCGCCGCGCCATCGGGATCGTCTTCCAGCAGCCGAACCTGCTGCCGTCGCTGACGGCGCTGGAGCAGCTGGAGCTGATGGCCCGCCTGGACGGCCGCCGCGCGGCGGGCTCCCGCGCCCGGGACCTGCTGGCCGCGGTCGGCCTCGCCGATCAGGCGCACCGCCGCCCGCACCAGCTCTCCGGCGGCCAGCGGCAGCGGGTGAACATCGCCCGCGCGCTGATGAACGAGCCCTCGGTGCTGCTCGTCGACGAACCCACCAGCGCCCTGGACCAGGAACGCGGCGCGGCCGTCCTCGGCCTGCTGACCCGCCTCACCCGCGACCGGGGCACCGCCACGGTCCTGGTCACCCACGACCGGGCCCACCTCGACGCCGTGGACGCGGTACGGGAGATGCGGGACGGACGGCTCACCGCGACGGCGGCGGCCGCCACCTGAGGGCGCCCGCTCCCGGTACGGGTGCGGCGGCCTCGGCCGGGCGGCTCAGACCGCCGGACCGGCGCTGGTCAGCGCCTGGGACAGCTCCGCCGCCACCTGCTGGAGCACCGGGACGATGCGCTCGGTCGCGGCCTCCGTGACCCGGCCGGCCGGACCCGAGATGGAGATCGCGGCGGCGGTGGGGGAGTCGGGCACGGTGACCGCGAGGCAGCGGACTCCTATCTCCTGCTCGTTGTCGTCCATGGCGTACCCCAGCTCGCGCACGTCCGCCAGGGCCGCGAGGAAGCCCTCGGGGGTGGTGATCGTCTTCTCGGTGGTGGCGGGCATGCCGGTCCGGGCGAGCAGGGCGCGCACCTCGTGGTCCGGGGTGTGCGCCAGCAGCGCCTTGCCCACGCCCGTCGAGTGCGGCAGCACCCGCCGTCCCACCTCGGTGAACATCCGCATCGAGTGCTTGGAGGGCACCTGCGCCACGTACACGATCTCGTCGCCGTCGAGCAGCGCCATGTTCGCCGTCTCGCCGGTCTCGTCGACCAGCCGGGCGAGATAGGGGCGGGCCCAGGTGCCCAGCAGCCGCGAGGCCGACTCGCCCAGGCGGATCAGCCGGGGGCCGAGCGCGTACCGCCGGTTCGGCTGCTGGCGGACGTAGCCGCAGGCCACGAGCGTGCGCATCAGGCGGTGGATGGTCGGCAGGGGCAGGCCGCTGGCCGCGGACAGCTCACTGAGGCCCACCTCGCCGCCCGCGTCCGCCATCCGCTCGAGCAGATCGAAGGCGCGCTCGAGGGACTGGACCCCACCGCTCGCGGAGGACTTGGCGGAGTCGGTGGTGCTGGCGCTGGACGTCGGCACGGCGCGTTCCTTTCGGGGCGGGCAGGAAGGGCCAAAGCCTACCGGGGGGCCGGTTGACTCCCTGCCTGTACGGAACTACGTTCTGTCTGTTGGAATTCTAATTCCGCTTTGTGGAAACGTCCAGAGTGCACGCGCCGGCCGGCTGTCCAGCAGTGTGCCTCTTGACGAGGTGAGGGCGGGAGTGAAGACTCCTTCAACAGAACGTTGAAGTCCGTTACATGGGTGTAAATGGGCGTATTCCACCTGCCCATCCCTGTACCCGTACGTCGGTTGTCACGTCTGTGTTCTCCCGTGTCCACGGCGTTCTCCCGTGTCCACGGCGCCGCGCCGCCGCGGACCGGCGGGGCCGCGCGACCCGCCTCCCGGGCCCGCGGCGGCGGCGAAGAGCCGACGAAGCGACGAAGAGACGAAGCGACGAAGAGATGGCGAAGAGAGGGGTCCCGGTGTCCGACGCCGAACTGGTGCTGCGCTCGACACGAGTCATCACGCCCGAGGGGACGCGTGCCGCGTCCGTCGCGGTCACCGGCGGCACGATCACGGCCGTCCTGCCCCACGACGCCGAGGTCCCCGCCGGTGCCCGCCTGGAGGACCTCGGCGACGACGTGCTGCTGCCCGGCCTGGTCGACACCCACGTTCATGTGAACGACCCCGGCCGCACCGAGTGGGAGGGCTTCTGGACCGCCACCCGCGCCGCGGCGGCCGGTGGCATCACCACCCTGATCGACATGCCCCTCAACTCCCTGCCGCCCACCACCACCGTGGACAACCTGCGGATCAAGCAGGACGTGGCCCGGGACAAGGCGCACATCGACGTCGGCTTCTGGGGCGGCGCCCTGCCCGGCAACGTCAAGGACCTGCGCCCGCTGCACGACGCCGGGGTCTTCGGCTTCAAGGCGTTCCTCTCGCCCTCCGGTGTGGACGAGTTCCCGCACCTGACCCGGGAGGCGCTGGCCACCTCGCTCGCCGAGACGGCCGGCTTCGGCGGTCTGCTGATCGTGCACGCCGAGGACCCGCACCACCTGGACGCCGCCCCGCAGCACGGCGGCCCCCGGTACACCGACTTCCTCGCCTCCCGGCCGCGCGACGCCGAGGACACCGCCATCGCCACCCTGATCGCCGAGGCGAAGCGGCTGGACGCGCGCGTGCACGTGCTGCACCTCTCCTCCAGCGACGCGCTGCCGCTGATCGCCGAGGCCAGGGCCGAGGGCGTACGGATCACCGTCGAGACCTGCCCGCACTACCTGACCCTGACCGCCGAGGAAGTACCGGACGGCGCCAGCGAGTTCAAGTGCTGCCCGCCGATCCGCGAGGCCGCCAACCAGGACCTGCTCTGGCAGGCGCTGGCCGACGGCACCATCGACTGCGTCGTCACCGACCACTCGCCCTCCACCGCCGACCTGAAGACCGGCGACTTCGCGACCGCCTGGGGCGGCATCTCCTCCCTCCAGCTCAGCCTGGCCGCCGTCTGGACCGAGGCGCGCGAGCGCGGGTACGGCCTGGAGGACGTCGTGCGCTGGATGTCCGCCCGCACCGCCGCCCTCGTCGGGCTCGACCGCAAGGGCGCCATCGAGCCCGGCCGGGACGCCGACTTCGCGGTCCTCGCCCCCGAGGAGACCTTCACCGTCGACCCGGCCGAGCTCCAGCACCGCAACCGCGTCACCGCCTACGCGGGCCGCACGCTGCACGGCGTGGTCAGGTCCACCTGGCTGCGCGGCGAACGCATCGTCGCGGACGGCGAGTTCACCGCACCGAAGGGCCGGCTGCTGACCCGGCCCCACTGAGCCACCTCCCGTACGCGCGGCCGCGTGACCCGTTCCCGCGCCCGCGCCCCCACCGGCCGACTCCCGAAAGGAAGCACTGATCACCGTGACGGCGACTCCTCGTTTCACCGGCGACGCGAACCCCTACGGAGGCGGTGACCCGTACGCGGACTACCGCACCGCCGACTTCCCCTTCACCCAGTACGCCAACCTCGCCGACCGCCGCCTCGGCGCCGGTGTCGTCGCCGCCAACGACGAGTTCTTCGCCCAGCGCGAGAACCTGCTGGTGCCCGAGCGCGCCGAGTTCGACCCGGAGCACTTCGGACACAAGGGCAAGGTCATGGACGGCTGGGAGACCCGCCGCCGCCGCGGTGTGTCCGCCGAGCACCCCTGGCCCACCGAGGACGACCACGACTGGGCGCTGATCCGCCTCGGCGCGCCCGGCGTCGTACGCGGGGTCGTCGTCGACACCGCCCACTTCCGCGGCAACTACCCGCAGGCCGTGTCGGTCGAGGGCACCTGCGTGGCGGGCTCGCCCTCCCCGGCGGAGCTGCTCGCCGACGACGTCAAGTGGACGACCCTCGTCCCGCGCACCCCGATCGGCGGCCACGCGGCCAACGGCTTCGAGGTCGGCGTCGAACAGCGCTTCACGCACCTGCGCGTCAACCAGCACCCGGACGGCGGCATCGCGCGGCTGCGCGTGTACGGCGAGGTCGTGCCCGACCCGGCGTGGCTGGCGGCGCTCGGCACCCTCGACGTGGTCGCCCTGGAGAACGGCGGCCGGGTCGAGGACGCCTCCAACCTCTTCTACTCGCCCGCCACCAACACCATCCAGCCGGGCCGCTCCCGCAAGATGGACGACGGCTGGGAGACCCGGCGCCGCCGCGACCAGGGCAACGACTGGATCCGCTACCGGCTGGTCGCCCGGTCCGAGATCCGGGCCCTGGAGATCGACACCGCCTACCTCAAGGGCAACAGCGCGGGCTGGGCCTCGGTGTCCGTCAAGGACGGCGAGGACGGCGAGTGGCGCGAGGTGCTGCCGCGCACCCGCTGCCAGCCCGACACCAACCACCGCTTCGTCCTGCCCGAGCCCGTCGTCGGCACGCACGCGCGCGTGGACATCTTCCCGGACGGCGGCATCTCCCGGCTGCGCCTGTTCGGTGCGCTGACCGAGGACGGCGCCGCGGGCCTGGCCGCCCGCCACCAGGAGCTGGGCGGCTGACCCGCTCCGCTCCCGGCCCCCGGGGGGCGGGGCGCACCGGCCCGACAGCACCGGTGCGCCCCGCCGCCCGAGGGGGCCTCGGCTCACGCGGCGTGCCCGCCGTCCACCGCGAACTCCGCGCCGGTGACATAGGCCGCGTCGGCCCCCGCGAGGAACGCCACCATGGACGCCACCTCGTCGGCGGTGCCGAAGCGGCCCAGCGCCGTCATGGCCGCCTGGCCGGGGGCGAGCGGCCCGTCGGCCGGGTTCATGTCGGTGTCGATGGGACCCGGGTGGACGAGGTTCGCGGTGATCGCGCGCGCTCCCAGCTCCCGGGCGAACGCCTTGGTCAGTCCGATCAGGGCGGACTTGCCGGTCGCGTAGAGGGTGCCGCCGGGTCCCGGCACGCGCTGGGTCATGCAGGTGCCGATGGTGATGATCCGGCCGCCGTCCGCCATCCGTACGGCGGCCGCGCGGCAGGCCAGGAAGACGGCGCGCACGTTCACCGCGAGCACCCGGTCCACATCGGCGAGCGAGAGGCTCTCCACCGGGCCCAGCACGCCCACGCCCGCGTTGTTCACCAGCACGTCGAGGGTGCACAGCGCGTCGGCCGCGCGGTCGACGACGGCCGACGCCTGCGCCGGGTCGGCCGCGTCCGCGCGCAGGGCCACCGCCCGCCGTCCGAGTCCCCGTACGGTCCGGACCACCTCGTCCGCCGCGTCCTTGCCGTTCACATAGGTGAGCGCCACATCGGCGCCCGCGCGGGCCAGCCGCACCGCCGTCGCCGCGCCGATGCCGCGGCTGCCGCCGGTCACGAGCGCCACTCTGCCGTCCAGGGGCCACCGCGAAGCCCCGGAAGCAGCGGGCGTGGTCGCAGACGCAGAACCAGAAGCAGGACCAGAAGCAGAAGCAGAAGCAGAAGCTGTCGAAGTCATGCCCCCATCCCAGCGGCCGGGCCGCCCCGGCGCTGGCGGCCTTCGGACGCCGACGTGGGCCGGGAAAGCGCCCGGGAGCGCCCCCGGAAGAGCGGCTCGCGTGAACGTCCCGGGAACACCTGACCGCCTTCGGTCAACGGCCGGTGAATTCACCGGACATGCCGGGAAGCTCCACAGTCTTGTCATTGACATGCCACTGTCTACGCGCGTCATCATGAGGCATGAGATTCCCCCCACGCATGACCCGCATCGGCGCCGCAGGCGCCCTCCTGTCCGCCCTCCTCGTCGGCGGCACCGTCTCCGCCGCCGCCCCGGCCGGCGCCGCCACGGCCTCGGTCGGCAGCATCTGCTACGGCGCCCTGCCCTCCCAGGCGCACCACACGCTCGACCTGATCGACCAGGGCGGGCCCTTCCCGTACGACCAGGACGGCGTCGTCTTCCAGAACCGCGAAGGCGTCCTGCCCAGCCGGTCCAGCGGCTATTACCACGAGTACACCGTCGTCACCCCCGGTTCCCCCACCCGGGGCGCGCGACGGATCGTCACCGGTGAGAAGAGCCAGGAGGACTACTACACCGCGGACCACTACGCGACGTTCGACCTGGTCGACTTCGGCTGCTGAGCCCGGCCCGCGCGGCCGCCGCCGAGGAACCGCGGAGCCTCACCGCCCGCGGCCCTCGGCGGCGGCGAACAGGGCACAGCCCAGCACGATCAGCACGAAGCTCGCGAACACCTCGTAGCCATGGAGAAAAGCCAGGCGCTGCACCATGCCCACGCGCCAGTGGGTGAAGTCCTGCACGAAACCCAGCACGCCCTGCGCCAGGGCGATGAACCCGGCGACCTCCAGAACCTTCTTCATGGAAGCGAGCCTCGCCCCGCAGGACCCCCGCGCGCATCGGCCGCGGGGCGCGGTCCGGCCGCCGGAGGTCTACGTTCCCGCCGAGCCGGTGAGCCGGAAGTCTCCCGCGTCGCGACTTTGGTCGCACAACCGCTCCGGACCCGTGAAGCGGGCCACCCGCGTTGCGTAGATTTGTCGACTGTGAAGACTGACACGACGCTCCAGGAGCCGGTGGCGTTCACCGGACGGCGATGGTGGCTGCCGTCCGCCGTGGCCGACGAACTCGACCCAGACACCAGCGGCGGCGGCCGGCCCCGGCGCACCGCGCGCGACTGGATCGTCGACTTCCTCTGCTTCCTCCTGGCCGTCCTCCTCGGGCTCGCCGCCGCCAGCTCGCTCGACGCGGAGCACCTGCCGCGCGGCTTCTCCCTCGTCGACCAGGTGATCGGGGCGCTGGCCTGCGCCGCGCTCTGGCTGCGCCGCCGGTGGCCCCTCGCGCTGGCCGTCGCCATGGTGCCCGTCGGCCTGGTCTCGAACACCGCGGGCGGCGCCGGTGTGCTCGCCCTGTTCACGCTCACCGTGCACCGCCCCCTCCGCTACGGGGCCTGGGTCGGCGGCGCCCAGCTCGCGCTGCTCCCGCTCTACTACTGGCTGCGCCCCGACCCCGACCTGTCCTACCCGGCCGTCCTCGCCTTCGCCGTGCTGCTGACCATGTCGGTCATGGGCTGGGGCATGTTCGTGCGGTCCAAGCGGCAGCTCATGCTGAGCCTGCGGGACCGGGCGCGGCGCGCGGAGACGGAGGCGCGGCTGCGCGCCGAGCAGGCGCAGCGGCTCGCCCGCGAGGCCATCGCCCGGGAGATGCACGACGTCCTCGCGCACCGGCTGACCCTGCTGAGCGTGCACGCGGGCGCCCTGGAGTTCCGGCCCGACGCGCCCCGCGAGGAGGTCGCGCGCGCGGCCGGGGTCATCCGGGAGAGCGCGCACGAGGCCCTCCAGGACCTGCGGGAGATCATCGGCGTACTGCGCGCGGGCGACTCCGACGACGCGGGCCGCCCGCAGCCCACCCTCGCGGCGCTGGACGCGCTGGTGGCCGAGTCGCGGGAGGCCGGCATGACGGTGGTGCTGACCGGACAGGTCACCGACCCGGCCGCCGTACCCGCCTCCGTGGGCCGCACCGCCTTCCGCATCGCGCAGGAGGCGCTGACCAACGCCCGCAAGCACGCCCCCGGCGCGGAGGTCGCGGTGACCGTCACCGGCGCACCCGGCCGGGACCTCGCCGTGCACGTGCGCAATCCGCCGCCCGAGGGGGAGGTCCCGCACGTCCCCGGCTCGGGCCAGGGGCTCATCGGCCTGACCGAGCGGGCCGCGCTGGCGGGCGGCACCCTGCGCCACGGGCCCACCCCGGAGGGCGGGTTCGAGGTCAGGGCGCTCCTGCCGTGGCCGGCGTGACGGCGCCCGGCCGGTGGCCGGGGCGGCGACGGTCCGGACGGGCCACCGGCGGCCGTCCGGTGCGGGGCGGCGAGCCGGTGTGGTCACCGCGCGGGCGTTTTGATTGGCTTGGCCCATGACCGCGATCCGAGTGCTCCTCGTCGACGACGACCCGCTGGTGAGAGCCGGTCTGTCCTTCATGATGGGAGGCGCGGACGACATCGAGATCGTCGGTGAGGCGGCCGACGGGCACGAGGTGGAGGCCCTGGTCGAGCGCGCCCGGCCGGACGTCGTCCTGATGGACGTCCGCATGCCGGGCATGGACGGGCTGACCGCGACGGAGCGCCTGCGCGCCCGTCCGAAGGCGCCGCAGGTCGTGGTCCTGACCACCTTCCACGCCGACGACCAGGTGCTGCGCGCGCTGCGCGCGGGCGCCGCCGGGTTCGTCCTCAAGGACACCCCGCCGGCCGAGATCGTCGCCGCGGTGCGCCGGGTGGCCGCCGGTGACCCGGTGCTCTCGCCCACGGTCACCCGCCAGCTCATCCGGCACGCCGCGGGCGGTGCGGGCGGTGCGGGCGAGGACCGGCGCACCCGCGCGCGTGAGCGCCTCACCGCGCTCAACGCGCGCGAGCGCGAGGTGGCCGTCCGGGTCGGACAGGGCCTGGCCAACGCCCAGATAGCGGGCGAGCTCTACATGAGCGTCGCCACCGTCAAGACACACGTCTCCCGCATCCTCGCCAAGCTCTCCCTCAACAACCGGGTGCAGATCGCCCTGCTGGCCCATGACGCGGGACTGCTCGACGAGGAAGCGGGCTGAGGGGCGTCCCGAAGAGGGCGCGCGGCGGGGGCACTTCGCCCCGCCGCCCCGCGTTGTACGGGACACGGGGCGGTGCCGGACGGTGCGCGCGCCCCGGAGGGGAGCGAGCATGGCGGACGTGATCGATCTGGCGGAGTACGGCGAGGGGTTCCGCACGGACCCCCACACCGTCTACGCCGAACTGCGCGCACTCGGCCCGGTCCACCGGGTGCGGCTGCCACCACCGGAGAGCTACGACACCTGGCTCGTCGTCGGCCACGAGGAGGCCCGCGCCGCCCTCGCCGACCCGCGGCTCGCCAAGGACGTCGCCGGACTCGACATCCGGCCCGTCGAGGAGGAGGCGATCGGCCGGCATCTGCTGATCGCCGACCCGCCGCACCACACCCGGCTGCGGTCCCTGGTCACCCGCGCGTTCACCGCACGGCGCATCGAGGGGATGCGGCCCCGGATCCAGGCGATCACCGATGAGCTGCTGGACGCGATGCTGCCGCTGGGGCGGGCGGATCTGGTGGAGGCGTTCTCCTATCCGCTGCCGATCACGGTCATCTGCGAGCTGCTCGGGGTGCCGGAGATGGACCGGACCGCGTTCCGGGACATGTCGAACGAGTTCGTGGCGCCCACCAGCGAGGAGGGCTTCCTCGGCTCCGTGGAGCGGCTCGGCGCCTATCTCACCGAGCTGATCGAGGACAAGCGGGTCGCGGGCCCCGCCGACGACCTGCTGAGCGCGCTGATCCGCACCACGGCGGAGGACGGCGACCGGCTCTCCCCCGGGGAGCTGCGCGGCATGGCCTTCCTGCTGCTCATCGCGGGCCACGAGACCACGGTCAACCTCATCACCAACACCGTGCACACCCTGCTCAGGCACCCCGCGCAGCTCGCCGAGGTGCGCGCCGACCCCGCGCTCGTGGACGCCGCCGTGGAGGAGACCCTGCGCTACGAGGGCCCGGTGGAGAACGCCACCTTCCGCTACGCGGCCCGGCCGCTGGAGATCGGCGGCACCGCCATCGCGCAGGGCGAGCCGGTGCTGATCGGGCTCGCGGCGGCCGGCCGGGACGGCGCCCGCCATCCGGAGCCGGACCGCTTCGACCCGCACCGCGACACCCGCGGCCACCTCGCCTTCGGTCACGGCATCCACTACTGCCTGGGCGCCCCGCTGGCCCGTCTGGAGGCTCGTACGGCCCTGCACACACTCCTGCGCCGCGCCCCCGCCCTCGCACTGGACGGCCCGCCGGGCGAATGGCTCCCGGGCATGCTGATCCGCGGCACCAGGAGCCTGCCGGTCCGCTGGTAGCCACGGCGGGCCGCCGGCAGCCATGGCGGGCCGGGGCACCGGCCCGCCGCCTGCCGCCGCCCGCTCAGCCGCCCGCCGTGCCGTCCGCCGTGCCGTCCGGGATCTCCGCCAGCCGCACCGGCCGGTGTTCGCGGCGGGACTGCTCGCAGGCCTCGGCGATCCGGAGCGCCTGGAGGGCCTCGTGGCCGTCGCACGGGTTGGGGCGCTGGCCGAACAGGACGTCGACGAAGGCGTTCAGCTCGGCCTCGTAGGCGGGGCCGAAGCGCTCCAGGAACCCGGTCCACGGCTTGTCCGCGGCCGGCGGCCCGGTCGGTTCGGTGGACGCGATCGGCGTACGGTCGTCGAGGCCGACGACGATCTGGTCGCGTTCCCCGGCCAGCTCCATGCGGACGTCGTAGCCCGCGCCGTTCAGCCGGGTCGCCGTCGCCGTGGCGAGGGTGCCGTCGTCCAGGGTGAGCACCGCCGCGCCGGTGTCGATGTCGCCGGCCTCCCGGAACATGGCGGGACCGGCGTCGGAGCCCCGGGCGTACACCTCGGTGATCTCGTGCCCGGTCACCCAGCGCAGCGCGTCGAAGTCGTGGATCAGCGTGTCCCGGAACAGGCCGCCGGACAGCGGCAGCCAGTCGGCGGGCGGCGGTGTGCGGTCCGAGGTCAGCGCGCGCACGGTGTGCAGGCGCCCGAGCCGTCCCGAGCGCACCGCCGCGCGCGCACCGGCGTACCCCGGGTCGAAGCGGCGCTGGAAGCCCATCTGGAGGACCGTCCCGGCCGCCGCCACCTCGGCCAGCGCCCGCAGGGTGCCCGGCAGGTCCAGGGCGACCGGCTTCTCGCAGAACACCGGGAGCCCGGAGCGCGCCGCCCGGCCGATCAGGTCGGCGTGCGCCTGGGTCGTCGTGCTGATCACCACCGCGTCGACGCCCCAGGTGAAGATCTCGTCCACGCCGGGCGCGGCCGTCTCGCCCAGCCGGTGGGCCAGGGCCTGGGCCCGCGCCGGATCGGCGTCCGTGAGGATCAGTGAGCCGACCTCTCGGTGGCGGCTGAGCGTGTTCGCGTGAACGGTGCCGATCCGGCCCGTTCCGATGATCCCGATGCGCATGGGAACAAAGTGGGGGCCCACCCCTGACCCTGTCAATCTGTATGTCAGGACAATCTGACTTCACGACTTCCCGTCAACCGGCCACCCGGCTACGCTCGGCGGGTGCCCAAACCAGATGTGGACCCCACCGTGTCGCTCGCGCTCGGCGTCGACCGGAGTTCCCCCGTGCCGCTGTACTACCAGCTGGCGCAGCAACTGGAGGCGGCGATCGAGCGGGGCGCCCTGACACCGGGCAGCCTGCTGGGCAACGAGATCGAGCTGGCCGCGCGGCTCGGCCTGTCCCGGCCCACCGTGCGCCAGGCCATCCAGTCGCTCGTCGACAAGGGCCTGCTGGTGCGCCGCCGCGGTGTCGGCACCCAGGTCGTGCACAGCCAGGTCAGACGCCCGCTGGAGCTGAGCAGCCTCTACGACGACCTGGAGGCGGCCGGGCAGCGCCCGAGCAGCAGCGTGCTGGTCAACACCGTCGTGCCCGCGTCCGCCGAGGCCGCCGCCGCGCTGGGGGTGGCCGAGGGGGACGAGGTGCACCGGGTGGAGCGGCTGCGCCTCACCCACGGCGAGCCGATGGCGTACCTGGTCAACCAGTTGCCCGCCGGGCTGCTCGACCTGGACACCGGGCGGCTGGAGGCCACCGGCCTGTACCGCCTGCTGCGCTCGGCCGGGATCACCCTGCACAGTGCCCGGCAGTCCATCGGCGCCCGCGCCGCCTCCGCGCCCGAGGCCGAGCGGCTCGGCGAGAGCGAGGGCTCCCCGCTGCTCACCATGGAACGCGTCACGTTCGACGACACCGGCCGCGCGGTGGAGTTCGGCACCCACACCTACCGGCCGTCCCGCTATTCCTTCGAATTCCAGCTGCTCGTACGGTCTTGAACACAGGCCCCCGCGTCGTCACAATGTCCGGACAAGTGAGCCAGGGCACACGGCCCGGCCTCTCACCCTCGTACGCTCGTGTCAGATAATGCGATGTTCGGGGCTGATGGAACGCTCATCGGCCCCGCGCGTACGTTCGAACACGGCGAGAAGGGCACGGCCTCGTGGCACGGTTTCCAACCTGGGTAGGCATGGCGCTCGCAGGGGCGCTGTCGCTGTCCCTCGCGGGATGCAGCAGCACCGGCGGCAAGCGGGCGGAGGACGCCCGCAAGGCCGCGGCGGCCCAGGGCCGGGCGGCGGTGAACACCCCCCGCTGGACCTTCGCGATGATCACCCACTCCGGGGACGGCGACACCTTCTGGGACATCGTGCAGAACGGTGCCAAGCAGGCCGCGGTCAAGGACAACATCAACTTCCTGTACTCCCACGACGACGAGGCGCAGCAGCAGGCGCAGCTCGTGGACGCCGCGGTGGACAAGAAGGTCGACGGCATCATCGTCACGCTCGCCAAGCCCGACGCCATGAAGGCCGCCGTGGCCCGCGCCGAGAAGGCCGGCATCCCGGTGATCACCGTGAACTCCGGCTCCGCCGAGTCCAAGGCGTTCGGCGCGCTCACCCACGTCGGCCAGGACGAGACCGTCGCCGGGGAGGCCGTCGGCGAGGAGCTGAACAAGCGCGGGAAGAAGAAGGCCCTGTGCGTCCTGCACGAGCAGGGCAACGTCGGCCACGAGCAGCGCTGCGCCGGAGTCGCCAAGACCTTCTCCGGCAAGGTCGACAACCTCTACGTCAACGGCACCAACATGCCCGACGTGCAGTCCGCGGTCGGCGCCAAGCTCCAGGCCGACAAGTCCGTCGACGCCGTCGTCACCCTCGGCGCGCCCTACGCGGACACCGCCGTGAAGGCGAAGCAGGACGCGGGCAGCAAGGCCGAGATCGACACCTTCGACCTCAACGCCAAGGTCGCCGCCGAGCTGAAGGACGGCACCCTCGGCTTCGCCGTCGACCAGCAGCCCTACCTCCAGGGCTACCAGGCCGTCGACCTGCTCTGGCTCTACAAGTACAACGCCGACGTCCTCGGCGGCGGCAAGCCGGTGCTCACCGGCCCGCAGATCGTCACCAAGGACCAGGCCGGCGCCCTGGAGCAGTACGCGCAGCGGGGCACCCGATGAGCGCGACCGCGAACCGGGCCGAGGCGGTCGCCGACGAACGGCTGCTGCGCACCTCCCCGCTGCGCAAGCTGCTCGCCCGGCCCGAGCTGGGCTCGGTCGTCGGCGCCGTCGCCGTCTTCGTCTTCTTCGCCGTCATCGCCGACGGATTCGTCCGCGCCTCCAGCCTCAGCACCGTGCTGTACGCGTCCTCCACCATCGGCATCATGGCCGTACCGGTCGCGCTGCTGATGATCGGCGGCGAGTTCGACCTGTCCGCGGGCGTCATGGTGACCTCCTCGGCGCTCCTGTCGTCGATGTTCAGCTACCAGCTGACCGCCAACGTATGGGTCGGCATCGGCATCTCCCTGCTGGTCACCCTCGCCATCGGCGCGTTCAACGGCTTCATGCTCACCCGCACCAGGCTGCCCAGCTTCATCATCACGCTGGGCACCTTCCTGATGCTGACCGGCATGAACCTCGGCTTCACCAAACTGATCGACGGCACGGTCTCCACCAAGACCATCGGCGACATGGAGGGCTTCCCGGCCGCCCACGCCGTCTTCGCCTCCACGCTCAGCGTCGGCGGCGTCGACTTCAAGATCACCATCCTGTGGTGGCTCGCCCTGGTGGCCGTCGCCTCCTGGATCCTGCTGCGCACCCGCACCGGCAACTGGATCTTCGCCGTCGGGGGCAACCAGGACGCCGCCCGCGCGGTCGGCGTCCCGGTCACCAGGACCAAGATCGGCCTCTACATGGGCGTGGCCCTCGGCGCCTGGATCTCCGGCCAGCACCTGCTGTTCTCCTTCGACGCCGTGCAGTCCGGCGAGGGCGTCGGCAACGAGCTGATCTACATCATCGCCGCCGTCATCGGCGGCTGCCTGATCACCGGCGGCTACGGCAGCGCCATCGGCTCGGCGGTCGGCGCGCTGCTGTTCGGCATGACCAGCAAGGGCATCGTCTTCGCCGAGTGGAACCCCGACTGGTTCAAGTTCTTCCTCGGAGCGATGCTGCTCCTGGCGACCCTGCTCAACGCCTGGGTCCGCAAGCGGGCGGAGGCCACCAAATGACGCAGACCGACACCCGCACGCCCCTGGTGGAGCTGTCCGGCGTCAGCAAGCACTACGGCACCGTCCGCGCCCTCGAAGGCGTCTCCCTCCAGGTGCACGCCGGGGAGATCACCTGCGTCCTCGGCGACAACGGCGCGGGCAAGTCCACGCTGATCAAGATGATCGCGGGACTGCACCGGCACGACGACGGCGTCCTGCGCGTGGAGGGGGAGGAGACCACCCTGTCCTCCCCGCGCGAGGCCCTGGACCGGGGCATCGCGACCGTCTACCAGGACCTCGCCGTCGTCGGCCTGATGCCGGTGTGGCGCAACTTCTTCCTCGGCTCGGAACCCACCCGGGGCACCGGCCCCTTCAAGCGCATGGACGTCGACCTCATGCGCCGCACCACGCACGCCGAACTGCTGCGCATGGGCATCGACCTCAGGGACGTCGACCAGCCCATCGGCACCCTTTCGGGCGGCGAACGCCAGTGCGTGGCCATCGCGCGGGCGGTCCACTTCGGCGCGAAGGTGCTCGTCCTCGACGAGCCCACCGCCGCACTCGGTGTGAAGCAGTCCGGCGTCGTCCTGAAGTATGTGGCCGCGGCACGCGACCAGGGACTGGGTGTCGTACTCATCACCCACAACCCGCATCACGCGTACCTCGTGGGCGACCGCTTCGTCCTGCTGAAGCGGGGCACCATGGTGGGCCATCACACACGGGACGAGATCACCCTCGACGAACTGACCCGGCAGATGGCGGGCGGCAGCGAACTCGACGACCTCCGGCACGAGCTGGAGAAAAGCACTCCCTGAGGGGAGCGGGCGAGCGTCGGGCGCATCTCCACGCGCGCGCGTGGAGCCCGCCCGGGGCACCGGCCCCCCGGTGCCCCGTACGACACGCTTACCGCGCGTGCGGCAGAATCGGGGCCGATGAGCACCTACCGCGACCTCACCGCCCCCATCGGCTCCCGCCGGGCCACGGTCCTGCGCACCGTGGGCACCAGGGAGCGCCGTTCCCACCTGACGGCGCCCCGGGTCCCCACGGTCGGCATCGACATCGGCGGCACCAAGGTGATGGCGGGCGTCGTCGACGCCGACGGCAACATCCTGGAGCGGCTGCGCACGGAGACCCCCGACAAGTCCAAGAGCCCGAAGGTCGTCGAGGACACCATCGCCGAACTGGTCCTGGACCTCTCCGACCGGCACGACGTGCACGCCGTCGGCATCGGCGCGGCCGGCTGGGTCGACGCCGACCGCAACCGGGTGCTCTTCGCCCCCCACCTGTCCTGGCGCAACGAACCGCTGCGCGACCGCCTCTCCGAGCGCCTGTCGGTGCCGGTCCTGGTCGACAACGACGCCAACGCCGCCGCCTGGGCCGAGTGGCGCTTCGGCGCCGGCCGCGGCGAGGACCACCTCGTCATGATCACGCTGGGCACCGGCATCGGCGGCGCGATCCTGGAGGACGGCCAGGTCAAGCGGGGCAAGTACGGCGTGGCCGGCGAGTTCGGGCACATGCAGGTGGTGCCCGGCGGCCACCGCTGCCCGTGCGGCAACCGCGGCTGCTGGGAGCAGTACAGCTCCGGCAACGCCCTGGTGCGCGAGGCCCGTGAGCTGGCCGCGGCCGACTCCCCGGTCGCCTACGGCCTCATCGAGCACGTCAAGGGCAGCATCCCCGACATCACCGGCCCGATGATCACCGAGCTGGCCCGGGAGGGCGACGCCATGTGCGTCGAGCTCCTCCAGGACATCGGCCAGTGGCTCGGCGTCGGCATCGCCAACCTCGCCGCCGCCCTCGACCCGTCCTGCTTCGTCGTCGGCGGCGGTGTCTCCGCGGCCGACGACCTGCTCATCGGCCCCGCCCGGGACGCCTTCAAACGCCACCTCACCGGCCGCGGCTACCGCCCCGAGGCCCGCATCGTGCGCGCCCAGCTCGGACCCGAGGCCGGCATGGTCGGCGCCGCCGACCTCGCCCGGCTGGTCGCCCGCCGCTTCCGCCGCGCCAAGCGCCGCCGGGTGGAGCGCCACGAGCGCTACGAGCGCTACACGCAGTTCCGCCGCGACGCCCGGGAGGCACTGTGACGATGTCCGTGCCCCGCCAGGCCGCGCCGCCCGACGAACCGCCGTCCCGGCCCGCCGAGGACCGTCGCCACCGTAACCGCCGCCGGGCCCTCACCCTGCTGATCATCGTGCTGCTCATCGGCGTCCCGGCCGGTTATCTGGTCCTCTCCGCCGCCCAGAGCCGCGACAGCGGCAAGGACAAGGAGGCCAAGTACGCGGCGACCGGCCTCACCCCCACCTACCCGGCCAAGGTGCAGCGCCGGCTCTACGAGGTCCCCATCCCGCACCCCGCCGACCAGGTCGCCTCCTACGAGACGAACAACTGGAAGACCAGCCGCCTCTACGTCCGGTTCCGCACCACCCAGCCCGGACTCGACACCTTCCTGGAGGCCATGGGCGTCAACCGCGGCGATCTCAGGAAGGGCGAGATCAGCTTCGGCCACCGGGACCGCGACATCACCGGCTGGAACTTCAAGGGCCCCGGATCCTGGTACGGCCTCAGCCACGACCAGGAGAACCCCGCGCCCAGCCAGGACATCATGGTGAACTTCTCCGACCCGGCGCTGCCCATGGTCTACGTGGTCTCCCAGACGGTCCCCTGACCCGGCCCGGAGCCGATTGTCAGACCCCGCCCGTAGAGTCGAGGACGACTGGCTCGACCGGCGAGCGGGAGGTGACAGGACGTATGAGCGACATGGCCGTGACGGAGACGACCGGGACCGCCCCCGGGCCGGGCGTGCCCGGGGCGGAACGGCCCGGGGCGGCCGGGACACCTGGCTCCCCGGGGATGCCGGTTTCGCACGAGATGCCCGCCTCGCACGGGATGCCGGTCTCGCTGGGGATGCCCGGCGCGGCCAGAAGCCCCGGTCCGGCACTGCCCGCGGCCGGACCCGCGGTGTCCGTCCGCCTCCCCGCCGTCTTCGTGCCCGCGCCGCTGCCGCGCGAGGGCCGCATCGTCCTGTGGGACCCGGACGCGCCTGCCTCCGGCGCGCTGTCCGACCCCGCACGCCCCGCCGCCGGCGCCCCGCCCGTCCCCACGACCCTCACGGTGGTGCGGCCGCACGGCGCGGTCCTCCGCCGCAGGACCGTCGCCGCCCTGTCCCTGCCGATCGACGCGGCCCTGCCCCACCTGGTGCGCGCCCGCCACGACCCCGCAGCCCACCCCGCCACGGCCTGCTGGGGCGCCGCCGCCCTGCACGCGCTGCGGCTGAGCGCGCGGGGCCGCCTCCTGCCGGGCCTGACCGCCACCGGGCACGACGCCTGGCGGGCCGGGCCGCTCGACCCCGACGACATCGCCCACCTGCGGGCCGTCGCCGCGGCCCTGCCCCCCGAAGGACACGCCGTGCCACTGCCCGGCACCGGCCCGCTCCGGCTGCCGGAACCGGAAGCACTGCTGCGCGCCTTCCTCGACGCCGTCGCCGACACCCTGCCCCGCACCCCCGCCGCCCCCCACACCGCGGGCCGCCCCTTCGCCCACCGCGCACCCCAGCACCTCCCGGCCGCGCAGGACTGGGCGGCCCAGGTCGCCGCGGGCACGGACGCCGGAGTCCGGATCTCCCTGCGCCTGGACCTGTCGGCGTACGACCTCTTCGACGCGGACCCGGCGGACAGCCCGGCGGGCGGCGTCGGCGGGCGGCCGACGCGCAGGTCGGGCACCGCGATCGTCCAGGTGCACAGCCTCGCCGACCCCACCCTCGTCGCCGACGCGACGTCCCTGTGGGCGGGCGAGGCCGACGCGGCGTTCGGCCCCCGCGCGCGCGTGGACGCCGCCCTGGCCGTACGCCGCGCGGCCCGGATCTGGCCGCCGCTGGACCGGCTCGCCGAGCAGGACGTGCCCGACGTGCTCGCCCTGTCCGAGGAGGAGGCGGGCGAACTGCTCGGCGTGGCCGCGACCCGGCTCGCGGCAGCCGGCGTCGCCGTGCACTGGCCGCGCGACCTGGCCGACGACCTCACCGCGACCGCGGTGGTGCGGTCCGCTCCCGGCTCCGCGACCGACGGCACCGGCTTCTTCGAGAGCGAGGGACTGCTGCGCTTCTCCTGGCAGCTGGCGCTCGGCGGCGACCCGCTCACCGAAGCCGAGATGGACGCCCTCGCCGAGGCCCACCGCCCGGTCGTCCGGCTCCGGGACCGCTGGGTCCTGGTCGATCCCGCCCTGGTCCGCAAGGCCCGCCGCCGCGATCTGGGCCTGCTCGACCCGGTCGACGCGCTCTCCGCCGCCCTCACCGGCACCACCGAGGTCGATGGCGAGACGGTCGAGGCCGTGCCGGTCGGTGCCCTCGCCGCCCTGCGCGACCGCATCACCGCGGGCGTACACCCGGCCGAACCGCCCCCCGGCCTGCGCGCCACCCTGCGCGACTACCAGCTGCGCGGCCTCGGCTGGCTCGACCTCATGACCTCCCTCGGCCTCGGCGGCTGCCTCGCCGACGACATGGGCCTCGGCAAGACCGTCACCCTCATCGCCCTGCATCTGAAGCGGGCCCGCAGCGAACCCACCCTGGTGGTCTGCCCGGCCTCCCTGCTGGGCAACTGGCAGCGGGAGATCACCCGGTTCGCGCCCGGCGTCCCCGTCCGCCGCTTCCACGGCCCGGACCGCACCCTGGACGGCCTCGACGGCGGCTTCGTCCTCACCACGTACGGCACCATGCGCTCGACCGCGCCCCTGCTCGCCGAGCAGCCCTGGGGCCTGGTCGTCGCGGACGAGGCACAGCACGTCAAGAACCCCCACTCGGCGACCGCGAAGGCCCTGCGCACGATCCCGTCGCCCGCCCGCGTCGCCCTGACCGGCACCCCCGTGGAGAACAACCTCTCCGAACTGTGGGCCCTCCTCGACTGGACCATCCCCGGCCTCCTCGGCCCCCTCACCTCCTTCCGCGCCCGCCACGCGCGCGCCGTGGAGAACGGCGAGGACGAGGAGGCCGCCCGGCGGCTGGCCCGGCTGGTGCGGCCCTTCCTGCTGCGCCGCAGGAAGTCCGATCCAGGCATCGTCCCCGAGCTGCCGCCCAAGACCGAGACCGACCACCCGGTCCCGCTCACCCGCGAACAGGCCGTGCTGTACGAGGCGGTGGTACGGGAATCGATGCTGGCCATCGAGACCGCGCAGGGCATCGCCCGCCGCGGCCTGGTCCTCAAGCTGCTCACCTCGCTCAAGCAGATCTGCGACCACCCGGCCCTCTATCTGAAGGACGGGGACTTGCCCGGCGCCGACCGGGCGGCGGCCCGCTCGGGCAAGCTCGCCCTGCTCGACGAACTGCTGGACACCCTGCTCGCCGAGGACGGCTCCGCCCTCGTCTTCACCCAGTACGTGGGCATGGCCCGGCTGATCACCTCCCATCTCGCCGCCCGCGCGGTCCCCGTCGACCTGCTCCACGGCGGCACCCCGGTCCCCGAGCGCGAACGCATGGTGGACCGCTTCCAGGAGGGCGCCACCCCCGTCCTCGTGCTCTCCCTGAAGGCGGCCGGGACCGGCCTGAACCTCACCCGCGCGGGCCATGTCGTCCACTTCGACCGCTGGTGGAACCCGGCCGTCGAGGAGCAGGCCACCGACCGCGCCTACCGCATCGGCCAGACCCAGCCCGTCCAGGTCCACCGCCTCATCACCGAGGGCACCGTCGAGGACCGCATCGCCGAGATGCTCGCCGCGAAGCGCGCCCTGGCCGAAGCCGTCCTCGGCACCGGCGAGTCCGCCCTCACCGAGCTGTCCGACCGGGAGCTGTCCGACCTGGTGTCGCTGCGGAGGGGGGCCTGATGCACACGACCGAACAGACCGAACGGGCCGAACAGAGCGGGCGTGCCGGGCGGCCGGGCGCGGTCGGCGGACCCGAGCCCGCGCGGGCCGAAGGCTCTGCTGACTCCGACACCTCCGACGCCACCGACGCCCCTGGGGTGCGCACGCCCGCGGAGCCTCAGCCGCCACGCCCCGCCGACGTGGCGCGCGAGGCGCTGAAAGCGGCGCGACGGCACCGGCCGCAGCCGCCCGGCACACCGACGCCGCCGCCGGTCAGCCCCACCGCTTTCGCACCGGACGAGACCGAGGAGCCGAGGCCCGAAGGGCGACCGGAATCGACCACCGAGCCCTCCCCGGAACAGCCGTCGCCGCAGCCAGGCCCGTCGCACCAGCCGTCGCGGCCGGGCGACGCGGCGCGCGCGGCCCTGCGACGGACGGCACAGTCGTCCCCGTCCCCGGCCCCGTCCTTGCCCCCGGCCCCGTCCTCGGCACAGTCCCCGACCCCGCAGCGCGCCGAACCGGCCCCGCCCACCGCGCCGGACACCCCCGTACCGGATCGCCCCGCACCGGCGAAGACCACCACCGCCCGCCCTGCCGACATCGCACGCGAGGCCCTGCGCGCGGCGCGCGCCCGTGGCGGCCCGGAGGAGGAGCAGCAGCAACCGTCCGCGCCGGACGAGGGAGGGGCGCGGCCCCGGTCGGCCGCCGCGCCTCGCGCGCGTACCGCCCGCGAGGCCCGCCCGTCCCGCCGTACGGCCGCACAGCCCGGCCCGCCCCGCGCCCGCCTGCCTCGAACCGGTGGCCGGACAGAGGGCGACGGCGGACCGGGCGACGGAATCCCGGGCACCAGCCCCGGCCCCGGCCCCGGCACCTCCGCCCCCGTCCGCGCCGTGGCGGAACTCCTCGCGCACGCCTTCCGGATGCCCCCGGCAGCGGAGACGGACGACGAACCGGACGACAGCACCGAGGACGCACCCCCCGGCACGGGGACCGGCACCACGACGGCCGCCCCCGAAGGCGCCCCCGCCCCGGCCCGGCCCACCAGTCCCCAGCCCACCGCGTCCCACCTCGCTGTGCGCGCCCCCGGGGGCATGGCCTCCCCCCGCCGCGACGGCGAACTGCGCCGCACCTTCCCGGCGCTCCCGGCGCTCCCCGCGCCGCCCGCCACCGCCCCGGAGGGCCGGACGGAACCCGGTTTCGCACAGACCTGGTGGGGCGAGGCATGGACGACCGCCCTGGAGGACGGCGCGCTGGACGCGGCCCGGCTGGCCCGGGGCCGTGACTACGCGCGCACCGGCCACGTGGACGCCATCACGGTGACCCCCGGCCTGGTCCTCGCGTACGTACAGGGCAGCCGTCCGCGTCCGTACCGCGTCCAGGTGCGGATGCGCACCCTGGACGACGCCGAGTGGGACCGGTTCCTGGACGCCGCCGCCGAGCGGCCCGGTCATATCGCCGCGCTCCTGGACAAGGAGATGCCGCAGTCCCTGGCGGACTGCGGTGTCCCGCTGCTGCCCGGACCGTACGACCTCGAACCGCACTGCTCCTGCCCCGACCGCGGCCACCCCTGCAAGCACGCGGCGGCCCTGTGCTACCAGACGGCGCGGCTGCTGGACGCCGACCCCTTCGTCCTGCTGCTGCTCCGCGGCCGGGGCGAGCGGGACCTGCTGGACGCCCTGTCCCGGCGCAGCGCGGCCCGCGCCGCCCGCGACGCCCAGGACCGGGACCCGGAGCCGCTGCCGGGGGAGCGGGCCACCGAGGCGCTCGCGCGCCGCCCGCTGCCGCTGCCCGCCCCGCTGCCGCCCCCGCCGCACCCCGGGCAGCCCCCGGCGTATCCGTCGGCGGCGGGCGGGCCGGACCCGTTCGCCCTGGACCAGTTGGCGACCGACGCGGCCGCCCGCGCCCACGCCCTGCTCACCACCGGCCGCGATCCGGTCGGCGGGCTGACGCTCTGGCAGGACGCGGTGCGCCTGGCCGCGGCCCGCCCCGGCTCCGGACTGACCGCCGCCACCCGCTCCCTCTACGCCTCGCTCGCCTCGGCCACCGGCCGCACGACGGCGGAGCTGGCCCGCGCGGTGGCCGCCTGGCGCCAGGGCGGCGCCGAGGGGCTCGCCGTGCTGGAGGACCCCTGGGACCCCCCGGCCGGCCGCTTCGACCGGGCCCGCCCCCTGCTCCTCGCCGCCGGTCTGCCGCCCTTCCGCCCCCACCGCAACCGCCTCACCCACCCCGTCGGCCGGCTCCAGCTCCGCCTGGGCCGGGACCACCTCTGGTACGCGTACGAGTCCGAACCCGACCGCGACGACTGGTGGCCGCGCGGCACCCCCGCCTCGGACCCGGTCGACGCGCTGAGCGGCCTGGAGGCCGTCCCGGAGGCGTGAGCGGAAACGGCCGACGTGAAAGGAACCTTCGGTCTCACGGGGCGCGCGACGGGTGCCGCGAAGACGCTGAAAGCGCTGCTGGAGACGCTATGGACACCGCTCCGCCGACCGCCGTAAATTCGTCTCAGCGCGCGGTCGGCCAGGGGGACCGGCGCCGACCGTGAGGTACCAGGGGGAGCATGGAATTCGGCTTACTGGGGCCGTTGCAAGCCCGGATCGCCGGACGTGCGGTCCCGTTGAACGGCCCGCGGCAGGCCAAGATGCTGGCGGCACTCCTGCTCGACGCCAACACCACCGTCCCCATGGAACGGCTCGTCGCCGTGATGTGGGACGCGCGGCCGCCCGCCACCGCGGTCCGCCAGATCCAGGACGCCGTCTCCGGACTGCGCCGCAACCTCGTCGCCCGCGGAGCACCCGGCTCCCTGATCGGCACGCGGCGCGGCGGCTACGAGATCCACCTGGCCCAGGACCGGCTCGACCTCCTGGAGTTCGACCACGAGCGACACCTCGCCGAACAGCACACGACCCCGTCCGAGACGGCGGCCGCGCTGCGGCGGGCGCTCGCCCGCTGGCGCGGGAACGCCCTGGCCGACGTCCCCGGCCGAGCCCTGGAGATCGACGCGGCACGGCTGAACGAGCGCCGCGCGGCGACGCACAAGGAGTGCCTCGCCATCGAACTCGGCCTGGGGCGCCACCGGGAAGTCATCGACGAACTGACCGCCCTGCTGCACACACACCCCTTCGACGAACAGGTCGCCGAACACCTGATGCTCGCCCTCTACCGGTGCCGACGCCAGGGCGAGGCACTGCGGGTGTACGAGCGGCTGCGCCGCACCCTGGCCGACGAACTCGGCGTCGACCCCGCCCCACCGCTGCGGGAACTGCATCAGCGCATCCTGACCGCGGACCCCGCCCTGACAGCCGCGCCCCCGGCGACGGGTCCCCCGTCGGCGGGCCCCTCGGCGGTGGGCCCCTCGGCGACGCCGCCGAAGAGCCCCGCCCCGGCGGTCACCGGGCCGGACATGGCGATGCCGGTGCGTCAGCTCCCTCTCGACGTACCCGACTTCGTGGGCCGGGCCGACGCCCTGGCCGAGATCGCCGGGCTGCTCGACGCGTCGGCGCCGAACCGGGCCCCGGTCGCCGTCGTCGTGGGCGGTCCCGGCGTCGGCAAGTCCTGCCTGGTGACGCACGCCGCGCGACGGGCGAGCGCCGGCTTCCCCGACGGTCAGCTCTACCTCGACCTCGCGGCGACCTCGGACGAGCCACGGGACCCGGCGATGATGCTGGCCGAGGCGCTGCGCGCGCTCTCGGTCGCGGGCAGCGCCATCCCGAACAGCCTGTCCGAACGGGCCGCGCTCTACCGGTCGCTGCTGGTGGACCGGCGCATGCTGGTGGTGCTGGACGACGCCGGTCACGCCGATCAGGTGCTGCCGCTGCTGCCCGGCGCCGACGGCTGCGCCGTGCTGATCACCAGCCGCAGGCTGCTGACACAGCTCCCCGGCGCCCGGCACATCGACCTGGACGTGCTGAGCCCGGCGGAGGCGCGGGAGTTGTTCACCGGAATCATCGGACGGCGCCGGGTCGAGGGGGAACCGGGGGAGGCCGACGCGATCCTCGACTGCTGCGGAAACCTGCCGCTGGCCATCCGGATCGCCAGCGGCAAGCTCACGGGCCGCCCGGCCTGGTCGCTGCGGGTGCTGCGGGAACGCATCGAGGACGAGTCACGGCGGCTGGCCGAGCTGAGGATCGGCGACCTCAGTGTGCGGGCCAGCGTCGAACTGAGCCTGCGGCTGCTGCCGGACGACGCGGTGCGCGCGCTGAGCCTGCTGGGTCTGCTCGGCCCCCACACCCTGCCCGGCTGGGTGGTCGGCCCCCTGCTGGACCGCCCGGACGGCGAAGAGGTGCTGGACATCCTCGTCGACGCCAGCCTGGTGCGGCTGGTCGCCACCGACGCCCTCGGCGAGCCGCGTTACCGGCTGCACGATCTGATCAGGACCTGCGCCGTGGAGCTGGCCGCCTCCCTGTCCGCCAAGGAGAAGCGGGACGCGGTCGTCCGGGTGCTGTCCGTCTGGCTGGAGCTGATCGGGCGCGGCACCGATCTGCTCCCGGCGGCCGGGCTGCTGACGGCCGCGCCCGGTTCCGCACCGCGCCGCGCGCTGCCCCGCGCGGTCGTGGACCGGTTGATGTCCGACCCGGTCGGCTGGTTCGACGCGGAACGCGACAACCTGCTCGGCGCGGTGAAGCTGGCCGCCGACCGGGGCCTGGACGAACTGGCCTGGGAACTGGCGGCCGGTGCGGCGACCTACTACGACCACCGGTGCCTCTACCAGGACTGGCAGCACGGGCACCGCCTCGCGCTGGACGCGGCCGAGGCCGCGGGCAACGCGCGCGGCGCGTCGGTCCTGCTGCGCGGCCTGGGGCAACTCCACATCTACCAGGACGAGTTCGACCGGGCCACCCGGTCCCTGGAATCTTCCCTCACGCTGTGCAGGAAGGCCGGTGACCGACGCGGGGAGGCCCTGACCATCGCCATGCTGGGCACGGTCAGCCGGGTGCAGGGCCGAGACGACGAAGCCCTCGAACGGGTCGAGCACGCGCTGGCCATCGCGGTCGGCGAGGGCGACCGCCACATGGAGGCGCAGCTCTCCTGCTCCGTGGCCGTGATGAAGCTCATGCAGGACAAGCTCGACGAGGCGGAGCCATGGTTCACCACCGCCTTGCGCCAGGCCCGCACACTGGGCGACGCGCATCGCGTGGCCGTGGTGCTACGGCGTTTCAGCCGCCTGCACGACCGGCGCGGCGACCCCGACGAGGCGTTGCGCTGCCTGGGGCAGGCGCTGGCCACCTTCGAGAACCTGGCCGACGAACGCTGCGCCGCGTACACCCTGCTGGAGGTCGGCCGCGTCCACGCCGGCCGACACGACCGCGACCACGCGGCCCCCGCACTGGAACGCGCGGCGGCCCTCTTCCACCGCCACGGCGACCGCCAGGACGAGGCCGCCTGCTGGCAGCTGATCGGCGACCTGGACGCCCTCGCCGGCGCCCCCCACCTGGCCCACCGGCACCGAGGACGCGCCCTGCGCCTGTGGCAGACGATCGGCGACATCAACGAGACGAACACCCCGCCCCGCCCGTCGTCACCGTGACGGCCGGAATCCCGGGCCGGCCACTGGCCGCTGCCCTGAGTCAGCGCGGGATGTGCACGACTCCGGAACAGCGGCCGGTGCTGGTCAGCTCAGTGCCTGGAAGGCGTCCCAGCCGCTGGTGCCGACGGCGGTGGGGTAGAAGTACAGCGCGCCGGTGGACTTCTCCCGGGCCAGGATGTCGACGTTTCCGTCGTGGTCGACGTCACCGATGGCGAGGACCTGGTCGGCGTTCTGCCAGTGGTTGTCGGCGGGGTCGTCGACGGTCAGTTCCTGGCGGTCGTCGGTGCAGGTCCCGCTGTCGGCCTGCTCTCCCTTGGTGGTGCAGGCGTATCCGTAGCCGTTGTTGGGGTACAGCTGGAGGGTTCTGCTGCCGGCGCTCCCCGTGAGGGCGATGAGGTCTTCGTAGCCGTCGCCGGTCCAGTCGCCGCGGTGGGTGATGGAGGCGCCTTTGAAGTTGGTGGAGCTGGCGCTGGCGTAGACACTTACGGTGCCGTTGCCGGTGCCGGAGTACTGCCGGAGTGTTCCGTCGGTGCGTACTCCGTACAGGTCGCTGTTGCCGTCGCCGTTGAGGTCGCCGGGCTTGTCCGTGACGTTGGGGCTCTTGACGTAGAAGAGGTATGCGGTGCGGTCGGAGGCGTTGTTGCCGCGGTCGATGCTGCGGGCGTAGAGGAGGTGGGAGCCGGCCGACACCGGGGTGAATGTGACGTCCTTGGATCCGCCGGCGGTGGCGGGGGTCGCGGTGTGGACGGGGCTGGTGTTCTCGGGCCATCCGTCGGTGCCGTCGGGGAACTGGACGGAGGTGGCCGTGGGCGGCCGGCTGGGCCGGGTGCCGTCGAACTGGAAGTGGGACTGGGCGCTGAAAGCGCTGCTGGCGGTGGCGTCCTCGGCGCGGGCGTACCAGGTGAAGGTGCCGGTTCCGGTGACACCCGCGTCCTTGAGCAGGGCGACGCCTACCAGCCCACCTCCACCACGGTCACCATCCCGGCCGAGGCGGGCGCGAGCGCGGGCACCTACAACTGGACCTACGGCTACAACGACTACACAGGCCAGCAGACCTGGATCAAGCACCCCGCGGTCGGCAACCTGCCCAGCGAACGCCAGGCTACCGTCTACGGCCAGGGCAACCTCCCGGAGAAGACCGCCGCCGGCCTCATCACTCTCGTCAACGCCACCAGCCACGACGTCTTCTCACGCCCCGTACGCACCGAGTACGGCACCCTCGGCAAGAAGCTCTATAACACCCAGACATACGACGAGTTCACCGGCCGCCTGACCCGCCAGACCACCGACCGCGACCTCGCCCCCCAGCGCATCGACGACGTCACCTACGCCTACGACGACGCGGGGAACATCACCGGCGTGATGCCTGGTCAAATGCCAAGGAATCCGCGGCGGGACGCTGGGTCGGGAACCATTGGGAAGACATCAAGACTTACTCGACTCTGGCCGGATTTGGCGTGTGCATTATTGCCACAGCTGGGACCTGCATGGTGGTGGGTGCTGGCATCGCGACAGCGAAGTTCCTAGGAGACGGCGTCGGTTACGGAAACTGGGACGTTGCCGCCTACTCCAAGGATTTGGCCTGGACTGCCGTCGGCGGTGGCAGTGCGGCCGTCTACGGCCGAGTGGCCGGTGGCGCAAAAACCTGGAGAGCTGCTTACCGGAGCAACGCGATCGCGCGTGCCCCCCGTGCTTACCGGACCAAGGTCCCTGGGGTGCGCGGCGTCGGCGGAGGATCCAAGAGCTGGGTGACAGCTGACAACCCTAAGGGTGCGATCGACTGGGGAGCCACATACGGCAACATGGGTGTCAACGCGGCCTTCAACACGGGGTTCTGCGGATCCGGTAGCGCCAGCCTTGGCGCTTATGGCGGAGCCTGCTGACCGAAGCATCAGCAAGGGTGGGTCAGCATGGCATGCTCCCCACCCTTGCTGCGCGCGGACGCACGTACTTCCAGAAGGGCACGCATCTTGTCCAACGGTCGTGAGGCACAGATCCTGCGAAGGACGTCGTTCAGGGTCCTGTCATGGGTCGCCACTGCTGGCTTCGGGCTGGTGGCAGCAGGCCTGATCATCAGTCTCACTTACAGCTTCAAAGGTGGACCGATTTCCGGTGTGGCCGCATGCTTCTTCACCATTGCGCTCACCCGGCGGATCATGGGCTCACGCATTGTGCTCGGCTCTTCAGCCTTGACTGTGGTCAATCCGTTGATCACTTACACGGTGCCGTACCGGGCCGTCGCCGAGGTGCGGGGTGGTGGTGGAGAAACACTGAATTTGGTCACGCAGCAGGGAGACGAGATCTATTGCACGGGATTCGGTGGGTCGCTCATCGACAGCTTCGTGAAATCTGCGGATCGTGCCGCCGAGTGCATCGAGCAGCAAGTGCGGCGCAGGCGGAGAGCTACGGAAAAGGCCCAGGTGACGAAGAAACTCACCGTGTCGTGGATCGCTGATGTCTGCACTGTCGGCGCTGTAGTGTGCCTGATCACGGCTGCCTTCGTGGGAGTCTGAGCACATATCGAGCCGTCATAGTTGAGTTGTCTGTCCACTCCGCCGCTGCCCGCGCCACGAGGGAGCGGCGGACAGCGGCGGAGTGGACGCGGATGTCGAGCACACCTTCTCCCACATGAAGAACTACACCCCCCGCGACTGCCGCCAACGCGGCAATGGTCTCCACCACGCGGTCCAGGCCGTCGCCCACATGCACAACCTCGCCCCGGCAGCGTGACCGGGCCAGCCCGAAACCGGCCCCGACCTGCTGAGACACGGCCTTCTGCGACACGCTTCAGCCATGGAACGCCTCGGAGGCGGGTGCCTTCGTCGCTGCGATGAAGAGCAGCCGCCTGTTTGCGCCACTGTTGCTGTCCCTGATGGGGCTCTGTCCGGGGGAGATCTGCGGCCTGCGGGTGGCCGGACATCGATCTGGACGCGGCCATGCTCGGCATCGCCGACATCCGAACCATTCTGCGCAACGCAGGCAGGGGAACGTCCGGTGGCGGGCGAAGGGGCACGAGGGCGGCGGGTATGTGCTCGTGGATGAACCTGGGGGCGCGTTGAACGGTCGGCAGCTTCGAACGCGGGCCTACAGAACAATGGATGCAAATGGTCTTCGCAGGGCCCGTCTGTACGATGCTCGGGCGTCTTGCCTCACGTACCTCGCCCACAACGGGGTGCCGGATCACCTGCTAGCCATGTGAGCCGGACACATGAACGTGAAGACGACGAGTGAGTGGTACGTGAAGCCGGACGTGGCGGACCTGCTTCCCGCAGCGGAGGCATGAGGAGGTCTCGCAGGGAGCGTGTGACAGATCATGACAGATGAAGGTGTGAACCCGTGAGCGAAGCCAAGATCGAAACGCTGCAATACCGCTTTGACGGGCCAGAAGACGCTCCTGTCCTGATTTTGGGGCCGTCCCTCGGTACCACCTGGCATATGTGGGACCGGCAGGTGCCCGAGCTGACGCAGCAGTGGCGGGTCTTCCGGTTCGATCTGCCGGGGCACGGGGGCGCGCCCGCGCATCCGGCCGGGTCGGTGGGGGATCTGACCGACCGGCTGCTGGCGACCCTCGAAGGGCTCGGGGTGCAGCGCTTCGGCTACGCCGGCTGCGCCCTCGGCGGCGCGGTCGGCGTCGAGCTGGCGCTGCGGCACCCGGAGCGGCTCGCCTCGCTCGCCCTGATCGCGGCCTCGCCCCGGTTCGGCACGGCGGACGAGTTCCGCCAGCGCGGGGTGATCGTCCGGACCAATGGGCTCGACCCCATCGCCCGCAGCTCCCCGGACCGCTGGTTCACCACCGGGTTCGCCGCCGCCCAGCCCGCGATCACCGACTGGGCCGTGCAGATGGTGCGCACCACCGACCCCGGCTGCTACATCGCCGCCTGCGAGGCGCTGGCCTCCTTCGACGTCCGCGCCGAACTCGGCCGGGTGGGCGTGCCGACGCTGGTGCTGGTCGGCTCCGAGGACCAGGTGACCGGTCCCGCCGAGGCCCGCACCCTGGTCGCCGGGATCAGGGACGCGCGGCTCGCCGTCGTACCGGGCGCCTCCCATCTGGTGCCGGTCGAGCAGCCCGCCGCCGTGACCGACCTGCTGGTGCGGCACTTCTCCACGGCGTGGCAGCCCGCCTTCGAGTCGAGCACCGGCCAGATGGCGATCGTCGCGGCCCCGCCGAGGCCCGTACTGGCCGCGCCCGCGCAGGCCCCGCAGAGCGCGCCGATCGCCGAGATCGCCCCGGCGGCGGTGCCGCCGCAGCCCGCCGGCGGGCCGGACACGTACGACACCGGGCTCAAGATCCGGCGCGAGGTGCTCGGCGACGCGCACGTCGACCGGGAGCTGGCGCGGGCCGACGAGTTCGGCGGGGACTTCCAGGAGTTCCTGACCCGCAGCACCTGGGGCGGTGTCTGGGACCGCCCGGGGCTCGACCGGCGCACCCGCAGCTGTGTCGCGCTCACCGCCCTGGTCGCCGGCGGCCACCTCGACGACCTGGCCGCCCACACCCGGGCCGCGCTGCGCAACGGCCTCACCCCCGACGAGATCAAGGAGGTGCTGCTCCAGACGGCGGTCTACTGCGGGATGCCCGCCGCGGGCAGCGCCTTCCGGGTGGCCCAGCGGGTCATACAGGAGGAGACCACCCCCACGGAGTGACCGCGGGCCCTCGGGCAGCCGGGGGAGCACGGTGATCGTCCAGCCGGGCACCAGGAGCACCAGCTTGAACGTGCCGTCCGTCCGGCCCGCGCGGCAGGATGGGAGCCATGAAGCTCACGAAGAAGTCGCACGCCTGTGTCCGCCTGGAGAAGGACGGGCGGACGCTCGTCATCGACCCGGGCACCTTCAGCGAGGAGGACGCCGCGGTCGGCGCCGACGCGATCCTGGTCACGCACGAGCACCTGGACCACTTCGACGAGGACCGGCTGCGGGCCGGTCTGGAGGCGAACCCGGGCGCCGAGATCTGGACGCTGCGGTCGGTGGCGGAGCAGATCTCGGCGGCCTTCCCGGGCCGGGTGCACACCGTGGGCCACGGGGACACCTTCACCGCGGCCGGCTTCGACGTGCAGGTGCACGGCGAGCTGCACGCCGTGATCCACCCGGACATCCCGCGCATCACCAACGTCGGCTATCTGATCGACGGCGGCAAGGTCTTCCACCCGGGCGACGCGCTGACCGTGCCCGACCAGCCGGTCGAGACCCTGATGCTGCCCGTGATGGCCCCCTGGAACAAGATCGCCGAGGTGATCGAGTACGTCCGCGAGGTCAAGCCGCGGCGGGCCTACGACATCCACGACGCCCTCCTGACCGACCTGGCCCGCCCGATCTACGACCACCAGATCGGCAGCCTGGGCGGCGCCGAGCACCTGCGGCTGACGCCGGGGACCTCCGCCGACGTGTGAGCGGACGCGGGCGGGCTTGTCAGTGGTGGCGGGTAGGTTGTGAGGCATGCGCATCGCGACCTGGAACGTGAACTCGATCACCGCCCGCCTCCCCAGGCTGCTCGCCTGGCTGGAGAGCAGCGGCACCGACGTGCTCTGCCTCCAGGAGGCCAAGATCGCCGAGGATCAGTTCCCGTTCGAACCCCTGCGCGAGCTGGGCTACGAGGCGGCGGTCCACGCCACCGGCCGGTGGAACGGCGTGGCGGTGCTCTCCCGCGTCGGCCTCGACGACGTGGTCAAGGGCCTGCCCGGAGACCCGGGCTACGACGGTGTCCAGGAGCCCCGCGCCGTCTCCGCGACCTGCGGCCCGCTGCGCGTCTGGTCGGTGTACGTGCCCAACGGCCGCGAGGTCGACCACCCGCACTACGCCTACAAGCTCCAGTGGTTCGAGGCGCTGCGGGCGGCCGTCGCGGGCGACGCCGCGGGCGGCCGCCCCTTCGCCGTCCTCGGCGACTACAACGTCGCGCCCACCGACGACGACGTCTACGACCGCGCGGCCTTCGAGGGCGCCACCCACGTCACCCCCGCCGAGCGCGCCGCCCTCGCCTCCCTGAGCGAGGCGGGCCTGTCCGACGTGGTGCCCCGGCCCCTGAAGTACGACCACCCGTACACGTACTGGGACTACCGCCAGCTCTGCTTCCCGAAGAACCGCGGCATGCGCATCGACCTGGTCTACGGCAACGAGCCCTTCGCCAAGGCGGTCACCGACTCCTACGTCGACCGTGAGGAGCGCAAGGGCAAGGGCGCCTCGGACCACGCGCCCGTGGTGGTCGACCTGGACGTGTAGCCCCGGGCCGAGGCGGCGCGCGGGGGCGGAGGCACGGCCGCGGACCCGGCGCCGCGGCGGACCGGCGGCACCCGGGACGCGCCGTCCGTGCCGGCCTGTGGCGCGGACGGTGGCCGCGGTGCCACGCTGGGTGCATGGGTTTCCGCTTCACGGGCAACTGGCACAAGCGGCACGCGACGGCCGTCGGCGTCACGGTGGTCACGGCCGGGGAGGGACCCCCGGCCCCGGAGGATCTCGCCGCTCTCTTTTCCACCTGCGAACAGTTGCGCGCCCTGGTGGCCGCGTCCGGTGTCCGGCTCGACGAGTCGCCCGCCTCCCTGGAGGCGCTGGACCAGCTGCTGCCGCGCTGGCGGGACGACGCCGAGACGGTGTCGTGGCTGGGCATCGACGCCGGGCTCTATCTGGGCACGGTCATCGTGCGCACCGTGCCCGGCGCCGTCTGGGAGTTGTGGCCGAACGGCCACCCCGTCGTACGGCTGGCCTCCGGCCGGGAGATCGTCGTGGTGGAGGCCGGGCACACCTGGGCCGAGGAGGGCGTACCGGAACTGTCCCAGCTGTACGCGGAGGTGGCGGAGGGCTGAGACCGGGCAGCCGAGCGGGCGGAACCGGGCGCCGGACGGCGATTGCTGCAACCGTCGCAAAGCCGGATCCGGGCCGCCCAGGCGCCGCCGCCCGGGGCCCTTCCTCCACGTCGGCGGGCCCATCGCGCCGAACCTCGACTACGATATGGCGTTCGCGACCGTCTCAGGGGGCAGCGGTCCACAGAGCCATACCCGGCCGGCGGCAGCCGGAGATCACTGCTCGCGCGGCGGTACGGACAGCCACTCCGCACCGTCCGCAGGCGAGAAGGAGGTCAGCTGGCCGCCGGGCGGGTTGTGCTCGCGGCGGGATCGGCCGGGGCCGGCAGCGGCGCCTGGGCCGCGCGGGTCACGTCCGCGACGAGCTCGACCACATCGGGGCCGTAGGACTGGGAGCTGACCACCTTCAGCAGCAGCACGAAGGGGCGCGTGCCGTACTTGCGGGCGAGCCGTTCGTGGTGGCGGGCCAGGTAGCGGGTCGCGGCCTGGTTGTCGATGGCGCGCTGGCCGCAGAAGAGGAACACGGGCCGTGCCTCGCGGCCCTCGCCCGGGACGAGCCTGGCCAGCAGCACATGCTCCGTGACGCCCGGGTCCATCCGGTAGCGCTCGGTGCCGATCTGGAAGGCGCCCCGGTCCGGGCCCGGTTCCGGGTCGATGTTGACGCGGACCCCGGGGAGCATGGCCGCCATGTGAGCCAGCATCCGGCGATTGGAGGCGGGCCCGCCCACGCAGAACTCCGTGCGCTCGCCCACCCCCTGATGGACCGCGTCCTGGGTGACCACCTGGAGGTGCGCGCCGCACTCCTTGATCAGCGCGGACAGTTCGAGCAGCGCGAAGACGTCGAAGCGGTGGACGGCCGGTTCGCTCGCGGCCGGGTCGCGGTTGACGACCAGCAGCGACTCGGAGTTGTCGGGCAGCCCGAAGAACGCCTGCTTGCGGCGGAGCCCGCGCCGCCACAGGAACGTACGGGCCAGCCAGCCGAGCGCGGCGCTGACGCCCGCCGCGACCACGCCCAGGACGATGTTGCGCACGTCGTCGTTCATGGCCGCGCATGCTAGCGGCTCGGACGGTACTGTGTTCGAGACGGTCCTGACGCGATCATGGCAATGCCATAGGCTGCACGGACGGTCTCTGACTGGAGGTGCGGATGCGTCGCCCAGGAACACGGAAGCTGTCGGTTCTCGCGGTCTGTGCGGCCGTGGTGTCGGTGGGGGCGGCGGCGCCGCCCGCCGCGCACCCGGACACGGGCCCGGCACCGGCCGGGACGGCAGGGAAGAAGGTGCCCGTCGCCGTCGGCCGCGGCGGCGCCGTGGCCAGTGTCGACGCCGACGCCACCGCGGCCGGCATCGAGGTGCTGAAGAAGGGCGGCAACGCGGTCGACGCGGCCGTGGCGACCGCCGCCGCCCTCGGCGTCACCGAGCCCTACTCGTCCGGCATCGGCGGAGGCGGCTACTTCGTCTACTACGACGCCAGGACCCGCACGGTGCACACGATCGACGGCCGCGAGACCGCGCCGCTCAGCGCCGACGAGGACCTGTTCAAGGAGAACGGCAAGCCGCTCTCCTTCGACGACGCCGTCACCAGCGGGCTGAGTGTCGGCACCCCCGGCACGGCCGCCACCTGGCAGAAGGCCCTGGACGAGTGGGGCAGCAAGCGGCTCGGTACGGTGCTCGGGCCCGCCGAGCGGCTGGCCCGCGACGGCTTCACCGTCGACGACACCTTCCGCTCGCAGACGGCCGCCAACGAGACCCGTTTCCGGGCCTTCCCGGACACCGCGAAGCTGTTCCTGCCGAAGGGCGAACTCCCCGCCGTCGGCTCGGTCCTGAAGAACCCCGACCTCGCCCGCACCTACGCGGAACTGGCCCGCAAGGGCGTCGGCGCGCTCTACCACGGCGCCCTCGCGGACGAGATCGTCCGCACGGTCGAGCACCCGCCCGTCGATCCCGCCTCGGGCCGGAACGCCCGGCCCGGCAAGCTCACCGAGAAGGACCTCGCGGTCTACCGCGCCAAGCTCCAGGCCCCGACGCGCACGTCCTACCGGGGCCTGAACGTGTACTCCATCGCGCCCTCCTCCTCCGGCGGCACCACCGTCGGCGAGGCGCTGAACATCCTGGAGAACACGAAGCTGTCCGGGGCGAGCGAGGTCCAGTACCTGCACCACTTCATCGAGGCGAGCCGGATCGCCTTCGCCGACCGCGGGCGCTGGGTCGGCGACCCCGCCTTCGAGAAGGTCCCCACCGCCGGGCTGCTCTCCCAGCGGTTCGCCGACTCCCGGGCCTGCCTGATCAAGGACGACGCCGTCCTCACCAGCCCGCTCGCGCCCGGCGACCCGGCCCGGCCCGCCGCCTGCGGCACCGGCGGCACCGCCGCGTCCACCACCTACGAGGGCGAGAACACCACCCATCTGACCACCGCCGACCGGTGGGGCAACGTGGTCTCCTACACGCTCACCATCGAGCAGACCGGCGGCAGCGGCATCACCGTCCCCGGCCGGGGCTTCCTGCTCAACAACGAACTGACCGACTTCTCCTTCACGCCCGCCAATCCGGCGGTGCACGACCCGAACCTGCCCGGCCCCGGCAAGCGGCCGCGCTCCTCCATCGCGCCGACGATCGTGCTGGACGGCGCCAACCGGCCGGTGGCGGCGGTGGGTTCACCCGGCGGCGCGACCATCATCACCACCGTGCTCCAGACCCTCACCGGGTTCCTCGACCGGCATCTGCCGCTGGTCGACGCGATCGCCGCGCCCCGCGCCAGCCAGCGCAACGCGGCGCAGACCGAACTCGAACCCGCCCTCTACGACAGCCCGTCGAGGAAGCAACTGGAGGCGATCGGCCACTCCTTCAAGCTCAACCCGGAGATCGGCGCGGCCACCGGGGTGCAGCGCCTGCCGGACGGCAGGTGGCTGGCGGCGGCGGAGAAGGTGCGCAGGGGCGGCGGCTCGGCGATGGTCGTCCACCCGGACCGGTAGGCCGGAGGCCGCCGCCCGCCCGGACCGGCAGGCCACCGGAACACACCCGACGCGGGGGCCCCGGACGGCAGTTCACCGTCCGGGGCCCCTGCGCGTGCGCCGGGCTCCGTCACTCGGCGGGGGCGGGGACCGCTTCCCGGTCCCCGGCCTCCCCGTTCTCGGTGCGGAAGGCGAGGCGGTCGTCCTCGACGTCCACCGTGACCCGGCCGCCCTCGCCGAGCCGCCCGTCCAGCAGCAGCCGGGACAGCCGGTTGTCGACCTCGCGCTGGATGGTCCGGCGCAGCGGCCGCGCCCCGTACTCCGGCTGATGGCCGCGCCGCGCCAGCCACTCGACGGCCCCGTCCGTGAACTCCACGGCCACGCCCTGGGCGTGCAGCAGCCGCCGGGTGCGCTCCAGCAGCAGATCGGTGATCTGCCGCAACTGCTCGGCGCTGAGCTGCCGGAAGACGACGATCTCGTCGATGCGGTTCAGGAACTCGGGCCGGAAGTGCTCGCGCAGCGGGCGCAGGATCTGCTCGCGCCGCGCCTCCTCGTCGGCCTCCGCCCCGCCCGCGCCGAACCCGATCCCCGCGCCGCGCCGGGTGATGGCCTCCGAACCGAGGTTGCTGGTCATCACGATGACGGTGTTGGTGAAGTCCACCGTGCGGCCCTGGGAGTCGGTCAGCCGCCCGTCGTCGAGCACCTGGAGCAGGATGTTGAAGACGTCCGGGTGCGCCTTCTCCACCTCGTCGAGCAGCAGCAGCGAGTACGGGTGACGGCGCACCACCTCGGTGAGCTGCCCGGCCTCCTCATGGCCGACGTAGCCGGGCGGGGCGCCCACCAGGCGGCTGACGGTGTGCCGTTCCTGGTACTCGCTCATGTCGAGGCGGACCATGCGGTCCTCGCTGCCGAACAGCGCCTCGGCCAGAGCGCGGGCCAGTTCGGTCTTGCCGACGCCGGTCGGGCCGAGGAACAGGAAGCTGCCGATCGGCCGGTCGGGGCTGGCGAGCCCGGCACGGGAGCGCAGTACGGCCTCGGAGACCACGGCGACCGCCTCGTCCTGGCCGACCACCCGCCGGTGCAGATGCTCCTCCAGGCCGAGCAGGCGCTCCTTCTCCTCCTGGGTGAGGCTGCTGACCGGGATGCCGGTCTGCCGGGACACCACCTCGGCGACGGCCTCGGCGGTCACCTCCAGGTGCTGGCCCTCGTCGGCCTCCTCGCCGCCGCCCGCCTCGGCGATGCGCCGCTTCAGCTCCCCGATGCGGTCGCGCAGCTCGGTGGCCCGCTCGTACTGCTCGTCCGCGACGGCCTGGTCCTTGTCGCAGGCGAGCTGTTCCGCTTCGCGCTCCAGGGCCCGTACGTCCGTGCCCTTGGTGCGGGCCCGCAGCCGTACCCGCGCGCCCGCCTGGTCGATCAGGTCGATGGCCTTGTCCGGCAGCCGCCGGTCGGTCAGATAGCGGTCGGACAGCTCCACGGCCGCCACCAGGGCCTCGTCGGTGTAGCGGACCTGGTGGTGGGCCTCGTAGCGGTCGCGCAGCCCGCGCAGGATCTCGAGGGCGTCCGCCGGGGTCGGCTCCGGGACCAGGATGGGCTGGAAGCGGCGGGCCAGCGCCGCGTCCTTCTCGATGCGCCGGTACTCCTCCAGGGTGGTGGCGCCCACGATGTGCAGCTCGCCGCGGGCCAGGGCGGGCTTGAGGATGTTGCCCGCGTCCAGGGAGCCGCCCTCGCCGCCGCCGCCCGCGCCGACCACGGTGTGCAGTTCGTCGATGAAGACGATCAACTGGTCGGAGTGGGTGCGGATCTCGGTGACGATGGTGTTCAGGCGCTCCTCGAAGTCGCCGCGGTAGCGGGTGCCGGCGACCACGCCCGTCAGGTCCAGGGCCACCACCCGGCGGCCGAGCAGGATGTCGGGCACGTCGCCGTCGGCGATGCGCTGGGCGAGCCCCTCGACGATGGCCGTCTTGCCGACGCCCGCGTCCCCGATCAGCACGGGGTTGTTCTTCCCGCGCCGGGACAGCACCTCGACGGTCTGCTCGATCTCCTGGTCCCGTCCGATCACCGGGTCGACCCGGCCCTGCCGGGCCAGCTCGGTGAGATCGCGGCCGTACTTGTCCAGGGTGGGCGTGCCGGTGGGCCGCTGCCGCTCCGCTCCCGGCGCCGCCGCGGTGTCCGGCTGCTCGGGCGGCAGGCCCGAGGCGGCGAAGCGGGCCGCGTTCAGGATGTGCCCGGCCGCCGAGTCGGGATTGGCGGCCAGCGCGCTGAGCACGTGCTCCGGGCCGATGTAGCCCGCGCCGCCGGCCCGTGCCATGTCGTGGGCGTCCAGCAGGGCCCGTTTGACGGCCGGGGTGAGGGACAGCGCGGGGGGCGGGGAGGCGTCGCCCGGTGGGTTCTGCACGGGCCCGGACCGCTCGTCGATCTGGGTGGCGAGCGAGTCCGGGTCCGCGCCCGACCTGCTGAGCAGGGAGCGGGTGGGTTCGGTGGCGAGCGCCGCGCGCAGCAGGTGCTCGGTGTCCAGGTCCCGGCTGCCGTGGTCGGCGGCGTACTGGGCCGCGCCCTTGACGAGTTCCCGGGCCGGCCGGCTGAGGAGCCTGCCGATGTCGACGTGCCGGGGCCCGGGGCGGGTGCCGCCGAAGAACCGGGCGAAGAATTCGCCGAAGGGGTCGTCCTCGCCCTCCGGGCCGACGAAGCCGCTGGTCATCGCTTTCCGTTCCTTCGCTGACGGGTGGCTTTCGCCGGGTAACCGGATGGGATGCGGTCATGCCACGATGACACGTCCCATTTGTCCGGGCACGTCGAGCGCGGGGCGGGCACGGTCGGGCGCGGTCGGGCACGGTCGGGCGCGGCTCCCGGGGCGCCGGGCTACCGCTGGGTGAGGACGCGCGGGCCGCTGCCGGTGATCGCGACCGTGTGCTCGACGTGCGCGGCACGGGAGCCGTCGTCCGTGCACAGGGTCCAGCCGTCGGGGGCCGGGTGGTAGCCGTCGGTGCCGCCGCCGATCAGCATGGGCTCGATGGCGAGGACCATGCCGTGGCGCAGCGGCATGCCGCGTCCGGGGCGGCCCTCGTTGGGGACGCCGGGGTCCTCGTGCATGTGGCGGCCCACGCCGTGGCCGCCGAAGTCCTGCGGGATGCCGTAGCCCGCCGCACGGCACACGGTGCCGATGGCGTGGGCGATGTCGCCGACGCGGTTGCCGACGACGGCCGCGCCGATTCCGGCGGCCAGGGCCCGCTCGGCGGTCTCGATCAGCAGGGTGTCGGCGGGACGCGCCCGGCCGACGGTGAAGCTGAGCGCGGAGTCGCCCGCCCAGCCGCCCAGGTGGGCGCCGAAGTCCAGGGAGACCAGGTCGCCGTCGCGCAGCAGGTAGCGGGTCGGGACGCCGTGCACGATCGCGTCGTTCACCGAGACGCAGAGCACCGCGGGGAAGGGGGTCGGGGCGAAGGAGGGCCGGTAGCCGAGGAAGGGCGAGGCCGCCCCGGCCTCGCGCAGCACGTCGTGCGCGACCTCGTTCAGCTCCAGCAGGGAGACCCCCACCGCGGCGGCCTCGCGGGCGGCGGTGAGTCCGCGCGCGACGACCTGGCCGGTCTCGTGCATGGCGTCGATCGATGTGTCTGTCTTCAGTTCCACCATGCCAATTACTATACCGGTATTTCTATACCGGTCGACGCGCTAGGATGGCGTCATGGTGCGCACCCCTCTCACCCCGGAAGAGCACGAGCGCGGCGAGCGTCTCGGGCGGCTGCTGCGCGAGGCGCGCGGCAGCCGCAGCATGGCCGAGGTCGCGGCGAGCGCGGGCATCTCGGCCGAGACCCTGCGCAAGATCGAGACCGGCCGGGCGCCGACCCCGGCGTTCTTCACGGTCGCCGCCCTGGCGCACGCCCTGGGCCTGTCCATGGACGAACTGGTGGGCCGGTGCGTGCCCGCCCGGGTGTGAGCGCGCCCTCCCGGACCGGCGGGGCGCCGCGGACTCACCCGGCGGAGTGTGAAACACGATCGACTCCGCCGGTTCACGGCGATGGTCTTGGCAAGGGGCGCCAAGGGGCTTACGTTCGTGCCCCCGGGTCCGTTCTACGTGCGTAGAGGACTCTCCCGCGTCACGTCCGCCGCGCAGTGACCCGATCGCCTCCCCGGCCCCGCGGGCCGGGCGTACGAGGAGGGACGCCGTGAACGACCTCTACGACCGTCACCGGGCCGTCCTGCCCGACTGGCTCTCCCTCTACTACGAGGACCCGCTGGAGATCACCCACGGCGAGGGCCGGTACGTCTGGGACGCGGCAGGCCGCCGCTACCTGGACTTCTTCGGCGGGATCCTGACCACCATGACCGCCCACGCGCTGCCCGAGGTCACCAAGGCGGTGAGTGAGCAGGCCGCCAGGATCGTGCACTCCTCGACCCTCTACCTCAACCGGCCCATGGTCGAACTGGCCGAACGCATCGCCCAGTTGAGCGGCATCCCGGACGCCCGGGTGTTCTTCACCACCTCCGGCACCGAGGCCAACGACACCGCGCTGCTGCTGGCCACCACCCACCGGCGCAGCAACACGGTCCTGGCCATGCGCAACAGCTACCACGGCCGCTCCTTCAGCGCGATCGGCGTCACCGGCAACCGCTCCTGGTCGCCCAGCTCCCTCTCCCCGCTCCAGACGCTCTACGTCCACGGCGGCGTCCGCACCCGCGGGCCCTTCGCCCACCTGGACGACGCCGGGTTCGTCGCGGCCTGCGTCGAGGACCTCAGGGACCTCCTCGGCCACACCCGGCCGCCCGCCGCGCTCATCGCCGAACCGATCCAGGGCGTCGGCGGCTTCACCTCCCCGCCCGACGGCCTGTACGCGGCCTTCCGCGAGGTCCTCGCGGAGCACGGCGTCCTGTGGATCGCCGACGAGGTGCAGACCGGCTGGGGCCGCACCGGCGACCACTTCTGGGGCTGGCAGGCGCACGGCCGCAGCGGACCGCCGGACCTCGTCACCTTCGCCAAGGGCATCGGCAACGGCATGTCCATCGGCGGGGTGATCGCCCGCGCCGAGATCATGAACTGCCTGGACGCCCACAGCATCTCCACCTTCGGCGGCACCCAGATCACCATGGCCGCGGGCCTCGCCAACCTCAACCACCTGCTCGATCACGACCTCCAGGGCAACGCGCGCCGGGTCGGCGGCCTGCTCATCGAACGGCTGCGGGCCGTCGCCGCCCGGCTGCCCGGCGTACGCGAGGTGCGCGGCCGCGGACTCATGATCGGCGTCGAACTGGTCAGACCCGGCACCGACGAGGCCGACCCGCGGGCGGCCGCCGCCGTGCTGGAGGCGGCCCGCGAACGCGGCCTGCTCATCGG
>NZ_JBSFSI010000001.1:159003-806216 GCF_053589675.1 Streptomyces sp. NPDC003284
GCAAGGGCGGCGGCCACGCCACCAGCGCCCTGCGCGTCGCCCCGCCGCTGTCGCTGACCGTCGCGGAGGCCGAGGAGGGCGCCGCCCTGCTGGAGGCGGCCCGTGAACGCGGCCTGCTCATCGGCAAGGGCGGCGGCCACGCCACCAGCGCCCTGCGCGTCGCCCCGCCGCTGTCGCTGACCGTCGCGGAGGCCGAGGAGGGCGCCGCCCTGCTGGAGGACGCGCTGCGCGCGGCGTACTGAACGCGCCCGCGGCCCCGGCCGGGACCCGGCCGGGGGAGGAGCGCCGCGGGAAGGACGAGAAGGAGGGGAGTGTCGCCCATGACCACCGCCCCCGACGGACCCCTGACCGCCCCCGGCGGATCCTTGGCCGCTTCCGGCGGATCCTTGGCCGCCCCCGGCCGATCCCCGACCGCCCACGATCGTTCCCCGACCGCCCCCGATCACCCCGGCCCGGCCCCCCGGACGGCGCCGGAGGCCGCCCTGTCCGTGCGCCAGGTGCTCACCCTGGAACGGGTCCTCGCCGGGGAGCCGGAGGTGGTGGCGGGCGCGGACCGGCTCGACCGGCCGGTGCGCTGGGTGCACGTCGCCGAGGCGGCGGACGTCGGCGTGATGCTCAGCGGCGGCGAGATGGTCCTCACCACCGGGGTGCTGCTCGCCGGGGACGAGGAGAAGCAGGCCGAGTACATCCGCTCGCTGCACCGGGCGGACGCCGCCGCCGTGGTCCTCGGCCTCGGCCGGGCCTTCCCCGCGCCGCCCGACGTGATGCGCCGCGCCGCCGAGCGGTGCGGGCTGCCGCTGGTCGTCCTGCACCGGCCCTTCCCGTTCGCCGAGCTGACCGAGGAGGTGCAGTCCCGGCTGGTGCGGCAGAAGTTCGCCTCGGTCAGCCTCTCGGAGGCGGTGCGCACCGCGCTCACCGCGCTGATCACCGCGGGCGCCCCGCTCCAGGCGCTGCTCGACGAGATCGCCCAGCACAGCGCCTGCCCCGTCGTCGTCACCAACCTCGCCCACCGGGTGCTCGCCACGGCCGGGGAGCGCTCCGCGGTCGACGACGTGCTGCGCGACTGGGAGCGGATCGCCCGGCAGGCCGGCGGCCGCGAGGGCGACGGCTGGATCCGCGCCGGGCTCGGCGGGCGCGGGGAGATCTGGGGCCGGCTGGTGCTCTGCGGCCACCGCGGCGACGCCGCCACCGGGCGGCTGCTGGCCGACCGTGCCGCCGAGGCCCTGGTCCTGCACCGCATGCTCGGCGGCCACGGCGGCGGCACCTGGGAGGAGCAGTCCGCGCAGAGCCTGCTGACCGACCTGGTCGGCGAGGCCGTACCGGCACGGCAGCTGCTGCCCCGGGCGCGGGCGGCCGGACTGCCCGTCAACCGGCGCACCTTCGTGCCCCTGGTGGCGCGCGGCGCCGAACCGGCCGGCCTCGACCGGCTGCTGCGCCTGCTGGGTCTGCCCGGACTCGTCGCCGAGCTGTCCGACGGCCTCACCGCGATCCTCCTCAGCCTGCCCCGCGACCAGGACGCCGACGCCCTCACCGCCCACTTCGCGGCCCGTCTGCACCGGGAGGCGGCCGGGCCGGGACCGGTGGCCGGACCGGACGGCGGCGCACCGCTGCCGCCGGGCCACGCGCCGGACCCCGGCGCGGCGCGGGCGCCGCGGGCGGGCGGGGCGTCCGGCCGGGTGCGGGCCGTGGTCGCCGCGGCGGACGCCCGGACCGACTGGGACGAGGTGCCCGCCGGACTGCGCGAGGCCCGGCACGTGGCGGACGCCGTGGCGGACTCCGCCACCGCACGTGACCTGCCGGCCGTCGTCCGGCTCGCCGACGTCCATCTGCGCGGCCTGATGCGGCTGCTGCGCGACGACCCGCGGGTCCAGTCCTTCGCCGAACGGGAACTGGACGGACTCCTGTGCGCGGCCACCGCCACGGGCACCGCCCACGACCTGCTGGACGTCCTGCGCACCTACCTCGCCACCGGCCGCAACAAGTCCCGCACCGCCCGCCTGCACCACGTCTCGCGGCCCGCCCTGTACCGCCGTCTGGAAGCCATACAGGCCCGCCTCGGGGTGGACCTCGACGACTTCGAGCAGGCCGCGTCCGTGCACATCGCGCTTCTCGCGCATGATGCGCAGCAGCGCTGAACGGCAGCGCATCCCGTGACGACCAGGGGAAACGGCGGTGGGACATGGGACGGCGCCAGGGTGACACCGTGGCACGCCCCGCCCGCGCGGACGTGACACCGTGCACCTCAAAACCGGGCCCGCCGCCTCCCTACGCTCACCCCACACCGACCGAGCAGCGGAGGTCCCGATGAGCCGAGTGATCCGTGCCGCCCTCTTCCAGGCCGCCTGGACCGGCGACAAGGAGTCCATGATCAGGGCGCACGAACAGGCGGCCCGCGACGCGGCCGCCCAGGGCGCCCAGATCCTGTGCTTCCAGGAGCTGTTCTACGGCCCGTACTTCTGCCAGGTGCAGGATCCCGCGTTCTACGAGTACGCCGAGCGGATCCCCGACGGCCCCACCGTCCGGCGCTTCCAGGAACTCGCCCGCGAACTGAACCTGGTCCTCGTCCTGCCGATGTACGAGGAGGAGCAGCCCGGCGTCCTCTACAACACCGCGGCCGTGCTCGACGCCGACGGCAGCTACCTCGGCAAGTACCGCAAGACCCACATCCCGCAGGTGCACGGCTTCTGGGAGAAGTTCTACTTCCGCCCCGGCAACAGCGGCTGGCCCGTCTTCGACACCGCCGTCGGCAAGGTCGGCGTCTACATCTGCTACGACCGGCACTTCCCCGAGGGCTGGCGGGCGCTGGGCCTGTCCGGCGCCGAGATCGTCTTCAACCCCTCGGCCACCTCCCGCGGCCTGTCCGGCTACCTGTGGCAGCTGGAGCAGCCCGCCGCGGCCGTCGCCAACGAGTACTTCGTCGGCGCGATCAACCGGGTCGGCATCGAGGAACTGGGCGACGACGACTTCTACGGCACCTCCTACTTCGTCGACCCCGAGGCCCAGTTCGTCGGCGAGGTGGCGAGCGACAAGGAGTCCGAACTCCTCGTGCGCGACCTGGACCTGGCCAAGCTGCGCGAGGTCCGCGACCGCTGGCAGTTCTACCGCGACCGGGCGCCGGGCGCGTACACGCCGCTGACCGCGCCCTGACCGGCGCCTGGGACCCGCCGTGCCCGCACGACCGGAAGGAGAGGGAGCATGAGCCGTACCGTCATCCGCGGCGGCCTCGTCGTCACCGCCGCCGACGAGATCCACGCCGACGTCCTGATCGAGGACGGCCGCATCGCCGCGCTCGCCGCCACCGGCACCCCGGCCGCCGAGGCGTTCACCGCCGAACGGACCCTCGACGCCACCGGCAAGTACGTCATCCCGGGCGGCGTCGACGGCCACACCCACATGGAGATGCCCTTCGGCGGCACCTACGCCTCCGACACCTTCGAGACCGGCACCCGCGCCGCCGCCTGGGGCGGCACGACCACCGTCGTGGACTTCGCGATCCAGACCAGGGGCGGCACCCTGCGCGAGGGACTGGACGCCTGGCACGCCAAGGCCGAGGGCAACTGCGCCATCGACTACGGCTTCCACATGATCGTCTCCGATGTGCGCGAGGAGACGCTCAAGGAGATGGACCTGCTGGTGGAGGAGGGGGTGACCTCCTTCAAGCAGTTCATGGCCTACCCCGGCGTCTTCTACAGCGACGACGGGCAGATCCTGCGCGCCATGCAGCGGGCCGCCGACAACGGCGGGCTGATCATGATGCACGCCGAGAACGGCATCGCCATCGACGTCCTGGTCGAACAGGCCCTCGCCCGCGGCGAGAGCGACCCGCGCTTCCACGGCGAGGTCCGCAAGGCCCTGCTGGAGGCCGAGGCCACCCATCGCGCGATCCGGCTGGCGCAGGTGGCGGGCGCGCCGCTGTACGTCGTGCACGTCTCGGCGCGCGAGGCGGTCGCCGAGCTGACCCGGGCCCGCGACGAGGGACTGCCCGTCTTCGGCGAGACCTGCCCGCAGTACCTGTTCCTGTCCACCGACAACCTCGCCGAGCCGGACTTCGAGGGCGCCAAGTACGTGTGCAGCACCCCGCTGCGGCCCCGGGACCACCAGGCCGCCCTGTGGCGCGGGCTGCGCTCCGACGACCTCCAGGTGGTCTCCACCGACCACTGCCCGTTCTGCTTCAGCGGCCAGAAGGAGCTGGGCCGCGGCGACTTCTCCAGGATCCCCAACGGGCTGCCGGGCGTGGAGAACCGCATGGACCTGCTCCACCAGGCCGTCGTCGACGGACATCTCACACGCCGCCGCTGGATCGACATCGCCTGCGCCGCCCCGGCCCGGATGTTCGGCCTGTACCCGAAGAAGGGCACCCTCGCGCCCGGCGCCGACGCCGACGTCGTCATCTACGACCCGCACGCCGAACAGGTCATCTCCGCGCGCACCCACCACATGAACGTCGACTACTCGGCGTACGAGGGCCGGCGCGTCACCGGCCGGGTGGAGACCGTCCTGTCGCGGGGCGAGCCCGTCATCACCGAGCGCGCGTACACCGGACACGCCGGACACGGCGTCTACACCCCGCGCTCCACCTGCCAGTACCTCGACTAGGAGCGGTGCCCATGGACTTCGGACTCGTCCTCCAGACCGACCCGCCGGCCTCCCGTGTCATCGACCTGATGCGGCGCGCCGAGGAGAACGGCTTCCGCTACGGCTGGACCTTCGACTCCGCCGTGCTCTGGCAGGAACCGTTCGTCATCTACAGCCAGATCCTGGCGCGGACCCGGCACCTGACCGTCGGCCCGATGGTCACCAACCCCTCCACCCGCACCTGGGAGGTGACCGCCTCCACCTTCGCCACCCTCAACGACATGTTCGGCAACCGCACGGTCTGCGGCATCGGACGCGGCGACTCCGCGATGCGCGTGGCCGGGCGCAAGCCCAACACCCTGGCCCGCATCAGCGAGGCCATGAAGGTCATCCGGGCGCTCGGCAGGGGAGAGGAGGCCGACCTGGGTGGCACGGTCGTCCGGTTCCCCTGGATCCGTCCGGGCGCCGAGGTGCCCGTCTGGATGGCCGCGTACGGGCCCAAGGCCCTGAAGATGACCGGTGAGGAGGCCGACGGCTTCATCCTCCAGCTCTCCGACCTCTATCTCACCGAGTACATGGTCAAGGCGGTCAAGGACGCCGCGGCCGCCGCCGGACGCGACCCGGCCGAGGTGCGGATCTGCGTGGCCGCCCCCGCCTACGTCACCGACGACGACTCGCCCGCCGCGCTCGCCCACGCCCGCGACCAGTGCCGGTGGTTCGGCGGGATGGTCGGCAACCACGTCGCCGACCTGGTCTCCCGCTACGGCGAGCACTCCGCCGCCGTGCCCGGGGCGCTCACCGACTACATCAAGGCCCGCCAGGGCTACGACTACGCCCACCACGGGCGCAGCGGCAACCCGGACACCGAGTTCGTGCCCGACGAGATCGTCGACCGGTTCTGCGTCATCGGGCCAGCCGAACGGCACATCGAGAAGCTGAACGCGCTGCGCGACCTGGGCGTCGACCAGTTCGCCCTGTACGCCATGCACGACGCGCGCGAAGCCGTGATCGACGCGTACGGCCGCGAGGTCATCCCCGCCGTCGACCCCAGATAGCCCGCACTCCTGCCGACCGGGAGCACCCCATGACCGACACCGCATCCCCGGGCATACCGCCGTCCACCCAGGTCACCCTGCCCGACGGGCGGGTGGAACTCGCCCCCGGCACCGCGCCGCCCACCGGCCCCTACGCCAACGCCGACCTGCTCCCGGTCCCGGTGGCCGGGCGTACCTGGACCACCTACAACTTCTCCGCCCTGTGGGTCGGCATGGCCCACAACACGGCCTCCTGGACCCTCGCCTCCGGGCTGATCGCCGTCGGCATGGACTGGAAGCAGGCGGTGTTCACCATCGCCGCGGCCAATCTGATCGTGCTGGTGCCGATGCTGCTCACCGGCCACGCCGGACCGCGCTACGGCATCCCGTTCCCGGTGTTCGCGCGTGCCTCCTTCGGCGTACGCGGCGCCAACCTGCCCGCCGTGGTACGGGCGTTGGTGGCGTGCGGCTGGTTCGGCATCCAGACCTGGATCGGCGGCGAGGCGATCTATCTGCTGGCCGGGAAGCTGATCGGCGACGGCTGGACGGACGCCTCCCGCGTCGGCGGGTACGCCTGGACGATGTGGCTGTCGTTCGCGGTGTTCTGGGCGATCCAGGTGGCGATCATCCACCGGGGCATGGACACCATCCGCCGGTTCGAGAACTGGGCGGCGCCGTTCGTCCTGGTCGGCGCGTTCGTGATGCTGTGGTGGATGAGCGTCGAGGCCGGCGGCTTCGGCCCGCTCTTCGACCAGCCCTCGAAGCTGGGCTGGGGCGCGGACTTCTGGAAGCTGTTCGCCCCCTCCCTGATGGGCATGATCGGCTTCTGGTCGACGCTGTCCCTGAACATCCCGGACTTCACCCGCTACGGCAGGAGCCAGCGGGCGCAGACCTGGGGACAGGCCCTCGGACTGCCCACCACCATGACGCTGTTCGCGTTCCTGTCGGTGCTGGTCACCTCCGGTTCCCAGGCGGTGTACGGCGAACCGGTCTGGGACCCGGTGCAGTTGGCGGCGAAGACGGACAACGTGGCCGGACTGCTGTACGCGCTGGTGACCGTGCTGGTGGCGACGCTCTCGGTGAACATCGCCGCCAACCTGGTCTCCCCGGCGTTCGACTTCTCCAACGTGGCGCCGCGCAAGGTGAGTTTCCGTACCGGCGCCCTGATCACGGCGGTGCTCGCGGTGGTGATCTGCCCGTGGAAGCTGTACGCCGACCCGCAGGGCTACATCTTCACCTGGCTGGGCCTGGTCGGCGGGCTGCTCGGCACGGTGGCGGGCATCCTCGTCGCCGACTACTGGGTGGTGCGCCGCTGCCGCCTGGCGCTGGCCGACCTGTACCGCGCGGGCGGGCGCTACTGGTACGCGGGCGGCTGGAACTGGCGGGCGGTCACCGCCTTCGCGGTGGGCGGCGTGCTGGCCGTCGGCGGCGCGGACTTCCATCCGCTCGTCGACGGCCGCCCCGTCCCGGCGCTGCGGCCGCTGGCCGACTACGGCTGGGCGGTGGGCCTGGGCACCTCGGCCGCGCTGTACCTGCTGCTGACCCTGCCCGGACTGCGCGGCCGGACCGCGGGACAGGAGGCGCGGGAGGCGCGAAAGGCGCAGGAGGTGCAGGAGGCGCGGGAGGCCGGGTGAGAGTCGGCGCGCCGCCGGGCGGTCGGCGCGCGGCCGGGCGGTCGGTCCTCAGTTCCCCTGGGACCGGCTGCCCAGCAGCGCGGCCACCGCCTCCTTGGCCGCCTTGATGGCGCCCTTGTTGATCACGTCGGTGTCGGGGGCCTTCTTCGACTCGAAGTCGCTGCCGTTGTACGTCACGACCACCAGCGCGTTGGCGGCCCGCACCAGGACCACGCCCTCCCGGGTCTGCTGCTTGTCCTCGGTGGTGAGGTTCACGACGGAGTACGCGGCGTCGCCGAGACCGGGCACCGCGCCGCCGCCGCTCTTCTCACCGGTCCGCTGCTGATAGGCGGTGGTCGCCGCCTCCTGGGACCGCATCACCTCGAAGGACACGTCCAGCCAGCGGTAGTCGTAGCCCTTGAGCGCGTTCCAGGAGCAGGTGCGGCGGACGTTCCTGTCCGTCGAGGCGATCTCCTTGCCCGCCGTCTTCGCCCCCGGCACCAGGGCCCCGACGGTCTTCGCCGAGACCGCGGTGCACGGCGCGGGAGCCGTCGTGTAGACGGCGGCACCGGCGGACGAGGACGGCGCGGAGGAGGGTCCGGGCGCACCGGAGGAGGAGGCCGACCGGGTGCCGGTCGCGCCGGCCCCCGCTCCGCCCGCCTCGGGCCCGTCGTCGGACGGGGAAGCCAGCGGGCCGGACGTCAGCGCCCAGCCGGCACAGGCGAGGACGACGACCGGGGCCAGTCGCGCGGACAGCGCGAGCGGCAGGGGGAGTTCACGCACGGCACACTTCTCGTGTGGGGGGACGGACGATGCGGGGGCCGTCCGGATGGTGGACGGGACGACAGTGTCACACGCCCGCCTGTGCGGCGGAAGTGCCAACTCGCTCCGTGCCCGCCCGGTCACGGAGCCCGGCACCGGGGGCCTCCCGGAGGGCAACCGGGACAGGCCCTCCGGTCAGCGCGTCACGGCACACGCGCCGTGCGTGTCACGGCACGCGCGCCGTCCACTCGGGCCCGCCGAACTTCGCGCGCGCCAACTCCTGGGCGCGGGCAAGTTCCTCGCCGGTCACCTTGCCCGCCGTCAGGCCGTACCGGCCGTCGAAGGACTCGATCATCCGCTGGATGACGGCCTCGCGCGCCAGACCGGTCTGCCGACGCAGCGGATCCACCCGCTTCTTCGCGCTCCGCGTGCCCTTGTCGGACAGCTTCTCCCGCCCGATGCGCAGCACTTCGAGCATCTTGTCGGCGTCGATGTCGTACGACATGGTCACGTGGTGCAGCACGGCACCGGGGCCGCCGCCCGGCCCGACGACCCGCTTCTGCGCCGCCCCCGCGATCTTGCCCTGGTCGGTGGCGATGTCGTTCAACGGCTGGTACCAGGCGCGGATGCCCATGTCACCGAGGGCGCCGAGCACCCAGTCGTCCAGGTAGGCATAGCTGTCCTGGAAGGACAGCCCCTGCACCAGCGCCTCGGGCACCGAGAGGGAGTAGGTGATGGTGTTGCCGGGCTCGACGAACATCGCGCCGCCGCCGGAGATCCGCCGCACCACCTCGATGCCGTGCCGTGCGGCGCCCTCGGCGTCCACCTCGTTGCGCAGCGACTGGAAGCTGCCGATGATCACCGCGGGGGCGCCCCACTCCCACACCCGCAGCGTCGGGGGTCGCCGCCCGGCCGCGACCTCGGCGGTCAGCACCTCGTCCAGCGCCATGTGCAGCGCGGGTGCCTGCGGGCCCTCGTGGATCAGCTGCCAGTCGTAGTCGGTCCAGTCGGTGGCGTGGGCCAGCGCCCGGCGCACCGCGACGCCGACGCCCTCCGAGGTCAGTCCGTACATGACCGTGCCCGGGGGCAGCGCGGCGTCGATCCGGGCGGCCAGACCCGCCGCGTCGGTGTCGGCCGGTGCGCCCTCCAGCGCGCCGTTCACCGCGTCGAGCGCCTCGTCCGGCTCCAGGAAGAAATCTCCCGCCACGCGCACCCGCCGCAGCACGCCGTCCTCGGACTCCACGTCCACGACGACGAGCTTGCCGCCGGGCACCTTGTACTCACCGTGCACTTCCCGGGCCTCCCTTGCTGCCGCAGGGAGCAACGCCCGGCACGGCCGCGGTGTTCCCGCCCGCTGTGATGCCCCTGTGACCCGGAACTATGGCTTCCGTCACAGCACCCTGCCGTGCCGCCCTGATCGGCTGGGCGGATGCGCAGAGCCCTCCCTCTCGTCCTGCTCCTCGCCGCGGGCCTCGGCCTCACCCTGTGCGGCGACCGGGCCGGGACCTGGTCCCCGGGCGGCTCCGCGGCAGGCGGCCGGGACGCCCAGCCGCTGGACGCCTTCGAGCTGACGGACGCCGAGCAGGACACGGTCACCGCCGCCCGCTGGACGCTCGCCGCGCAGTGCATGCGCCGCCTCGGCTTCGACAGCCTCGCCGACGTGGACCCGCGCCACCCGCCCGGCCCGCCGCAGCGCCCCGCCGACGCCTTCCGGACGGTCCTCACCGTGGTGGCCGTCAGCGACGACGCCCACCGCTACGGCGTCCAGGACCCCGCCGACGCCGCCGCCCACGGCTACCGGGGCGCCCTCGCCGCGTACCGCGCCCACGCCCGCGAGAAGACCTGGACGATGCCCGAGTACGTGGCCCTCACCGGCAGTTCGGCGGACGGCGGACCCGCCCGCGCGCACGGCCGGCCGGTCCCGGACGGGGGCTGCCTGGGCGAGGCCGAGCGGCGGATCCGCGGCACCGGCTCCCGCACCGGACCCGACCCGGTGTCGGCCCTGCGGGGCGAGAGCCGCCGCCGCGCCGAGCAGGACCCGGCCTGGCAGCGGGCCGACCGGACCTGGTCGGCCTGTATGCGCGGCGCCGGGTACCACTACGCCACCCCCGCCGACGCCCAGCGCGGCGACGACCGCCGGGAGGAGGAACTGCGGCTGCGGCTCTCCGGCGAGCGCGGCGACCCGGACCTGCCCACCGGGGCGGAGAAGCGCACGGCCGTCGCCGACGCCCGCTGCAAACAGCGCACCGGCTACCTCCGCACGGTGCGCGCCCTGGACGCACGCGCCCAGGAACGCCTGATCACCGGCCACCGCGCCGAACTGGACCGGCACCACGCCCGTGAGCGGGCCGCCGTCCGCACCGCCGGGCGCGTCCTGGCCGGCGGAACACCCTGAACGTTCAATCCACAACTGTGTTAGGTTCCTCCTCTTCCCTGTAGCTCCGGCACGGCCCCGGCCGGTCCGTCGGCGCGGTATCCGGTGGGGTGAGGATGGACAAGAAGGCGTTCGGCGGGCTGCTGCGCGAGGCGCGGCGGCGTTCCCTGCTGACCCTGGAGGGCCTCGCCGAGGCGTCCGGCGTGAGCGTGCGGGCCATCAGCGACATCGAACGCGGCCACAGCCTGCCCCGTCAGTCGACGCTGACCGAACTGATGGACGCCCTCGAACTGGACGAGGACGAGCGGCGCCGACTGCTCCAGTCCGTCACCCGCCCCGCCGCCCACGCCACGGTGCCCCGGCAACTGCCGCCCGACCTCGCGGTGTTCCGCAGCCGCGAGTCCGCCGTCGCGGCCGCCCGCGGCATCACCGGCGCCGCCACACCCCACGGCAGGCACCTCGTCGTCTCCGCCATCGGCGGCATGGCCGGGGTCGGCAAGACGGCCCTCGCGGTGCACTGGGCGCACCAGGTCGCCGACCGCTTCCCGGACGGCCAGCTGTACGTGAACCTGCGCGGCTTCGAGGCCTCCGAACGCCCCCTCGACCCCGGCGAGGCCCTCGGCGGGTTCCTGCGCGCCCTCGGCGTGCCCAGCGGCGACATCCCCGCGAGCACCGAGCGGCGCAGCGACCTCTTCAAGGAGAAGACCGCCTCCCGGCAGCTGATCGCCGTCCTGGACAACGCGGCCGACGCCGAGCAGGTGAGGCCGCTGCTGCCCGCCTCCGCGGGCTGCCTGACCATCGTCACCTCGCGCAACCGGCTGGCCGGCCTGGTCGCCGCCGAGGGCGCCTTCGTCATCAGCCTCGACGTCTGGACGCCGCAGGAGGCGCTGGAGGCGCTCGCGGCCCGGATCGGCGAGGAGCGCTGCCGTGCGGAACCCGACGCGGCGGCCGAGCTGGTCGAGCTGTGCGGGTTCCTGCCGCTCGCGGTCGCCGTGGTCGGCGCCCAGCTCAGCGCCGCGCCCCGGATGCGGCTCAGGCTGGCGGCGCGCGAGCTGAAGGAGTCCAGGCCCCGGCTGGACGCCTTCGCCGCCGACGACCAGCGCGCCGACGTCCGCGCGGTCTTCTCCTGGTCCTACCGGGCGCTCACCGACGAGACGGCCCGCTTCTTCCGCCACCTGTGCCTGCACCCCGGCCCCAGCGCCACCGCCGAGGCCGCCGCCTCGCTCGCGGGCAGGGAGATGCCGGCGGCCCGCCGCTGCCTGCGGGAGCTGACCTCGGCGAGCCTGCTCGCCCGCGACGCCGACGGCCGCTACGTCCTGCACGACCTCGTACGGGACTACGGCGGCGAACTCGCGGCCGAGGAGCAGGACGACCGCGTCGGCGCCCAGGCACGCCTGCTGGACTATCTGCGGCACAACGCGCACCTGGCCAACCGCCACTCCTCCCGGCTGGGACCCGAGCCCGCCGAGGAACCTCTGGAGGGCATCGTCCACGTCGCGATCGACAGCCGCGAGGAGGCACTGGACTGGTTCCGCCAGGAGGAGCCGGCCGTGGGGCCCGTCCTCCAGTCGCTGGGGGACCCGCGGCTGCTGCGCGTGCGCGGCGCCTGCGCGCGCGAGTGGATCGCCTACAACGTGATCGTGGGCCGCTGGGCCGAGGAGGTGCCGGCCGCACGGATCGGCCTGGAGGCCGCACTCGCGCTCGGCGACCCGGTCGCCACCGTGCGCAGCCGCTCCAACCTGACCCGTGCGCTCCTGGAGACCGGGCACACCGACGAGGTCGACGAACAGATCGAGGTGATCCTCGGGGAACTGCCCCGGGTGCCGCTGGAGCTGCGCGCCCGCATCGTCTGCGAGATCGGCTTCTTCCGCATCCGCCAGGGCCGCTTCACCGAGGCGCTGGAGCATCCGCGCCGGGCCCTGGAGCTGTACCGCATGGCGCGCAGCCGCGAAGGGGTGGCGTCCACCCTCAGCAACATCGGCTGGGTCCTCGCCCACACCGGCGCCTACGAGGAGGCCATCGCCACCTGCGAGGAGGCGCTGCCCCTGCTGCGGGCGGTGGGCGACCTCCAGTTCCAGGCCGGGGCCTGGGACGCCATCGGCTACGCCCAGCAGGGCCTGGGAGACCTCGACGCCGCGATCGCCGGTTACGAGAGGTCGCTGCGCCTGTGGGAGGAACTGCACGACGACTACAACCGCGCCGACGTCCTGGACCACCTCGCCTCCGCCCAGCTGGAGCAGGGCAGGGGCGAGCAGGCGCGGGCCAACTGGTCCCTGGCGGCGGACCTCCTCGACGCCCTGCGGGTGCGCCGCGCCGCCGAGATGCGGGCCAAGGCCGAGACACTGCCGCTGCGCGGCACCGAGGCGACCGCTGACGGCCGCCGGTGATCAGGAATCGAGAAGCGCGGGGCGGAAGGGCCGCCCAGGGCCTGTCCGGCCGATCATGGTGGAGGGAAGCAACAGTGCCTCGTGGGCGCGGGTGAGCGGGGTGGGGTGCGTGCGGCCGCAAGGCGGAGGAGGGCGTCGACGCGGAGCGTCGGCAACCGACGACAACGCGGCGGATGTGCGTGCCCCACCCCGCGTCTTCGCGATGATCGGCCGGACAGGTCCTAGCCTGCCGTCATGGACATCACCATTCACACGACCGTTCTGCCGCACGACGATCCGGACGCGTCGCTCGCCTTCTACCGTGACGTCCTCGGCTTCGAGGTGCGCAGCGATGTCGGGCAGGGCCGGATGCGCTGGATCACGGTCGGCCCGGCCGGTCAGCCCGGTACGTCCCTCCTCCTGGCGCCGCCCGCCGCCGACCCCGGCATCACCGAGGACGAACGGCGCACCATCGCCGAGATGATGGCCAAGGGCACCTACGGCTGGATCCTGCTGGCCACCCCCGACCTCGACGGTACCTTCGAGAGGGTGCAGGCGGGTGACACCGAGGTCGTCCAGGAGCCGACCGAGCAGCCGTACGGCATCCGTGACTGCGCCTTCCGCGACCCCGCGGGCAATCTGATCCGCATCCAGGAACTGCGCTGAACCGTCCCAGGCGAGAGGGGAGTTGCCCATGTGCCGGCCCGACTGGCGCGGCGCCCGTGTCGAGGCGCAGCGTCTGACCGACCTCGCCCGGCTGCGCCGTATCCGCGACCGGATCGACCGCGAGTACGCCCAGCCGCTGAACGTGGAGGCGCTCGCCCGCGGCGAGAACATCTCGGCCGGACACCTCAGCCGGCAGTTCCGGGCGGCCTACGGCGAGTCGCCGTACGCGTACCTGATGACGCGCCGCATCGAGCGCGCGGCGGCCCTGCTGCGCCGCGGCGAACTCAGCGTCACCGAGGTGTGCTTCACCGTCGGCTGCGCTTCGCTCGGCACCTTCACCACCCGCTTCACCGAGCTGGTCGGCATGCCGCCCGGCGCCTTCCGCCGCCTGGCGGCGGCCCACCCACCGGCCGACCCCGCGTCCACCGGACCGCGTCCCGCCCTCACCGTGGAGGGCATGCCGGCCTGCGTCGCCAAACAGGTCACGCGCCCGCTCCGCAACCGCGAGACCCCGACGACGGCCCCGAGCACGGTCCCGACCACGGCTCCGACCAGGGTTCCGGGTCGGCCACCGGCATGAGCTGACACAGCGGCATGAGCTGACCCCCCCCGCAGCAGGCCCACCCACAGCCGGAAGGCGGCGAACCGCGTGCGCTTCACCACCCGTCCCACCCTCCAGGGCACCTTCGGCATGGTGTCCTCCACGCACTGGCTGGCCTCGCAGTCGGCGATGGCCGTGCTGGAGGGCGGTGGGAACGCGTTCGACGCGGCCGTGGCCGGGGCGTTCGTGCTGCATGTGGTGGAGCCGCATCTCAACGGGCCGGCCGGGGAGGTGCCGATCCTGCTCGCCCCGGCGGGCGGTGCGGTGCGGGTGCTGTGCGGGCAGGGGGTCGCCCCGGCGGGGGCGAGCGCCGCGCACTACCGGGGGCTCGGACTCGACCTGGTGCCGGGCACGGGGCCGCTCGCCGCCGCCGTCCCGGGCGCCTTCGACGCCTGGCTGCTGCTCCTGCGCGACCACGGCACCAAGCCGCTCGACGACGTCCTGGCGTACGCCATCGGATACGCCGAGCACGGGCACCCGCCGGTGGAGCGCGTGGGGGAGACCGTCGAGACCGTGCGGGAGCTGTTCGAGACCGAGTGGACGTCCTCGGCCGAGGTCTATCTGCCCGGCGGCCGGGTGCCCCGCCCCGGCGAACCGCTGCGCAACCCCGCCCTCGCCGCCACCTGGAAGCGGCTGCTGGCCGAGACGGCGGGAGCCGGGGACCGGGAGGCGCGGATCGACGCCGCGCGCGAGGTGTGGCGCTCCGGCTTCATCGCCGAGGCGCTGGTCCGCCAGGCCCGCCGCCCCACGCTGGACACCAGCGGCGCCCACCACACCGGCACCCTGACGGCCGCCGACCTCGCGGGCTGGTCCGCGACGTACGAGGACCCGGTGACGTACGACTGGAACGGCTGGACCCTGTGCAAGGCGGGACCCTGGAGCCAGGGGCCCGCCTTCCTCCAGCAGCTCGCCCTGCTGCCGCCCGAACCGCCGGTGCACGGTTCGGCCGACTACGTCCATCTGCTCATCGAGAACTGCAAACTCGCGATGGCCGACCGGGAGGCCTGGTACGGAGACGCCGCCGACGTGCCGCTGGGCACGCTGCTCGGCGCCGCGTACAACGCCGGACGGCGCGCCCTGGTCGGGGAGCGGGCCTCCTACGAGCTGCGCCCCGGCAGCCCGGACGGGCGCGAGCCGCGGCTGAGCGCGCACGCCTGCCGGGCCGCCGCCGACCCCGGCGAGTTCGACGCCCTGGGGGTGGGCGAGCCCACCGTCGCCAAGCCCTCCACCTCGCCCGTGCCCGGGGAACCCGAGGTCGGGGAACCCGAGGTCGGCGCGGACGGCGCGACCCGCGGCGACACCTGCCACCTCGACGTCGTCGACCGCTGGGGCAACATGGTCGCCGCCACGCCCAGCGGCGGCTGGCTCCAGTCGAACCCCGTCGTCCCCGAACTCGGCTTCCCGCTCGGCACCCGGCTCCAGATGACCTGGCTGGAGGAGGGCCTGCCGAACACGCTGACACCCGGCCGCCGGCCGCGCACCACCCTCACGCCCTCGCTCGCCCTGCGCGACGGCGAACCCGTCCTGGCCTTCGGCACCCCCGGCGGCGACCAGCAGGACCAGTGGCAGCTGCACTTCTTCCTGTCCCTCGCGCTGCGCCCCGCCGTCCGCGGCGGCCTCGACCTGCAAGGCGCCGTCGACGCCCCGAACTGGCACAACGACTCCTTCCCCGGATCCTTCTACCCGCGCGGCATGCGCCCCGGCTCCGTCACCGTGGAGTCCCGTACGGACCCGGAGGTCGTCGCCGGGCTGCGCCGCCGCGGCCACGACGTCACGGTCGGCGGCGCCTGGTCGGAGGGGCGGCTGTGCGCGGTCGCCCGGGACCCGCGCACCGGCATCCTGTCGGCGGCGGCCAACCCGCGCGGGATGCAGGGTTACGCGGTCGGCCGCTGAGGAGGGCCACACGCAGTGGGCGTAATCGGGTGAGACGGGATAGTTCAGGCATTAGGCCTCGGGCGGCCGGCGCCGGGAGTTCACGGTGATTCCACCTGCAATACACCGGTGCGGGGGGCGTTGTCAGTGGGCTGTGCTCTCATGGAGGCATGATCGAAGAGACGGAAACCATCGAAGAGTTTCTCGCGGAGCGCTCGTCCGACGTCGAGGAGGCGGTCCGCAAGGCCGCCGCGGCCGAGATCATGCCCCGCTTCCGACGGCTCGCCGAGCACGAGGTCGACCAGAAGTCCGGACCGCACGACCTGGTCACGGACGCCGACCGGCTCGCCGAGCGCTATCTCACCGACACACTCGCCGACCTGCTGCCCGGCTCCCTGGTCGTCGGCGAGGAAGCGGTGCACGCCGACCCGGCGGTCTACGACGCGATAGGCGCCGACGTCCCGGTCTGGATCGTGGACCCGGTCGACGGCACCCGGCAGTTCGTGCACGGCGACCCCGGCTTCTGCACGCTGGTCGCCCTCACCCTGCGCGGCGCGGTCCTGGCCTCCTGGACCTATGCCCCGGCCCAGGACCGGCTCGCGACCGCCGTCCGCGGGCGGGGCGCCCGCCTCGACGGCCGGCCGCTGCGCTCCGGCAGCCCCGAGCCCGGCCGTGCCCTCGAAGTGGCGCACTCCCACCCGGACTACACCACCGACGAGCAGAAGCGCGCCCTGCGCGGCCTGCGCACCGACGGCCTGGCGCCGCGTCCCTGCGGCTCGGCCGGGCTGGAGTATCTCGCCGTCGCGAGCGGCGCGTTGGACGCCACCGCGTTCACCTGGGAGGCGGCCTGGGACCACGCGGCCGGTCTGCTGCTGGTCGAGGAGGCGGGCGGCACCCAGCTGACCCGCACCGGCGAGCCGTTCCGCCTCACCGGGGGCAATGCCCTGCCGTTCACCGCCGCGCGGGACGCCGCCACCGCCCGCCGGGTGATCGAGGCGCTGGCCGCCGGGTGAGCCAGGCGCGGGCCGGTGGCCGAGCAGGATGCGGATCGGTGGGTGAGGCGGGCGCGCACCGCCGCGTGACGGGGCGGATCGGCCGGTTCCGCCCGAGCGCCGCCTCGCCCGGGTCCGCCGCCCCGGCCGGGGCCGCGCCCTGAGGTCGGGTGTGTCGGTGCGGCGGCATATCCTGGCCCCGACGACAGGTCCGCGTGGCCATCGGCTGACGAAGGGGTCCGAAGGTGCCGTCGATGCTCGATGTCGTGGTGGTGGGCGCGGGGCCGAACGGCCTGACCGCCGCCGTGGAGCTGGCCCGCCGCGGCTTCTCCACAGCTGTGTTCGAGGCCCGCGGCACGGTCGGCGGCGGCGCCCGCACCGAGGAGCTGACCCTTCCCGGCTTCCGGCACGACCCGTGCTCGGCCGCCCACCCGCTCGCCGTCAACTCACCGGCGTTCCGCGCTCTGCCCCTGGAGCGGTACGGCCTGGAGTGGCTCCACCCCGAGCTGCCCATGGCCCACCCCTTCCCGGACGGCACCGCGGCCGTCCTGGCCCGCTCCGTCGCCGAGACCGCGGCCTCCTTCGGCGCGCGCGACGCGGGCGCGTACCGCAGGCTCGTCCAGCCGTTCCTGCCGCACTGGGACACCCTGGCCCGGGACTTCATGTCCCTGCCGCTGACCGCGCTGCCCCGCGACCCGGTCACCCTCGCCCGCTTCGGACTCGCCGGACTGCCCCCCTCGACCTGGCTGAGCCGCCGCTTCCGCGACGAGCGGGCCAGGACCCTCTTCGCCGGACTCGTCGCCCATGTCATGGCCCCCCTCGGCGGGTTCGCCACCGGCGCCGTCGGCCTGGTCTTCTGCCTGGCCGCGCACGCCCGAGGCTGGCCGCTGGCCCGCGGCGGCTCCCAGTCGATCTCCGACGCCCTCGCCGCCTACCTCAAGGACCTCGGCGGCGCCGTGCACACCGACTACGAGGTCAAGCGCCTGGACGACCTGCCGCCCGCCCGCGCGTACGTCTTCGACACCTCGCCCACCGCGCTGGCCCGGATCGCCGGACTCGGCCGCTACTACGACTCCTACCGGTACGGACCCGGCGTCTTCAAGATCGACTACGCGCTGGACGGGCCCGTCCCGTGGACCGCCGAGGAGGCCCGCACCGCCGGGACCGTGCAGATCGGGGCGGACACCAAGGAGATCGGCAACGCCCTGCGCGCCGCCTCGCGCGAGGGCCGCGCACCCGAGAGACCCTTCCTCATCACCGTCCAGCCCACGGTCGTGGACCCCACCCGCGCCCCCGAGGGCAAACACGTCTTCTGGGCGTACGGACATGTGCCGGCCGGCTGGGACGGCGACCTCACCGACGCCATCGAACGCCAACTGGAGCGCTTCGCCCCCGGTTTCCGCGACCGCGTCCTCGCCCGCGCCACCGCGGGCCCGGCCCAGCTCGCCGTCCGCAACGCCAACTACGTCGGCGGCGACATCGCGACCGGCGCGGTCTCCGGGCTCCAGATCCTGCTGCGGCCCAAGCTCACCCTGTTCCCGTACCACACCCCGCACCCGGCCGTCTTCATCTGCTCCTCGGCCACCCCGCCGGGACCGGGTGTGCACGGCATGTCCGGGCACAACGCGGCCAAGGCCGTGTGGAGGAGGCTGCGCCAGACATGACCTCCGGCCCCACGTCCGTGCCCCCGTCCGCTCCCGCCCTCGTCCTCGTCCGCGGCGACATCACCCGGCAGAGCGCCGACGCCCTCGTCAACGCCGCCAACTCCTCCCTGCTCGGCGGCGGCGGGGTCGACGGCGCCATCCACCGCCGCGGCGGGCCCGCCGTCCTGGAGGAGTGCCGCGCCCTGCGCGCCTCCCGGTACGGCCGGGGGCTGCCCACCGGACAGGCCGTCGCCACCACGGCGGGCGCGCTGGACGCCCGCTGGGTGATCCACACCGTCGGCCCGGTGTACCAGGGGCCGGGCACCGATCCGGCGCTCCTCGCCTCCTGCTACCGCGAGTCCCTGCGCGTCGCCGACGAACTGGGCGCCCTTACGGTCGCCTTCCCCGCGATCTCCACCGGCGTCTACCGCTGGCCGCTCGACGACGCCGCCCGCGTCGCCGTCGAGGCGGTGCGCGGAGCGCGGACCGCGGTGGCGGAGGTCAGGTTCGTCCTCTTCGACGAACCGGCGTACCAGGCGTTCGCGGCCCAGCTCGACTGAGCGGCCCGGCCGGGCACGCGGACCCGGGCCCCGACTCCTCGGACTCCCTTACCTTCCGGCCCCCTTCACACCCGTCCGGACCCTTCCGAACCCACCCGGGCGCGCGGCAGGGGCAGCCGCCGGGCCGCCCGCCCGCCCGCCGCACCGAGCCGAAGGACAGCGGCCAGGTGTCCACCGGAGTCCGGACGGCGGCTCCGGTGGCCGAAGGCCGCTCCGCGCCGCGCTACTTGGGCGCGGAGAGCCAGGCGCTCAGCCAGTGGAAGGCGAGCGGGTACGACGCCGCGAAGGTGTGATAGTTGTGCCCGCCGGTGTCCACCAACTGCGTGCGCACCTGCACCGAGGAGGCCGCCGACGCCGCGAGGAACTTCTCGATGGAGGCGGGCGGGCTGACCCGGTCCTGGCGGGAGGTGGCGAGGAACAGGCTGACCCGGGCCGTGGACCCCACGACGAGGTCGGTCGGGGTGTTGGCGCGGCGCAGGGCGGCGTCCGGGATGACCGAGGTGTCGCCGGTCAGCGGATCGGGGTCGATCGCGGCGCCCGCCCCGAAGATCTTCGGATACTGGAGCGGCAGCTTCGCGGCGCAGTAGCCGCCGGTCGAGTACCCCATGACACCCCAGCCGGAGCGCCCCTTGATCGTGCGGAACTTGTGCCGGACCAGCTCGGGGACGTCGTACGCCAGCCAGGACGCGACCTTGCGGTCGGGCAGGTCGCTGCAGTCGGTGTCCACGCTGCCCGGGTCGATCACGGGCATCACCAGGATGAACGGATGCGTCTTGCGCTGTTTCATCAGCTTCTCGAAATCACCGGGCATCCCGCCGTGCTCCAGCCAGGACTGCGGCGAGCCGGGGACGCCGTGCATCATGATCAGCACCGGAAACCGCTTCTTGCTGTAGGCGGGCTCCTTGTACTGCGGCGGCGTCCACACCAGCACCTGGCCCGACAGCGTGGAACGGCTGCCGCGGAAGTACGTGTCGAGCACGCCGTCACGTGTCCCGTGGTTGAACTTGGCACGGTTCGCCGGCGGGCCGGGCATCGCGTCGGCGTTCGCGGTGCTGGTCGTGCCCAGCAGGTCCGCCCACGAGGCGTACAGGCCGTAGCTGTTGTTTATCCAGGTCGCCACCACCGAGATCGCGGTGAGCTGGCACACGGCGATCATCGCGCCGTGCACCAGCCAGCGCACCGGTCTCGGCCCGCGTACTTTGGCCCATATCGCGACCGTGCCGATCATCGCGAGGACCGTCGCGACGGCGAGAACGAAGAAGAACGTCGCACCAGTCAGCGCCACGCGGCCACCTTCCCGTAGCGGCGTGCCGCGTCGCGGCCGCCGTCCGAAAACCAAGGAGCCGGTGTGTCGGCGGGCAGGCCCTGCGAACACCCGGCATCAACCAGGATGTAAAAAGGGACAGGCGGGTTGCTGATGCGCACACCGAAATAAGGTGAAAGATTCACCAAGGCGATCCGGAGCCGTCCTGGGCACGCAAGGTCCATGTCGGATTCTCGCCAGCCTCCCGAGGTGCCGATGCTGTTTCCTGGAGCCATGCAGAAGGGGATGCACACCGACCGGACGCGCTGTGTACGCGCCGTCCAGTCCAAGGACGCACGCTTCGACGGCTGGTTCTTCACCGCCGTCCTGACCACCCGCATCTACTGCCGGCCCAGCTGTCCCGCCGTGCCGCCCAAGCCGGAGAACATGACCTTCCTGCCGAGCGCGGCCTCCTGCCAGCAGGCCGGGTTCCGCGCCTGCAAACGCTGCCGCCCCGACACGAGCCCCGGCTCACCGGAGTGGAACCGGCGCGCGGACCTGGTGGCGCGCGCCATGCGGCTCATCGCCGACGGCGTCGTGGACCGCGACGGCGTACCGGGCCTCGCCACCCGCCTCGGCTACAGCACCCGCCAGATCGAACGCCAGCTCCTGGCCGAACTCGGCGCGGGACCGCTCGCGCTCGCCCGCGCCCAGCGCGCCCAGACGGCCCGGCTGCTGATCGAGACCACCGCGCTGCCGATGGCGGACATCGCCTTCGCCGCCGGTTTCTCCTCGATCCGCTCCTTCAACGACACCGTGCGGGAGGTCTTCGCGCTCACCCCGAGCGACCTGCGCACCCGCGCGCCGAAGGCATCCGCCGACCGGGCGGCGCAGCCCGCCGCTCCGGGCGCGCTCACCCTGCGCCTCCCCTTCCGCGCCCCGCTCAACCCGGACAACCTCTTCGGCCATCTCGCGGCCACCGCCGTCCCCGGTGTCGAGGAGTGGCGCGACGGCGCCTTCCGCCGGACGCTGCGCCTGCCCTACGGCCACGGCATCGCCGCGCTCACCCCGCGCCCGGACCACATCGCCTGCCGGCTCACCCTCAGCGATCTGAGGGACCTGCCCGTCGCCATCAGCCGCTGCCGCCGGATGCTCGACCTCGACGCCGACCCGGTCGCCGTCGACGACCAACTGCGTGCCGACCCCGTGCTCGCGCCCCTGGTCGACAAGGCTCCCGGCCGCCGCGTGCCGCGCACGGTCGACGAGGCCGAGTTCGCCGTCCGGGCCGTGCTCGGCCAGCAGGTCTCCACGGCCGCCGCCCGCACCCACGCGGCCCGCCTGGTCACCGCGCACGGCGAGCCCGTCGACGACCCCGAGGGCGGCCTCACCCATCTCTTCCCCGCCCCCCGGGCACTGGCCGCCCTCGACCCGGAGTCACTGGCCATGCCCCGCACCCGGCGCACCACCTTCACCACCCTGGTCGGCCGGCTCGCGGACGGCACCCTGCGCCTGGGCGTGGAGAGCGACTGGCCCGAGACCCGCGCCCAGCTCCTGGCCCTGCCCGGCTTCGGCCCCTGGACGGCCGACGTCATCGCCATGCGCGCCCTCGGCGACCCGGACGCCTTCCTCCCCACCGACCTCGGCATCCGCCGCGCCGCCCGCGAGCTGGGCCTGCCCTCCACCCCGGCCGCCCTCACCGCGCGCGCCGCCGCATGGCGCCCCTGGCGGGCCTACGCCGTGCAGTACCTGTGGGCCACCGACAACCACCCGATCAACTTCCTGCCCGTCTGACCCGCCCGCCCCACCGGTACGAACCTGCCCGTCCGACCCGCCCGTCCGCCCGACCCGCCCGTGCGAGGACGCACCGCCATGAAGCAGCACACCGTCATCGACAGCCCCTACGGCCCGCTCACCCTCGTCGCCGACGACGGGGTCCTGTGCGGGCTGTACATGACCGACCAGCGGCACCGCCCGCCCCAGGAGACCTTCGGCGAAGCGGGCGACGGCACCGGCCCCTTCGGCGCGGCGGCGGACCAGCTCGACGCCTACTTCTCCGGCCGCCTGCGGGAGTTCACCCTCCCCCTGCGGCTGGCCGGGACGCCCTTCCAGCGCCGGGTCTGGGAGCAGCTGTGCCGGATCCCGTACGGCGAGACCCGCACGTACGGCGAACTCGCCCACGCCCTCGGCGCCCCCGGGGCCTCCCGCGCGGTCGGCCTCGCCAACGGCAAGAACCCCGTCGGCATCATCGTCCCCTGCCACCGCGTCATCGGTGCCAACGGCAGCCTCACCGGCTACGGCGGCGGCCTCGCCCGCAAGCGCCGCCTGCTCGACTTCGAACAGGGCGCCGGTCTCTTCTGAGGGCCGCCGCCCCGGCCCCCGCCCCGCCCTCAGGCGCCTTGAGCGCCGCCGTCGCGCAGCGCGGCCAGCAGCGCGGGCAGGGCCGTCCCGATGGGCTCGCGGATCACCTCGTCGGCGATGCCGTCGTACGGCGTCGGCTCGGCGTTGACGATGACGAGCCGGGCGCCGTGCTCGGCGGCGAGCGCGGCCAGCCCGGCGGCCGGCTGCACCTGGAGGCTGGTGCCGACGGCGATGAACACCTGGCACGCCTTGGTGATCGCGACGGCCTCGCCCAGCACGAGGGGATCGAGCCGTTCGCCGAACATCACCGTGGCCGACTTCAGGATCCCCCCGCACTCCCGGCACGGCGGGTCGTCCTCGCCGGCCTCGACCCGGGCGAGGGCGTCCGCCATGGAGCCGCGCGCATGACACCGCGTGCACACGACGGAGCGCACGCTGCCGTGCAGTTCCAGCACCTTGCGCGCGGGCATCCCGGCGAGCTGGTGCAGCCCGTCCACGTTCTGCGTGATCACCCGGACCGGCACCCCGGCCCGCTCCAGCTCGGCCACGGCCCGGTGCGCGGCGTTCGGCTCGGCCGTCAGCGCGCGGTTCTTGCGCCGCAGCCGCCAGGACCGCCGCCGTATCTCGGGATCGCCCATGTAGTACGCGTACGTCACGAGCTTCTCGGCCTCGGGATCCTTGCGCCAGACGCCGTTCGGGCCGCGGTAGTCCGGGATGCCGGAGTCGGTGGAGATCCCGGCCCCGCTGAGCAGGGCGACGAGCGGCTTGGTCATGCGACCGAGGGTAGGGCGGGCCGGGCGGCCGGGCGAACGGATATCCGGGGGAGGTCCGGTGGCGGCCGGGTGGCCGGGGCCGGGTCAGCCGACGCGGTGGCCGTTCTCCAGTTCCGCCGTGTCGCCGCCGCGGGTGAGCACGTCGAGGGCGGTCAGGACACGGCGGCCCAGGGAGCCCGGCAGATGGGCGGCGAGGTCGTCGCGTGCCACCAGGCGCCAGGAGAGCAGTTCCTCCTCCTGGAGCCGGATCGCCTTCAGGTCCTCCGCGGCCAGGACCCCGCCGTCGTAGACGTAGGCGACCAGCGGCGGGCGGGCGGTGCCGGGCACCCAGTCGACCGCGAGGAGCCGGCCCGGTTCGCGGTCCAGGCCGATCTCCTCCAGCGTCTCGCGGCGGGCTCCCTGGCGGGGGCTCTCGCCGGTGTCCGACTCGATGGTGCCGCCCGGCAGCGTCCACCCGTCGCGGTAGTTGGGCTCGACGAGCAGCACCCGGCCCCGCTCGTCGCGGAAGAGGGTGGCGGCACCGGCCAGGACGCGGGGGAGACCGGCGATGTAGGTGGCGTAGTCGGGGAGGTCAGGAGTCGTCATCCGACGAAGGGTAGCGGGGGCGGCACCGCCGGGGCCGCCGAGGTCACGGGCGGGTCCGCTCCTGACCGCCGCCCCTTCTCAGTCGGCGGGCGGGGCATGACGGCGGGGGGCGTCGCCGGTTATGGTCGCAGCGGCGCGACTGGCCCCCTGACGTGCGGGGCCCGGAGAGCAAGGGGAATGCAAGGTGGCGGACGCTCCAGTGCACGGCACCCGCAGGGTGCTGGTTGCCGCGGACAAGTTCAAGGGCTCGCTGACGGCCGTACAGGTCGCCGAGCGGGTGACGGCCGGGTTGCGCAGGGTCGTGCCGGACCTGGAGGTCGAGGCGCTGCCCGTGGCCGACGGCGGGGACGGCACCGTGGACGCGGCGGTCGCGGCCGGTTTCGAGCGCCGTGAGGTACGGGTCACCGGTCCCCTCGGCGACGAGGTGACGGCGGCGTTCGCGCTGCGCGGCGACACCGCCGTCGTGGAGATGGCCGAGGCCAGCGGGTTGCAGCGGCTCCCGGAGGGAGTGTTCGCGCCGCTGACCGCGTCCACGTACGGCTCGGGCGAACTGCTGCGGGCCGCGCTCGACGCGGGGGCGCGCACCCTCGTCTTCGGCGTCGGCGGCAGCGCGACCACGGACGGCGGCGCGGGCATGCTGTCCGCGCTGGGCGCCCGGTTCCGGCGCGCCGACGGTTCGCCGCTCGCGCCCGGCGGCGGCGGTCTCGCCGACCTCGCGCACGCGGATCTGTCGGACCTGGACCCGCGGCTCGCCGAGACCGAGTTCGTGCTCGCCAGCGACGTCGACAATCCGCTGACCGGCCCGAAGGGTGCCCCGGCGGTCTACGGGCCGCAGAAGGGCGCCTCGCCCGAGGACGTGGCGGCCCTGGACGCGGCCCTCGCGCACTACGCGAAGGTGCTGGAGGAGGCGATCGGGCCCCGGGCCGCCGCGTACGCGGCCTCGCCCGGCGCCGGGGCGGCCGGAGGCATCGGCTACGGCGCGCTGATCGTCGGCGCCCGGTTCCGCGCCGGGATCGAGGTCATGCTCGACGTGCTCGGCTTCGCGCCCGCGCTGGAGCGGGCGTCCCTGGTGATCACCGGCGAGGGTTCGCTGGACGAGCAGACCCTGCACGGCAAGGCGCCGGCCGGGGTCGCCGCGGCCGCGCGCGCGGCCGGCAAGGAGGTCGTCGCGGTGTGCGGGCGGCTGGCGCTGGCACCGGAGGCGCTGGGCCGGGCGGGGATCCGCCGGGCGTACGCGCTGACGGACGTCGAGCCGGACGTGGCCCGGTGCATCGCGGAGGCCGGTCCGATCCTGGAGCGGGTCGCCGAACGCGTCGGCGCGGACTTCCTGAACTGACCTGACCGGCCGCGGACAGAGGGAAGGGCCCCGGAACCGTGCGGTTCCGGGGCCCTTCCCCTGCGTGTCGCGGCGGCTACGGCAGCTGGGCCGCGCGTGCCTCGCGCCGGTTGTCGCGGAAGTTGTTCACCCGGCGGGCCGTGGCGAACAGCGGGATGACCGCGCCCATCACCAGCTGGAGCGCGCAGCCGGTCTGGAGCAGCAGCTGACCGCTCGGGGCGTCGAAGGCCCAGGCGGCCAGCAGGCCCATGGACAGCACGATCCAGGAGAGCATCGCCACGGCGAGGCGGCCCCGCGGCTTCGGGTACTCCACGCGGCTCACCATCAGCCACGCGGTGCCCACGATCGCCAGCAGCGTCGCCACGAAGGGCAGCTCCAGCAGGACGACGGAGACCACCGTCAGCGCGCCGAACGGCGAGGGCATGCCCTGGAAGACGCCGTCCTTCATGGTCACGCAGGAGAATCTGGCCAGGCGCAGGACGACCGCGAGAAGCACCACGATCGCGCCGAGCGCCGCCATCCGCTGGTGGGCGTCGTCGGCGACCATGCCGTAGACCAGGACGAAGTACGCCGGGGCCAGGCCGAAGCTGATCAGGTCGGAGAGGTTGTCCAGCTCCGCTCCCATGGGGGAGGAGCGCAGCTTGCGGGCCACCAGGCCGTCGAACAGGTCGAAGACCGCCGCGCACAGCATCAGGATGACCGCCGTGGCGGCGCTGTGCCGGGCCATGCCGTTCTCCTGGCTCCCGGTGAGGTGCGGGATCAGGATGCCGGTGGTGGTGAAGTAGACGGCCATGAAGCCGCACGTGGCGTTGCCCAGGGTGAGGGTGTCCGCTATCGAGAGGCGGAGCGAGAGAGGCATCTCCTCCTCGTCGTCCAGCTCATCGGCCTCGGGCACCCAGCCGGCCTGGGTCTCTGGATCAATCACGGTCAATGCGAGTCACCCCAGCCACGGTCTTCTGGCCGACCTCGACCGCGACCTCCACACCCTCGGGCAGATACAGGTCGACGCGGGAGCCGAAGCGGATCAGACCGATCCGCTCGCCCTGCTCGACCTTGGTGCCGGACGGGATGTAGGGGACGATGCGGCGGGCCACCGCGCCGGCGATCTGGATCATCTCGATGTCGCCGAGCTCGGTGTCGAAGTGCCAGACGACCCGCTCGTTGTTCTCGCTCTCCTTGTTGAACGCCGGAACGAACCCGCCGGGGACGTGTTCGACCGAGGTGACCGTGCCGGAGAGCGGGGCGCGGTTCACATGGACGTTCAGCGGGCTCATGAAGATGGCGACGCGGGTACGGCCGTCCTTCCACGGCATGATGCTCTGCACCACACCGTCGGCGGGCGAGATGACCCGGCCCTGGGCGATCTCGCGCTCGGGGTCGCGGAAGAACCACAGCATCCCCGCCGCGAGCGCGGTGGCGGGGACGGCCACGGCCTTGGCCACGCCCGAGCGGCGGGCGCGGACCAGGCTGACGGCTGCGGTGGCGACGGTCGGCAGAAGCCACGGCGATGCTCCGCGCGCGAGGCGTACGCCGGCGAGGCTGTCGCGAGGTGCAGAGGTTTGGCTGTGGGGCATGGATGACCTTCGTAGCGGATGATGCCGCGCTCTCGACGGGGGACGGCGGCTTTCCGCGATCGTAGCGGTTAAGGGCCACAACTGGGTAAGCCGGGAAGCCGAGTCGGCGGCCGAAGACCGCTGACGGGGTGTGATCTTCTTCTCGGTGAAAACACCCCATATGCGGACATTCAGCCCTGGATTCGATACTCTTCGAGCAGTCGCCGACCGATGATCATTTTCTGGATCTCGGCGGTACCTTCACCGATGAGCAGCATCGGCGCCTCGCGGTACAGGCGCTCGATCTCGTACTCCTTGGAGAAGCCGTAGCCGCCGTGGATCCGGAAGGCGTCCTCGACGACCTCCTTGCAGTACTCGGAGGCCAGGTATTTCGCCATGCCCGCCTCCAGGTCGTTGCGCTGTCCGGAATCCTTCTTCCGGGCCGCGTTCACCATCATCGCATGGGCCGCCTCGACCTTGGTGGCCATCTCCGCCAGCTTGAACTGGATGGCCTGGTGCCGGGCGATCGGCTTGCCGAAGGTGTGCCGCTGCTGCGCGTAGCCCACGCCCAGCTCGAAGGCGCGCCGGGCGACCCCGCAGCCGCGGGCCGCCACGTTCACCCGGCCGACCTCTACCCCGTCCATCATCTGGTAGAAGCCCCGGCCGGTGGCGCCGCCGAGCACCCGGTCGGCCGGGACCCGCAGCCCGTCCATGATCAGCTCGGTGGTGTCGACGCCCTTGTACCCCATCTTGTCGATCTTCCCGGGGATGGTCAGACCGGGCCGGACCTCGCCGAAGCCGGGCTCCTTCTCCACCAGGAAGGTCGTCATCGACTTGTGCGGGGCCGTCCCCTCGGGGTGACCCTCGTCACTGCGCACCAGCACCGCGACCAGCGAGGACGTGCCGCCGTTGGTCAGCCACATCTTCTGCCCGGTCAGGACGTACTCGTCGCCGTCGCGCACCGCCTTGGACGTGATGGCCGACACGTCCGAGCCGAGCGCCGGCTCCGACATCGAGAAGGCGCCCCGGACGTCCCCGAGGGCCATCCTCGGCAGGAAGTGGTCCTTCTGCTCCCGCGTGCCGTGCTGCTTGAGCATGTACGCGACGATGAAGTGGGTGTTGATGATGCCGGACACCGACATCCAGCCGCGCGCGATCTCCTCCACGCACAGCGCGTACGTCAGCAGCGACTCGCCCAGGCCCCCGTACTCCTCGGGGATCATCAGACCGAACAGCCCCAGCTCCTTGAGGCCGTCCACGATCTGCTGCGGGTACTCGTCGCGGTGCTCCAGCTCGGTCGCGACCGGGATGATCTCCTTGTCGACGAAGTCCCGCACGGTGGAGACGATCTCCTGCTGGACGTCGGTGAGCCCGTGGGTCTGGGCGAGACGGCTCATCTACTTCCCCTGTTCCTTCAGCTCGGGCCGGCCGGGCTGCTCGCCGCCGCGCTCCTTGATGTACGTCTCGGTCGGCACCATCACCTTGCGGCGGAAGACGCACACGAGGGTGCCGTCCTGCTTGTGGCCCCTGGTCTCGACGTGCACGATGCCGCGGTCGTCCTTCGACTTCGACGGCCACTTGTCCAGCACCGTCGTCTCGCCGTAGAGCGTGTCGCCGTGGAAGGTCGGTGCCACGTGCCTGAGCGACTCGATCTCCAGGTTGGCGATCGCCTTGCCGGAGACGTCCGGCACGGACATGCCGAGCAGCAGCGAGTAGATGTAGTTGCCCACGACGACGTTCCTGCCGAAGTCCGTCGTCGACTCGGCGTAGTGCGCGTCCAGGTGGAGCGGGTGGTGGTTCATGGTGAGCAGACAGAACAGATGGTCGTCGTACTCGGTGACCGTCTTGCCGGGCCAGTGCTTGTAGACCGCGCCGACCTCGAACTCCTCGTAGGTGCGTCCGAACCGCATCGCGCTCAGCCCTCCGGGATCTCGAACTTCGACGTGCGCCGCATCCCGGCCGTCCGTCCCTTGCCCGCCACGACCAGGGCCATCTTGCGGCTGGCCTCGTCGATCATCTCGTCGCCGAGCATCGCCGAGCCCTTCTTGCCGCCCGCCTCGGACGTGCAGTACTCGTACGCGTCCAGGATCAGCTCGGCGTGGTCGTAGTCCTCCTGCGACGGCGAGAAGACCTCGTTGGCGGCCTCGACCTGGCCGGGGTGCAGCACCCACTTGCCGTCGAAGCCGAGCGCGGCGGCGCGCCCCGCGACCGTGCGGAAGCCGTCGACGTCGCGGATCTGGAGGTAGGGGCCGTCGATCGCCTGGAGGTCGTGGGCGCGGGCGGCCATCAGGATCTTCATCAGGATGTAGTGGTAGGCGTCCGCCGGGTAGCCCGGCGGCTGCTCGCCCACGACCAGTGTCTTCATGTTGATGGAGGCCATGAAGTCGGCCGGGCCGAAGACGATCGTCTCCAGGCGCGGGGAGGCCGCGGCGATCTCGTTGACGTGGTTGAGGCCCTGCGCGTTCTCGATCTGCGCCTCGATGCCGATACGGCCCACCTCGAAGCCCATGGTCTTCTCGATCTGCGTCAGCAGCAGGTCGAGCGCCACCACCTGCTGGGCGCTCTGCACCTTGGGCAGCATGACGCAGTCCAGGTTCTGGCCGGCGCCCTCCACCACGGTGACGACGTCCCGGTACGTCCACTCGGTCGTCCAGTCGTTGACCCGGACCACCCGCGTCTTGCCCGTCCAGTCGCCCTCGTTGAGGAACTTGACGATGGTGTGCCGCGCCTCGGGCTTGGCCAGCGGTGCGCACGCGTCCTCCAGGTCCAGGAAGACCTGGTCGGCGGGGAGTCCCTGCGCCTTCTCCAGGAAGCGCGGGTTGCTGCCCGGGACGGCCAGGCACGAGCGCCGCGGACGCAGACGGTCGGCCTGGGGAGCGGGGCTGGTCATACGGGAACCTCCAGGGGGTCGAGCTTGTTCGCTTTCCGGATCTCGTCGACGATGCGACCGATGATGCCGGTGATGTCGAAGTCCTTCGGGGTGAAGACGGCGGCCACTCCGGCGGCCCTCAGCTGTTCGGCGTCACCGCCTGGGATGATGCCACCGGCGATCACCGGGATGTCTGTGGCACCGGCCACACGCAGCCGCTCCAGCACGTCCGGCACCAGCCGCGCGTGCGAGCCGGACAGGATGGACAGGCCCACCGCGTGCACGTCCTCGGCGAGCGCCGCGTCCACGATCTGCTCGGGGGTGAGCCGGATGCCCTGGTAGACCACCTCGAACCCGGCGTCGCGGGCCCGCACGGCGATCTGCTCGGCGCCGTTGGAGTGGCCGTCCAGACCCGGCTTGCCGACCAGGAAGCGCAGCTTGCCCACGCCCAGCTCGCGCGCCGTCAGGTCCACCTTGCGGCGCACCCCGGACAGGGCCGAGCCCTCCTCGGCGGTGACGGCCACCGGCGCGGACGACACCCCGGTCGGCGCCCGGAACTCGCCGAACACCTCGCGCAGCGCCCCGGCCCATTCGCCGGTCGTCACCCCGGCGCGGGCGCACTCCAGGGTGGCCTCCATCAGGTTCTCCGTGCCCGCGGCCGCCTCCTTGAGCCGGTCGAGCGCCTGCCGCACGGTCGGGAAGTGGAACGGATCGCCCATGCCCTGCCGGTCGGAGGACTCCTGGCGCGTGGTGCGCCACTCCTCGACCGCCTCGACCACCCGGTCCTCGACCGCCGGGTCCACCGTCTGGATCGCGGTGCCGAGATCGGCGGTGAGCGGGTTCGGCTCGGTGCCCTCGAAGATGTTGACGCCGATGATCTTCTCCTGGCCGGACTCGATCCGGCCCCGGCGCTCGGCGTGCGAGGCGACCAGCTGCGACTTCAGATAGCCGGACTCCACGGCGGCCAGCGCGCCGCCGAGGCGCTGGATGTGGTCCATCTCGCCGAGCACCGTGCGGACCAGCTCGTCCACCTTCGTCTCGATCACCTTCGAGCCCTCGAAGATGTCGTCGTACTCCAGCAGGTCGGACTCGTAGGCGAGCACCTGCTGGATGCGCAGGGACCACTGCTGGTCCCAGGGGCGGGGCAGGCCCAGGGCCTCGTTCCAGGCCGGCAGCTGCACGGCGCGGGCGCGGGCGTCCTTGGAGAGGGTGACGGCCAGCATCTCCAGCACGATCCGCTGGACGTTGTTCTCCGGCTGCGCCTCGGTCAGGCCGAGCGAGTTGACCTGGACGCCGTAGCGGAAGCGGCGGTGCCTGGGGTTCTCGATGCCGTAGCGCTCCCGGGTGACCTGGTCCCAGATGCGGCCGAAGGCGCGCATCTTGCACATCTCCTCGATGAAGCGGACCCCCGCGTTGACGAAGAAGGAGATCCGGCCCACCACCTCGCCCATGCGCTCCGGCGGCACCTGGCCGCTGTCGCGCACCGCGTCCAGGACGGCGATCGCCGTGGACATCGCGTACGCGATCTCCTGCACCGGTGTGGCCCCGGCCTCCTGGAGGTGGTAGCTGCAGATGTTGATGGGGTTCCACCGGGGGATGTGGGAGACCGTGTACGCGATCATGTCCGTCGTCAGGCGCAGCGAGGGACCCGGCGGGAACACATGGGTGCCCCGGGACAGGTACTCCTTGACGATGTCGTTCTGCGTCGTGCCCTGGAGCCGGGTGATGTCCGCGCCCTGCTCCTCGGCGACGACCTGGTAGAGCGCCAGCAGCCACATCGCGGTGGCGTTGATGGTCATCGAGGTGTTCATCTGCTCCAGGGGGATGTCCCGGAACAGCCGGCGCATGTCACCGAGGTGCGCGACCGGCACGCCGACCCGGCCGACCTCGCCGCGCGCGAGGATGTGGTCGGGGTCGTAGCCGGTCTGCGTCGGCAGGTCGAACGCGACCGACAGACCGGTCTGGCCCTTGGCGAGGTTGCGCCGGTACAGCTCGTTGGACGCCTCGGCCGTGGAGTGGCCGGCGTAGGTGCGCATGAGCCAGGGCCGGTCGCGCTCCTTCGGCGGCTGCGCGGTCTGACGCTCAGTCATGGGTCCCTCAGACGTTCCGGAAGCGGTTGATGGCGTCGGCGTGCCGGGCGCGCAGCTCCGTGTCGCGCACCCCGAGGCCCTCCTCGGGGGCCATGCAGAGCACGCCGACCTTGCCCTGGTGGGCGTTGCGGTGCACGTCGTGGGCGGCCTGCCCGGTGTCCTCCAGGGAGTAGACCTTGGAGAGCGTCGGGTGGATCTTCCCCTTGGCGATCAGGCGGTTGGCCTCCCACGCCTCGCGGTAGTTGGCGAAGTGCGAGCCGATGATGCGCTTCAGCGACATCCACAGGTAGCGGTTGTCGTACTCGTGGTGGTAGCCCGAGGTGGAGGCGCAGGTGACGATGGTGCCGCCCTTGCGGGTGACGTAGACGGAGGCGCCGAAGGTCTCGCGGCCTGGGTGCTCGAAGACGATGTCGACGTCCTCGCCGCCGGTGAGTTCGCGGATGCGCTTGCCGAAGCGCTTCCACTCGCGCGGGTCCTGCTCGTGCTCGTTCCTCCAGAACCGGAAGTCCTCGGCGGTGCGGTCGATGATCGCCTCGGCGCCCATCGCCCGGCACAGCTCGGCCTTCTGCGGCGAGGAGACGACACAGATCGGGGTGGCGCCGCCGGCCAGCGCGAACTGCGTGGCGTACGAGCCGAGTCCGCCGCTCGCGCCCCAGATGAGCACGTTGTCGCCCTGCTTCATGCCGGCGCCGTTGCGGGAGACGAGCTGGCGGTAGGCGGTGGAGTTGACCAGGCCGGGGGCGGCGGCCTCCTCCCAGCTGAGGTGGTCCGGCTTGGGCATCAGCTGGTTGGACTTCACCAGTGCGAGCTCCGCCAGGCCGCCGAAGTTGGTCTCGAAGCCCCAGATGCGCTGCTCGGGGTCGAGCATGGTGTCGTTGTGGCCGTCGGACGACTCCAGTTCGACGGACAGGCAGTGCGCGACGACCTCGTCGCCGGGGTGCCAGGCGTTGACGCCGGGCCCGGTGCGCAGGACCACGCCCGCCAGGTCGGAACCGATGATGTGGTACGGCAGGTCGTGACGGCGGGTCAGCTCGCTGACCTTGCCGTAGCGCTCCAGGAAGCCGAACGTGGACAGCGGCTCGAAGATCGAGGTCCACACCGAGTTGTAGTTGACCGAGGAGGCCATGACGGCCACCAGGGCCTCGCCCGGCCCGAGTTCGGGCAGGGGCACCTCGTCCAGGTGCAGCGACTTGCGCGGGTCCTTGTCGCGGGTCTCCAGCCCGGCGAACATCTCCGTCTCGTCCTTGTGCACGGTGATGGCGCGGTACGACTCGGGGAGCGGCAGGGCGGCGAAGTCGGCGGACGTGGCGTCCGGGGACTGGATCGCGTCCAGGATGTCCTTCACGGTCACGGTGTTGCCTCCGGCGGTGAGCGCCCTGAGGGAGGGGCGCTGAGGGGTACGTCGGTGCTGCTGAGGGGTGCAGAGGGGGTGCCGTCGGTCCGGCGGGTGCCGCGGGTGCGGCGGCTGGTGCGTGGCGGCGCTTTGTGGCGCGGGAGGGTGCCTGTGACGCAGGCGTCCGGGCGCGCAGGCGGTGGGCCTGCCGGGACAGCCCGGACACCATCAACGTATGACACCGCGTGTCAGCTGACAAGGCACTGAGTGCCAGATATTGCGCTCAGGTGAAATCTTTACCCGACAGATGAGCGATGATCGATCGTGTGCGGGTGGAGGACCGCTCGAAAACAGGCCCGGACACACCAAAACGGCCACCCCGTCGGGGTGGCCGTTGTCACAGCGGTCTGGCTCAGCGCTCCTTCAGCGCCTCCTCGATGGCGCGCATGACCTCGTCCAGCGGGGCGTCGGTCCGGGCGACCGTCACCAGCACCTCGCCCTGCCGGGAGACGGCCGCGGGCGGCACGGGCGCTCCGGGTGCCCCGGCCGAGGGGGCGGAGGCGGCAGTCGCCGTGGTCGTACGGCCGGCCCCGATCCCGGTCCCGAAGGTCCTGCGGACGATCGCGAACGCGTGGTCGAGCTGGGTCTCCACGTCGCCCTGGCCGTCCGCCCGCAGCCAGCGCCGCAGCACGTGGTTGTGCGCCGTGACCACCGCCGAGGCGGCGACCTCGGCCAGCAGCGGATCGTCGTTGGCGTCGTCGGCGTGCGCCCGCTCGTCGAAGTGCCCCAGCAGATAGCGGGTGAACAGCCGCTCGTAGCGGGCCACCGAGGCGATCTCCGCCTCGCGCAGCGTGGGCACCTCGCGGGTCAGCTTGTAGCGGGCGACCGAGATCTCCGGCCGCGCCGCGTACATCTTCATGACCTCCTTGATGCCGCGGCACACCGTGTCGAGCGGATGCTCGTGCGCGGGGGCGGCGTTCAGCACCGCCTCGGCCCGGATCAGGGTGTCGTCGTGGTCGGGGAAGATCGCCTCTTCCTTGGAGCGGAAGTGGCGGAAGAAGGTACGGCGGGCGACCCCGGCCGCCGCGGCGATCTCGTCGACCGTGGTCGCCTCGTACCCCTTCGTCGCGAACAGCTCCATCGCGGCGGCGGCCAGCTCCCGGCGCATCTTGAGCCGTTGCGCGGCGGCGCGGGAGCCCGCGGCGCTCTCCGGCGCGTCGGACGTGGCGGGGGTGCGTGAGGACTTGGCGGGCTGGGGCATGACCTGAACGTACTGCATGGGCGCGGCCCGATGCGCAGGTCCCCGGCCTTCACCGCCCCCGGCGGGCGGGGGCGGGGCGGCCGGGTCCAGCAGCCCGCCCCACTCCCTCGCGGCACGGAACCGCTCGCCGCCCGGCCCGCACCGCTCCTCTCCCGGCCGCGGCCGTCCGTCCGCGGGCCGGGACCGGCCGCCGGAGCGGTCAGCGCCGGGCATGTTCGCGGAAGCCGCGGCCCGTCTTGCGGCCGAGGCAGCCCGCGGCCACCAGATGCTCCAGCAGGGGCGCCGGGGCCAGGCCCGGATCGCGGAACTCGCGGTGCAGCACCTTCTCGATGGCCAGCGAGACGTCCAGACCGACCACGTCCAGCAGCTCGAAGGGCCCCATCGGATAGCCGCCGCCCAGCTTCATCGCCGCGTCGATGTCGTCGAGGCTGGCGTAGTGCTCTTGGACCATCTTGATCGCGTTGTTGAGGTACGGGAACAGCAGCGCGTTGACGATGAATCCGGCCCGGTCGCCGCAGTCCACCGGGTGCTTGCGGACCTCGGCGCACACCCTGCGGACCGTGGCGTGGGCGTCGTCCGCCGTCAGCACCGTGCGCACCACCTCGACCAGCTTCATGGCCGGTGCCGGGTTGAAGAAGTGCATGCCGACCACGTCCTGCGGGCGCGAGGTCGCACGGGCACAGGCGATCACCGGCAGCGAGGAGGTGGTGGTGGCGAGCACCGCGCCCGGCTTGCAGACCTTGTCCAGCGTCGCGAACACCTGCTGCTTGACGGCCAGGTCCTCGGCGACGGCCTCCACCGCCAGATCGACGTCCGCGAAGTCGTCGTACGTGCCGGTGGCCGTGATCCGGTCGAGGGCCTGCGCGGCGGTCTCGGCGCTCATCCGGCCCCGGTCCACCGAGCGCGCCAGCGACCCGCCGACGCGGGCCCTGGCCGCCTCCGCCTTCCCGGCGGTGCGCGCGGCGAGCACGACCTCGTAGCCCGCCTTCGCGAACACCTCGGCGATGCCCGACGCCATGGTGCCCGAGCCGGCCACCCCGATCACGCGCACGGGCCGGCCGGGGGCGGGCGCGTCGCCCTCCGGCGGGGTGAGGGCGTCCCGCACGAGGGTGCCGCTGCCCGGCGACTCGTAGGTGTAGAAGCCGCGGCCCGCCTTGCGGCCGGTCAGGCCCGCCTCGCTGAGCTGCCTGAGGATGGGCGCGGGCGCGTGCAGCCGGTCGTGCGAGGCGGCGTACATGGCCTCCAGGACGGTGCGCGCGGTGTCCACGCCGATCAGGTCGAGCAGGGCGAGCGGGCCCATCGGCAGGCCGCAGCCGAGCCGCATCGCGGCGTCGATGTCCTCGCGGGAGGCGTACTTGGCCTCGTACATCGCGGCGGCCTGGTTGAGGTAGCCGAACAGCAGCCCGTCGGCGACGAATCCGGGCCGGTCGCCGACCGCGACCGGTTCCTTGCCCAGTTCGGCGGCGAGGTCGGTGACGGCGGCGACGGCCTGCGGCGCGGTCAGCACCGAGGAGACCACCTCCACCAGCCGCATCGCCGGGGCCGGGTTGAAGAAGTGCAGGCCGAGCACGCGCTCGGGGCGGGCCGAGTCGGCGGCGAGCCGGGTCACCGACAGCGCGTTGGTGCCGGTCGCCAGGATGGTCCCGGGCCGCACGAAGCGGTCCAGCTCACGGAAGATCTGCTGCTTGACCTCGTACGACTCCGGCGCGACCTCGATGACCAGGTCGGCGTCGGCGGCGGCGGACAGGTCGGCCGAGGTGCGCACGCGGGCGAGGACGTCCGCGCGCTCCTGCTCGGTCAGCCGTCCGCGCGCCACGGCGCGGGCGGTGGAGGACTCCAGGGCGGCGACGGACCGGGCGGCCGCGGCCTCGTCGATGTCGATGCCGACGACCTCGCGGCCGGCGCGGGCCAGGACCTCGGTGATGCCGGTGCCCATGGTGCCGAGGCCGACGACGGCCACGGTCTTGAACGGGGACAGAGGGGTGTCGGGGCGGGGAGCGGCCATCGCGGGACTCCAGGAATGAGGGGTGACGACTGGGAGCGCGACCCGGTGCGCCGCGCGGGCGCACCGGGTGCGGAGGGAGAGGGTGCGGGTGTTGCCGGGCTGCCGGGGACCGTCAGGTCCTGGCGCACACGCCCGGGAGCCCGCGCCGCGGACGCGCACACGTCCGTGCGGCACGAGGCCGGCCGGCTCTGTCCCGGAGCCGGGTCGTACAGCGGAACACGCGCCGGAACCAGAGGCACCGGACCGACAGCGCTCGCGGTGGCTGCGTCACCAGGCCGCCGCGAGTCGATACGAGTGGGTAACTCGCTCGTCTGAGCTTAACCCGTGGGTAACGAGCGCGCTAGGGCCTGTCGTCGCGGGGCAGGCGGGAATGTGACGACAGGCCCTAGCCCCCTGAGTTTGCTGCGCGCGGGGTGTCCCGTGCGGCCCGGCACGCCTCTATCGTGGCCTTCGTGGACGAAGAGTTGCGATCACTCACGGAACGCTTACGGCAGGAGTCCGGAGGGACGGCCGAGTACCGGCAACTGGCGCGGACCGAGGACCCGGACGACCTGGCCGCCGTCCTGACCGCCGCGGGACGGCCGCTGTGGGCCAGGGAACTGGCCGCGTTCCGGCTGGGACTCGCGGGTGACCGGCGCGCCTTCGAGTCCCTCGTCCTGCTGCTCAACCACCGCGACCCGCCGCGCTGCGCGAGCGCCGCGTACGCCCTGGCCCGCCTCGGCGACCCCCGCACGGCCCGCGCGGCGGCGGCCCTCGCCACCAACGAACTCCGCGTCGCCTACGCCCTGCACCCCGTGCGGCTGCTCGTCACCCTGCGCGCCCCCGAGTCCGTGCCCGCGCTGATCACCACCCTGCGCCGCCGGCTGCGCCCGCACGACCCCTACCGCCGGGTGGCGCTGGCCTGTGTGGAGGGCCTCGGCGCCCTGGGCGACGCCCGCGCCCGCCCGGTCCTCGACGAGGCCCTGGCCCACCCGCCGCTGGCCGAAGCGGCGGTCCACGCCCTGGCCCGCCTCCCGAGACGCGGCTGACTCCAGCTCAGCCGCCGTCTCAGCCGCTCGGCCCCCGGCTGCACCGCACCTCGGGCGCGGGTGCGCGACCCGGTGTCTCCGGTGGTGACTTCACCGTCCCGCAGCAGCGGGGCCGACCGTCCAGCCGCCCCGCCGTGTGGGGAGCGCGCATCGCGGTGCGGCCTCGCGCAGCCGGGCTCCGCTCACCCGCTCACCACCGCGAACGCCTCGATCTCCATCAGGAATTCGGGGCGCACCAGGGCGGCGACCAGGACGGCGGAGGAGGCGGGGAGGCGGTCGTCGGGTATGTGGGCGGCGCGGGCCGTGCGGACGGCGGGGAGGTGGGCGATGTCCGTGACGAAGTAGGTGAGTTTGACGACGTCGTCGAAGCCGGCGCCCGCGGCGGCCAGGCAGCGGCGCAGGTTCTCGAAGACCTGGCGGGCCTGGGCCGCCGGGTCGCCCTCGCCGACCAGCCGGCCGTCCTCGTCCAGGGGCAACTGGCCCGAGACGGCGACGAGGCGGCCGGTGGCCATGACGACATGGGAGTACGGGGGCGCGGGGGCGACGCCCTCGGGCGCGGGGATCCTGGTCGGCTCGCTCATGTCCCCATGGTGGACCATGGGTGTGACAGCCGGGCCCCGCCCCCGCCCCGAGGGCGCGTCAGGCGGTCAGCCGCGGAAGCGCACCAGGTCGTGCAGGGCCGCGGCCCCGCGCGCCCCGCCCGTGCCGTGCGCGGGCACCGCCGCCGCGGCCTTGCCGCTCAGCGGCTTCGGGTCGGGCGTCCTCGGGCACACGGCGTCGGCCACCGCGCCGCCCCGGGCGCGCGGCACGGTGCCGTCGCGCAGATACGCCGCCAACTGCCCGTCCAGGCAGGCGTTCCCGCTCAGGGTGATGCCGTGGTTGCCGCCGCCCTCCTCGACGACCAGCCGGGACCCGGCCAGCATCCGGTGCACCCGCACCCCGCCCTCGTACGGCGTGGCGGCGTCGTCGGTCGCCTGGAACAGCAGCACCGGCGGCAGCGCGTCGTTGGCGATGTCCACCGGACGCTCGGCGGGGACCGGCCAGAACGCGCACGGTGCGTTGTACCAGGCGTTGTTCCAGGCCATGAACGGCGCCTTGTCGTGCACCGCCCAGGTGTCCGCGCGCCACTGCCGCCAGTCGCGCGGCCAGGCGGCGTCGCGGCACTGCACCGCCGTGTAGACGCTGTAGCCGTTGTCCCCGGAGGCGTCCACGGCGCCGAGGTCGTCGTAGGCCGCGACCAGCGCGTCGCTCTTCCCGTCCTTCGCGTACGCGGCGAACGCCTGGGCGAGCAGCGGCCAGTAGCCGTTGTAGTAGCCGCCGGGCATGAAGGTGTCCTCCAGTTCGGAGGCGCCCACCTTCCCGCCCGCGGGCTCGCGCGCGAGCGCCGCCCGCATCGCGTACCACTTCGCCTCGACCGCCGCCGGATCGGTGCCCAGCCCGTAGGCGGCGTCGTTGCGGGCGACCCAGGCCAGGAACGCCCGGTGGCGGGCGTCGAACGCCACGTCCTGCCGGAGGTTGTCCTCGTACCAGATCCCGGCCGGGTCGACGATCGAGTCGAGCACGAGGCGGCGCACCCGGTGCGGGTACAGCTTGGCGTACACCGCGCCGAGGTAGGTGCCGTAGGAGTAGCCGAAGTAGCTGAGCCGCGGCGCCCCGAGGGCCTCGCGGACGGCGTCCATGTCCCGGGCCGCGTCCACGGTGTCGATGTGGGGCAGCACGCTCGCGTACTTGCGCGCGCAGGCGTCGGCGAAGGAGCGCACCCGTGCGAGACCGGCCTGTTCGAGGGCCGGGGTGGCGGGCACCGAGTCCGGGCGCACCGCCTTGAAGTGGCCCGGCGCGCAGTCCAGTGCCGGGCCGCTCTCGCCCACCCCGCGCGGGTCGAAGCCGATGACGTCGTACTGGGCCGCGACCGCCTCGGGCAGCGCCGAGGCGACGAAGCCGGCGAGCGAGAGCCCGCTGCCCCCGGGGCCGCCGGGGTTGACCAGCAGCGGGCCCTGAGAGGTCCGCGCGGTGTGCGGGACGCGGGTCAGGGCCAGCGAGATCTGGCGCCCGGACGGGTCGCGGCGGTCCAGCGGCACCCGCACGGTGCCGCACTGGAGGGTCGGTCGGTCGGTGGTGCCGCACTTCTTCCAGGCGATCCCGGCGGCCGGGGCGGTGGCTGCGGGCCGCGCGGTGCGCGCGTCGGCGGGGGCGGCGGTGACGGAGCCGGCCACGACGAGCGCGGCACCGCACAGTACGGCGGCGCGTCTTCTCATGCGTCCTCCCAGGACGGAGAGGCTGCGGACCGCGCGTCCCGCGATCCTCGCCGCATCGTCCCGGAAAGCGCCCCCGGTGCGCCGCATTATGAACCTTATTGACCCGATTGGTCCGGCCGGTGCCCTCGAACGGTCACCGGCACCGTCTCAGAGGAGCGAGAGCTGCACGGGTTCGCTCGGCCCGGCCGTGTCCGCCGGGTGCGGGAGCGGCCGGTCCGGGCGGATGCGGCGGGCCGCTCCCGCGCGCGCGGGACCGATGCCGTACTCCTGGGCCAGTTCGTGCACCTGGCGGGTGATGCGGCGCTGGTACCACCTGGGGGCGTAGGAGCCGTCGGCGTACAGGCGCTCGTAGCGGCGCACCAGGTGCGGGTGGTGCGCGGCGAGCCAGGCCATGAACCATTCGCGGGCGCCGGGCCGCAGGTGCAGCGTCAGCGGTGTGACGGAGGTGGCGCCCGCCGCCGCGATCGCCCGCACCGTGGCCCGCAGCTGGGCCGGGTCGTCGCCGAGGAAGGGGATCACCGGCGCCATCAGCACCCCGCAGCCGATGCCGTGCTCGCCGAGGGTGCGCACGACGTCCAGACGGCGTTCCGGCGCGGGCGTGCCCGGCTCCACGGTGCGCCACAGCCCGGGGTCGGTGAAGCCCACGGAGACCGAGATGCCCACGTCGGTGACCTCGTTGGCCTGCTTCAGCAGTTCGAGGTCGCGCAGGATCAGCGTGCCCTTGGTCAGGATCGAGAACGGGTTCGCGTGGTCGCGCAGCGCGGAGATGATGCCCGGCATCAGCCGGTAGCGGCCCTCGGCGCGCTGGTAGCAGTCCACGTTGGTGCCCATCGCGATGTGCTCGCCCTGCCAGCGGCGGGCGGAGAGCTGGCGGCGCAGCAGCTCGGGTGCGTTCACCTTGACCACGATCTGGGTGTCGAAGCCGAGGCCCGTGTCCAGGTCCAGATAGCTGTGGGTCTTGCGGGCGAAGCAGTAGACGCACGCGTGCGTGCAGCCACGGTAGGGGTTGACCGTCCATTCGAACGGCATCCGGGAGGCGCCGGGCACCCGGTTGAGGATCGAACGGGCCCGGACCTCGTGAAAGGTGATCCCCGCGAATTCCGGGGTGTCGAACGTGCGGGTCGTGACCGCGTCGGCGCCGAACAGCGCCGCGTCCGCCCGGCCGTGTTCGACGGCGGGCTCGCCGGGGTCCCGGGAGCCGGCCTGTTCCGCCGGGTCCGCCGGGTCTTCGGGGTTCACGGGGCCCGCTGTGAGGTTGTCCCAGCGCATGACGCCTCCTCGGTAGCACTGCCCACAGAATAGAACACTTGTTCCCTTGATCGTGCGGACGACCGCGGCCGGGCCGTTCCGGCACCGTTCGCGATCGCTCCGCGCGCCGGGTCCGATCACTTGCCGCCCCCCGATTTGGGGGCCCGGTGAGCGGGGTGGTTGGCTGGCCCCCCACCCTGAGAACGGATGTCCTGGAGGAACCCCATGGCGCAGGTCGAGGCCACTACGGAGCGGGTCGTCGCGGCGGACGCGGAGAAGGTGTTCGACGCCCTCGCCGACTACAGCGGCACCCGCGGGCGGCTGCTGCCCCAGCACTTCAGCGAGTACGAGGTGCGCGAGGGCGGCGACGGCGAGGGCACCCTCGTCCACTGGAAGCTCCAGGCCACCAGCAAGCGGATCCGCGACTGCCTCCTGGAGGTCAGCGAGCCCACCGACGGCGAACTGGTCGAGAAGGACCGCAACTCGTCCATGGTGACCACCTGGCGGGTCACCCCGGCCGGCGAGGGCAGCTCGCGGGTCGTCGTCACCACCACCTGGCAGGGCGCCGGCGGCATCGGCGGCTTCTTCGAGAAGACGTTCGCCCCCAAGGGCCTCGGCCGGATCTACGAAGCCCTGCTCGCCAACCTCGCCACCGAGGTGGAGAAGTAGCACCACCGGGGCAACTCGCCCCTTCCGGGCCCGTGTTGGCCCCTTCACCGGTTCGGGTGATCTCCGCACCGGCCCGCCCGGCGCCGTAACCCGGCGCGCTGTCCGTAGTTGTCGCTTTACGCGCGCAATCCGCGCGAGTGCGACGAGCGCGACGGTGCGACGAGGGAGAAGGACACGTGGGCGGGATCACTCTGGCGCAGGACGAACCGGTCGTGGCGCGGGCCGAGACCCGCGCCGCGGCCGGTCCGCATCCCGTCGCGGCCGGCCCGGACCCCGCCGCGCCCCCGGCCGGCGCCGACGCCCTCGGCCCGCGCCGGATCCGGCTGGTCTTCGTCGGTCTGATGCTCGCGCTGCTGCTGGCCGCCCTGGACCAGATGATCGTCGCCACCGCGCTCCCCAAGGTCGTCGGGGAACTGCACGGCCTGGACAGGATGTCGTGGGCGATCACCGCCTATCTGCTCACGGCCACCGTGGGACTGCCCGTCTACGGCAAGCTCGGCGACCTGGTCGGCCGCAAGGGCGTCTTCCAGTTCGCCATCGCGGTCTTCGTCATCGGCTCCGCGCTGGCCGGCCGGGCGCAGACCATGGACCAGCTGATCGCCTACCGCGCCGTGCAGGGGCTCGGCGCCGGCGGTCTGATGATCGGCGTCCAGGCGATCATCGCGGACATCGTGCCGCCCCGGCAGCGCGGCCGGTTCATGGGGCTCATCGGCGCCGCCTTCGGACTGGCCTCCGTCGCCGGACCCCTGCTCGGCGGCTACTTCACCGACCATCTCTCCTGGCGCTGGTGCTTCTACGTCAACGTGCCCTTCGGCCTGGTCACGCTGCTCGTCGTCACCCTGGTGCTGAAGCTGCCCCGGCCGCGCACCAGGGCACGCTTCGACTACCTCGGCACCCTGCTGCTCGGCGCCGCCTCCACCTGCGCGGTCCTGCTGACCAGCTGGGGCGGCACGGAGTACGCCTGGGGGTCCCGGGTCATCCTCGGCCTGGGCGCGGGCGCCGCCGCGGCCACCGTCCTCTTCGTCGTCGCCGAGCGCTTCGCCGCCGAGCCCCTGATCCCGCTGCGGCTCTTCCGCGACTCCGTCTTCAACATCAGCGGTCTGGTCGGCCTGGTCATCGGCGTCGCCCTGTTCGGCGCGGCCAGCTATCTGCCGACCTTCCTCCAGATGGTCGACGGCGCCTCGGCCACCGAGTCCGGACTGCTGATGCTGCCCATGATGGGCGGCATCGTGGTGGCGTCGATCGTCTCCGGGCAGCTCATCAGCCACACCGGCCGCTACCGGATGTACCCGCTGCTCGGCAGCGCCCTGTCCGCCGTCGGCATGTGGCTGCTGTCCCGTCTGGAGGTCGACACCTCCCGGGCGGCGTACAGCCTGTGGATGGCCGTCCTGGGCGCCGGGATCGGCCTGGTGATGCCGGTCCTGGTGCTGGCCGTGCAGAACTCCGTGCGCCCCGCCGACCTCGGCACCGCCACCAGCGCCAACAACTACTTCCGGCAGATCGGCGGCAGCGTCGGCGCCGCCGTCTTCGGCACCCTCTTCGCCGGCCGTCTCACCGACGCCCTGCGCGAGCGCCTGCCCGCCCGCGCGGGCGCCGCCCTCCCCGACCCCGAGTCGATCACCCCCCAGACGGTCCGGGCGCTGCCGCCGGCCCTGCGCGACGCCTACATCCGGGCGTACGCCGACGCCATGCCGCGCATCTTCCTCTATCTGGTCCCGGTGCTCGTCCTCGGCCTGATCATCGCCTTCTTCCTCAAGGAGAAACCGCTGGTGTCCCACCACACCCACGCCCCCGCCGCCTTCGAGACCGAGCCGGTGGCGTACGTCCCCGCCGACGTGCCGCCGGCCCGGGTGCCCCACCCGGCCGGAGTCCCCGTGTGCGGCACGGTGCAGCACGCGGACGGGACCGTCGTGCCGCGCGCGGCCCTCACGCTGATCGACGTCGGCGGCCTCCAGGTGGGGCGGGGCGCGAGCGGCGAGGACGGCCGCTACGCGCTGTCCACACCGGGCAGCGGCTCGTACGTCCTGATCGCCTCGGCCGGGGGCCACCAGCCGCAGGCCGTCTCGGTGACCGTCGGCGAGCGCCCCGTGGAACTCGACGTGGTCCTCGGCGGCGCCGGGCGCCTGGCGGGCACCGTGTGCACCGCGGACGGCAGCCCGGTGCGCGAGGCCACCGTCACCCTCACCAATGTGCACGGCGAGGTCGTCGCCAGCACCCGCAGCGGACGCGAGGGCGGCTACGTCATCACGGAGCTGGTCGCGGGGGAGTACACCCTCGCCGCCAGTGCGCCCGCCTTCCGCCCGGCCGCCCTGCCGGTCAGCGTGCAGGCCGCCCGCGAGACCCGCCAGGACGTCGAGCTGGCGGGCGGCGCCGTGCTGCGCGGCACCGTACGGGCGAGCGGCGGCCGGGCCGTCGAGGACGCGCGCGTGACGCTGCTCGACGCGGCGGGCAACGTCGTCGACACACTCACCACCGGACCCGACGGAACGTTCCGGTTCGTGGACCTGTCCTCCGGCGAGTACACCGTGATCGCGGCCGGGTATCCGCCGGTCGCCACGGTGCTCCAGGTCGCGGGCGGCGGACGCACCGAACGCGATCTCCAGCTCGGTCACGAGGACTGACCCGAGCCGCCCGGGGCCCCGCGGGCCGGTGCCGTGGCGGCACGGTACCGTCGAGCCTCGGGCCGCGGCCCCGGCGTGCGGTGAAGTACCGCCCGGCGGGCGGCAGTTCGCACCCCCGCGCGGCCCGGACGGCTCGTGTGCGCGGAGCCGCCGAGTCGGGCATGCCGGGCGGCGGACGGCCGGGCGGCCCACGACGCAGCGTGTCAGCGGAGCGGCGTATTGTCGCATTGACGTAGTTTGAAGGGGGTGGGGGCCGGTGCGGACCCTACGGGCTGTAGGGTGGCGTCCGCCCCATCGCAAACCCCCCACGGTACAGAGACGAGAGGTGGCCGTGTCGAGCGTCGCGCCCGAGCCGGACGTGAGTGTTGTCGTCATCGTCTACAACGACGAGGAGCGACTTCCGGCGGCCGTCGGTTCCGTTCTTGAGCAAAGTCTGCGCAATGTCGAGGTGGTCATCGCCGACGACTGCTCGACGGACGGCTCCTTCGCCGTCGCGCAGGCGCTCGCCGCGGCCCACCCCGGCAAGGTGCGGGCCATCCGGCTCCCCGAGAACAGCGGCGGCTGCGGCGAGCCCCGCAACCAGGGCGTCAAGGCCGCCCGCGGCCGGTACGTGATGTTCCTGGACAGCGACGACACGCTGGAGCGCAACGCCTGCCGCAACATGGTCGAGGCCGCCGACCGCACCGAGGCCGACCTCGTCTCCGGCCTGTGCGTGCGGGTGTACACCGACAACCGGCACGGCAAGCGCGTCGCCTGGTACCCGTGGCTGTACCGCACCACCCGCACCCTCGAATCGGTCGCCGAGCTGCCGGACCTGTTCGTCTTCGACACCCTGTCGACCAACAAGTGCTACCGGCGCCGCTTCCTCCTCGACAACGACCTGGCCTTCCCGCGCGGCATCCACTACGAGGACCTGCTGTTCTCCGCCCAGGCGTATCTGGCCGCGCGGCGCATCACCCTCATCCCGAACACGGTCTACCACTGGAACGTGGTGGAGAAGACCGCCGCCAAGTCGATCAGCAACCGGCGCGGCGAGATCAGGAACTTCGCCGACCGGGTCGAGATCCACCGCCGTATCGACGCCCTCCTGGACCGCCAGGGCCAGGACCGGCTGAAGCTGTGGAAGGACATCAAGTTCCTCAAGCACGACCTCGTGCTCTATCTGCGGGAACTGCCCTTCCTCGACGACGACTACCGGCACGGCTTCGCCGAACTGGCCCGCGGCTACGTCCAGGACTTCCCCGAGGCCGCCTACGCCGAACTCGACCGCGTCCACGCCATCTGCGCCCAACTGCTGCTGCGCGAGGACTGGGCCGACCTGATGCCGGCCATCGACACCCTGATCAACCGGCACAAGATCGCCACCCCGCTGGCCGAGCGGGACGGCCGGATCTACTGGACCGACCGCTACCTCGACGACCCCGAGATGCGCTCCCTCCTGGACGTCACCACCCTCGGCTACCACGCCAAGCGCCTGAACCAGATGTCCCTGCGCAACCGGCTCACCGACTACACCGCGCACGACGGGGACGTCCGGCTCGCCGGGGAGATCGTCAACCCGCTGCGCGTCATCGCCCCCGGGGCGAAGCTCTCGGCCGAGCTGGAGTTCCGGGCCAGACGGCGCAGCCTCCAGACGTTCAGCTTCCCGGTCACCGCCCTCAGCCACGAGGGCGACACCATCGCCTGGCGGGCCGAGGTGCCCCTGAGCCGCCGCCTGCGTCCCCTCGGGATCATCGACGACGTCTGGGACGTCCGGCTGCACCTCACCGCGGACGGCACCAGGACCACCAGCCGGCTCACCGTCGGCACGGTCGACCTGGAGAACACCGAGGCCCTGCCCGTCCGGCCGCGGCTGACCCGGCTGCTGGCCGACCGCATCGAGGCCCAGGTGTCCGCCAAGGGCCACCTCGCCTTCCGGCTCGCCCAGCACGGCCAGGCCGCCCGCGCCGGACACGCCGCGGTCCGCCGCAACCTGCACGGCCGCCCCGCGCGCGCCGCCAAGGGCGCCTACCGCAAGCTGCGCGCCGTGCGCCGCGACCTGAACTCCGGCGCCCGCAAGCTCCAGGTCTACGAGCGCATGCTGACCAGGCTGCCCATCCGCAAGGGCACCGTCGTCCTGGAGAGCCACCTCGGCAAGCAGTACAGCGACAGCCCCCGCGCCGTCTACGAGGAACTGCGCCGCCGCGAGGTGCCCGTCACCGCCATCTGGTCCTACGCGGGCGAGCGTCCCAAGGGCTTCCCCGAGGACGCCGAGCTGGTGCGCCGCTGGTCGTGGCGGTACCTCAAGGCGCTCGCCCAGGCCGAGTTCTGGATCGACAACCAGGGCTTCCCGCTGCGCCTGGCCAAGCGCCCCGGCACGACGTACATCCAGACCTGGCACGGCTCCGCGCTCAAGCGGATGGGCTTCGACGAGCCCTCCCAGCGCATGCAGTCCGAGCAGGAGCAGCGCTCCTACCAGCAGGCCCTGGACCGCTTCGACCACTTCGTGGTCCGCAGCGAGCACGATGTGCGCACCCTCGCCCGCGCCTACCGCATCCCCGAGCACAAACTTCTGCGCACCGGTTACCCGCGCAACGACGCCCTGGTCCGGGCCCGCGAGTCCACCGCGCCGGACCCCCGGGCCCGGCGGCTCGCCGAGCGCCTCGGCATCGACCCGGCCAAGAAGGTGCTGCTGTACGCGCCCACCTTCCGCGCCCATCGCGACGGCCGGGTACGGGACTTCGCGTTCCCCTTCGACGTCGAGGAGTTCGCCGACCGGTTCGGCGACGACCACGTCCTGCTGGTGCGCGCCCACTACCTCAACCGGCTCACCCTGCCCCCCTCGGTGGCCGGGCGCGTCATCGACGTCAGCGCGGAGCCGGACATCACCCCGCTGCTGCTGCTCGCCGGCGCCCTGATCACCGACTACTCCTCGGTGATGTTCGACTACGCCCTGCTCCAGCGCCCCCTGGTGTTCTACGTCCACGACTGGGAGGAGTACGCCGAGGACACCCGCGGCACCTACTTCGACCTGCTCGCGGAGGCGCCGGGCCCGGCGCCGCGCACACCGGAGGAGCTGTTCGCCGCCATCGGCGACCTGGACGCCGTGCACGCCACGTACGAGGCGCGGCTGAAGGAGTTCGTGGACAAGTACGGCGAGTACGACCGCGGGGACGCCGCGGCGCAGATCGTGGACCGTTTCTTCGGCCCCGCGGGAGAGGCCCGATGACCCAGCGCGACATCTTCTTCGTGGCCAACGAGGTCGACGAACTCGGCGGCGTGGGCCGCTGGCAGGCCCAGCTCGCGACACTGCTCGCGGGCCGCGGCCACCGGGTCACCATCGTCGGCATCGCCCCGGCCGGGCACCCGATGGACCTCGGCGAGAACCCGCCGTTCCGCACCGTCACGCTGTACGCCCGCCGCCCGCCGGGCCGCCCGCGCCCCCGTCGGCTGCTCGGCTCCGCCGACCCGGCCGTGCGCCGCCACGACGCCCACATGCGCGCCGCCGCGAGCCGCCTCACCGGCCTCTTCCGGGCCGCAGCGCCCGGCGCGGTCGTCATCGTCACGCAGGTGTGGGCGATGGAGTGGGTGGCCCTCGCGGACACCGCCGGGCACACCGTGATCGGCATGACCCACGAGTCCTTCGAGACGGCCCGCAAGTCGTCCCGCTTCGGCCGGGTGAAGAAGTACTACGGCACCGTCGACCGGCTGCTGGCCCTCACCCAGGAGGACGCCGACCGCTGGGTCGGCGAGGGCATGAACAACCTCGGCTTCATGCCGAACCCGCTGCCCCTGGCGCCCGGCGAGCCGTCCCCGCGCACCGAGAAGGTCGTGGCGAGCATCGGCCGTCTCTCCCACGAGAAGGGCGTCGACCTGCTCCTGGACGCCTGGGCCGAGGCCGCGCCCCGGCAGCCCGGCTGGACCCTGCGCATCTACGGCCGCGGCGAGTCCGAGGCCGAGCTGCGCCGCCGGTGCGCCGAACTGGGCGTCGAGGACTCGGTGGACTTCGCCGGGCAGACCGACGACGTGCCCGGCGCGCTGCGCGCCTCCTCCGTCTTCGTGCAGTCCTCCCGCGGCGAGGGCTTCCCGCTGGTGCTGCTGGAGGCGATGGCGAGCGGCGTGCCCTGTGTCGCGTTCGACTGCGCGCCCGGCGTCCGTGAGATCGTCGGCCACGAGGAGGACGGGCTGCTGGCCCGGCCCGGCAACACCTCCGAACTCGCCCGCCACCTCGTGCGGCTGATGTCCGACGAGGAGCTGCGCGACCGGATGGGCGAGCAGGCCCTGCGGAGTGTGCGTCGCTTCGACCCGGACGCGATCACCGACCGCTGGGAGCGGCTCTTCGACTTCCTGGAGCGGTAGCGGCGAGCACCCTCGACCGGGACCGGCCCCAGGTACACCGACGACAGGCGGAGGACGGAGCGCGCATGACGGTGAGGCATTCTCGTGACGACCAGGGCGACAGCCGCGACCTGGCGATCAACCCGGTCTTCAGCCGCGAGCCCCTTCAGGTCCCGCGGTACGCGCTGCCCCGGGCGGAGATGGACCCGGACACGGCGTACCAGATCGTGCACGACGAGCTGATGCTCGACGGCAACGCCCGGCAGAACCTGGCGACGTTCGTCTCCACCTGGGCCGAGCCGCAGGCGCGGCGGCTGATGGACCAGTGCGCCGCGAAGAACATGATCGACAAGGACGAGTACCCGCAGACCGCCGAGGTCGAGACGCGGTGCGTCCACATGCTCGCCCGGCTCTGGCACGCCGAGGACCCGCGCCAGGCGGTCGGCTGCTCCACCACCGGTTCCAGCGAGGCGGCCATGCTGGGCGGGCTCGCGCTCAAGCGCCGCTGGCAGCACCGGCGCCGCGCCGAGGGCAAGCCCGCCGACCGGCCCAATCTGGTCATGGGCATCAACGTCCAGATCTGCTGGGAGAAGTTCGCCGACTACTTCGAGGTCGAGCCGCGCTACGTGCCGATGGAGGGGGACCGTTACCACCTCACCCCCGAGCAGGCCGTCGAGCTGTGCGACGAGAACACCATCGGGGTGGTCGCGGTCCTCGGCTCCACCTTCGACGGCAGCTACGAGCCCGTCGCCGCCATCGCCGCCGCGCTCGACGACCTCCAGGAACGCACCGGCCTGGACATCCCGGTCCATGTCGACGGCGCCTCCGGCGGGATGATCGCGCCCTTCCTCGACCCGGACCTGGAGTGGGACTTCCGGCTGCCGCGGGTCGCCTCCATCAACACCTCCGGGCACAAGTACGGGCTCGTCATGCCCGGCGTCGGCTGGGCCCTGTGGCGGGACAAGAAGGCCCTCCCCGACGACCTCGTCTTCCACGTCAACTACCTCGGCGGCGACATGCCGACCTTCGCGCTGAACTTCTCCCGGCCCGGCGCCCAGGTCGTCGCGCAGTACTACAACTTCCTGCGGCTGGGCTTCGAGGGCTACCGGCGCGTCCAGCAGACCTGCCGGGACGTCGCCACCCGGCTCGCCGCCGAGATCGCGCGGCTCGGCCCGTTCGAGCTGATCACGGACGGCAGCGAGATCCCGGTCTTCGCGTTCCGGATGAGCGAGGGCACCGACCACTTCAGCGTCTTCGACGTCTCCGCCGCGCTGCGCGAGAGCGGCTGGCTGGTGCCCGCGTACACCTTCCCGAAGAACCGCACCGATCTGGCCGTGCTGCGGATCGTGGTCCGCAACGGCTTCAGCCACGACCTCGCCGATCTGCTCCTGGCCGATCTGCGCCGCGTCCTGCCCCGGCTGGACAAGCAGAACGAGCCGCACCGCACCGCCGACGACGCCGGCGGGTTCGCGCACGGCGCGGAGACCAAGAACCCACGCAGCCCCGGCCGCGACTGACCGAGGAGGTACCCGATGTGCCGTCTGTTCGGCCTCAGCAGTGCCCCACGCCGCACCCGCGCCACCTTCTGGCTCCTGGACGCCCCCGACAGCCTCAGCAAGCAGAGCCACCGGGACCCGGACGGCACCGGCCTCGGCTACTTCGCCCCGGACGGCACCCCGCGGATCGACAAGGCCCCGATCGCCGCCTTCGAGGACCGGGCGTTCGCCGAGGACGCCCGGCAGGCGGAGTCCGCCACCTTCCTCGCGCACATCCGCTACGCCTCGACCGGGGGCCTGGACGCGCGCAACACCCATCCGTTCGCGCAGGACGGGCGGCTGTTCGCGCACAACGGCGTGATCGAGGGCCTGGACCGGCTCGACGCGCACCTGGGCGCCGACCGGTCGCTGGTGGCCGGTGACACCGACTCCGAGCGGTTCTTCGCGCTCATCACCCGCGAGATCCGCGAGCACGGCGGCGACGTGGGCGCCGGTGTCCGGCGGGCGGCCGGCTGGATCGCCGCGAACCTGCCCGTCTACGCCCTCAATCTGATCCTCGTCACCCCGGACGAACTGTGGGCGCTGCGCTACCCCGACACCCACGAGCTGTATGTGCTGGAGCGCCCGGTGGGCGGCCCGCACGGGGGACGCCATCTCGACCACAGCGGCACCCGGGGCCGGATGCGGGTGCACTCGGACGATCTCGCCGGGCTGCCCGCCGTGGTCGTCGCCAGCGAACGCATGGACGACAATCCCGGCTGGCGCCTCATGGCACCGGGTGAACTCCTGCACGTCGGCCCGGACCTCGCCACCACCGCGCGCACCGTCCTGCCCGACCCGCCGGCGCACCGGCTCACCCTGGCCGATCTGCGCCCCGAGGCCGCCGCGTCCCAGAAGGCCGCCTGACCGTCCGGCGAGCAGCGCGCGGCACGGCGCGGCACAGTACGGCCCGGTCGAGGACGGCCGGGCCGACGCCGTGTCAGATACGGACGCCGAACTGGTACGGCATGTTGCTCATCGACTCGTACCGCACGACGGCGCCGGTGTGCGGGGCGTGCAGGACCATGCCCTTGCCCGCGTACAGGCCGACGTGGTGCAGGTCGCCGTAGAAGAAGACCAGGTCGCCGATCTGGAGCTGGCTCTGCGAGTAGATGCGCTGGCCGGCGTTGGCCTGGGCCTCGGACTGGCGCGGGATGGTGATGTTCGCCTGGGCGTAGGCCCAGGAGGTCAGGCCCGAGCAGTCGAACGTCGAGGGCCCGTTGTGGGCGTACTGGTACGGGCTGCCGATCTTCGACTGGGCGGCGGCGAAGGCGGCGCCCGCGTGGCCGCTGCCCGGGGTGATGTTGCCCAGGTCGACCCGCTCGGTGCCGCGGGTGGCCCGGGTCTGCTCGGCCTGGGCGAGCTGCTGCTTCTCCTGCGCGGTGAGGGTGTTCAGCAACTGCCGCGCCTCGGCCAGCTTGCCCTGGACCTGCTGCTTCTGGCGGCCCAGTTCGGTGCGGGTGGCGGCGAGGTCCCTGAGCTTGCCGGTGGCCTCGGCGCGCTGCTGGGCGAGCCGGCGCTGCTTGTCCTGGATCTTCTTCAGGGAGTCGGCCTGCTGCCCGCTGACCTGGCTGAGGGTGGCCGCCTTGTCCAGGTACTCGTCCGGGTGCGAGGACAGGAAGAGCTGGAGGGAGGGGTCGATGCCGCCGCTGCGGTACTGGCCCGCGGCCATCGAACCGAGCGCGTCGCGCAGCTTGTTGAGCTCCTGCTGGCCGCGGGCGACGTTGTCCTGGATGGTGGAGATCTCCTTCTGGAGCTTCTCCTGCTTCTCCTTGGCGCCGTTGTACTTCTCGGTGGCCTGCTCCGCCTGCTCGTAGAGCGCGTCGACCTTGGACTTGACCTCGTCCTTGCTCGGCTTCTCGCCGGGGGCCGCGTTGGCCGCCTGCGCGCTGATGGCGACGGCGGCGGCCGCCGCCGTGGTCAGCACGGTGACGCGGGTGCGGCTGGGCTTTTTGGGTCGACGGTGGGACGCCACGGAAGCGAACTCCTTCTGCTGGGTGAACTCCCGCTCGGGAGTTCGAGTTTAAACCTAGTGATCCGGGCTCCTCGGCGCCAGGCTCGGGGCGTTCCGTTTCCCGCGCTCCACCTGGTAGGAAGTTGCAGCCCCGGCGCGTAACGTGGCGCCCCATGAAGATCCTCATCAGCGCGGACATGGAGGGTGCCACCGGTGTGACCTGGCCGGCCGATGTGCTGCCGGGGACGCCGCAGTGGGAGCGGTGCCGGTCGATGTTCACCTCGGACGTCAACGCCGCGGTGCTCGGCTTCCTCGACGGCGGCGCCGACGAGGTCCTCATCAACGAGGCCCACTGGTCGATGCGCAATCTGCTGCTCGAAGAGCTGGACGACCGGGCGCAGATGCTCACCGGACGGCACAAGTCGCTGTCCATGGTGGAGGGCGTGCAGCACGGCGACGTGGACGGCATCGCCTTCGTCGGCTACCACGCGGGCGCCGGTATGGAGGGTGTCCTCGCCCACACCTATCTGGCCAACTCCATCACCGGGGTGTGGATCGACGACGTGCGGGCCAGCGAGGGACTGCTCAACGCTCATGTGGTCGCCGAGTACGGTGTGCCGGTGGTCCTGGTCACCGGCGACGACGTGGCCTGCGAGGACGCGCTCGGGTACGCGCCCGAGGCGCTGAAGGTCGCCGTCAAGGACCATGTGTCGCGGTACGCGGCGGTGTGCCGGACCCCGGCCCGCACCGCCGCCGACATCCGCGCGGCGGCCCGTGAGGCGGCCGCCCTGGCGGTGCGCCGTCCGCCGGTCGCGGGCGGCCCCTTCACCGTCGCGGTCGAGTTCGACGCCGAGCACCTGGCTATGGCCGCCACCGTGGTGCCGGGCGTCACCCGGGCCGGTGAGCGCAAGGTGGCCTACACCAGCGCGACCATGTACGAGGGAATCCGCACGTTCAAGGCGGTCACCACGATCGCTTCGGCCGCCATCGAGGAGCAGTATGGCTGACGCGCAGGCACTGGACGAGGTCGTCCGCTTCACCTCCGACCTGATCCGCATCGACACCACCAACCGGGGCGGCGGCGACTGCCGCGAGCGCCCGGCCGCCGAGTACGCCGCCGAGCAGCTCGCGGCGGCCGGTACGCGGCCGGTGCTCCTGGAGCGGACCCCGGGCCGGACCAATGTGGTCGCCCGGATCGAGGGCACCGACCCGTCCGCGCCCGCCCTGCTCGTCCACGGCCATCTTGACGTGGTGCCGGCCCAGGCGGCGGACTGGAGCGTGCACCCGTTCTCCGGCGAGGTCCGCGACGGCGTCGTGTGGGGCCGGGGCGCCGTCGACATGAAGAACATGGACGCGATGATCCTCGCGGTGGTCCGCTCCTGGGCCCGCCAGGGGGTGCGGCCCCGCCGGGACCTGGTCGTCGCCTTCACCGCCGACGAGGAGGCCAGCGCCGAGGACGGCTCCGGATTCCTCGCCGAGGAGCACCCCGAGCTGTTCGAGGGCTGCACCGAGGGCATCAGCGAGTCCGGCGCGTACACCTTCCACGACGGCGCCGGACGGCAGATCTACCCGATCGCCGCCGGGGAGCGCGGCACCGCCTGGCTGAAGCTGACCGCGCGCGGCCGGGCCGGTCACGGCTCCCGGGTGAACACGGAGAACGCGGTGACCCGGCTGGCCGCCGCGATCACCCGGATCGGCGCCCACCAGTGGCCCCTGCGGCTCACCCCCACGGTCCGCGCCGCCCTCGGCGAACTGGCCGCGCTGTACGGCCTGGAGGCCGACCCGGACAGCCTGGACAGCGCCGACGGTGTGGACGTGCTGCTCGACAAGCTCGGCCCCGCCGCCCGCCTGGTGGAGGCGACGCTGCGCAACAGCGCCAACCCGACCATGCTGGACGCCGGTTACAAGGTGAACGTCATCCCGGGCGAGGCCGTCGCCCATGTCGACGGACGGTATCTGCCCGGCGGCGAGGACGAGTTCCGCGCCACCCTGGACCGGCTCACCGGGCCCGACGTGGACTGGGAGTTCCACCACCGCGAGGTGGCGATCCAGGCACCCGTCGACTCCCCGACGTTCGCCGCGATGCGCGCCGCCGTCCAGGAGTTCGCGCCCGAGGGTCATGTCGTGCCGTACTGCATGGCGGGCGGCACCGACGCCAAGCAGTTCTCGCGGCTCGGCATCACCGGCTACGGCTTCTCGCCGCTGAAACTGCCCGAGGGCTTCGACTACGACGCGCTGTTCCACGGCGTCGACGAACGTGTCCCCGTCGAGGCGCTGCACTTCGGTGTCCATGTGCTCGACCGCTTCCTGCGGACGTCCTGAGCGAGTTGGGAGAAGGAAACAGTGGAGACCCTGCCGTACGGTTCCTGGCCCTCGCCGATCGACGCGGCGCTGGCCGCCGCGCACGACGGAAAGCCGGAGTTCGTGGGTTTCGTCGGCGACGAGGTGTGGTGGACCGCGCCGCGGCCCGCCGAGGGCGGTCGGCGGACGCTGGTGCGGCGGGGCGCCGACGGCACCGAGGAGCCGGTCCTGCCGCCGCCGTGGAACGTGCGCAGCAGGGTCATCGAGTACGGCGGCCGGCCCTGGGACGGGACGGTCGTGGACGGCACCCCGCTGATCGTCTTCGTGAACTTCGCCGACCAGCGGCTCTACCGCCACGAGCCCGGCGGCACCCCGCGCCCGCTCACCCCCGTCTCGGCGGTGGGCGGCGGACTGCGCTGGGCCGAGCCGCAGTTGCTCGTCGACCGCGGCGAAGTCTGGTGCGTGCTGGAGGAGTTCACCGGCGAGGGACCCACCGACGTACGGCGCGTCCCGGCCGCCGTACCGCTGGACGGATCGGCCGCCGAGGACCGGGACGCGGTGCGCGAACTGACCGCCGAACGGCACCGGTTCGTGACCGGGCCGCGCCTGTCGCCGGACGGGCGGCGGGCCGCCTGGCTGGCCTGGGACCACCCGAGGATGCCCTGGGACGGCACCGAACTCCTGGTCGCCGACGTCAGCGACGACGGCCGCCTCACCGCGCCCCGCACCGTCGCGGGCGGCCCCGAGGAGTCCGTCGCCCAGGCGGACTGGGCCGCCGACGGCTCCCTGCTGTACGCGAGCGACCGCGGCGGCTGGTGGAACCTCTACCGCGACGGGCGTCCGCTGTGCCCGCGCGAGGAGGAGTTCGCCGGGCCGCTGTGGAAGCTCGGGCAGCGCTGGTTCGCGCCGCTGGACAGCGGTCTCGTCGCCGTCGTGCACGGCCGCGGCGCCACCGCCCTCGGCATACTCGACCCGGAGAGCGGCGAGGTCGTCGACGCGGCGGGCCCCTGGGGCGAGTTCGACGCCACCCTCGCGGTGCACGGCGCACGGGTGGTCGGCGTCGGCGCCGGACCGCACGGCTCCCACGAGGTCGTCGAACTGGACACCCGCACCGGACGGGCCCGCGTCGTCGGCGCCGCCCACCGCGACCCGGTCGACCCCGCCCACTACCCCGAGCCGCGGGTGCGCACCTTCACCGGACCGGGCGGCCGCGAGGTGCACGCCCATGTCTACCCGCCGCACCACCCCGGCTGCGCCGCGCCCGCCGGGGAGCTGCCGCCGTACGTGGTGTGGGCGCACGGCGGACCCACCAGCCGGTCCCCGCTCGTCCTCGACCTGGAGATCGCCTACTTCACCTCACGCGGCATCGGCGTCGCCGAGGTGAACTACGGCGGCTCCACCGGATACGGCCGCGAGTACCGCGAGCGGCTGCGGGAGCAGTGGGGTGTCGTCGACGTCGAGGACTGCGCGGCCGTCGCGCTCGCCCTCGCCGACGAGGGCACCGCCGACCGCGGACGGCTGGCGATCCGGGGCGGCAGCGCGGGCGGCTGGACCACCGCGGCCTCCCTGACCGGCACCGACGTCTACGCCTGCGGCACCGTCCTCTACCCGATCCTCGATCTGACGGGCTGGGGCACGGGGGAGACCCACGACTTCGAGTCGCAGTACCTGGAGAGCCTGGTGGGACCGCTCGCCGAGGTGCCCGGCCGGTACGCCGAGCGTTCGCCCGCCGAGCACGCCGACCGGATCACCGCGCCGTTCCTGCTGCTCCAGGGCCTGGACGACGTGATCTGCCCGCCCGTGCAGTGCGAACGCTTCCTCGCCCGGCTCCGCGGACGCGACGTACCGCACGCCTACCTCACCTTCGAGGGGGAGGGGCACGGCTTCCGCCGGGCCGAGACGATGGTGCGCGCCCTGGAGGCGGAACTCTCCCTGTACGCCCAGGTGTTCGGCCTGGACCCGGCCGGGATCCCCACCCTGGAGCTGGGCACGTGAAGGAACTGCTGCGTCCCGCCCGGCTCGCCCCCGGCGCCCGCGTCGCCGTCGTCGCCCCCAGCGGACCCGTACCCGAGGAACGTCTCCAGTCCGGGCTCGACGTCCTGCGCGGCTGGGACCTTGACCCGGTGGTGGCACCCCATGTGCTGGACCGGCACGAGGAGTTCGCCTATCTCGCCGGGGCCGACGCCGACCGGGCCGCCGACCTCCAGCGGGCCTGGTGCGACCCGTCGGTGGACGCGGTGCTGTGCGCCCGGGGCGGCTACGGGGCGCAGCGCATGGCCGACCTGCTCGACTGGGAGGCGATGCGCGCGGCGGGGCCCAAGGTGTTCGTCGGCTTCAGCGACATCACCGCGCTGCACGAGGCGTTCGCCGTCCGGCTGGGCCTGGTCACCCTGCACGGGCCGATGGCCGCCGGGATCGACTTCCTCAAGAACGCCCGCGCGCAGGAGCATCTGCGGGCCACCCTGTGCACGCCCGAAGCGGTCCGGGTGATCCCCTCGGACGGGACGGCGCTCGTCCCCGGGCGGGCCCGGGGCGTCACGCTCGGCGGCTGCCTCGCCCTGCTCGCCGCCGACCTCGGCACGCCGCACGCCCGGCCGTCCGCCGCCGGTGGCCTGCTCTGCCTGGAGGACGTCGGCGAGGAACCGTACCGCCTGGACCGCTACCTCACACAACTGCTGCGGGCCGGCTGGCTGGAGCGGGTGAGCGGGGTGCTGCTCGGCTCGTGGAAGGACTGCGGCGCACCCGAGCGGGTGCGCGCGCTGCTCGCCGACCGGCTGGGCGGACTCGGGGTGCCCGTCGCGGCCGACTTCGGGTTCGGGCACTGCGCGGGCGCCCGCACGATGCCCTTCGGGGTGGCCGCCGAACTCGACGCGGACGCGGGCACCTTGGCGCTGGACACACCCGCGCTGCGCTGACCGGCACCGCCGGTGCCCGCGCGGCCCGGCGGAATGCCGCACACCGCGTCCCGCCGAGGGGCCCGGCTGATCACGGACGAGGACCGGGCCGGGTTCCTGGTTCTGCGAGAGACCCGGCGGCGCCGTCGCCGGACACATCAGCATCGACGACACGGCCTCCACGACGCGGCCTCAACGACACGGCCTCCCTCGGCCTTGCCCGCTCCTCCGGCTTCCGGCGGAAGGGCTGCTCCGCGAAGGCGCCGTACGCCGACGGGGCCTGGCGCGGCCATGAACGCCGGGCGCTCAGCGCCGGGACGCGGGCTTCCGGTTGATCTTCATCGTGTCCAGGTCGGTCACGGTCGAGCGCAGGTCCCGGAAGCCGCAGCCGAGCGCCCGCAGCGCACCCTCCGCGCGCTCCTCCGCGAGCGCCGCCGCCATCTCCTCGCCGTCCGCCGCGTCCGACACCACCACGTAGCGCATCGAGAAGTGCTTCAGCGGCGCCGGTTCGTAGGACAGCGAACCCTCCTCGGTGAACCGCATGCTCGTCATGCCGTGGTCGCCCGCCTCGGCGAGCAGCCGCGCCCGCGCCTCGTCGGTCAGTCCGTCCCAGGTACCCCGGACGATGACCCGGTAGGTGTGCTGCTCGCTCATCGCGTCCCGTGCTCCTCGGTGCCGTGCGTGCCCGCGCGCGCGGGCACGGCCGAAGCCCCGACTGTACGTCGCCCGCCGGGCCGCGGCCCACGGGATTTCCGCGCCGCCCGGCACGGCCCGCCCGCACGCTTTGCGCAATCCTGACGTGTGCCGCCCCTGGTCAGCTCCCCGCTCACCGGGTTCCATGGTGATCGTGACGACGATCCGACGTGAGGTACTGACGCTCCCCGCCGCACCGCTGGGGCCGGACAACCCGCTGCCCGCGCTGCGCCCGCTCGACGAGGCGCACCGCATCGAGGACCGGGACCGGGACGGCCTGCCGCACGACATGGCCCGGCAGATCGGCTACGCCCCCCTGCACAGCCTGCTGCCCGCGCGGATCCGCGACGGCTACGGCCGCACCCGGCGACCGGCCGCCGTCGACGCCCTCGTCCTGGAGAACGACCGGCTGCGCGCCACCGTGCTGCCCGGCCTCGGCGGCCGGATCGCCTCCCTCGTGCACAAGCCCACCGGACGCGAACTCCTCTACCGCAACCCGGTGTTGCAGGCCGCCAACTTCGCCCTCAACGGCGCCTGGTTCTCCGGCGGCATCGAGTGGAACATCGGCGCCACCGGGCACACCACCCTGTCCTGCGCACCCGTGCACGCCGCCCGCGTCCCCGCCCCGGACGGCGGCGCCATGCTGCGCCTGTGGGAGTGGGAGCGGCTGCGCGACCTGCCCTTCCAGGTGGACCTGTGGCTGCCCGAGGGCTCCGACTTCCTGCACGTCGGCGTCCGCGTCCGCAACCCGCACGAGCGGCCCGTACCCACCTACTGGTGGTCCAACATCGCCGTCCCCGAGGAACGCCGGGTCCTCGCCCCCGCCGACGAGGCATGGCACTTCGGCTACGAACGCCGCCTGACCCGCGTCCCCGTCCCCGAGCACGACGGCGCCGACCGCACCTACCCCCTCAACAGCCCTTACGCCGCTGACTACTTCTACGAGGTGCCCGACGGCCGCCGCCGCTGGATCGCCGCCCTCGACGAGGAGGGCACCGGGCTGGTGCAGACCTCCACCGACGCGCTGCGCGGGCGCAAGCTGTTCGTCTGGGGCTCCGGGCCCGGCGGACGGCGCTGGCAGCAGTGGCTGACCGAGCCCGGCACCGGCGGCTACTGCGAGATCCAGGCCGGACTGGCCCGCACCCAGCTCGAACACGTACGCCTGGAGCCGGAGAGCGAGGTGGCGTGGCTGGAGTCCTACGGACCGCTCGACGCGCCCGCCCCGGCGGGGGAGTGGGACGCCGCCGTACGGCGCACCGAGGAGCGTCTCGAAGCGGTTCTGCCGCGCGCGGCCGTCGAGGCCGCCCACGCCGCCTGGCGGCCGTACGCCGACACCGAACCGGAGGAGATCCTCAGTGCCGGGTCCGGCTGGGGCGCGCTCGAAGTCCTGCGCTCCGGCTGGAAGCTGCCCGGCACGCCGTTCTCCGAGTCCGCCCTCGGCGCCGCCCAGGAGCCCTGGCGGGAACTGCTGCGCACCGGCTCCTTCCCCGAGCGGCACCGGCAGGACCCGCCCGGCGAGAGCCTGGTCGCCCCGCACTGGCGGGACCTGCTGGAGACGGCGCCCGCCGGTCCGCTGGCCGAGTACCACCTCGGTGTCGCCCAGTGGCACGCGGGCGACCGCGCGCAGGCGGTGCGCAGTTGGGAGCGCGCCCTCGAACGCGCCGCGCTGCGCTGGCCGTCGCTGCGCTGCCTGGCCGTCGCCGACCAGGAGGCGGGCCACCACGAGCGGGCCGCCGACCGGTACACCGAGGCGTTCGACGACCTGTGCCGCGCCGCCACCGGGCAGGACGGGCAGGACGGGGAAGACGGGGAGGACGGCGACGTCAGCGCCGCCGTCGCCGCCGCCCTCGCCGCCCTGGGCCGCGAGGCGATCGAGGCGCTGCTGCACTCGGGCCGGGCGGCCGGTGCGCGCTCCGTGTGGGACCGGCTGCCCGCCGCCACCCGCGCACGCGGCCGGTTCCGGCTGCTGGAGGCGGAACTGCTGCTCGCGGAGGGGCACCGCGACCGCGCCCGCGCCGTCTTCGAGGACGGCTTCGAGGTCGCCGACCTCAGGGAGGGCGACGAGCGGATCGGCCGGGTGTGGGAGCGGGCGGTGGGCACACCGCTGCCGGAGCGCCACGACTTCCGGATGCGGCCGTCGTCGCACTGACCGCCGTGGGCGGGCGCCCCGGTGCCGGTCAGCCGCGGCGGTCCACGTACTCGTACACCGACCCGTCCGGATGCACGGCGATGAGATTGCGGCCCGCCGGAGTGCCGACCGGGCCCGCGATCACCCGGGCGCCCAGCGAGGTCAGCACCCGGGCCGCCTCCTCGACGTCCGCCACGGCGATCGTCGCCGACACCTTGCGCAGCACCTCCAGCTCGGCCGCGGGCCCGCTCATCAGCAGAAAGCAGCCGACCGCGGCCACCTGCACCCCGCCGCGCTCGAACCGGAGGGCCGGGGTGCCCGCCAGACGTTCGTAGAAGGGGACGGCGGTCTCCAGGTCGTCGACGCAGACGCGCAGGCTGGTTCCCAGAATCTCCATGCCAGGGAGCCTAGTTGGACGCCCGGCCCGGCGGAGATCGTTTGCGCCGACTGCCGCGGGGCTGCCGGACCGGCCACGCGTGACGCGTCCATGCGCGGGTACCCGCAGCTCCATGGAGCGCCTCGAACACATGGAGCATCTGGACAAGCACCTGGTCGACGAACTGGCGCAGGTGGCGCGCGAGACGGTGCGCGACGAACTGCGCGAGCAGGCCCGCAGGCAGCGCCGTACGGCCCTGCTGTACGCCGCGTCGGGCGCGGTCGCCCTGTACGCGGGCGCGGCCGTCGCGCTCGCCGTGGGACTGGCCCTCGCGATCGGACTGCCCGGCTGGGCCGCCGCCCTGATCACGGCGGCGGTGCTGGGCGCGGCGGCCTATGCGCTGCGCCGCGCCGCGCGGCCGGGGGCACCGGGGGCGGCACCGGGAACAGCGGCAGCGGGGGTGGCGGGCGGTCCGGAGGCGGCCCGTGCGTCGCACCCGGCGGCCTCGCACGTGCCGCCGATGCCGCCGAGCCCGCCCGCCGTGCCGCGTCCGCCGCACACCCGGGGGGACGACGTGTCCTGAGCGGCACCCCGACAGCAGCATCCGGCGTCCGCCCCTTGATCTCGATCGACATCGACGGGGCGGGCGCCGCTGCGGGCGGGGCGCGTCAGTGCGGGAGCTGCGGCAGCACCTTCGTACGGTAGAAGTCGAAGAAGCCGCGCCGGTCGGGGCCGATCTGGTTGACGTACACCCGGTCGAAGCCCGCGTCGGCGTACTCCCGCAGCGTGGCCGCATGCTGGTCCGCGTCGTCGCCGCACACCACGTTGTCGCGGACCATGTCCTCGGTGACCAGCGGCTCCAGCTGCTCGAAGTGGCGAGGTGTGGGCAGCACCTGGCCCATCTCGCCGGGCAGTTGCTCGTTGTACCACAGCCGGTGCACGGTGCGGACGCACTCCTCGCGGTCGTGCCCGAAGCACACCTTCGTCCCGCCGCTGACGAGCTTGGCCCCGCCCCCGCCCTTGCGGTACTGCGTGACCATCTCCTCGTCCGGCGTCATCGTGATGTACCCGTCGCCCACCCGCGCCGCGAGCGAGGTCGCCTTCGGGCCGAAGCCGGAGACGTCGATCGGCACCGGCTCCTCGGGGACCGTGTACAGGCGGGCGTTCTCCACCGTGTAGTGCGTGCCGTGATGGTTCACCTCCTTGCCCGTGAACAGCCGGCGCATCACCTGGATCGCCTCCTCCAGCATCTCCAGGCGGACATGCGCGGGCGGCCAGCGGTCGCCGAGGATGTGCTCGTTGAGCGCCTCCCCGGTGCCCACACCGAGCCGGAAGCCGCCCTCGGCCATCACCGCGGCGGTCGCCGCGGCCTGCGCCACCACGGCCGGGTGCATCCGCACCGTGGGACAGGTCACCGCCGTCTCGACGGGCAGCGACACCGCCTCGGACAGCGCCCCGATCACCGACCACACGAACGCGCTCTGACCCTGCGCGCCGTTCCACGGATGGTAGTGGTCGGAGATCCACAGGGCTTCGAATCCGGCCTGCTCGGCCATTCTGGCCTGCTCGACGAGTTCCGCCGGGCCGTACTGCTCGCAGGACAGGAAGTAGCCGTACTCGGGCATGGGGCGAACCTCCACGAAGGGGGCGGGCGGGACCGCGCACCCGAGTACCCGGGCGAGGGGCCGGAAACCGGCGCGGGGGCAGCGGGCACGGGCCGCCGGAGCGCGTGGCGCCGGGCCGCCCGCACGTTTGGGTGCCCCGGCCCGGGGGACGCGGAAAGCTCCGTTCCAGGTACGCGAGAGCGCCGGAGGCGAACCGTGAGTCGACCCCGCATCGTGATCGTGGGCGCCGGTTTCGCCGGTTTCCACGCGGCCCGGACCCTGTCCCGGATGTCCCGGAACAGGGCCGACATCACCGTGCTGAACCCGACCGACTACTTCCTGTACGTGCCGCTGCTGCCCCAGGTGGCCGCGGGGGTGCTGGAGCCGCGCCGGGTCGCCGTCTCGCTCTCCGCCGGGCTGCCCGGGGTCCGCCTGGTGCTCGGCGAGGCCGGCCGGGTCGACCTGGACGCGCGCACCGTGCACTTCACCGGACCCGAGGGTGATCCCGGCATGCTCGGCTACGACCGGCTGGTGCTGGCGGTCGGCAGCGTCAACAAGCTGCTCCCGGTCCCCGGTGTCGCCGAGCACGCGCACGGCTTCCGCGGCCTGCCCGAGGCGCTGTATCTGCGCGACCACGTGACCCGCCAGATGGAACTGGCCGCCGCGGAGGACGATCCCGCGCTCCGTGCCGCCCGCCGCACCTTCGTCGTGGTCGGCGCGGGCTACACCGGGACCGAGGTGGCCGCGCACGGGAAGATGTACACCGACGCGCAGGCGCACGAGCGCCCGCCGCACCACGGGACGCGGCCCCGCTGGCTGCTCCTGGACATCGCGGAGCGCGTCCTGCCCGAGCTGGACGAGCGGCTCTCGCGCACCGCCGACCGGGCGCTGCGGGACCGGGGTGTCGAGGTGCGCATGGGCACCTCCGTGCAGGAGGCCACCCATGAGGGGGTGCTGCTGACGGACGGCGGGTTCGTGCCGACCCGCACCCTCGTGTGGTGCGTGGGCGTCCGCCCCGACCCGCTGGTGGAGAGCACCGGGCAGGACCTGGAACGCGGCCGGATCGTCGTGGACCCCTACCTCCAGGTGCCGGGGCGGCCCGAGGTGTTCGCCTGCGGCGACGCGGCGGCCGTGCCCGACGCCCACCACCCCGGCTCCGTCACCCCGATGACCGCCCAGCACGCCTGGCGGCACGGCCGGATCGCCGCGATCAACGTCGCCGCCTCGCTCGGTGCCTGCGCCCGGCGGCCCTACCGCCACCGCGACCTGGGCTTCGTCGTGGACCTCGGCGGTGCGCGGGCGGCCGCCAATCCGCTGGGCGTCCCGCTGTCCGGGCTGCCGGCCGCCGCCGTCACCCGCGGCTACCACCTGGCCGCGATGCCGGGCAACCGGGTCCGGGTGGCCGCCGACTGGCTGCTGGGCGGCGTACTGCCGCGCCAGGCCGTCCAGTTGGGACTCGTACGGTCCTGGTCCGTGCCGCTGGACACCGCCTCCCCGGAACTGGCCCGGGTGGGCCGCGCGCCGGGCGGCAGAGGCGGCGGGACCGGCAAGGACAGCAGGGACAGCAAGGGCGGAGAAGGCGGCCGGGACGGAGAGAGCGTCACCGAGATCATCGACAACACCGAGAAGGCCCAACTGGCGGGCGCCGAACCGGCACCGCACACCCCGGCACCGCACACCACGGCACCGGCACGGGCGCCGGAGACCGACCCTCGGTCCGGCCGGACCGGACCCGGGACCCGTACGAAGAGACCCCCGGAGGGCGGCCGGGAGCCCGTGCCGAACCGGTCCGCCCGGCGGCACGGCCCGAGGGGCCCCGACCCCGGCACGGCCGCGCACCACGAGCACCACCCGGCCCCCGGCCCGGTCAAGCGGGCCGACATCCCCGCGGAAGGAGACTCATGAACCACGCCGAACTCGTCGACCTCGGCCAGCAGTTGCGCGTCGACAGTGTGCGGGCCGCCGACGCGGCGGGCTCCGGGCACCCCACGTCCTCCATGTCCGCCGCCGATCTGATGGCGGTGCTGCTCGCCCACCACCTGCGCTACGACTTCGACCGGCCCGAACACCCCGGCAACGACCGCTTCGTGCTGTCCAAGGGGCACGCCTCCCCGCTGCTGTACTCCGCCTACAAGGCGGCCGGCGCCGTCGACGACGACGAACTGCTCACCTTCCGCAAGCTGGGCAGCCGTCTGGAGGGCCACCCCACCCCGCAGCGGCTGCCGTGGGTGGAGACGGCCACCGGGTCGCTCGGCCAGGGGCTGCCCATCGGCGTCGGCATCGCCCTGGCGGGCAAGCGCCTGGACCACGCCGACTACCGCGTCTGGGTGCTGTGCGGCGACAGCGAGCTGGCCGAGGGATCGATCTGGGAGGCCGCCGAGCACGCCGGGTACGAGCACCTGGACAACCTGACCGTGATCGTGGACGTCAACCGGCTCGGCCAGCGCGGTCCCACCCGGCACGGCCACGACCTGGACGCCTACGCCCGCCGCTTCCGCGCCTTCGACTGGCACACGGTCGAGATCGACGGCCACGACGTGGACGCGATCGACCGGGCCTACGGCGAGGCCGCCTCCACCAGGGGCCGGCCCACCGCGATCATCGCCCGCACCCTCAAGGGCAAGGGCGTCAAGGACACCGAGGACCGCGAGGGACTGCACGGCAAGCCGCTGAAGGACGCCGACGAGGCGATCGAGGAACTGGGCGGCCCGCGCGACCTGCGCGTCCAGGTGCACGAACCGCCCTCCGCGCGCTCCCTGCACGCCGTGGGCGACGGCACCCTCGAACTGCCCCGCTGGGAGCGCGGCGAGCAGGTCGCCACCCGCGACGCCTACGGACACGCGCTGGCCGCGCTCGGCACCGCGCGCGGCGACGTGGTGGCCCTGGACGGCGAGGTCGGCGACTCCACCCGCGCGGAGTTCTTCGCCAAGGAACACCCCGACCGCTACTTCGAGTGCTACATCGCCGAGCAGCAGATGGTCGCCACGGCGGTCGGCATGGCCCGGCGCGGCTGGGTGCCGTACGCCTCCACGTTCGCCGCGTTCCTGACCCGGGCGTACGACTTCGTGCGGATGGCCGCCGTCAGCGGTTCCGGGATCAACCTCAACGGCTCGCACGCGGGCGTGTCGATCGGCGAGGACGGGCCCAGCCAGATGGGCCTGGAGGACCTGGCCATGATGCGGACCGTGCACGGCTCGACCGTGCTCTACCCGTGCGACGCCAACCAGACCGCGCGGCTCGTCGCCACCATGGCCGGTCTGGACGGCATCCGCTATCTGCGCACCTCGCGCGGCGAGAGCCCGGTGCTGTACGGGCCCGACGAGGAGTTCCCGGTCGGCGGCAGCAAGGTGCTGCGCTCCTCGGACCGGGACCGGCTGACGATCGTCGCCGCGGGGGTCACCCTGCACGAGGCGCTCTCCGCCGCCGACTCCCTGGACCGGGAGGGCATCCCCGTGCGCGTCGTCGACCTGTACTCCGTCAAGCCCGTCGACCGGGCCACCCTGCGCGAGGCCGCCGAGGACACCGGGTGCCTGCTCACGGTCGAGGACCACCGGGAGGAGGGCGGCATCGGCGACGCGGTGCTCGACGCCTTCCTCGACGGCCGCCCGGTGCCCCGCCTGGTCCGGCTCGCGGTGCGCAGCATGCCGGGCTCGGCCACGCCCGCCGAGCAGCTGCACGCGGCGGGCATCGACGCGGAGTCCATCGCCGCCTCCGCCCGGCTCCTGGTGGAGGAAGCGGTGGTGCGGTGAGCTGAAGCACCCGCACGGTACGGCCCCGGCCGCTGGTGCTGGAGCGCCGCCCCGACGGCCTGGACGGCCCCGTGTCCGTGCGGAGGAACACCCCCGCGTACCGCCCGGACCAGTCGTCCCCGACCCCGCACCGCCGCCGCCGGCGGTGCGGGGTCGACGAGCTGCGGGAGTGCGCCCGGCACACCGCCGAACAGACCCGGACGCGTCCCTGGTCCGGGCTGCCCGCATGCCGCCGGGCGCCGGGCCCCGCCCGGCGGCGACCGGATGCGCTGCGTGACTGAGGTTTGGCCAAGGAACCTGCGGCCACACGAAGAGGAGAGGTGGTCATGGCGAACACAGAGACCCCGAAAGAGCCGGAGGATCCGGAAGAGCCGGAGAACGCGGCGGAGTCGCAGGAACCACAAGAGCCCCGGAAGCCCCGGGGATCCCGGACAGCACAGAAGCCTCAGAGAACACAGAAGTCCCAGCAGTCGGGCAGCGGCCACCACGAGGGCCACCAGGCCCCGGCGCGGCCCCGGCCGATGGAGGTGCTGCGCGAGGCGCGCGCCCAGTTCGGCGAGCTGACCGGTCTCGCCCCGGAGTCCGTCACGAGTTTCGAGCGGACCGGGGACGGCTGGTCGCTGGAGCTGGAGGTCCTGGAACTGGCCCGCGTGCCCGACACGATGAGCCTGATGGCGAGCTACGAGGTCGCACTCGACCCCGAGGGCCAGCTCACCGGATACCGGCGGCTGAGCCGCTACGAACGCGGCCGGTCCGACGCCCGCAAGTCCGGCGGCCGCTGACCCGGGCGGCCCGGGGCACTCCATTTTCACACGGGAAACACACCTTTTTCCTTACGGGAAACACACCCTCACACGAGAAGAGGAGGCACGGTCGGCATGACCGTTGTCCCGGCACAGACGTCCGGTGGTGGAGGCGGCAGCAGCGGCCTCTACGACGTACTGGAACTCGTCCTCGACAGGGGACTGGTGATCGACGCGTTCGTGCGGGTCTCGCTGGTGGGCATCGAGATCCTGAAGATCGACGTACGTGTCGTCGTCGCCAGCGTCGACACGTATCTGCGCTTCGCCGAGGCGTGCAACCGGCTCGACCTGGAGTCGGGCCCGCACAAGAGTCCGGGCCTGCCGGACCTCGTCGGTGAGGTCACCGAGTCCGGCGCGCGCGGCAAGTCCAAGGGGGCGCTGTCCGGCGCCGCCCAGACCGTCTCCGACGCCTTCAAGCAGGCCCGCTCCGAGAGCTCGGGCGAGTCGGAGTCCCGTCCGCGACCGCGCAGGACCTCCTCGGCGCGCCGGAAGGAGGAGCAGGAGTGAGCACGTACGTCTACGGCATCACCGCCGCCTCGCACCCCGCGCTGCCCGAGGGACTGACCGGCATCGGCGACCCGGCCCGGCCGGTCCGCGTGCTGACGGCGGGCGAACTGGCCGCCGTGGTCAGCGACGCACCCGAGGACCTGCGCCCCAAGCGCCGGGAACTCCTCGCCCACCAGGGCGTGCTCGGGGAGGCGGGCGCCGCCGGCTGTGTGCTGCCCATGCGGTTCGGCAGCGTCGCGCCGGACGACGACTCCGTCACCGGTGTGCTCACCGAGCGCGCCGAGCACTACAAGGAACGCCTGCGGGCGCTGCACGGCAAGGTCGAGTACAACATCAAGGCCAGCCATGTGGAGGAGGCCGTCCTGCACCACGTGATGGCCGACAACCCGGAGATCAGGGCCCAGGCCGAGGCCAACCGGCAGGCCGGGGGCGGCAGTTACGACGACAAGATCAGGCTGGGCGAGATGGTCGCCGCGGCCGTCAAGGCCCGCGAGGCGGAAGACGGCGCCCTGGTGATCCGGGCGGTCGAGTCGCACGCGGCGGCGGTCAGCGAGGGCCCGGCGTCCACGGGCTGGCTCGTCAACGCCTCCTTCCTGGTCGGCCGCGACGAGGCGGCCGGCTTCCTGGAGGCCGCCGAACAGGCCCGCAAGGACCTGCCCCATCTCGAATTGCGCGTCAACGGCCCGTTGCCGCCCTACAGCTTCGTCGAGCCAGGCCCGGCCGAGCCCGCGGGCACAGCGGCGGGAGCCGACGCGGGAGCGGAGTGACGCCATGGGACTGATCTCGGAGGTGCTGCTGCTGCCGTTCGCACCGGCGCGCGGCAGCTCCTGGGCGATCAGACAGGTGCTGCGCGAGGCGGAGCGCATCTACTACGACCCGGCCACCGTACGGGCCGAGCTGGCACGGCTGGAGGAGCGTCTGGAGGCGCAGGAGATCACCGAGGAGGAGTTCGACCGCCAGGAGGACGAACTTCTGGACCGGCTGGAGATCGGCCTGCGCGGCGGCGCGGGGACGGGTGAGGGGACGGCACGATGAACCGAGTGGGACTGGGCCTCGCGATAGGGGCCGGATATCTGCTGGGGCGGACGAAGAAGGCGAAACTCGCCTTCGCGGTGGGCAGTCTGGTCGCGGGCAAGAAGCTGAACCTCGGGCCGCGCGCCCTGGCGGACCTGCTCAACCAGCAGCTCAAGGACAACCCCCAGTTCAAGGAGATCGGGGACCAGCTGCGCCAGGACCTGCGGGGTGTCGGCAAGGCGGCCTCCGGGGCGATGGTCGAGCGGCAGATGACGGCACTCGCCGACCGGCTGCACGGCCGTACGGCCCAGGTGCGCGACGAACTGGCCGGTGTGGTGCCGGACGGCGGCTCGGGCGACGGCGCCGAGGACGGGCGCCAGGACGGCTACGACGACGGCGACGACGACTACGAGGATCGCGGCGAGGGCCGCGAGGCCGACGAGGACCCCGGGCAGGACACACGGCGGGAATCACGGCAGGACAGGCGGGAGCAGCCCCGGCGGAAGGCGCCCGCGAAGAAGAGCCCCGCGGACCCCGCGAAGAAGGCGGCCCGCAAGGCACCGGCCGCGGAGCCCGCCGAGAAGGCGGCGAAGAAGGCCCCCGCCCGCAAGGCGGCGGCGAAGAAGACGGCCCCGGCCCGCAAGGCGGCCGCGAAGAAGACGGCCGCGTCCGGCCGGGCTCCTCGCACCGCCCGGTCCCGGTCGGCGAAGGGCGGCGGTGAACGATGACCGAGACCCTGGGATCCGCGGCCTCGACCGCGGGCAGGACGGCGGCCGGGGCGGCCAAGGGCAGCCCGCTGGGCGACCTGGCCCACAGCGAGGCCGCCGACCGGCTCAAGGCGGAGGCGCAGGAGTATCTGTCCGCCCAGGCCCAACGGCTGCTGGCCGGCCTCGGCCGCAAGCTCGGCGAGACCACCGGGAAGCTCAACGACATCGCCGAGGGCAACAGCCCCGGCTTCGCGCGCCTCGCCCTCGAAGGCGGCCGGAAGATCGCCGAGGGCAAGGGGCCGGTGCGCTCCGCGCTGGAGCTGGGCGCCTCGCACGCCAAGGACAGCGTGATGGGCGCCCTGAAGAACCTGGGCGGCGGCAAGGGCAAGGGCAAGCGCGGCGGTGGCAACAAGCCGATCGTCATCATCGAGTCCGTCGACGTCGGCGTGCCGCTGCGCACCGCCTACGACCAGTGGACCCAGTTCCAGGACTTCAGCACCTTCGCCAAGGGCGTCAAGAGCGCGAGCCGCGCCGACGACACGCACTCCGACTGGCAGGCGAAGATCTTCTGGTCCAGCCGGAGCTGGAAGTCGCACACCGTCGAGCAGATCCCCGACTACCGCGTCCAGTGGACGTCGGAGGGCGCCAAGGGCACCACGAAGGGGGTCGTCTCCTTCCACGAGCTGGAGGAGAACCTGACCCGTGTCCTGCTGGTCATGGAGTACTACCCCAGCGGCCTCTTCGAGAAGACCGGCAACATCTGGCGGGCCCAGGGCCGCCGCGCCCGGCTCGACCTGAAGAACTTCGCCCGCTTCATCACCCTCAAGGGCGAGGCGGAGGACGGCTGGCGCGGGGAGATCCGCGACGGCGAGGTCGTCCAGAGCCACGAGGACGCGGTCGCCGAGGAGGAGAAGGCCGAGGGCACCGAGGAGGACCAGGAGGAGCCCGAGGACGAGGAACCCGAGGACGAGGAGGACGAGGGCCCCGAGGACGAGTACGAGCCTGAGGACGAGGCGGAGGACGAGTACGAAGAGGAGCCCGAGGACGAGGAGGAGCGCCACGCGCAGGACGACGCGGAGGACGAGTACGAGGACGAGGACGAGGCGGAGTACGACGACGAGTACGCCGAGGGCGGGAGCCGTCGATGACGACGCCGAGCAGGCTGCCGGACCCGTACGGCTCGGGCAGCGGCGCCAATCTGGCCGACATCCTGGAGCGGGTGCTCGACAAGGGTGTCGTCATCGCCGGGGACATCCGGATCAACCTGCTCGACATCGAACTGCTCACGATCAAGCTCCGGCTGGTCGTCGCCTCGGTGGACAAGGCCAAGGAGATGGGCATCGACTGGTGGGAGAGCGACCCGGCGCTCTCCTCCCGGGCCCGCCGCGACGAGCTCACCCGGGAGAACGCCGCGCTGCGCGAGCGGCTGGCGCGTCTGGAGGAGCTGGAACAGGGCAGCACGGTCCGCAAGGAGGCACCATGACGGGACTGCGGTACGTCTACGCCGTCTGCCGCCCCCTCGGCGCGCCCCTCCAGGCGCAGCTGACCGGGGTCGCGGGCGCGCCGGCCAAGTCGCTGGCCCACCACGGCCTGGTCGCCGTCGTCAGCGAGGTACCGGAACGGGACTTCTCCGAGGAGGCGCTGCGCGCCCGTCTGGAGGACCTGGACTGGCTCGCCGCCACCGCCCGCGCCCATCAGGGCGTCATCGACGCGCTCACCGTCGTCACCACCCCGCTCCCGCTGCGGCTGGCCACGGTCTTCCGGGACGACAGCGGGGTGCGCGCGATGATCGAGTCCCGCGAGGAGCACTTCCGGCAGACCCTGGAACGCCTCCAGGGCCGGGTGGAGTGGGGCGTCAAGGTGTATGTGGAGCCCGAGCGGTCCGAGGAACCGGCGGCCGCGGGCGCCGGGCGCAGGCCCGCGTCCGGCCGGGACTATCTGCGGCAGCGGCGGCAGGAGTCCCGGGCCCACGAGGACCGCTGGCAGCGGGCCGAGACGTTCGCCACCCGGCTGCACGGCAGGCTGTCGGCGTTCGCCGAGGAGTCCCGGCTGCACGCCCCGCAGAATCCCGCGCTCTCCGGCGCCGCCGGGCAGAACGTGCTCAACGCCGCCTATCTGGTGCCGCGCGCGCATTCCGAGGAGTTCGTAGAACTCGTGGACCGCACGAAGGACGAGGCACCGGGGCTGCGGGTGGAACTGACGGGCCCCTGGGCGGCGTACTCGTTCGCCGGGGAGAACCCCGAGGGCGATGCCGGGGGGAACCCATGACCGTCATCGAGCGCCGGGAGATCGCCCTGGTCGACCTGCTGGACCGGCTGCTGGCCGGCGGGGTCGTCATCACGGGCGACGTCACCCTGCGGATCGCGGACGTCGACCTGGTCCGGATCGACCTGAACGCGCTGATCAGCTCGGTGAACGCACAGGTGCCCTCGCCGTTCGGCCCCCTCAGGGCGGTCGAAGGGCCGCAGGAGCCCGTCGAACCCCCGGAGGAACCGTCGTGAGCGCGCGCAAGCGTCTGGAGCTGGAACCCGACACCGTCGAACGCGACCTGGTCAAACTCGTCCTCACCGTGGTCGAGCTGCTGCGCCAGCTCATGGAGCGGCAGGCGCTGCGCCGCTTCGACGTGGGGGACCTGTCCGAGGACCAGGAGGAGCGGATCGGTCTGACGCTGATGCTGCTGGAGGACCGCATGGCCGAGCTGCGCGACCGCTACGGACTGCGGCCCGAGGACCTGAACCTGGACCTCGGACCGCTGGGACCGCTGCTTCCCCGCCAATGACCCGGCGCAATGACCCGGCAATGACCCGGGGGGAATCAGCCTTCCTTGCGGCACAGAACCTCTCCGTGCAGGACCGCGAACCAGCCGTCCTCCTGCCGTCCCCACGCGCGCCAGGCCCCGGAGACGGCCCGCAGCTCCTCCTCGGTGGCGTGGCCGCCGGAGGTGGCCCGCTCGGCGTAGGCCGAGGCCAGCGTGCGGTCGGCCCACAGCCCGCTCCACCACTCCCGCTCCTCGGCGGTGGCATAGGTCCAGGTACCGGAGGTCGAGGTCACCGCGGACCGGGGGAAGCCCGCCTCCAGCGCCCAGGAGCGCAGCCGCCGGCCCGCGTCCGGCTCACCGCCGTTGGCCCGCGCCACCCGCCGGTACAGGTCCAGCCAGTCGTCGAGCCCCGGCACCTCGGGGTACCAGGTCATCGCCGCGTAGTCCGCGTCCCGGACCGCGACGATCCCGCCGGGCCGCGTCACGCGCCGCATCTCGCGCAGCGCCCGCACCGGATCCCCGACGTGCTGGAGCACCTGATGGGCGTGGACCACGCAGAACGTGTCGTCCGGGTAGTCCAGGGCGTGCACGTCCGCCACGGCGAAGTCGACGTTGCCGAGCCCCCGTCCGGCCGCCGTGGCGCGGGCCTGCTCCAGGACGCCCGGCGCCCGGTCGACGCCCGTGACATGACCGTCGGGCACCAGTTCCGCCAGGTCGGCGGTGATGGTGCCGGGGCCGCAGCCGATGTCCAGGACCTTCATGTGCGGCTTGAGCGAACCGAGCAGGTAGGCCGCCGAGTTGGCGGCGGTGCGCCAGGTGTGCGAGCGCAGCACGGACTCGTGGTGCCCATGGGTGTAGACGGCCGTCTCCCGCGGTTCCGGCATGGCGGTACCCCTTCTCCTGACCTGTCCCCGCACGGGCCGCGCGGCCCCGGGGCGGTACGGATCACGGTACGCGCGCATGCCGAATGATGAGACCCGCGTTTCGGCATCCGGACTGACGGTGCGTCAGTGACGGCACGGTCAGGCGTCGGGCAGCGGCCGGTAGACCGTCAGCGCCTCGGGCAGCTTCTCCAGGCGCACCTCGCCCTCCACCTCGGTGACCTCGCCGTCGTAGGCGAGGAGGGTGCCCGGCTCCAGACCGGCCAGCCGCAGTCGGCGCACCTGGACGGCCGCGTGGGCGGGCGAGCGCGTCAGCGGGCCCGCGAGCGCGGCCGACAGCAGCCGCAGCGCGGGCCTGCGGCCCCCGTGCACCACCCGGACGTCCAGCACCCCGTCGGCCAGGTCGAGGCGGCGGCCCGGCGCGAGCCCCATGCGGTGGTACGTGCCGTTCCCGGCGAACAGCAGCCACATCGGACGGCAGCGGCCCTGCACCTCCGCCTCCAGCGGATGGCGGTCCGCGCGCAGCACCCGCAGCGCCGCCAGCAGCCCGGCGGGCCAGCCGCCGATCCGGTCCGTCCACCGCTCACGCAGCCGCACCAGCTCCGGGTACACCCCGAGACTGAAGGTGTTGAGGAAGATGCCCTGCCCGCGCCCCGAGGTGAAGCGGCCCACGTCCACCCGCACCCCGTGGCCGTGCCGCACCGCCCGGCCCAGGTCCTTGGCGTCCTCCACACCCAGGTCGTACGCGAAGTGGTTGAGCGTGCCGCCGGGCAGCACCGCGAGCGGCAGACCGTGGCGCAGGGCCGTCTCGGCGGCGGTGTTCACGGTGCCGTCGCCGCCGCACACACCGAGCACCACGGCCCGGCCCGCCGCCTCCTCCAGCGCGTCCCCGACGTCCTCCGGCGCGCACTCGACGACCTCCGCCTTCGGCAGCACGTCCCGCAGGGCGCGGGCCCGGTCCGAGGTGCCGGAGGCGTCGTTGGCGACCAGCACCAGCCCCTCGCCCTCCGCCAGCGCGGGCACCTCGGCCCGCGGCCGGGCGGGCGGCACCAGCTGGGCGCGGGCCGGGACCAGCCCCCGTACGGCGAACGCGGCCCCCGCGCCGAGGGCCGCGCCCGCCAGCACGTCGCTCGGGAAGTGGACGCCGGTGTAGACGCGGGAGGCCGCCACCGAGACGGCCAGCGGCGCCACCGCCGCGCCCCAGCCCGGGGACTCCAGGGCCACCCCGGTCGCGAAGGCGGCGGCGGAGGCCGCGTGCCCGGACGGGAAGGAGGTGGTGATCGGCTGCCGCCCCAGCCGGCGCACCAGCGGCACCGGGCCCAGGTCCGGACGCGGCCTGCGCACCGAGCGCTTGCCGAGCGTGTTCACGGTCAGCGAGGCCAGCCCCAGCGAGGCCAGGCCCCGTACGGCGGCCCGGCGGGCGCGCGGGGTGCGGCTGGCCGCGACCGCCGCCGCCGTCGCGAACCACAGCACACCGTGGTTGGCGCTCCGGCTCAGCCGGGGCAGCACCGGGCCCGCGCCCGGCCAGCGGCGTCCGGCCGCCGCGCGGAACAGCCACGCGTCCGCGGCGAGCAGTCGGGTCAGGCCGGTACGGGCGCCGCGGCCCGCGGCGGCGGCGGAGGTGAGGTCGAGATCTGGGCTCATACAGGCACCGTTACCCTGAAGCGGCCGTTTCTTGTGCGCGGGCCGGACCCGGCCCCGGGCGCGCACGGCACGCCCCTGCCTCCGCACCCGGGACCACCTATGCGCCTGCTCCTCGTCCGCCACGGCGAGACCCCGTCCAACGTCGCCTCGCTGCTGGACACCGCCGCCCCGGGGCCCGGCCTGACCGCACGCGGCGCCCGGCAGGCCGCCGCGCTGCCCGAGGCGCTCGCCGACGAGGACATCGAGGCGCTGTACGCCTCCACCCTGGTGCGCACCCAGCTCACCGCCGCCCCGCTCGCCGCCGCCCGCGGCCTTCGCGTGCACATCCGCGACGGCATCCGCGAACTGGCCGCGGGCGACCTGGAGCGCGAACCGGGCGACACCGAACGCGGGCGGCTCTACATGCGTACGGTCCTGGCCTGGGCGGACGGCGAGCGCGAACTGCGGATGCCGGGACCGGGCGGCGAGAGCGGCACCGAGGCACTGGCCCGCTACGACGCGGTCGTCGCCGAGGCCGCGGGCAGCGGCGCCCGGACCGTCGCCATGGTCAGCCACGGCGCCGCCATCCGCCTGTGGACCGCCGTCCGCGCCCGCAACCTGGACGCGGACTTCGCCGCCGCCCACCCGCTGCGCAACACCGGCGTGGTCGTCCTGGAGGGCTCGCCCGACGGCGGGTGGCAGGCGCTGTCCTGGGCGGGCGCGCTCGTCACGCCCGCGCGCGAGGGCGGGCCCGCGGGCCGCCCGGTCGACGCCGGATGACCGGGCGCGCGGACCGCTGACCGGTTAAGGGTTTGCCGCCGCCCCGGGCGCGCCCGCACAATGCGTGACCATGGGACATCTGGAAGCCGCGCACCTGGAGTACCACCTGCCCGACGGGAGGACGCTCCTCGGCGACGTGTCCTTCCGGGTGGGCGAGGGAGCGGTGGTCGCCCTCGTCGGGCCCAACGGAGCGGGCAAGACGACCCTGCTGCGGCTGGTCTCCGGCGAGCTGAAGCCGCACGGCGGCACCGTCACCGTCAGCGGCGGCCTGGGCGTGATGCGCCAGTTCGTCGGCTCGGTCCGGGACGAGACGACCGTGCGCGACCTGCTGGTGTCGGTCGCGCCGCCGCGCGTGCGGGAGGCCGCCCGCGCCGTCGACGCGGCCGAGCACGCCCTGATGACCGTCGACGACGAGGCCGCCCAGCTGGGGTACGCCCAGGCGCTCGCCGACTGGGCCGAGGCCCGCGGCTACGAGGCCGAGACCCTGTGGGACATGTGCACCACGGCCGCGCTCGGCGTGCCCTACGAGAAGGCGCAGTGGCGGCAGGTGCGCACCCTGTCCGGCGGCGAGCAGAAGCGGCTGGTCCTGGAGGCGCTGCTGCGCGGCACCGACGAGGTGCTGCTGCTCGACGAGCCCGACAACTACCTCGACGTGCCGGGCAAGCGCTGGCTGGAGGAGCGGCTGCGGGAGACCCGCAAGACGGTCCTGTTCGTCTCCCACGACCGGGAACTGCTCGCCCGCGCCGCCGAGAAGATCGTCTCGGTCGAGCCGGGACCGGCCGGGGCCGACGCCTGGGTGCACGGCGGCGGCTTCGCCACCTACCACGAGGCCCGGCGCGAGCGCTTCGCCCGCTTCGAGGAACTGCGCAGGCGCTGGGACGAGAAGCACGCCCAGCTGAAGAAGCTGGTGCTCAACCTGCGCCAGGCCGCCACCGTCAGCCATGAGCTGGCCTCCCGCTACCAGGCCGCCCAGACCCGGCTGCGCAAGTTCGAGGAGGCCGGGCCGCCCCCGGAGCCGCCGCGCGAGCAGGACATCCGGATGCGGCTCAAGGGCGGCCGCACCGGCATCCGGGCCGTCACCTGCGAGGGCCTGGAGCTGACCGGCCTGATGAAACCGTTCGACCTGGAGGTCTTCTACGGCGAACGGGTCGCCGTCCTCGGCTCCAACGGCTCCGGCAAGTCGCACTTCCTGCGGCTGCTGGCCGGCGGGGACGTCGCGCACACGGGCGCGTGGAAGCTGGGCGCGCGCGTGGAGCCCGGCCACTTCGCCCAGACCCACGCCCACCCCGAGCTGGCCGGGCGCACCCTCCTGGACATCCTGTGGACCGAGCACTCCCAGGACCGGGGCGCCGCCATGTCCCGGCTGCGCCGCTACGAGCTGACCGGCCAGGCCGAGCAGTCCTTCGACCGGCTCTCCGGCGGCCAGCAGGCCCGCTTCCAGATCCTGCTGCTCGAACTGGCGGGCGCCACCGCCCTGCTCCTGGACGAGCCCACCGACAACCTCGACCTGGAGTCCGCCGAGGCCCTCCAGGAGGGCCTGGAGGCGTACGAGGGCACCGTCCTCGCCGTCACCCACGACCGCTGGTTCGCCCGCTCCTTCGACCGCTACCTGGTCTTCGGCAGCGACGGGCGGCTCCGCGAGACGGCGGAACCGGTCTGGGACGAGCGGCGGGTGGAGCGGGCGCGGTAGGTCCTTCCGCGCGGCCGGACCGGCGGCGCGTCCGGGAAGGGCACGGTGCGGCTCAGCGCCAGCGCAGGATGGCGCCCAGGCCGCCGCTCGGCGCGGCGCCCGCGGGCAGGGGGGCCACCGGGGTCAGGGACAGTGCCGCGGCATCCGTGGTCACCGCCGCGCGGATCAGGGCGTCGTCGGCGCGCGTCGCCCACGCGTGCCGCTCGCCGAGCGTCCGCAGCTCCCCGCGGCGCGCCGCCAGCTGGTCCGGGTCCTCGCCGACCCACACCTCGCGGTGGGCGTCCGCCGCCTCGGGGCGGATCAGCAGCTCCTCGATACGGTGCTCGCGGGCCGCCTCGACCAGCGCGGGCACCCCTTCCACGGCCCCGGCGCGGCCCGCGTCGTCGGGCGCGCGGGCGGCCCGGAACCGGTCCAGCTCCCCGTCGATCCGGTCGCGTACGTGCTCGGCGCGCAGTTGCTCCACGTCCTCGTCCAGCAGCCTGCTCCCGAAGCCGTGGGTGGCCTCCACCACGCGGTCGCGCAGCCGCTCGGGCAGCCGTGCGCGCACCTCGTGCCGCTCCCGCTGCTCACCGACCACGATCATCAGATCGGCCCGGGTCTCGTCCTGGCAGACGCTGAGCGCGTCGGCGATCTCGGCGGCGTTGTGCTCCCAGGTGTTCTCGACCTTCAGCTGGAAGTGCCGCTCCGACCAGTCGGCACTGCTCGTGCGGTGCAGGGGCCACTGCCGCCCCGTCACCGTGCCGGCCTCCCGGCGGCCCAGCGCGCTGCGCAGCTCGAAGTCGGCGCCCTTGCGGTCGACGTAGGCCACGATCGCGACCGGATCCTCGCCCGCCAGGTCCAGCAGCGGCCCCACCCGGGGCAGCGGACCCCACTCGGCCCGGCTGCCGCCCTGCGGTGGACGGGCGAGACGCGGGTCAAGGACGACCGTCCCGGACCGGGCGAAGAAGGCCCGCCCGTGCGGGTCGGGGGAGTGGCGCAACTCCTCGACCGCCTCCTCGACGGCCCGGCAGGTCGCCCCGTCCGCGCCCCGCTGCGCCAGCTCACCGGCCATCGCCCGCGCCGTCAGACGCAGCTCGTGCGCGCTGTCCTGCGTGGGACGGGAGGTGTCGACGTACACGGAGGCCCAGGGGCCCGGGTGTTCGTACAGTGGATGGAGAAAGGCGAGCTCCATGGCTCCCTCCCGGATGCCGGTCGGTGGCGGTGTGCGCCGGGCGGGTACCCGGGCCGCATGGACGAACACGACGAGCGGGGCAGCACCATGACCGGAGTCGACCCGGGCCGCCTGGACGACCAGCAGCTCATGAAGGAGCTGGAGACCATCCACCGCACGCGCCACGACACCCTGCTGTACGGCTCCGACGACGCGCTGCGGGCCCACAACGGCCGTATGGCCCAGCTGGAGGGCGAGTATCTGCGGCGAATCCGCGGCGGCTGGTCGCGGCCGGGCGGACCCGGGAGGGCGCGCGGGAGCGCTGAGACCCCCGCCCCGGTCCCCGCCGGGGCGGGGACCGGGGCGGGCACGGTCGGCGCCGCGCCGACGGCCGGTTCAGCCGCCGTTCGGCCCCTGCCGGGCGAGCACGTCGAGGAACGCCGCGTCGAACGCCTTGAGGTCGTCCGGCTTGCGGCTGGTGACCAGCGTGTTCGGGCCGTTCGTGCAGATCTGCACCTGCTCGTCGACCCAGGTGCCGCCCGCGTTGCGGATGTCCGTGCGCAGACTCGGCCAGGAGGTCAGCACGCGGTCGCGCACGACATCGGCCTCGACCAGGGTCCAGGGCGCGTGGCAGATCGCCGCGACCGGCCTGCCCCGGTCGAAGAAGCTCTTGACGAACGCCACGGCCCGCTCGTCGGTGCGCAGGAAGTCGGGGTTGGCCACGCCGCCCGGCAGGACCAGCGCGTCGAACGAGTCGGCGGAGGTGTCCCCGACGACCTCGTCGACGGGGAACGTGTCCGCCTTGTCCAGGTGGTCGAAGCCCTGGACCTCGCCCGCCCGCGTGGACACCAGCACGGGTTCGTGCCCGGCGCCCTCGGCCGCCTTCCACGGCTCGGTCAGCTCGACCTGTTCCACGCCCTCGGGTGCGGTCAGAAAAGCGATGCGCATGATGGTTCGGAGTCCTTCCGTCGCCTGTCCGGAGTCTTTCGGCCGCCTGTGGGCCAGGCGTCAGGCGCGTTCGTGGTGGGTCACTTCCTCGGCCAGCTCCTGGACGTTGGCGTACCGCGTCCGGCGCGGCAGCCGCTGCACGGCGTCGGCCAGCGCGTCCGGCGCGTTCTTGCGGCGCAGTACGCGGGCCAGCTCGCCCGGGTCCGCCGGGAAGGCGCTGCGGCCGAGGATCCTGGCCAGTTCCAGGCGCACGGTCTCCAGGGAGGCCCGGGAGCCGCCCGGGGCCACCGGTCCGCCCCACACCTCGGGGTCGTCCTCGGCGGTCGGCTCCGGGTCGTGCCACTCCTCGCTCCGCGTGGGGTGACCGGACCGGAGCAGGCCCTGCAACTCGTGCTTCATCTCTTCGTCACGGTGGACACTCAGCCGGTCGCTGCCTCGCTGCATGTCTCCCTCCAGATCGTCGGGGATGGCCTGCCGCGTACCCGTGCACGCCGAGCCGACACGGCCTTTCCGGCCCGGATGCCGGAGCCCGCGGCGCCCGCCGGGACACGCCGGAGCCCGCGCCGCCCACCGGCGCGCGAGATCACCCGATAGGCCGCCGCCGTCCCGCGAATGGTGCCCGGCCGCGCGCGCCGGGCGGCGCCCGGGGCTGTGATGGCGGAAGGGAGAGGCACGGCCACCGCGCCCGCCCCTTCCGGGCCCCTGGCCCCGTCCGCCGTCCGTCCCGTGCCGCACCGTCCGCCCCTCACCCGCACACCGTCCGCCCCCCACCCGCACACTGTCCGCCGTCCGCACACCGTCCGCCGTCCGCCGGTCCGAGGAGTTCCGCCCATGCGCCGTAGCGCCACCCGCGCCCTGCCCGCCGCCGTTCTGGCCGCGCTGGGGGTCATAGCGGGCTCCGCCGCGCAGGCCGCCGCCGTGTCCCCGGCCGTGTCTCCGGCCGTGTCTCCGGCTGTGCCCCCGGACTCCGTCCGGCAGGCGGCAGGCCGCGGTGCGGCCCTCGCGGAGGGAGCCGTGACGGAGCGGGGCACGGGCGCCGGAGTCCGTGCGGCCGCGGCGCGGAGCGGCGCGGCGGTCGGGCCCACGCCCGCGCAGGACGGTCCGCCGGACGGCGGGCCGGGTACGGGTGTCCGGGCGGCCGCCCCGGTCCCCGCCCTCGTGCCCGACCCGCCGGACGGGTCCGGCGGGGACGACGGCGCGCTCCAGGATCCCGCCGACGACCCGGTGCTCCAGGACGCGCTGGCCCACGACCCGGCCCGCGAGGCGGCCTCCCCGGACCCCCTCCGGGATCCGCTCGCCGACACCGGCCCCCAGGTCGGCACCGTGCCCGGCGACCCGGTCACCGGCCCGTCCCCGTACGCGTACGACCCCGCCCACGGCACCTCCCCGGCCCAGGACGGCCGGGACCAGGCGCCCCACGCCACGCCCTCGCGTACGCCCGGCCGGGACGCGGCCGCCACCCGGGCCCCGGGCCGCGACACGCCCCCGCGCGACCAGCCGGGCCGCACCCCGGGGTCCGGCTGCGCCGGGGACACGGGCGCGGACCGGGACGGCGGACCCGACGGCGCCCCGGGCAGGAGCGGGTACGACGGCGGCGACGACCGGCCGGGGTCGGACGACCCGTGCCGGGGGGCGGCGGCCGAGCACGGGGTGCAGGCCGGTACGGGCGGCTCCTTCACCGCCTCCCTGCCCGCCCTGATCGGCGGCGGCGTCCTCATCGCGATCGCGCTCTGCGGCGCCGCCCACCGGATGTGGCGGCGCAGGCGGGCGGACGGCTGACCGGGCCCGCAGGACACGGCATGCCCCCGCACGGAACCGCTCCCTCCACGGCCGCCGCACACACCGCGCCGCGACCGGCCTCCCATGGGACGCCGTGCCCCGGGGTACCCGCACGCCAGGTGCGCCGGTCCGGACCGTACGGAGTCGCCTTCCGTGCGGGACGCGGCGGCGGACCGGCCGGGCCGGGTGCCGCCGCACGGGCCGCGTCCGAGGCGCCGGGCCCGTACGGCACCACGGCGGTACGGCACGGTGTCCGGCACGGCAGCCGGACCGGACCCGGTGTCCGGCCCGGCACCAGGGACTGCGCGGAGGTGGCGGCCATGCGGCGGACGGTCCCCGAGGGGCACGGCCACGGACCGGTGCGCTACGGGCCCTCGGCGCTGCCCGACGACGGGCTGCCGGTGCTGCCGGAGCTGTGCGAGGCGCTGGCCGCCGCCGCGGGACGGCGCCACGACCGGCCGATCGGCGGCGCCGCCGCGCTCCTGGACGCCGCCGCCGGACACTGGGCGCGGCGCGGGCTCGCGACCCGGCCCGAGCGGGTGGCCGCCGCGCCCGGCGCACCCTCCCTGCTGCTCGCCCTGACCGCCGCGCTCGGCGGCGACGTCCTCGTGCCCCGGCCCTGCGCCGCCTGGTGGGCGCCGTCCGCGCGGCTGCTCGGCAGGCCCGCCTTCTCCGTCGCGACACCGGCCGGGAGCGGCGGTGTACCGGACCCGTACGCCCTGCTGGAGACCGTGCGCAGGGTCCGCGCCGAGGGCGGCGACCCGCGGCTGCTGGTGCTGTCCGTCGCGGACGACCCGACCGCCACCGTGGCCCCGCCGGAACTGCTGCACCAGACCGTCGAGGCCGCCGCGGGCGAGGGGCTGCACCTGGTGGCCGACGAGACCTGGCGCGACACCGTGCACGCGCCGCACGGCACGGTGCTGCTCAGCCCCGCCGAGATGCTGCCCGAGCGGGTCACCGTCGTCACCGACCTCGCCGGGGCCTTCCTGCCGGGCGGCTGGCCCGCCGCCCTCGCCCGCTTCCCGGCCGGCGCCACCGGCGACGCCCTGCACGCGCGCGTGCTGGACGTCCTCACCGCGCTGGACGCCCGGATCGCCGAACCCGTCGCCGCCGCTGCCGCCTACGCGCTGGACGAACCCGCGCCCGTCACCGCCCGCCGCGCCGCCACCGTGCGCCTGCACGCGCGCGTGGCCCGCGCCCTGCACGCCGCCGTGGTCGGCGCGGGCGCCCTGGCACCGCCGCCGCAGGCGGGCCGCCACCTGTACGCCGACCTCGGCCCGCTGCGCCCCGCGCTCACCGCCCTCGGGGTCGGCGACGCGCAGGAGCTGGAGGACTTCCTCGGCGCCCGGCTGGGCATCGCCGCGCCCGGTGGCCACCGGTTCGGGGACGGCCTCGGAGCCCTGCGGGTCCGGCTGTCCTGCGCGGATCTGCTCGGCGGTACGGACGAGGAGCGCGCGGCCTGCCTCACGTGCCCCGATCCGCTGGAACTGCCGCACCCGCGAAGCGCGTTGATCTCCTTGAGGTCCGTCTTCGACGGTCTCCGTGACGATGCTCGGCGATGGGAGCCTCCTCGATGACGCAGCAGTCCGAGCCGACCACGACCCCGACCGCCGAGCCGATCCCGACCACCGCCCCCACGTCTCCGTCCCCGACCACCGCCCCCACGTCCCCGTCCCCGACCACCGCCCCCGCGTCCCCGCCCCCGTCCGCCGCCGCCACGGCCACGCGCCCCGGCGGCGCGCCCGCCCCGTTCCCGCCGCTGGCCGAGCCGCGCCCGCTGGGGGAGCGGCGGGTGTGGCCGCGCGCCTTCCACGACCGGCTCACCGCCCCGCTGCCCGGTCTCAAGGCCCTCGCTCGGTTCGCCCGCGAGGGCGCGGTGCGGCCGGGCCGGGAGGGACTGGCCGACGTCCCGCTGCTGCCGTACGAACCGGGGCCGCTGCCCCGCGTGGACCACCGCACCGTCGCCGTCACCTGGGCCGGGCACGCGAGCTGGGTGCTGCGGATCGGCGGGCTGACCGTCCTGACCGACCCCGTGTGGTCCCGCCGTATCGTCGGCACCCCCGCCCGCATCACCCCCGTCGGCGTCCCCTGGGAGGCGCTGCCGCGCGTCGACGCGGTCGTCATCAGCCACAACCACTACGACCACCTGGACGCCCCGACCCTGCGCAGGCTCCCGCGCGACACGCCCGTGTTCGTGCCCGCCGGACTCGGCCGCTGGTTCCACCGCCGCCGGTTCACCCGCGTCACCGAGCTGGACTGGTGGGAGGCGGCCGAACTGTCCGGGGTCCGCGTCGACTTCGTGCCCGCCCACCACTGGTCCAAGCGCACCCTCACCGACACCTGCCGCAGCCTGTGGGGCGGCTGGGTGCTCACCGCGCCCGACGGGCAGCGCGTGTACTTCGCGGGCGACACGGGCTACGGCCACTGGTTCGAGCGCATCGGCCGCCGCTACCCCGGCATCGACCTGGCCCTGCTGCCCATCGGCGCCTATGACCCGCGCTGGTGGCTCAGCGACGTGCACTGCGACCCGGAGGAGGCCGTCCGCGCCGCCCAGGACCTCGGCGCGCGCCGGATGGCCCCGATGCACTGGGGCGCCTTCGTGCTCTCCGCCGAACCCGTGCTGGAACCCCTCACGCGCGTCCGCGCCGCCTGGCACCGGGCCGGTCTGGCCCGCGAGAACCTGTGGGACCTCCCGGTGGGCGCCTCGGCGGTCCTGCCGTCCTGACCGGCGCGCGGCCTCGCCAGGAATTCCCGCGCACCCTCCGCGGGCGCTGTCCCGCCCCCCCGGGTCAGCCCGAGCGGTGCACCGGCGCCGAGCGGCGCAGCCGTCGCCACACCGCCGGGGCCGCGCCGACCAGCACGGTCACGGCGATCGCGGCGGCCACGCCCTCCCACGGCTCCCGGAACAGCGACCCGCCGAGGATGCCGATCACCTGGTACGTCGCCGCCCAGGCGAGACAGGCGGGCAGGTTGCCCCGGGAGAAGCGGCGCAGCGGCCACTCCGCCAGCAGACAGGCCAGCATCACCGGTATGCGCCCGGCCGGCACCAGCCGGGAGAGGACCAGCACCGCCACACCGTGCTCGGTGAGCTTCTCCTGCGCCTGCGCGAGCCGGTCCTCGGGGGCGCGCGAGCGGATCGCCTCCAGCCAGCGCGAGCCGTTCTTCGAGCCGAGCCCGCGCCGCCCCAGCCAGTACAGCGCGGCGTCCCCGAGGAACGCGGCCAGCGCCGCCGTCACGAACACCAGCGCCAGCGAGAACGGCGCCGTCTGGTGCACGGCGACCACCGCCGCCGAACTGACCAGCGCCCCGGTCGGCACCACCGGCACCAGCGCCCCGATCAGCACCAGCAGGAACAGCGAGGGATAGCCGAGCGCCTGCTGGGTGGACTCCGGCGGCACCACCGTCGTGACGGCGGCGGCGAGCCGTATCACCGGGCGACCTCCGGCCGTACGCTCTCCCCGTGCCCGAGCCGGTGCACCGCCACCTGGGGCGCGCGCAGCGCGGCATGGCGCACGAACTCCTCGCCCGGCGCGTAGAACTCATGGGGGCGCACGGCGTCCATCCCGATCGGCCAGTACGTGCCGTAGTGCACCGGGACGGCGCTGCGCGGCGCGAGCCGGGCCAGCGCCTGCGCCGCCCGCCCGGCGTCCAGATGGCCTTCGCCGAGGTACGGCCCCCAGCCGCCCACGGGCAGCAGCGCCACGTCCACCGGCCCGACCTCCTCGGCCATCGTCTCGAACAGACCGGTGTCCCCGGCGAAGTACGTCCGGGCGGCGCCCTCGACGACGTAGCCGAGCGCCGGTGAGCGGTGCGGTCCCACGGGCAGCCGACGCCCGTCGTGGCGCGCGGACACCACCCGGACCACCAGCCCGCCCGCCTCGAACCGGTCGCCGGGCGCCACCTCGGTGATCCGCAGCCCGGCCAGCCGGCGCAGCCCCGGCACCGCCCGCGCCGCGCCGCGCGGCACCAGCACGCGGGTGCCCGGGGCGAGCCGGGCCAGCGAGGGGAGGTGCAGATGGTCGGCGTGCAGATGGGAGACGAGCACGAGGTCGGCCTGCCAGGCGTCCGGCGGCGGCGGTGCGCCCCGGCGGCGGCGCAGATGCGCGAGCCGGCGGGCGAACAGCGGATCGGTCAGCACACGCACGCCCGAATCCTCGACCGTGCACGTCGCGTGACCCCACCAGGTGATCTCCACCGGCACCTTCTTTGCCTCCTTCGCGCGACTCCCCCTGAGCCTACGTGCAGGGGTAGGGTCGGCGGGCAGAACCCGGAGGTGAGGGAGACTCCATGGGAGATGTGCGGGACGCTCGCGGCCAGGGCGTCGCGACGCCGGTCCGTGTGACGGCGATCGCCAGTCTGACCCCCCTGGAGGAGCTGAACGAGGACCCCTTCCTCGTGGACTCCCGCAGTCAGTACGCGATGTGCGCGCGCTGGGCCGCCGAGCACGGCTATGTGATCGCGCGGGAACTGCTCGTGGGCGGGCTGCGCACCGACCACCGCGCGCTGTGGGAAGGCGTACGGCCGGGCCTGGACCTGTTCGTGGCGCCCAGCCGCCGGGTGCTGGAGCGGGCGCTGTCCTCCGTGGAGGAGTTCACCGCGGAGTGCGCGCGGCGCGGGGTGCGCGTGGAGACGGTCGGCACCGCCGAACCCTGCTACGACGCCCAGATGAAGGCCCGCGTCCACCGCCGCCTGTCCATGCCGACGGCGGGCTACGACGGCCGCTGACCGGCTCCGGCGCGCCGACCGGCCCGGCGGGACCCGGCCGCCTGTGGACAACGGGCCGGAGGGTGCCCGCGGCCTGTGGACGACGGGCCGGTGCGCTCCCGCCGTGTGACAAGCTGGACCGGGCCCGTGCGGACGACCCGGGCCGGGACGTGAGGTGCGGACGTGCGAGGCGGGTGGTGGCGGCGGGCCGCCAGTCAGGCGGGACGGAGCATCACGGTGTGGGCCGTCTCCACGGTCACCATGCTGGTGCTCGCCGGGATCCTGCCGGACTTCCGGCTCCAGTCGGCCGACGGCGACAGCGCCACCACCATCGCGGTGACCGCGGCCCTGGGCGCCGGTGCCTTCGGTGTCCTCTCGGCCGTCGTCTGGCCGCTGCTGGTCCGGCTGCTGCTGCTCGTGCCCGCGCTGGTCCTCGGGCTGCTGGTGTTCTTCCTCAACGGCTCGCTGCTGCTGCTCGCCCTGCGCGTCAACCCCTCCGGGCACCCGCAGGCGGCCCCCGAGACCGCCGTCATCGTGGCCGCGGTGATGTCCGCGGTGGCCTCCGCCACCGGCGGCGCCCTCGCCGTGCGCGACGACGAGGCGTACCGGCGCAGACTCCACCGGCTCGCCGACCGCCGCCGCAGACGGCAGCCGCCCTGCTCGGGCACGCCCGGCACGGTCCTGATCCAGCTCGACGGCGTCGGCCACGACGTGCTGCGGGACGCCGTGGACCAGGGCCTCATGCCGACCGTCGCCCGCTGGCTGGGCACCGGCACCGGCACGGGCCCCGGCAAGGGCACCGGCACCGGCGCGGAGACCGCCCCGGGCGCCGCCGCGGACATCACCCCGGGCCGCCCGCCCACCCACCGCCTCACCCCCTGGCGCACCGACTGGTCCAGCCAGACCGGCGCGAGCCAGCTCGGCATCCTGCACGGCAGCAACCACGACGTCCCCGCCTTCCGCTGGTACGAGAAGGACACCGGCGAGGTCATGGTCTGCAACCGGCCGGCGAGCGCGGTCGAGCTCCAGCGCCGCGCCGTCGCCCGCACCGGCGACGACGGACTCCTCGGCGACGACGGCGCCAGCCGCGGCAACCTGTTCAGCGGCGGCGCCGGGGAACTGGCCCTCGTGCTGTCCGTCTCCGCGCGCCGCGGCCGCGGCACCCGCTCCCGCGCGGGCTACTTCGCCTACTTCTGCGACCCCGCCAACGCGGTGCGCACCGCCCTGTCCTTCGGCGCCGAGGTGGTCCGCGAGATCGGCGAGTCGCTGCGCGCCCGGATCCGGGAGCAGCGCCCGCGCGTCTCCCGCGGCGGGCTCTACCCGCTCGTCCGCGCCTTCGCGACCGTCGTCGAACGGGACGTCGTGGTGGCCGCCGTGATGGGCGACCTGCTCGCGGGCCGCACCGCCGTCTACGCCGACCTGGTCGCCTACGACGAGGTCGCCCACCACTCCGGACCGCACAGCCGGGACGCCGCGAAGGTGCTGCGCCGCCTGGACCGCTCCCTGGCGCTGATCGAGAAGGTCGCCGAGCACGCCCCGCGCCCCTACCGGATCGTCGTCCTGTCCGACCACGGCCAGAGCCCCGGCGAGACCTTCCACGCCCGCTACGGCCTCACCCTCGGCGACCTGGTCCGGGCGGGCTGCGGACTGCATGTGCCCCGCAGGGCCGAACGCACCCGCAGCGGCGCCGAGGCACGGGCCGCCGTCCGGGCCGCGCTGCGCCGCCCGGCCGAGGAGCCGCGGGAGCGGCAGCCCGCGGGCCGCCGCAGCGAACCCGTCGTCCTGGCCTCCGGCAACCTGGGCCTGGTCTCCTTCCCGGACGTCCCGCACCGCATGAGCCGCGAGGAGATCGACGCCCGCCACCCCGCGCTGCTGCCCACCCTCGCCAACCACCCCGGCGTCGGCTTCCTGCTGGTGCGCAGCGAGGAGCACGGCGGCGTGGTGCTCGGCGCGCGCGGCGCGGAGACACCCCTCGCCGCCCTCGGCACCGATCCCGGACCGCTGGCCGTGTTCGGACCCGGCGCGGCCGACGCGGTGCGCCGCACCCACTCCTTCCCGCACACCGCCGACATCATGGTCAACTCCTGCCACGACCCGGACGACGGCGAGGTCCTCGCCTTCGAGGAGCAGATCGGCTCCCACGGCGGGCTCGGCGGGCAGCAGGGCCGCCCCTTCCTGCTGTCGCCGCTGCTGTGCTCCCCGCCGGCCGAGGGCGGCGGGGAGATCGTCGGCGCCGAGCAGGTCCACCGGGTCCTGCGCCGCTGGCTGGCGGAGGCCGCCGCCGACGCCGCCGAGGCCGCCCCGCGGGTGCCGCGTCCGGCCCGGCCGGAGGAGGAGCGGGCCGCCTGACCGCTCGGCCCACGCACGAGGCCGGACGGAGAACGTCGGGCGGCGCACCCCGTTCGGCGGGTACGCGCGGCGCGGATGTGATCGGATGGGGGCGAACGAACCCCGGAAACGGGTACCTAGGCGAAAGGTATGGAACACACCGTGGCAACCACGCGCACCGCTCACACCGTCTGGGAAGGCAACCTGCTTCAGGGCAACGGCGTCGTCACCTTCGACTCCTCCGGTATCGGCGAGCAGCCGGTGTCGTGGCCGTCGCGCGCCGAGCAGGCCAACGGCAGGACCAGCCCCGAGGAGCTGATCGCCGCCGCCCACTCCAGCTGCTTCTCGATGGCGCTGTCGCACGGCCTGGCCGGTGCCGGCACCCCGCCCACCAAGGTCGAGACCAGGGCGGACGTGACCTTCCAGCCCGGTGAGGGCATCACCGGCATCCACCTGACCGTCGAGGGCTCCGTCCCCGGCATCGACAACGACGCGTTCGTCGCCGCCGCCGAGGACGCCAAGAAGAACTGCCCGGTCAGCCAGGCCCTGACCGGCACGACGATCACCCTGGACGCCAAGCTCGTCTGACGCGTCCCGCGCATCGCCCGGCGCCGCGCCCCCGCTTCTCGCGAAGGGGGGCGCGGCGCCGTCGTGTTCCCGGCCCGCCTGGGTACCCGGACGGGGCGCAGAGCAGCGGCGGAAGCGCAGGGGCAGAGCAGGGGAAGCAGGGAAAGGGGACGGCCATGGCACGCGCGGTCGGGATCGATCTCGGGACGACGAACTCGGTGGTGGCCGTCCTGGAGGGCGGCGAACCCACGGTCGTCGCCAACGCGGAGGGCGCGCGGACCACCCCGTCGGTCGTGGCGTTCGCCAAGAGCGGCGAGGTGCTCGTCGGCGAGGTCGCCAAGCGGCAGGCGGTGACGAACGTGGACCGCACCGCCCGCTCCGTCAAACGCCACATGGGCGACGCGCACTGGCGCTTCCCCGAGGAGGGCTCGGTCGACGGCACCCGCTACCGGGCGCAGGAACTGTCCGCCCGGGTGCTCCAGAAGCTCAAGCGGGACGCCGAGTCCTACCTCGGCGAGGACGTCACCGACGCGGTGATCACCGTGCCCGCCTACTTCGACGACGCCCAGCGGCAGGCGACCAAGGAGGCCGGGGACATCGCCGGTCTGAAGGTGCTCCGCATCATCAACGAGCCCACGGCCGCCGCCCTCGCCTACGGCCTGGACCGGGGCGAGGAGCAGACCGTCCTCGTCTTCGACCTCGGCGGCGGCACCTTCGACGTGTCCCTGCTGGAGATCGGCGACGGCGTCATCGAGGTCAAGGCCACCAACGGCGACACCCACCTGGGCGGCGACGACTGGGACCAGCGGATCGTCGAGCACCTGGCGAGCCGGTTCCAGGGGCAGTACGGGATCGATCTGCGCGCCGACAAGATGGCGGTGCAGCGGCTGCGCGAGGCCTCCGAGAAGGCCAAGATCGAGCTGTCCTCGTCCACCGAGACCTCCATCAACCTGCCCTACATCACGGCCTCCGCCGAGGGCCCGCTGCACCTGGACGAGAAGCTCACCCGCGCCCAGTTCCAGGAACTCACCGCCGATCTCCTGGAACGCTGCAAGAAGCCGTTCCACCAGGCCGTCCAGGACGCGGGCGTCAAGCTGTCCGCCATCGACCACGTGATCCTCGTCGGCGGCTCCACCCGGATGCCCGCCGTCACCGAACTGGTCCGCGAACTCACCGGCAAGGACCCGCACAAGGGCGTCAACCCCGACGAGGTGGTCGCCGTCGGCGCCGCCCTCCAGGCCGGGGTGATCCGCGGCGACGTCAAGGACGTGCTGCTGCTCGACGTCACCCCGCTGTCCCTCGGCATCGAGACCAAGGGCGGCATCATGACCAAGCTGATCGAGCGCAACACCACGATCCCCACCCGGCGTTCGGAGATCTTCACCACCGCCGAGGACAACCAGCCCTCCGTCGGCATCCAGGTCTACCAGGGCGAACGCGAGATCGCCTCCTACAACAAGAAGCTCGGCGTCTTCGATCTCACCGGGCTGCCGCCCGCCCCGCGCGGGGTGCCGCAGATCGAGGTCGCCTTCGACATCGACGCCAACGGCATCATGCACGTGTCCGCCAAGGACCTCGCCACCGGCCGCGAGCAGAAGATGACCGTCACCGGCGGCTCCGCCCTGCCCAAGGACGACATCGACCGGATGATGCGCGAGGCCGAGCAGTACGCCGAGGAGGACCGCACCCGCCGCGAGGCCGCCGAGACCCGCAACCAGGCCGAGCAACTCGTCTACCAGACCGAGAAGTTCCTGCGGGACAACGGCGACCGGGTGCCCGCGGCGACCAGGAGCGAGGTCGAGTCGGCCGCCGCCGAGGTGAAGTCCCTGCTGGAGAAGAACGCCGACACCACCGCCCTGCGCACCGGCGTCGACCGGCTCGCCACCGTCAGCCAGCAGATGGGCCAGGCCCTGTACGCCCAGGCGCAGCAGCAGAGCCCGCCCGAGGACGCCGCCGGACCCGCCGGGACCGGCGGCGCCCCGGACGACGAGGGGGTGGTGGACGCGGAGATCGTCGACGACGACCGCGGCACGAGCGGCGGCCGCGACGACGGCGAGCGCCCTAAGGACGGCGCCTCCTGAGCCCCCCCCGGGGCGGAACAGCTCGGCGGCCCGGCCCACCGCCTCCGGGTTCAGGTCCGGTGTCCCCTGCGACAGCAGCAGATGACCGCCCGGGGCCAGGGCGTCGACGTGGCGCCGCACCCAGGCCGTGCGCGTCGTTCCAGGTCGTCCGGGTCGCCGGGGAGGTCATGGGTGAGCGCCACCAGGGACAGGCACACCGGCCGGGAGAGGTCCAGCGCCCACGCGTGCCGCGGCACGATGTACGGCTCCTCGGCCGTCCCCCCGGTCAGTACCTCTCGCGGCACTCCCGCAGCAGCTTCCGGGTGCGTTCGGCGGTCGCCGCGCGGGCCGTCATGTGGTCGAGGACCTCCAGATGCGCGGAGACCTCCTTGCGCGAGTCCAGATACAGCGCGCCGGTCAGGTATTCGGTGTAGACCAGGTCGGGCAGCTCCGGCTCGGCGAAGCGGAACAGCGAGAACGGCGCGTACGTCCCCGGATGCGGGCCGTCCGCGAACTCCGCGACCTGCACCGTCACCCGGTCCCGCTCGGTGTACTCCAGCAGCTTGTCCAACTGCTCGCGCATCACCGCGCCGCGGATGCTCACCGGCCGCAGCAGCACCGTCTCCTCGACGATCACCCACAGATGCGGTGCGTCCGGGCGCTCCAGCAGCTCCTGACGGGCCATGCGCAGCGACACATGCCGCTCGATGGCCTCCGGGCCCGTCTGCCCGACCGTCCCGGCCTCCAGGACGGCGCGCGCGTACTCCTCGGTCTGGAGCAGTCCGGGCACGAAGTGCGGCTCGTAGGAGCGGATCAGCCGGGCCGCGCCCTCCAGGCTCACGTACAGGCTGAACCACTCCGGCAGCACATCGTGGAACCGCTGCCACCAGCCCGGCTCGTTGGCCTCCTCGGCCAGCCGCACGAAGGTGGCCGCCTCCGCCTCGCCCACCCCGTACGTCGCCAGCAGCATCTGCACGTAGGGGATCTTCAGGGAGACCTCGGCCAGCTCCATGCGCCGCACGGTCGCCGCGGTCACCCGCAGCACCTGCGCGGCCTCCTCGCGGGTGCGGCCGGCCGCCTCCCGCAGCTCCTGGAGCCTTCTGCCGAGCACCACCTGACCCACGGTGGGCGCGGGCCGCCGCTCACTCACGCCACGCCTCCCGACCCGTGCCGACAACCGCGCAGCAGTCTGTCACACCACCTCAAGCCGACAGCGAACGAAGGTACTTCACCGTCGCCGGGTCGGCGGGCAGGAACGTCTCGATCGCCAGCTCCGCCACCGTCACGTCCATGGGCGTGTTGAACGTGGAGATCGACGACACGAACGACAGCACCTGCCCGTCGTGCTCGATCCGCATCGGCAGCGCGAAGTACGGCACCTCCCCGGCCGGTTCCTCCGGGACGCCGCCCGGCTCCGGCTCCGGCACCGGGTACGCGGCCACCTCCTCGTACAGCGCGCGCAGCGCCTCCGAACGGTCCAGTGCGATCTGCCGCTCCATCTGCGCCAGCAGATGCCCCCGCCACTCGCGCAGATTGCGGATGCGCGGCGCGAGGCCCTCCGGGTGCAGCGTCAGCCGCATCGCGTTCAGCGGCGGCGCGAGCAGCCGCTCGGGGACGCCCTCCAGCAGCATCGCCACCCCGCGGTTCGCCGTCACCACGTCGTACACCGCGTCCACCACCAGCGCCGGATACGGCTCGTACCCCTGGATCAGCCGCTCCAGACCCTCCCGCAGCGCGCCCAGCGCCGGATCGTCCAGCGGTGTCTCCGGATAGCGCGGCGCGTAACCGGCCGCCAGCAGCAGCGCGTTGCGCTCGCGCACCGGCACCTCCAGCTGCTCCGCCAGCCGCAGCACCATCTCCTCGCTCGGCCGGGAGCGGCCCGTCTCCACGAAACTGATGTGCCGGGCCGAGGAGTCGGCGCGCAGTGCCAGCTCCAGCTGGCTGATCCGCCGCCGCTCCCGCCAGGCCCGCAGCAGCGGCCCCGCACCACGGCCCGAGGGGGCGGTGGGGACCCGGACGTCACCGGTCGCGAGAATGGTCATACGTACGACCGTAGTCGAAACGCTGTCGAGGAGTGACCGCATGAACGAGCTGGGGAAGCCGTCGGGGGAAGCGGTGGCCGTGTACCGGGCGAGGGTCCGCGGCTGTCTGCTGGGCGGCGCCGTCGGGGACGCCCTCGGCTATCCGATCGAGTTCAGCGCCCTGGAGCGGATCCGGGCCACCCACGGCCCGCGCGGCCTCACCGGCCTGGTCACCGCGTCCACCGGGGCCGGGGCCGTCGGCCTGGTCAGCGACGACACCCAGATGACCCTGTTCACCGTCGAGGGCCTGCGCCAGGCGCACCAGCAGGGCCACGGCCCGCGCCTGGGCAGCGCCGGGTTCCGGCTGGTGCGCTGGGCCTACGAACGCTGGCTGGAGACCCAGCGCCGCACCGGACCGCACGAGAGCGAACTCGCCCAGCCCTCCGGCGGCTCCTACGCGGGCCCGCGCGGCGGACTGGTCACCGAAGGGTGGCTGTACTCCCGGCGCGCGCCCGGCAACGCCTGCCTGTCCGGCCTCGCCCTGGACCTCGTGCCCGACCCGGCCGCCCCGCTCGGCCCGCCCGGACCCATCAACTCCGACTCCAAGGGCTGCGGCGCCGTGATGCGCTCGGCGCCCTTCGGGCTCACCGGCGCCACCGCCGAGGAGGCCTTCGAGAGCGCCGCCCGCTGCGCCCAGACGACCCACGGCCACCCCACCGGCTACTACGCGGCCGGTGCCCTCGCCGCGATCGTCGCGCACCTGGTGGACGGGGAGTCCGTGGAGGGCGCCGTGCTGCGCGCGCTGCGCCTGCTCGGCCGCCACCCCGGCCACGAGGAGACCACCACCGCCCTCACCCAGGCCCTCGACCTGGCCGCCGAGGGCGCCCCGAGCGCGGAGCGGGTGGAGCGGCTCGGCGCCGGGTGGATCGCCGAGGAGGCCCTGGCCATCGGCGTCTACGCGGCCCTCGCCGCCCCCGGGACCGAGGAGGCGCTGCTGCTGGCCGTCAACCACTCGGGCGACAGCGACTCCACCGGGTCGGTCTGCGGGAACATCCTCGGCGCCCGGCACGGCGACCACGCCCTGCCGCACCCCTGGGTGGAGCGCGTGGAGGGACGGGCCCGGATCGCCGTCCTCGCCGACGACCTCGCGGCCGCCTGCCTGCCCGGCTGAGCCACGCGGCGCCCGCCGGGCCGGTTCCCGGCGGGCCTCCTGTGGCAGGCTGAACGGGGCAGGCCGCACCGGCACGCCCCGAGACCGCCGCCGCGGGCCGCGCCGCCCCGCGGCGCCCAGGAAGGGAGCCGGCCCATGGCCGTCGCACCGCTGCCGCACCAGGAGATCGAGGACCGGCTGGCCGATCTGCCCGGCTGGACCCTCGACGGGGACCGTCTCACCCGCACCTACCGGCTCGGCTCGCACATCGCGGCGGCCGCGCTCGTGGCGCACATCGCCCAGGTGCAGGACGAACTCGACCACCACTCCGACCTCACCCTCGGCTACCACACCGTCCACCTGAGCGTGAACACCCACAGCGCGGGCGGCGCCGTCACCGAACTGGACCTCCGGCTCGCCCGCCGTGTCCAGGACCTCGCACCGGCCCACGGAGCGAGCTGAACCACGCCCGGACCAGGGGGGAACCGCGTGCTGGACTACGACGAGGAAGCCGAACGCTACGACGCGGCGCGCGGCGGCGAGCCCCGGGCGGCCGCCGCGGCCGACGCCGTCCTGAGCCTGCTGGACCCGGGCGGCACGGATCTGCTGGACGCCGGGTGCGGCACCGGCATCGTCACCCGCCGCCTCGCCGCCGCCCGCTCCTGGGGACGGGTGGCCGGTGTGGACCTGGCGCCCGAGATGACCCGCCGGGCCGCGGCGCGGCTGCCCGGTGCCGTCGTCCGCGCCGACACGCGGCACCTGCCCTTCCCGGACGGTGCCTTCGACGCGGTCGTCAGCGTCTGGCTCCTGCACCTCGCCCCGAGCGACGCCGACGCCCGCGCCATGGTCGCCGAGTGCGCCCGGGTGCTGCGCCCCGGCGGGGTGTACGTCACCACGGTCGACAAGGCCGCCGCGCACAACGTGGGCAGCGACATCGACGCCGTCCTCGCCTCCCGGCCGCCCAGCCCCGCCCGGGACGAGGCCCGGCTGGTCGCCGGGCACGCCGCCGCACACGGCCTGGTCCCGGCCGGAGCGGCCCGCTTCCCCGGCCTCGGCCAGGGCCGCAGCCCGCGCGGCACCGTCGCCGACCTGCGGCGCGGCTGGTTCGTCACGCTGCCGCCGGGCGATCCGCTCGCGGACGGCTTCGCCGCCCGGCTGGCGGCCCTGCCCGACCAGGACCGGCCGCGTCCGGACCCGGTCTTCAGCCTGCGGGCGTTCCGCAGGCCGGACGCGGGCTGAGCGTCCGGCCCGCGCTGCGCCCGCACGCCGGGCGTGCGCGCGGGCGGTGCCCGGCGTCCTGCTGATGTCAGGGAGGCATGGGCGGGGAATCCTCTCCGTGCGGCTCGGACAACGGGGGAGGAGCGACAAGTCTTGACCAGTGGGAGCGCTCCCATAGTGCGGATGTGTCAGGGCACGGTCAAGAGCTTGCGGGAGCGAAAACATTCGGGTGCCCCCCGACGGGCCGTGACGTCGGAAAGTCGACGGAGCGCCGACGGAAAGCCGACGGAAAGTGACCGGCCCCCTGTTCTCCGGCGGGACTTGGCGCTACCTTCACTCGCACCAGTGGGAGCGGTTCCATCAGTCGGTGCGTCCCTCGCGACGCGCCCGGTCTGCAAGGAGTCGCTCATGCGCCACCCCCGCTCTTCCCGCTCCTCGCCGCCACCGGCCCGTACGGGCCGGTGCGACGACGGCGTCTTCCCGGACCCCGGCCGCACGGCCGCCGGACCGCGCGGTCACCTGCGCGCCCGCACCCCCTGACACACCCCTCCCGTACCGGCACGCCCTCCCGCACGCCGGGCGGGCCGGACGCCCGTGCGCCGGTGGCGCGGATCCCCGCGGCACCGGCACGTCAGCAGGTTCCAGGCCCCATCCCACAGGACAGGTCCCAGGTCCCATCCCACAGGAGGAGTTCCCCACCCATGAGCCGCAGCAGAACAGCGATGCTCGCCGCCCTGACCCTGGTCGCCGGGGGCACGGGGCTGGCGCTCACCGCCGTCCCCGCGGGCGCGAGCGCCGCCGCCGCGCCCTGCACCGTCGACTACCAGGTGCAGAACCAGTGGAACACCGGCTTCACGGCCGCCGTCACGGTCACCAACCACGGCGCCGCCAAGTCGGCCTGGACCCTGAAGTGGTCCTACGCCGGGGACCAGAAGGTCACCAGCGGCTGGAACGCGCGGATCACCCAGAGCGGTACCGCCGTCACCGCCGCCAACGAGAGCTACAACGGCACCCTCGCCACCGGCTCCGCCGCCACCTTCGGCTTCCAGGGCACCTACAGCGGCACCAACGCCGTCCCGGCCGCCTTCACCCTCGACGGAGCGGCCTGCGACGTCGACGGCGGCGGCACCACGGACCCGGGAGGCGGCACGACCGACCCCGGCGGCGGCACGACCGACCCGGGCGGCGGCAGCACCGACCCGGGCGGACGCGCGGCCAACCCGTACGAAGGCGCCAAGGTCTATGTGAACCCCGAGTGGTCCGCGAAGGCCGCCGCCGAACCGGGCGGCAGCCGCGTCGCCGGTCAGCCCACCGCCGTCTGGCTCGACCGGATCGCCGCCATCGGGGGCGTCGACGGCGGGATGGGCCTGCGCGACCACCTCGACGAGGCGCTGAAGCAGAAGGGATCGGGCGAACTCGTCGTCCAGCTGGTCATCTACGACCTGCCGGGCCGCGACTGCGCGGCCCTCGCCTCCAACGGCGAGCTCGGCCCCGCCGACCTCGGCAGGTACGAGACCGAGTACATCGACCCGATCGCCGCGATCCTGGCCGATCCCGAGTACGCCGGGCTGCGCATCGCCACCGTCATCGAACCCGACTCGCTGCCCAACCTGGTCACCAACGCCGGCGGTACCGACACGACCACCGACGCCTGCGTGACCATGAAGGCCAACGGCAACTACGAGAAGGGCGTCGGCTACGCCCTGAGCAAGCTCGGCGCCGTCCCCAACGTCTACAACTACATCGACGCCGCCCACCACGGCTGGCTGGGCTGGGACTCCAACCTCGGCCCGTCCGTGCAGGAGTTCCGCGCCGCCGCGACCAGCAACGGCGCGAGCGTGGGCGATGTGGCCGGATTCATCGTCAACACGGCCAACTACAGCCCCACGACCGAGCCGTACCTCAAGGTCACCGACAGCGTGAACGGGCAGACCGTGCGCCAGTCCAAGTGGGTGGACTGGAACCAGTACGTGGACGAGCAGTCCTACGCCCAGGCGCTGCGCGGCCAGTTGGTGGCGGCCGGGTTCGACTCCGGCATCGGCATGCTGATCGACACCTCCCGCAACGGCTGGGGCGGCTCCGCGCGTCCGGCCGGAGCCGGGCCGCTGACCTCGGTGGACGCCTATGTCGACGGGGGCCGTGTCGACCGCCGTATCCACGCGGGCAACTGGTGCAACCAGAGCGGCGCGGGGCTCGGCGAACGGCCGACGGCGGCCCCGGCCGCCGGGATCGACGCCTATGTGTGGGTGAAGCCGCCGGGGGAGTCGGACGGGTCCAGCTCCGCCGTCTCCAACGACGAGGGCAAGGGCTTCGACCGTATGTGCGACCCGACGTACGGGGGCAACGCGCGCAACGGCAACAGCCCCTCGGGCGCGCTGGCCGACGCGCCGCTGGCCGGGCACTGGTTCTCCGCCCAGTTCCGGCAGCTGATGCAGAACGCCTACCCGCCGCTGCCCTGACCGAGGGAGCGCGGGTGATCCGCCGGGGCCGGTCCGGACCGGCCCCGGCGGATCGCACGGCCGCGCCGCCGGTCCCCGCCGCTCGTTGCCAGGAGCGGAAATCCGTGCCTGTTTTTTGCAGTCCCGGCAAGGGAACTGGCCCCGGCGCGGTGCGGCGGCGCACGCTGGCCGCACCGAGACGAGAGGCAGACCACCATGGCGCAGGAGCACGCGGGCCACCAGGGTCCGCACCACCACGGCCAGCACGGCCACCAGGATGGTGCCCAGGGGGGCCGCCCCGGGCACCACCACGATCACGGCGACCTCGACTGGGCCGTGCTGGCGCCGCTGCTGGAGTCCCAGGCGGAGCTGTTCGCCCCGATGTACCGGGAGGCGATGGCCTGGCTGGGCGAGCTGGCGCCCGAGCCCGGTCTGATCGTGGACGCGGGCAGCGGTCCCGGCGTGGTGTCCTGTCTGTTCGCCGAGGCGTTCCCGGGCGCCCGGGTGGCGGCGGTGGACGGCTCGGCCCCGCTGCTGGAGCTGGCCCGCGCCCGCGCGGACCGGCTGGGCCTGGCCGACCGCCTCACCACGGTCACCGGTGAACTGCCCGGCGCGCTGGACGAGGTGGGCTACCCGGCCGATCTGCTGTGGGCCAGCAACAGCCTGCACCACCTGGGCGACCAGCGGGCCGCGCTGGCCGCCTTCGCCGAGCGGCTGGCGCCCGGCGGCACGCTCGCCCTGCTGGAGGGCGGTCTGCCGGCCCGCTTCCTGCCCCGCGACATCGGCTTCGGCCGCCCCGCGCTCCAGGCCCGGCTGGACGCCGTCGAGGCCGACTGGTTCACCCGGATGCGCGAGGACCTGCCGGGCTCGGTGGCCGAGACCGAGGACTGGCCGGAACTGCTGGCCTCGGCCGGGCTGAAGCCCACCGACACCCGCACCTTCCTGCTGGACCTGCCCGCCCCGGTCTCCGGCCCGGCCCGCGCCTATGTGGCCGCGACCCTGGCCCGGATGCGGGAGGGCACGGCCGAGGAGCTCGCCGCCGACGACCTGGCCGCGCTCGACCGCCTGCTGGACCCGGAGGACGAGGCGAGCGTGCACCGCAGGAAGGACGTCTTCGTGCTGAAGGCGCACACCGTGCACACGGCCGTCCGCACGGCCTGACGCGCACGGCCTGACGCGGACGGCGCCGCGGACGGGGCGGACGGGCCCGGTGCCGTGCACCGGACCCGCCCGCCCGGCCGCTCAGTTGGCGGCGATGAACTGCTTGGCGAGCTGGTCGCCGAGGGTGACGGCCGCGCTGTGGCTCTCGATGGGCGACGCCTTCGAGTTCTTGAACAGGATGTACGTCACGCCGGAGTCGGCGCCGCCGGTCTCCGGGTCGGGGTCGATGCCGAGGGCCTTGGCGGTGGCGTACGACGCCTCGCCGATGATCTTGCTCGGTCCGGTGTCGCCGACGACGGCGTACTCGACCTTGTTGTTGTAGATGACGGCGACCACGCCGCCGCCCTTGATGCCGGAGTCGGCGTAGTTCCAGATGCTGCTGGAGCTGGGCACCACGACGTACGGCAGCGACTCCGCCTTGAGCGGCTTGTCGTCGGACTGGTGGAACCGGGTGTCGTCCTGGTACCAGGGGTCGCGGTCCTCGTTGCAGTTGGTGGTGCGCTGCCCGTCGCAGTCGATGTCCATGTCGGCCTTCCAGAACACCGCGCCGTTCTTGCCGCACACGGGGACGGTGGCCGAGGTCTCGTCGTCGGTCTTGTACTTGCCGTTGGAGATCTGCGAACAGGACTTCACCTTGGCGAGCAGGTCGGCCGCGCTGACCGAGCCCTCCTGGGCGGAGCGGGGAGCGGTGGTGCCGGAGGCGTGGGCCGGGAGTACTCCGGCGGCGAGCAGGGCGGCTCCGGAGGCGGCGGCGAGGGCCAGAGTTCGTACGCGCACGGTGGGGGGACCCTTCTGTTAGGAAACTTTCCTGACCGGGTGCGTTACAAGGTGGCCCCTTGGCCATGTGCGCGTCAAGGGTGGCGTACGGGGATGTCCGGACCGCGGGGACGGGAAGTGCCCCGCCGCCACCGCCGTGCGGCGGTGGTGCCGGGGCACTCACACACAGGGGGCCGGTCCGGCCCGCCGGGTCAGACGACCTCGAACTCCGCCGGATGCGGGCCGAGGCGCCGGTCCTCGTTCAGGGCGCTGATCGCCGCGAGGTCCTCGTCGTCCAGACTGAAGTCGAACACCTCGATGTTCTCCTTGATCCGGGACGGCGTCACCGACTTCGGGATCACGATGTTGCCGAGCTGGAGGTGCCAGCGCAGCACCACCTGGGCCGGGGTGCGGCCGTGCTTGCGCGCGATCGCCACGACCGCCGGGACCTCCAGCAGGCCCTTGCCCGAGCCCAGCGGCGACCACGCCTCGGTCGCGATGCCCTGCTCCGCGTGGTACTCGCGGGCGGCGCGCTGCTGGAGGTGCGGGTGCAGCTCGATCTGGTTGACCGCCGGGATCACCGAGGTCTCGGCGATCAGCTCCCGCAGGTGCTCCGGCAGGAAGTTGGAGGTGCCGATCGCCCGGACCCGGCCGTCGGCGAGCAGCTTCTCGAACGCCTTGTACGTGTCCACATAGGTGCCCTTGGACGGCATCGGCCAGTGGATCAGGTAGAGGTCCACGTACTCCAGGCCGAGCTTGGCCAGGGACGTGTCGAAGGCGCGCAGGGTGCTGTCGTACCCCTGGTCGCCGTTCCAGAGTTTGGTGGTGACGAAGAGGTCCTCGCGGGGCAGGCCGGAGGCCGCGACGGCCCGGCCGGTGCCCTCTTCGTTGCCGTAGATCGCCGCGGTGTCGATGCTGCGGTACCCGGCCTCCAGAGCGGAGGTGACCGCCCGCTCTGCCTCGTCGTCCGGCACCTGCCAGACGCCGAAGCCCAGCTGGGGCATCTCGACGCCGTTGTTGAGGATGATCGGGGGGACCTGGCTGCTCACGAGGTGTGGATCCTTCGGTCGACGTGAAGTGGTACTCCTATCGTCAACGATCACGAGCCGTGCCGCATTCCTGACCGTGGGATCCGGCCGGAATCACCACCGCGCGAGCCGGTCCGCACCCGGGCCTCACCCCCGGTACAGCGCCTCCACCTCGGCCGCGTACGCGTCCTCGATCGCCCGGCGCTTCAGCTTCAGGGACGGGGTCAGCAGCCCGTGCTCCTCGGTGAAGGGCTGGGCGAGGATGCGGAAGGTGCGGATGGACTCGGTCTGGGACACCAGGGTGTTCGCGGCCACCACCGCGCGCCGCACCTCGGTCTCCAAATCCGCGTCGTGCACCAGCTCGGCCGGGCCGCGCCGCGGCTTGTCACGCATCTGGAGCCAGTGCTCGACGGCCTCGTGGTCCAGGGTGACCAGGGCGGCGACGTACGGGCGGTCGTTGCCGACGACGATGCACTGCGCGACCAGCGGATGGTCGCGCACCCGCTCCTCCAGCACGCCCGGCGCCACGCTCTTGCCGCCGGAGGTCACCAGGATCTCCTTCTTGCGGCCGGTGATGGTGAGATAGCCGTCGTCGTCGAGGACGCCGAGGTCACCGGTGGCCAGCCAGCCGTCGTGCAGCGCCTCGTCGGTGGCCTTGGGGTCGTTCAGATAGCCCTGGAAGACATTGCCGCCGCGCAGCCAGACCTCGCCGTCGTCGGCGAGGTGCACGGTGACCCCCGGGATGGGCCGGCCGACCGTGCCGTAGCGGGTGCGGTCCGGCGGGTTGGCGGTGGCCGCCGCCGTCGACTCGGTCAGCCCGTAGCCCTCGTAGATCTGCACCCCGGCGCCCGCGAAGAACAGGCCGAGCCGCCGGTCCATGCCCGAGCCGCCGGACATCGCGTTGCGGATCCGGCCGCCCATCGCGGCCCGCACCTTGGCGTACACGAGCTTGTCGAAGAGCTGGTGCTGCACGCGCAGCGCGGCCGACGGGCCCGGCCCGAAGCCCCACGCCTTCGCCTCCACCGCGTCCGCGTACTTCACCGCCACGTCCACCGCCTTCTCGAAGGCCCCCTCCCGGCCCTCCTTCTCCGCCTTGCGCCGGGCCGCGTTGAACACCTTCTCGAAGATGTACGGCACCGCCAGGACGAACGTCGGCCGGAACGCCTGGAGGTCCGGCAGCAGCGCGGCCGCGTGCAGGTGCGGCTGATGGCCGAAACGGACCCGGCCGCGGACCGCCGCCACCTCCACCATCCGGCCGAAGACGTGCGCGAGCGGCAGGAACAGCAGCGTCGACGCCTCGTCGCCCCGGCGGGAGTGGAACACCGGCTCCCACCGGTCGAGGACCGTGTCCGCCTCGGTCATGAAGTTGCCGTGGGTGAGGACGCAGCCCTTGGGGCGGCCGGTGGTGCCGGAGGTGTAGATGACCGTGGCGACCGACTCCGGTGTCACCGCCTCGCGGTGCCGGTGCACCACCTCGTCGTCCAGGTGCGCGCCCGCCTCGTTCAGCTCCTGCACCGCGCCCGCGTCGAGCTGCCACAGCCGGCCGAGGCGGGGCAGCCGGTCGATGACGGTGGCGATCGTCATGGCGTGGTCCTCGTGCTCCACGACCGCCGCCGACACCTCCGCGTCGTACAGCATCCAGAAGCACTGCTCGGCCGAGGAGGTGGGGTACACCGGCACCACCTGGGCGCCGATGGTCCACAGCGCGAAGTCGAACAGCGTCCACTCGTAGCGGGTGCGCGACATGATCGCGACCCGGTCGCCGAAGCGCACACCCTGGGCGAGCAGCCCCTTGGCGAGGGCCAGCACCTCGTCACGGAAGCCGGCGGAGGTCACCTCGCGCCATCCGCCCGAGGCGTCCTTGCGGCCGAGCGCGACGTACGACGGGTCGGCCTCGGCGTGCTGGAACACGACGTCGGCCAGGCCGCCCACCGGCGGTGCCGATGCCGACGGAGGGCTGGTGAACTCGCGCAAACCCCGCTCCCGCTTCCGTTCCCGCTCCGGTTCGACTCCCGGACGCCTGTGACGCTCCGCACAGCGCCGTGAAAGCTACCCCACGGAAACCGGGGCCCCGGGGCGGGCCGGAAGCGGACAGCGGTCGCGTCCGCCCAGGTCAGCGACGGAAAAAGCGCTCACATGGGGCAGGGTCGGACAGAAGATCCCACGGTTCAGTGAGTTTCGGTGCCGGTATCTCCACCGAATCTGTACGACCCCCTGACCCTCCCCTGGCCGGATCGGCACCTCCGGCGCACGGGCGGACGGGTGTACGGGTGCAGGTCGACCGGCGGGCGGACGGGTGCACGGACGGAGCCGCGGACGGGCGCCCGGTCACCCCCGGGACACCGTCTCCTTCCCCGGCAGCGGGCGCGCCCCGGACCGGGGCGCCGTGCCCCGCGGGCCGCGCGGCGGCCGGACCAGCACCGCCACCAGCACCGCCGCCGCCAGCCCCGCGCATCCGGCCACCAGCAGCGCCGCGTCGAGACCCGAGGCGAAGGCCGCCCGCAGCGTGTGCTCGGGGAACGAGCCGCGCAGCGCCCCGGCGCCGCCGCCCGCCAGCGTGTGCGCCGCCTCGCGCGGCAGCGTGTCCCGCATCCGCGAGGACAGTACGGTTCCGGCCACGGCCACCCCGAGCGCGTACCCGAGCTGCCGCACGGTGTTCACCGCGCCGCCCGCCATACCGGCCCGCTCCGGGGGCACCGCGGCCAGCGCCGCACCGGCGACGGTCGGCGAGACGAGCCCGGTGCCCGCACCGACCAGCACGAACCCCGGGACCAGCGCCGTCCAGGTCGAGCCCGCGCCCAGCACCGCCTGAGCCAGGCAGCCCGCGCCGATCAGCAGCAGCCCGCCGCCGATCGTGCGGCGTGCCGGTGCCCCGTGCAGCAGCCGCCCGGCCGCGATCGCGACCGCCATCGCGGCCACCGTCATCGGCAGCAGCGTCAGACCCGCCCGCACCGGGCTCATGCCCAGCAGCGTCTGCATCCACAGCGACAGGTACGGCGTCGTCCCGAACGCCACCCCGTTGAAGACGAACCCGCCCGCCATCACCCCCACGAACGCGGGCACCCGCAGCAGCGACAGATCGAGCAGCGGATGCGCCGCCCGGCGCTCCACCAGCACGAAGCACACCAGCGCCGCCACGGCCAGCGCCGAGGTGCCCAGCGTCGCCGCGGAACCCCAGCCGTCCTCCCCGGCCCGCACCACGGCGTACGTCGCCCCGCCCGCGAAGGCGGCGAAGGCCACCGTGCCCAGCCAGTCGATCCGCGCCCCCGCGCGCCCCTTCGACTCCGGGACCAGCCGCAGGGTCAGCCAGATCGCCGCGACGCTCACCGGAAGGTTCACGAAGAAGATCCACCGCCAGCCGGGCCCCTCCGTGAGCACCCCGCCCAGCACCGGCCCGACCGCCGCGGCACCGCCGCTCACCGCGCCCCACACCCCGAGCGCCGCCGACCGCTGCCGCCCCTGGTAGACCGAGCCGAGCAGCGGCAGCGTCGTCGCGAACATCGCCGCGGCGCCCACCCCCTGCACGGCCCGCGCCGCCACCAGCGTGCCCGGCCCGGACGCGAGCCCGCACAGCAGCGACGCCACCGCGAACAGCACCACCCCGGCCACATGCACCCGCCGCCGCCCCAGCGCGTCGGCCGCCGCCCCCAGCCCCAGCAGCAGCGCGGCCAACGCCAGCGCGTAGCCGTCCACCACCCATTGCAGATCACCCAGCGACGCGTGCAGCGCCCGCGCCATGTCCGGCAGCGCGACGACCACGATCGTCACGTCCAGCAACAACATGAACGTGCCCAGGCACACCGCCGTCAGCGGCCCCCACGTACGCATGTCTCTCCCTCGCTCCTCGTCACCGGTACTCCGTCACCCGGTACTCAGCGCCGGGCCGGGGCCCGCGCGCCTCCCCGTACGATGGGCGGCGCGCGGCGGATCCCGGCGGAGTACGGCCGGTGGGCGCCGGAACCCGACAGCAGAGAGGGCGATCACAGTGGAATCCTCCGGCGGAGCCATCGCGCCACCGGTGCTGGACTCGGACCTCTTCGACCGGCTCGACCTGCGGATCCTGTCCGCGCTGGAAGTCAACGGACGGGCCTCCTTCAGCCGGATCGGGGCGGTGCTCGGCGTCTCCGACCAGACCGTGGCCCGCCGCTACCGCCGGCTGTGCGCGGAGGGCGGGCTGCGGGTGGTGGCGGTCCGCGACCCCGAACGGCTCGGGCAGGACCAGTGGATGCTGCGGCTGCGCTGCGTGCCGGACACCGCCCAGACGATCGCCGACGCGCTCGCCAAACGCCCCGACACCAGCTGGATCGGGCTCGCGTCCGGCGGGACCGAGGTGGTCTGCGGGATGCGGCCGCGCAGCGCCGGTGACCGCGACGACCTGCTCCTCGGCAAGCTGCCGCGCACCCCGAGCGTCGTGGAGATCCGTGCCCACCAGCTGCTGCACCGCTTCTTCGGCGGCCCGGACGGCTGGCTGCGCAAGTTCCGCGCGCTCACCGACGCCGAACGCGCGGCCCTCCTGCCCGCCCCGGTGCCCACCGCCGGACCGCCCCGGATCGACCCCGAGGACGAACCGCTGGTCGCCGTCCTGGAGCGCGACGGCCGGGCCGCGCTGCCCGAACTCCAGCGCGCCACCGGCCGCTCCGAGTCCGCCGTCAAGCGCCGCCTGTCCGCGCTCGTCGCCTCCGGCGCCCTCTACATCGACGTCGAGTACCACCCCGAGACCCTCGGCCAGCACATCGGCGCCGCCCTGTGGATCACCACCGCGCCCGCCGCGCTGCACTCCGTCGGGCAGGCCCTCGCCGCCCACACGGAGATCGCCTACGTCACGGCCACCGCGGGGCAGTCGAACATCATGGCGACCCTCGTGGCCCGGGACACGGCGAGCCTGTACGCCTACCTCAGCGGCCCCCTCGGTGCCCTGCCGGGCGTCCGGCACGTGGAGGCCACGCCGTACCTGCGGCGCGTCAAACAGCTCACCTATCCGCGTCCGGCGCACTGACGGGGCCGGGGGGCGGAGAACGGGCGGGGGAGGCGGAGGGCCGGTCAGCGGTGGTGGAGGCCCTCGCCCCCGGCGAGGACCGCCGCGGCCAGCGCGTCGGCCGCGTGCTGGGCCGAGGGGCGGTGGCGGCCGTGGACCAGGACGAAGTCGACGCCGCCCAGCTCCGGCAGCCCGGCCCGCTCCGGGACCGGCACCAGGCCCGGCGGGACCAGCCCGCGCGCGTGCGCCATCACCCCCAGGCCCGCGCGGGCCGCGGCGATCAGCCCGTTGAGGCTGCCGCTGGTGCACACGACGTGCCAGGGGCGGCCCTGTCGCTCCAGCGCCCGGAAGGCGAGCGCCCGGGTGATCCCCGGCGGCGGATAGACGATCAGCGGCACCGGGCGCCCGGGATCCAGGCGCAGCCGCCGCGCGCCGATCCACACCAGCCGGTCGTGCCAGACCGGTTCCCCCCGGGGATCCTGCGGGCGCCGCTTGGCCAGCACCAGGTCCAGTTTCCCGGCGGCGAGCTGCTCGTGCAGGGTGCCCGACAGCTCCACCGTCAGCTCCAGGTCGACCTCGGGGTGCGCATGGCGGAAGCCCTCCAGGATCTCCGGCAGCCGGGTCAGCACGAAGTCCTCCGAGGCGCCGAAGCGGAGCCGGCCGCGCACCCGGGTGCCGGTGAAGAACGCCGTGGCCTGCTCGTGCACCTCCAGGATCCGGCGGGCGAACCCGAGCATGGCCTCGCCGTCCTCGGTCAGCTCGACCGAGTGGGTGTCACGGTTGAACAGCGGCCGTCCGGTGGCGTCCTCCAGCCGCCGCACATGCTGGCTGACGGTCGACTGGCGCAGCCCGAGCCGCCGGGCCGCCCGGGTGAAACTGAGCGTCTGGGAGACCGCGAGGAACGTACGCAGCTGAGCGGGGTCGTACACGGCACCAGGCTACCCGCGCTCATCGCGGAACATGATGACAGTCAGAGCGGTATCGCGGTTTCCCGATCGCCGGGGGGAGAGGAGCATGGAGCGACGAGAGCGATGCCGGGCGCCGACAGGCGCCGATAACCGACGAGTGACGAGTGGAGCACCGTGAAACGCCTGCGCCGGCCGAGTCGGATGCCGATCGACCCGTACATCGTGCTGCTGCTGGCGACGGTGGGCCTGGCGGCGCTGCTGCCGGCCCGCGGGGCCGCCGCGCACGTGGCCTCCGGCGCCTCCACCGCCGCCATCGCGTTCCTCTTCTTCCTGTACGGCGCCCGGCTCTCCACCCGCGAGGCACTCGAAGGAGTGAAGCACTGGCGACTGCACGGCACCGTGCTGGCCTGCACCTTCGTCGCCTTCCCACTGCTCGGCCTGGCCGCGCGCGGACTGGTCCCGGTCCTGCTCGACCAGCCGCTCTACCAGGGCCTGCTCTTCCTCACCCTCGTCCCGTCGACCATCCAGTCGTCGATCGCCTTCACCTCCATCGCCCGCGGCAACGTGCCCGCCGCGATCTGCGCCGGTTCCTTCTCCTCGCTGATCGGGATCGTGCTGACCCCGCTGCTCGCGGCGGTACTGCTCGGCAACAGCGGGGCCGGCTTCTCGGCGCACTCGCTGGTGACGATCGTGCTGCAACTGCTCGTGCCGTTCGTCGCGGGGCAACTGCTGCGCCGCTGGATCGGGGGCTTCGTGACCCGGCACAAGAAGGTGCTCGGGCTCGTCGACCGCGGCTCGATCCTGCTCGTCGTCTACACCGCGTTCAGCGAGGGCATGGTGCGCGGCATCTGGCACCAGGTCAGCGCCCTGCGGCTGGGCGGTCTGCTCGTGGTGGAGGCCGCGCTGCTCGCCGCGATGCTCGCCCTGACCTGGTACGGGGCCAGGGCGCTGCGGTTCGGCCGGGGGGACCGCATCGCGATCCAGTTCGCCGGTTCGAAGAAGTCCCTGGCCGCCGGGCTGCCCATGGCGAGCGTCCTGTTCGGCGCGCACGCCTCGCTCGCCGTGCTGCCGCTGATGCTCTTCCACCAGATGCAGCTGATGGTGTGCGCGGTGATCGCCAAGCGCAGGGCGCGCGATCCGGAGGCACGGCAGGGGAACGGCGGCCCGGAGGCGCGGGAGGGGAGCGGCGGCCCGGCGGAGGAGCCCGCACCGCCCTCGGCCCGGGTCGGTACGGCGCCCCGGCCCCGGTGATCCACCGGGGCGGCCTCCGGCCCTCAGGTCCGCCCGGTCAGGGGCGCAGCACCACCTTGCCGAGGTTGCCGCGCGACATGATCGCCTCATGGGCCTTCGCCGCGTCGGGCAGCGCGAACTCGGCGTGCACCACCGGCCGTATCCGCCCCTCCTCGAACAGCCGCCACAGCTCCTGCCGCCACTGCTCGTACAGTCCGGGCCGGTCCCGGGCGATCCGGGCCATCTGGAAGCCGATCACCGACTTGGCGCCCACGAGCAGGTCGTACGCCTGGACGGTCCCGCCGCCCGAGCTGTAGGCCACCAGCCGTCCGCCCGGGGAGAGCGCGGCGAGCGCCGGGGTGAGCAGGTCGCCGCCCACCGCGTCCAGGGCGCAGTCGACGGGCTCACCCCAGCTTCCGTCGGTGTAGAGGGCCACCTCGTCGGCGCCGAGGGAGCGCACGAAGTCCGCCTTGGCCGGGCCGGAGACGGCGCCCACGACCCGGCCCGCGCCCCGCACCCGGGCGAGCTGCACCGCGAGGTGCCCCACGCCGCCGGCCGCCGCCGTCACGAGCACCGACTCGCCCGGCTCGGGGCGCGCCGCCGTCAGGGCGCCGAGGGCGACCAGGCCGCTGCGGACCAGGGCGACCGCGTCGACGGCCCCGGCGCCCTCGGGCACGGGGGAGGCCATGGCCTCGTGCAGCACCGCGAAGTCGGCGTACCCGTGGCCGAAGCAGAGCCCGGTCACCCGGTCGCCGGGGCGGAAGCGCGTGACGTCCGCGCCGACCGCCGCCACCTCACCGGCGATCTCCCCGCCCAGCGGGACCGGCTCGGCGGCCTCGGTGATCTTGCGGACGACGGGCAGGGTGACGCCGACGGCTTCGCAGCGTACGAGGACCTCACCGGGGCCGGGTTCGGGAACGGGCGTTTCCTCCAGGAACAGGGGGCCACCGGCCGACTCGTAGCGCACGCGTCGCATCGCACCTCCAGGGCGAAAGGCTGTTCGAAAAGCGTGGGGGAGCCCAAGTCATTGGAAATCCCAACGGTATCCCTGTTTCATGGGGAAGTCCAACGACTTTTCGCTAAGCTGCGTGGCATGGCCGAAGCCGAAGCTCCCCTCGCCGAGATCCGTTCCCTGCCCAGCTGGCTCCTCGGCCGGGCGGCCGCCCGGGGCCGGGCCCTGGTCGCCGAGGCGCTCGCCGCCGAGGGGCTGAAGATGTGGCACCACGTGGTGCTGTCCGCCGTCCGCGACCTCGCCCCGGTCGCCCAGGCCGACCTCGGCCGCGGTGTGGGGCTGGACCCCAAGGACCTGGTCGGCGTCCTCAACGACCTCCAGGCCGCCGGACTCGTCCTGCGCGAACCCGACCCCGCCGACCGGCGCAAGAACGCGGTCTCCCTCACCGCCGAGGGCAACCGCCTGCTGACCCGCTGCGAGCGGGCGGCCCGCGCGGCCAACGACACCCTGCTGGCGCCGCTGTCCCCGGCCGACCGCGAACGGTTCATGGAGCTGCTGGTCCGGGTGTCGGGGACGCGCGACTGACGGGGGCCGGACCCGGGCGGCCGCGACGGTCGGACACCGGTTGGGTCCAGGCGTACCCGGAGGCCGCAGGCCGGGTTCAGTCCTGGGCCGAGTCGGCGCCCAGGACGATACGGTCCGCACCCGCGTACACGTTCATGGAACCGCCCCGCAGGAAGCCCACCAGGGTCAGCCCGGTCTCCGCGGCCAGGTCCACGGCGAGCGAGGACGGCGCCGAGACCGCCGCGAGCACCGGGATGCCCGCCATCACGGCCTTCTGCGCCAGCTCGAAGGAGGCCCGGCCGGACACCAGCAGGACCGTCCGGGACAGGGGCAGGGCGCCGTTCTGGAGGGCCCGGCCGACCAGTTTGTCGACCGCGTTGTGCCGGCCCACGTCCTCCCGTATGTCCAGCAGCTCGCCGTCCTCGGTGAACAGGGCCGCCGCGTGCAGCCCGCCGGTCCGGTCGAAGACCCGCTGGGCCGCGCGCAGCCGGTCGGGCAGGCTCGCCAGGAGGCCGGGCGTCAGGCGCACCGCGGGCTCGTCCGCGATCGGCCAGCGGGCCGTCGTGCGGACCGCGTCCAGGCTGGCCTTGCCGCACAGCCCGCAGGAGGAGGTGGTGTAGACGTTGCGTTCGAGGGTGATGTCGGGCAGGACCACGCCGGGCGCGGTGCGCACGTCCACCACGTTGTACGTGTTGCCGCCGTCCGACGTCGCCCCCGCGCAGTACACGATGTTCCGCAGGTCCGCGGCGGCGGCCAGGACGCCCTCGCTGACCAGGAAGCCCGCGGCCAGCGCGAAGTCGTCGCCAGGGGTGCGCATGGTGATGGCGAGCGGCCGGCCGTCGAGCCGGATCTCCAGGGGCTCCTCGGCCACCAGCGTGTCCGGCCGGGAGGAGACCGCGCCGTCCCGGATGCGGATCACCTTGCGTCGTTCCGTGACTCGTCCCATGCCCTGATCAGTCCCGGTTCTGTCCGTGCGGGTGGCCGTGCCGGCCCTTGCTGCCCAGCTCGCCGCGACCACCGGGCCGACGGACGGCGCGGGCGACCCCGACCGTCTCATTGTCCAGCACGGCCCTGCCTCTTCGTCCTGCACGGCTTGTCCGGCACGGCGGGCACCCGGGTCCGGCCCCTCGGGACGGGCGGCGGAACCCGGGGACCTCTGACGGAAGCCCACAAGCGGGGCCCGGGATTCCTGTGCCTTCGCCCTCCGCCGTACCCGCGAGTCACCGAACAGACTGGTGCCTCGACCGCGATCCGTGGGGAACCGCCGGGCGCATCCAGGGGGCGTCCCGGGGTGCGGCCACGGCAGGACCACCACGCACGGCAACGAGGGGACCGCCCACCCATGAACGGCTCACGCATCACCGCCGTAGGCCACTGCCAGCCCGCCCAGGTGCTCACCAACGACGATCTGGCGGCCATGGTGGACACCAGTGACGAGTGGATCACCAGCCGTGTCGGCATCCGCACCCGGCACATCGCGGGCCCCGGCGAACCGGTCGACGAACTGGCGGCGCACGCGGCGGCCAAGGCGCTGGCGGCGGCGGGCCGCACGCCCGACGACATCGATCTGGTCCTGGTCGCCACCTCCACGGCCGTGGACCGCTCGCCCAACACCGCCGCCCGCGTCGCGGCCCGCCTCGGCATCCCGGGCCCGGCGGTGATCGACGTCAACGTGGTGTGCGCCGGGTTCACCCACGCCCTGGCCACCGCGGACCACACCGTGCGCGCCGGGGCCGCGCGCCGCGCCCTGGTCATCGGCGCCGACAAGATGTCCGAGGTGACCGACTGGACCGACCGGACGACCTGCGTCCTGGTCGGCGACGGGGCCGGCGCCGCCGTGGTCGAGGCGTGCGCGCCGGGCGAGAGCGCGGGCATCGGACCGGTGCTGTGGGGCTCGGTGCCCGAGATGGGGCACGCGGTACGGATCGAGGGCACGCCCCCGCGGTTCGCGCAGGAGGGGCAGAGCGTCTACCGGTGGGCCACCACGCAGCTGCCGCCGCTGGCCCGGCGCACCTGCGAGCGTGCGGGCGTCGCCCCCGAGGAGCTGGCGGCGGTCGTGCTGCACCAGGCGAACCTGCGCATCGTCGAGCCCCTCGCCGCCAGGCTCGGCGCGGTCAACGCGGTGATCGCCCGCGATGTCGCCGAGTCCGGGAACACCTCGGCCGCGAGCATCCCCCTGGCCCTGTCCAAACTGGTCGAACGGGGCGAGGTGGGCACGGGCGACCCCGTACTCCTCTTCGGCTTCGGCGGCAACCTCTCCTACGCGGGCCAGGTCGTCCGCTGCCCCTGACCCGGGCACGGAATACGCAGGTGAAACGCACTCCGAAACCTTGGTATGGTTGTCCATGTCGCCACGGGGAACACCCCACCGAGCGACAGACACCTGGTCCGGGTGGCGGAATGGCAGACGCGCTAGCTTGAGGTGCTAGTGCCCTTTATCGGGCGTGGGGGTTCAAGTCCCCCCTCGGACACCAGCAGAAACCCCAGTTGATCTGGGGTTTTTCTGTTTCTCCGACTGTGGCGTGACCAACCACGTGACCAACAGCCGAGAGATTCCCCAGGTCAGACCAGGGATGACAGGCCGAGTCGGCCCGCTCCGGAGGCTGCCAGTCGGCGGGCTCCCTTGCTGTGCCTCCAGTCGTGAATCCGGAAGTCGTCCGGCAGATGCAGCCGGTTCCGGAGGGTGCGCCAGCGTGCCGAGACCTTCTCGGGGTCCTGTGGCCCTCCGGCTTCGCCCCGGTAGAGCTTGAAGCCGTCGCGGGCGAACACCAGGCCGTGATGCGTCCACCCGGAGCCGAGGCGTTCGCGTTCGGCGTCCCGGCGTTCCTTCTGCCACTTGAGGACGTTCATCACGGACTGGTCCACGTAGATTGACGGCGTTGGCGTCGCCGTCCTTCCCAGGGCTTCACTGCGCCGCACTCCGGTGGCGGCGTAGACGGTCCACAGCGGAGCATCCCGAAGGCAGTGGTGGGTCAGGCCGCTGTCGCAGGCGCGGTTGCCGCAGGGCTCCCACACCGAGGACAGAAAGCGGGCAGTTCCGTCGTCGTCCAGGGTGGGGAAGTCTCATTCCCTCGCCCGGGTCTCACGGCCCGTGGGCGGGTTGGCGGTGGCGGCCGGGTTGCTGGGTATCACCTTGGGCGCCGCCGCACCGAGTGCGCCAGCGAGGATGTTGGGGACATGCCGCACGGAGCGGTCTCCAGTATCCGGTACAGGTCGTCCAAGGCGTCGTCGGTGACTTCAGCCTTACAGCACCGATGTGCGGCTTGATGTGCAGACGGATCTTCGTCGCGTACCCGGCCACGGTCGTTCCCTCCTTTCTTAGGCTGGCATGCCACTTGTCGAGCCAGTCACCCGCCACCCCGTTCCGCGCGTTGCTCTGAACCGCTCGAAGAAACCCAAAATGAACGCCCCTGCCGTTCGCGGCAGGGGCGTTGGTTTGTTGGTCGGCGTCGCAGGCAGTCATTCGTCCTTGGGCGGGATCACGAATCCCCGCATCGGCCCTGACTCCATTTTCTCTTCCGGGAATTCGGCGGCCACGGATGCGAGTGCATCAGCCGTCACATCCCGGCGCGTAGCAGGGTCGGCCGTGTCGTACACGCGCCAAGGCCCTGCCGTGTTCTCCGGGTTCTCGAGTGCGACCACACCGGGGATTCCCAACTGCCTCAACACGGCGTCAACTTGCCGGGGGCCTGCTCAGCGTTCACGCTTCCGCCTTCCGTCTGCTCGCGGCCGGCCTGGCTACCGCCACCGCCCGAGCAGTGCGAAGCGCACTTGCCCGGATTGATCGGGCCGCAGCCGCCGGGCTTGGGTGTGTGGGAGCAGTTCGCCGCCACCGATACCAGGGCCTTGGTCGGGCCCGTCCACAGTTCGCTGTCCACGGTGTGCCCGACCTGCTCGATGGTGGCCATCGTACGAGTAAGCGCGTGCTCGTCGTGCCGTTCGACGTCGGGACGCTCGGGCCAGTGATGCACGAACCGCCCCAGACGCTCGCACAGCTTCTCGTACAGGTTCGTATGCAGGATCAGAGCATGCCAGCCCTCGTCCACCACGTTGGAGGGTGTGATCTTGACGAAGGGGAACTGCGCTGCGGCGTCCATGAACTTGAGCGCTTCCGCCACGATCCGCTCGGCCGTAGCCTCCTGCATGCCGGGGTTGTTGTCGATGACGGTTGCGACGACACCCCCGAACGCGGCAGGGGTGAGTAATGCGCGTACATCGTGCATGGGCGTTCCTCCCTGTTGTGGGGTTTCACAGCCCACCCGGGTGGCTCAACTCGCCAAAGTTCTCGCTGCCGGGGTGGGATGGCCCGGTACTCTTCACGGGGTCGACGGACGCATCGGAGCCTTCTCATTCCGTTGCACGGAACCCGGCGAGACCAGCCACTCAGTGCCTCCGGACTCAGGTCACAGAATCGCTGTCGGGCGTTTCTGGCGGTCCTGAGGCGGTCGGCGGGGTCCTCGAAGTCCGGGAGCACGCCACACAGAATGCCGACCCTGCACCCTGCATCCGTGACCAGAGCCCCGATGCCTCGGGCCGAGACCATCAGTGGCCCTCCGGATGCCGCCGCAAGAAGACGTTGCAGTCCGACACTGTGGTCACGTCTCCAACGACCCGCGCACGATCTCGCGCGTTGGCCAGTTCTGCACATCCAGCGCAGCCCGGCACGGGGGTGGGCTCCAGGTCCGCAGTCAGTGAAAGCTCCAGGGGCCTGCTCGGATAGGTTCTCGGCTCACTCATGCCGACACCCCTTCGGACACGCACGCCGTGAACTCCCCAGCCCCTTCTGCCGTTTTCATCCCGCTCGCCATGCTGGCCTCCCGATCGATTCCGCGTCGATGTGGTGACCGTAGGAAGCGGAGAGGCTCAGGCTCCACAAACTTGCATGAGCTTGCACGCCAATTCGCTTGGCTCGTTACGGTATTGACGTTCTCTTCCCAGTTCAAAGATGCTGGTGCAAGCCCAAGCAAGTACCTGGACCAGGGAGCCTGCCATGGCCGTAGAGTTCGTTGGGATCGACCCCGACACCGACCGGGACCACTGCCCCACTGTGTGGGCGGACGCCGAAGCTCATGAGATCTTGTTGCAAGGCTGGAAGCCTACCCCCGAAACTCAGGCGGACTGCGAGGCGAGCAGCCCCGCGAACGGTCCGGTGCCTGACAGCGAGGCCATCGTCAGGATCCCGGCCCGGATGATTTCGATGATCAGGGAGGCGTGTGATGCCGTCGAGCGTGCCCAGCTTCGCTGAGCTGCTCGGCCGGTGCGAACGGTCCGCCGTCCACCTAGAGTTGCGCGACTCCTACGCCGCCTCGGATCGGTTCGAGGCGTGGAAGCGTGGGGAGCGGGTCAACTGGGAGGACCGCGAGTCCTGGTGGCATCCCTACGATCAGCTGGTCGCTGACACCGTCGCCAGGGGCGTGGTGATCCGAAGGGCGCGGGTGGTCTCCGAGCCGGTCTCCGAGTACATCCGCTGGGAGCACTACGTCACCCATGCCAACGTCACAGCAGGGGAGCAAGTCCGCTGGCTTCCCCGGCCGCAAGCCACAACCATCCCCCTTCCCGGAAACGACTTCTGGCTGTTCGATGACACTCTTCTCAGGGTCCACCACTTCTCGGGCGACGGTGCGGTGGTGGAGGACGAGATCACGGCTGATCCGGAAGCGGTGAAGCTGTGCTCCGCTGCATTTGAGACGGTCTGGGAGCAAGCGATCCCGCACCACCAGTACAAGGTCTGAAGAAAGCCGGCTCCATGCCCCCGCCCCGCTCGTCACGCGTTCAGAAGGCCCGCGAAGCTTTGGCCGGCCGACTGCGCGAGATCCGGAAGGACGCCGGGATCAGTGGACGGGAGCTGGCCGTCAGATGCGGTTGGTCCGAGTCGAAGTCGTCCCGGATCGAGAACGCCAAGACGCCTCCGTCCGATGCCGACATCCGGGCGTGGTGCCGGGCCTGTGATGCTGAGGACCAGGTCCCGGATCTGGTGGCAACCAACCGGCGGTCCGCGGAAGCGCATGTGGAGTGGAAGCGACTCCAACGGACCGGTCTCCGGCGGCTCCAGGAGAGCACCGCCGACCTCTACGGACAAACCAAGACCTTTCGCGTCTACGTATCCGACGTGATCCCTGGATTCCTTCAGACTGCGGGGTACGCCTCGGCCCTGCTGACCTCCATCGCGGATTTCCGAGGAACACCGGACGACGTGAGCGAAGCCGTGGCGGCCCGCATGCGGCGTAACGAAGTGCTGCACAAGGGTGGGCACCGGTTCTCCTTCGTGCTGGAAGAGTCCGTACTGCGATACCGGCTGTGCAGCGCCGAAACCATGGCGGCGCAGCTCGGCCACTTGCTCGGCGTCATGGACCTTCCGAACGTCGCCGTGGGCATCGTCCCGTTCTCCAAGCAACGATCCGTGTGGCCCATGCCCACCTTCACGATCTTCGATGACAGCCGGGTGTACGCAGACACGTTGGACGCTGCGTCCACCCTCACGCAGCCCAGCCAAGTCGAGCTCTACACCCGAGCTTTTGAGCGGCTCTCTCAGGGGGCCGCGCGGGGAGCACCAGCCCGCTCCCTTCTTGCCGAGGCGGTGGCGTCTCTGACTTGAGCCGAGTGGTTGGCCACGTGACCAACCCATGACCAACGGCGGTCCGAAACAGCCCGAAACAGGGGTACGCATTTTCAACCCAGTCCGTCAAGAAGCAGCACTCAGGGGCATGTTTTCGCAGGTCAGCCAATTAAATGAGCTGGTGCCCGAGTGGAGAATTCAAGTCCCCCCTCGGACACCAGCAGAAACCCCAGTTGACCTGGGGATTTTCTGTTTCCCGGACTGCGGCGCGACAGGCCGGGTGGCGAACAGGCAGAGAGATCCCAGGCCGGACCGGGAGGATCCCAGAGCCGCCTGGCGAGTGATGCGTGTTCCCTGGTAGCCGGTGCGTCGGCATTCCTGGGCTGAGTGGGCGTGCTTCTCGACGGGCAGCCGCCCCAGGCCGCCCCAGGCCGTCACCGCACCCTGATGACGATCTTGCCGCGTGCGTGGCCCGTGGCGCTGGCGTCGTGGGCCGCGGCGGTGTCCGTGAGGGGGAAGACGGCGTGGAGGGGGACGGTGAGGTGGCCCTGGTCGGCGAGGCCGGCGGCGACGGGCAGGCCGGCCCAGCCCGGTGATGTGCCGGCCTGGGAGCGGGAGAACCGCACGCCGTGCCGCTCGGCGTCGAAGTCGGCGATGGTGACCACGCGCCGCGGGTCACCGGCGATGGCCACCAGTTGGGCGAGGGAGCCCTTGCCGGCCGCGTCGAGCACCACGTCGACGCCGCGCGGGGCCACAGGGGCGATGCGGTCGGCCAGCCCCGCTCCGTAGGTGACCGGGATGACGCCGAACTGCCTGAGGAAGCCGTGGTTGCCCTCGCTCGCGGTGCCGATCACGGTGAGGCCGCGGGCTCGGGCGAGCTGGGCGGTGAGGGTGCCGACGCCTCCGGCGGCGCCCTCGATCAGCAGCGTCATGCCGTCGGCGGCGCCCAGGGCTTCGAGTACGCGCGTGGCCGTGTCGATGTTGCCCGCGGCGCCGCCCGCCTCCTCGAAGGACCACGAGCGCGGTGTGGGCGCCCATGCCTCCAGGACGGCGTACTGGGCCGCGCCGCCGCCCTGGTCCGCGAACGGCACGAGGCCGAAGACCTCGTCCCCGACGGCGGTGCCGGTGACCCCCTCTCCCACCTCGTCGACCGTTCCGGCGGCGTCCATGCCGGGGACATGGGGGAGGGGCAGGGGGACGACGTCCCGCAGCATCCCGGAACGCAGGTACCAGTCGGCGGGGGTGACTCCGGTGGCCCGCACGGCGATGCGGACCTGACCGGGTCCGGCGTGCGGCTCCGCGATGTCCTCGACGCGGAGGACGTCGGAGCCGCCGTAGCGGTGATAGCGCACAGCAAACATGGCGATCTCCCGATGGACCTGATGGACCTGATGGACCCGATGGACTCGATGGGCCCGCGGCCCGATGGGCGGGCGGAGCTCGCGCGCTCCCTGTGCCGCGACCGTAACACTAGCCGTTAGTATTTCGGAACTGTTTCTCCTTCGGATTTGGTAGTGTCAGCGCCATGACCGTGCCGACCGGACGCCGCGAACGCAAGAAGGCGGCCACCCGCCAGAAGATCGCCGACACCGCCCTGCGGCTCTTCCTGGAGCGCGGATACGACGCGGTGGGCATCCGCGACGTCGCCGCCGAGGCCGACGTGGCCGTCACCACGCTCTTCTCCCACTTCGCCTCCAAAGAGGCCCTGGTGTTCGAGCAGGACGCCGACTTCGAGCAGCGCCTCAAGCGGGCCGTCACCGACCGCGCGCCGGACGCACCGCTGATCCCCGCACTGCGCCGCGAGGTCCATGCCATGGTCCGGCACTGCACGGCGGAGGGCTCCGCCCCGATCTACCGCATGATCGACGAGTCGCGTGCCCTGCGGGAGTACGAGGAGTCGATGCGGCTGCGGCACGCGGACTCGCTGGCGGCGGCCATCGTCGCCGATCCCGGTCTGAACCGGTCCGCGATGGCCTGCCGGACGATCGCGAGGTTCGTGATCGACGCCTATGCGCTGGCCCGCGAGGCCGCCGACCCGCAGACCGCCCTGAACGAGATCTTCCGGATGATCGAGGCCGCGTGGGAGGCCGCCTGACCGCCTGAGGGCGGGACGGGGGTGCGGCCGCTCCCGGCCGGGGGCGGGCCGTTCAGCCGCCCTCGGCCCACGGCCGCAGCTTCTCCGGGTTGCGGACGGCCCAGATCCGGGTGACGTGTCCGTCGTGGACGTCGAACGCGGCGACGGTCAGGACGACGCCCGCGCGCCGGGCCACCAGGCCGGGGGTGCCGTTGACGGAGCGTTCCAGGAGTTCGAGTCCCGGGGCCCGGTCGGCGATGGCGATCATGTACTGGGCGATGCGGGCGCCGCCCTCGACCGGGTGCAGGGCGGCACCGGCCACGCCACCGCCGTCGGCGGTCATCACGGCGGCCGGGTCGAGCAGGCCCACGAGGGCGGTGATGTCCTTCGCCTGCCACGCCTCCTTGACCTGCCGTACCGCCTCGGCCCGGCCGGCGGCCGTCGCCGACGGGCGGGCGGCGCGCACCCGGCGGCGCCCCGAGGCCGCCAGCTGCTTGCACGCCGCGGGCGTCCGGCCGACGATGCGGGCGATCTCGGCGAAGGGGTAGCGGAAGACGTCGTGCAGGACGAACGCCACCCGCTCGGCGGGCGTCATCGACTCCAGGACGACCAGGAAGGCCATGCTCACCGACTCGTCCAGGACCAACTGGTCGGCGGGGTCGGCGGAGCCGTTGCCGGGGCCGCCCCACTCGGTGCGGTCGGGCAGGGGGTCGGGCAGCCATGCGCCCACATAGCGTTCGCGCCGGACCCGCGCCGAGCCGAGCACGTCCAGGCAGACGCGGCCGGTCACCGTCGTCAGCCAGGCGCCGGGGGAGGCGATCTCCTCCTGCCTGCCCCGCGGCAGCGCGTACCAGCGTGTGTACGCCTCCTGCACGGCGTCCTCGGCCTCGGTCAGCGAACCGAGCAACCGGTAGGCCACATTGATCAGTTGGCGCCGCTCACCGGCCGCCCGGCCGATGCCCGTCCCGGCTGTCCCCATGCCCCGCCGCCTCCTCGCCTTACCTTTCGCGGGCCCGCGTCGTCGGGTTGGTGAGACCTTATCGATCTACTGCCCTCCGGGGCGGAAAAGGGGGGACCGTCACATGGCCACCCAGGCGACGGCACGACACGGCATCTCGTTCTTGCGGTTCGCGATCGCCGTGCAGACCCTGACCATCTTTCTGCAAGCGGTCTCCGCAGGACTGCTGCTGACCGCGTCCTACGGCGAGACGCTGCACAGCGTCGGCGCCCGGGTGATGTACGGGGCGTCGATGCTGTACGTCCTCGCGGCGATACTGGCGTGGAAGCCGGGCGGCGGCTCGACCCGGCCCATCTGGCAGGCGACCGGCTTCCTCGTCCTCGCCTCCGTCCAGGTCGTCCTCGGGATCGCGCACGTGCCGTCGGTCCATCTGCCCCTCGGCGTCGCGATGTTCGGGCTGAGCGTCCTGGCGCTGAGCAAGCGCTGAGCCGCTCTCAGAGCGCGCCCGCCGCGTCGACGAGCCGGGCCAGGGCCTCGCCCAGCGCCTCCACACCGGAGGCGTCGGCGGGGCCGCCCGGTTCGCTCATGTACACGTCCCGCCGGATCTCGATCATCAGCGCGGCGACCCGCCGATCGGTCCCGTAGTACTTCAGCGGTACGTACGTGCCCCGGAAGGGACTGTCGATCCCGATCCCGCCGCCCCGACCACCGTGGCCGCCGCGACCGCCGCCCCCGTCCGCCGTCCCCGGGACGTCTCCCGGCTCCGTGGATGCCGCCGATGCCGTGGGTGCCGTGGATGCCGCGGACTCCGCTGATCGCGCGCATTCCGCGAAGGCGCGCCCGGCCCGGCCCAGCAGTTCCGTGGAGGTGTGGAAACCGTCGCTGCCCAGGCAGATCGCGGGCCGCGGGCCGTCGCCGTGCAGTTCGTAGGGGAGCCGTTCGGTCGGGTACGAGTGCACGTCGATGATCACTGCCCGGCCCACGGCCGCCAGCCGTTCGGCGACCGCGTCCGTCATGGCGGCGGCGTACGGACGGAAGTACCGCTCGACGAGCGGGCGTGAGTCGTACGCCGCCGGGCGCAGCGGCGCCCCGTGCGTGGTCCGCGTGTACACCGCGCCCATGCCGACCGACAGCATCTCCTCGCGTTCGTCGGGGAACCGCTCCGGGTCGGTCACCAGGCGCGAGAGCCGGTTCACGAACCGCCAGGGCCGCACCGCGCAGCGCGCCGCCGCGGCCGCCGCGATCTCCTCGGTGTGGGCGTCGGTGATGTGGTCCAGTTCGCGGGCGAGGGCGGCGTCGTCCAGCGTGATGCCGCGCCGTACGTCCGCCGGGACGACCCGTGAGGAGTGCGGGACGTGGAGGATGACGGGGGAGCCGGGCGCGCCGGGCAGGTACGCGAAGGAGGGCCGCGCCGACGTTCCGCTGCTGTGCACTGCCGCCGCCTTCGCGTGTTCGCGTTCCCGTACGTCCGTGTGACCGGGCGTCCCCGCCTGCCGCCGTCAAGGATCGTACGCCGTACGGACCGAGCCGGTGCCGCACCGCGGAACCGGAACCCCACGCACCCCACGCACCCCACGCACCGCCCTGAACCCCCTCTCCCCGGAACACTTCCCCACCGCATCCGCATCCGTATTTGGCATGGACCTGATCTGCCTGCGCCGCTACCCTCTCCCGTGCACCACCTTTGAGAGCGCTCTCACTCCCCGCATGCCCTTCCGCTCCACCCCCACCGTCATCGGGGCGGGTGCCCCGTCGTGACCGGAACGACGAAAGGCAGCAATCCACATGAGACGCACCACAGTTCTGCGCGCCGCCCTGTCCGCGGCGCTCCTCCTGACGGTCGGCGCGGGTCTGGCCGGTGGTCAGGCGACCGCCGCCACCCCGTCGTCGGCCGGCTCGGGCGCGGCGGCCGACGCCCCCGCTTCCGCGGCCCTCGTCACCGCCCTCCAGCACGACCTGCACCTGACGAAGTCCCAGGCCACCGCACGTCTCGCCGCCGAGGCCACGGCGCGCACCGTCGAGCAGGCGGCACGCAAGGCCGCCGGACCGGCGTACGGCGGCTCGTGGTTCGACGCGCGGCGCGACACGCTGGTGGTCGCCCTCGCCGACGACACCCACCGCGCCGCCGTCGAGGCGACCGGCGCCGAGGTCACCCGTGTCCGCCACACCGAACGCCAACTGGACGCCGCGAAAGCGAAGTTGGACAAACTCAAGGCGCCCGGGGGCGTGAGCGGCTGGCACGTCGATCCGCGCTCCGGCTCGGTCGCCGTCACCGTGGTCTCCTCACACCGGGGAGACAACGATGTCAAGGCGTTCCTCGACCAGGCCCGCGCCGCCGGTCCCGTGACCGTGAGCGAGACCGCGCAGGCCCCGCGCACGCTGGCCGCCGGAACCGTGGGCGGCGACCCGTACTACACGGGCAACGTCCGCTGCTCCATCGGCTTCTCGGTGTACGGCGGCTTCGTCACCGCCGGGCACTGCGGGCATCCCAGCATGGGCGTCAACGGCTGGGACGGCTCGTACATCGGCACCTTCCAGGGCTCCTCGTTCCCCGACAACGACTACGCCTGGGTCAGCGTGGGCAGCGGCTGGTGGACGGTGCCGGTCGTCCTCGGCTGGGGCACCGTCTCCGACCAGCTGGTCCGCGGCTCGGCCGAGGCGCCCATCGGCGCGTCGATCTGCCGCTCCGGTTCCACGTCGCACTGGCACTGCGGCACCGTCCTCGCCAAGAACGAGACCGTCAACTACAGCGAGGGCGCCGTCCACCAGATGACCAAGACCAACGTCTGCGCCGAACCCGGCGACTCCGGCGGCTCCTTCATCAGCGGCGACCAGGCCCAGGGCGTCACCTCCGGCGGCTGGGGCAATTGCAGCTCGGGCGGCGAGACCTGGTACCAGCCGGTCAACGAGATCCTCGGACGCTACGGGCTGACGCTGCACACGGCGTGAGGCGCCGCCCCCCGTCCGTCGACCGGGCGCCCGTGCGCCACGAGACATGACATGACATGTGGTGCCGTACCGGCCGCACTCCGGGCCGGTACGGTACTGCGCCGGGTGCGGACGCGCATGGCCGCGACCCGGGCGGGGCAGGAAAGGGCCGTTCCGAGGGGCTGCTGCCGAATCCCCTCCCCGACGTCCTCGGTGTGCCTTTCCTTTCCGGTCCTTCCGGTTCTTACGGTTCTGTCCGGTCCTTACGGTTCTTTCCGGTTCTCTCCAGGCGGTGCGGATTGAAGAAGAGAGTGTGCGGTGCCGGTGTCGTGCTCGGTGTCCTCGTCGCGTTCGGCGCGCTGCCCGCGCAGACGTCCACGGCCGCGCCGCCCGGTACGCGGGCCGGTGCGCCGCACAGCCTGTGGGCGCTGCCGCTGGGGCCCGCCGGGCTGACCGAGACCCGTACGACGACGACCCTCCAGCCGGGCGTCACCCTGACCCGGATCGTGCGCGGCGAGGCCGATCCGGCGCTGCGCTGGACGGTCGAGGTGTCCATCCCCGGCGGGCCGGGTTCGCCGGACCCGGACGCGCCGCCGGCCGTCCTCAAGGACGAGAAGAGCGCGGGTGAACTGGCGGACGGTCTGCGGCGGGCCGGGTTCGCCGCCCGCGTGGAGCGGGTCGTGACGCCGAGCACGGCCGACTACGCGGGCGGCACGCTCGGCCGGCGGGTGCGCGTCGGCTCGTTCGGCAGCGAGTCCGCCGCGACGGCGGAACGCGCCCGCCTCAAGGCGGCCGGGTACACCGGCTCCGCCGTCTACACCGGCTGGGACGGCGACTCCTCGGCGCGCGGCCCGTGGCACGTCGACGTCCTCACCATCGACCCGCGCCGGTTCCACGGCGGCCTGCGCGCCTCCTACGGCCCCGACCTGGAGAGCCGCGAGACCACCAGCGCGCTGTCCGGCGCCGCGGGCGCGACCGCGGCGGTCAACGCCGGGTTCTTCGTCCTGGATCCCGCGGCGGGCGCCCCGGGCGACCCGGCCGGTGTGGGCATGTACGACGGACGGCTGCTGAGCGAGCCGGTCGCCGGGCGTCCCGGCCTGGTCGTCCACGGCGACGGCCGGGGGACCGAGATCACCCGGTTCACCTGGCGGGGCCGGGTCGCCGGGCAGTACGCCTCGCTGGCGCTGAGCGGCATCAACCGGGTCCCGGGCCTGATCAGGAACTGCGGCGGCAAGCCGGGCGACCTTCCTACCTCCGCGCCGCTGCACGACGTCACCTGCACCAACCCCGACGAACTCGTCGCCTTCACGGGTGACTTCGCCGGGCGGACCCCGCAGGGAGCGGGCGCCGAAGCGGTGCTGGACGCCCGAGGCCGGGTCGTCGAGGTGCGCTCGCCGCGCGGCGGACCGCTCCCGGCCGGGGGCGGCTCGGTCCAGGCGACCGGCCGGCGCGTCGCCGAACTCACCCGGCTCGCCCGCCCCGGCGAGCGCCTGCGGGTGACCACCGACCTGCTGGACCGGCGGGGGCTCCGCGTCTCCTCCTCGCCCGGCACCGCCACCGGTCACGGCACCGCCACCGGCCATGGCCACGGCACCAGCATCGTCAACGGCGGGCCCGAACTGGTCCGCGACGGCAGGCTCCACGTCACCCCCGCCACCGACGGCATGGTGCACCCCGACGATCCGAGCTGGTACTACGGGTGGGTGCACAAGCGCAACCCGCGCACCCTCGCCGGGGTGGACGCGGACGGCCGTACGGTGCTGGTCACCGCGGACGGACGCAGCACCGCCGCACTCGGACTCAGCATCACCGAGAGCGCAGCGGTCGCCAGGGCGCTCGGGCTGCGCGACGCGGTCAACCTCGACGGCGGCGGCTCGACCACGATGGCCGTCGGCGGCACCGTACTCAACGATCCCTCGGACGCCACCGGCGAACGGCCCGTGGGGGACGCCCTGTTGATCCTGCCGCGCCGGGACTGACCGCTCCCGCTCCCGCGCACCCGGCCGTCCGCCGGGTGCGGGGTGGGCGCCGGAAGCGTCCTCGTACGGGAATCGCGCCGCCCTTCTCCGGGCCATCCCGAAAGGCCATGGGCGGTGCGCGGCACCGAGAACCCCCTCACGGCCGCGCTGCGTGAGCCGACCCGTACCGGCGGCGGAGCCGTCGTGCTGTGCGGCTCCGCCTGCCGCAACCGGGGGATCGGGCCCCTGCTCGACGCCGTCGCCGCGTGTCTGCCGTACGGGGCACGGACGACGGCGCGGAGCAGGCGCGGGCGGCCGACCCACAGGCGCCGCGCCGACCGACAGCGCCATGCAGGTGAAGGACTCCCCGGAGGCGTCCTTCCGCACGGCGGGGCGAAGGGGCAGGAAGCGGCGGAAGGGCGCGCCGCCAGGGCCGCAGGCCCGCCCGCACCCCCCGCTTCAGGAAGTGAACACCGGTCCTGCCCGGCCCCTTCTCCCCACTTCCCGCCGGGAGTTGACCGCATCCCCGCCGCGCGGCACGCACCCACCCCCCCGAGGGGCCGCCGATATCCAACCGTTGTACTGACCCCGTAGGCCCTCGCGCCGCAGGTCAGCCGGGTGGGCCGGGCGCCTGTCCCCGGACGCGCCGGTCCGCATCGGCCCCGCGTGCCGATTCGCTGCTGCCGGATCCCTTGACGAACCTTTCCGGGAGGGTTTAACTCACGTCCTAAATTAAGCCCTGAGGTAGTCGTTCGGAAGTCGAACGGAGGACGCCCTCGGGCCTCGACTCCCGGAAAGGGACACCCAGGAGCCATGCGCAGCATCCGAGCCGCGGCCGTAGGCGCCGTCACCCTGTCTCTCGCCCTTGCCGCCTCGGCCTGCGGAGGCGGTTCGTCGACGGGCGGCGGGTCCAACGACTCGCCCAAGACGCTGACGTACTGGGCCTCCAACCAGGGCGCCAGCATCGAGGTCGACAAGAAGGTCCTCCAGCCCGAACTCGACAAGTTCGAGAAGCAGACGGGCATCAAGGTGAAGCTGGAGGTCGTGCCCTGGTCGGACCTGCTGAACCGGATCCTGACCGCGACCACCTCCGGACAGGGACCCGACGTCCTCAACATCGGCAACACCTGGAGCGCCTCCCTCCAGGCGACCGGCGCGCTGCTGCCGTGGGACGACGAGAACTTCGCCAAGATCGGCGGCAAGGACCGCTTCGTCGGCTCCGCGCTCGGCTCGACCGGCGTCCAGGGCAAGGACCCGGCGGCCGTGCCGCTGTACTCGCTGGCCTACGCCCTCTACTACAACAAGCAGATCTTCGCCGACGCCGGTATCGCCAAGCCGCCCGCCACCTGGGACGAACTGGTCGCCGACGGACAGAAGATCCAGGCCAAGGGCAAGCAGGTGCTCGGTGCCGAGGGCTCCAACGTGTCGGAGAACATCCACCACGTCTTCGTCTTCGCCAAGCAGCACGGCGCCGACTTCTTCACCGCCGACGGCAAGCCGGACTTCACCGGCGACGGGGTCGTCGCGGCCGTCAAGCAGTACGTCGACCTGATGGCGAAGGACAAGGCCATCCCGCCGGGCGACGCCGAGTACGCGCAGAACCAGTCGGTCAGCGACTTCGCCAAGGGCCGGACCGCCATGCTGCTGTGGCAGACGGCCTCCGCCAACCTCAAGTCCCAGGGAATGAGCGAGGACGCCTACGGGGTCGCGCCCGTGCCCGTGCGGTCCGGCACCCCGGGCACCGGCACCCAGGTCAACTCGATGGTCGCCGGCATCAACGTCGCCGTCTTCAAGAACACCCACAACCTCGACGGCGCCGCGCAGTTCGTGAAGTTCCTGACCGGCGACGAGGAGCAGAAGATCCTCAACAAGGCGTACAGCTCCATCCCGCCGGTCAAGTCGGCCCAGTCGGACCCGGCGTTCAGCACCACGGCCAACGCGGTGCTCAAGAACACCCTCGCCACCAGCGCCGCCGCCCTGCCCCAGGTGGCCGCCGAGTCCCAGTTCGAGACGACGGTCGGCACGGCCGTCAAGGAGCTGTTCGCCGACGCGGCGGCCGGCCGCGTGGTGACCACCGACTCGGTCAGGGCCAAGCTCCAGAAGGCCCAGCAGCAGATGCCGGCGAAGTGAGCACGATGACCACGACCACCGTCTCCGGCGACCCGGGCGCGCCCACCGCCGCGCCCGGGAAGTCCCCCGGCGCGGCGGCGCCCGGCCCGCGCCGCCGCGCCGGGTGGATCCGCCGGGTCACCCTGCCCTATCTGCTCCTGCTGCCCGCGCTCGTCCTCGAACTCCTGGTCCACCTGGTGCCGATGGTCATCGGCATCGTCATGAGCTTCAAACAGCTCACCCAGTTCTACATCCGCGACTGGGGCACCGCCCCCTGGTCCGGCTTCGACAACTACAAGGTGTCGGTGGACTTCGACGCCCCCATCGGCGAGGCGCTGCTCCACTCCTTCGCCGTCACCGTCGCCTTCACCCTGCTCTCGGTCGGCCTGTGCTGGCTGATCGGCACCGCCGCGGCGATCTGCATGCAGGACACCTTCCGCGGCCGGGGCCTGCTGCGCGCGCTGTTCCTGGTGCCGTACGCGCTGCCGGTCTACGCGGCCGTCATCACCTGGGTGTTCATGTTCCAGCACGACAACGGCCTGGTGAACCACGTCCTGCACGACCAGCTGCACCTGACCGACAAGCCGTCCTTCTGGCTCATCGGCGACAACAGCTTCGTCGCCCTGCTGGTCGTGTCGGTGTGGAAGGGCTGGCCGTTCGCCTTCCTCATCGTCATGGCCGGACTCCAGAACATCCCCAAGGAGCTGTACGAGGCGGCGGCGCTGGACGGCGCGGGCCAGTGGCAGCAGCTGCGCCGGATCACCCTGCCCTCGCTGCGCCCGGTCAACCAGGTGCTGGTGCTGGTGCTGTTCCTGTGGACGTTCAACGACTTCAACACGCCGTACGTGCTGTTCGGGCGGGCCGCCCCGGAGGCCGCCGACCTCATCTCGGTCCACATCTACCAGGCGTCCTTCGTCAGCTGGGACTTCGGCACCGGCTCGGCCATGTCCGTACTGCTGCTGCTCTTCCTGCTGGTCGTCACCGGCACCTATCTGGCGATCACCTCACGCGGACGGAAGGCGGCCGATGTCTGACATCCCCCGGTCCCCGATGGCGCCGCCCCGCTCCTTCACCTGGTCGCGGCGCGTCTTCCTGACCCTGCTGACCGGCTTCGTCCTGGTGCCGGTCTACGTGATGGTCTCCAGCTCGCTCAAACCGCTCGCGGACGTCACCGGGAAGTTCCGCTGGCTGCCCAGCGGGCTGACCTTCCGCCCGTACATCGACATCTGGTCGACCGTGCCGCTCGCGAAGTACTTCGTGAACTCGCTGGTGGTGGCCGGTGCCGCGACGGTCTGCTCGGTGGTGATCGCGGTCTTCGCGGCGTACGCCGTCAGCCGCTACGCCTTCCACGGCAAGCGCGTCTTCACGGTCACCGTGCTGTCCACGCAGATGTTCCCGGGCATCCTCTTCCTGCTGCCGCTGTTCCTCCTGTACGTCAACATCGGCAATGCCACCGGCATCGCCCTGTTCGGCTCGCGCGGCGGTCTGATCCTCACCTATCTCACCTTCTCGCTGCCGTTCTCGATCTGGATGCTCATCGGGTACTTCGACTCGGTGCCGCGCGACCTGGACGAGGCGGCCCTGGTGGACGGCTGCGGCCCGCTCGGCGCGCTCTTCCGTGTCGTCGTCCCGGCCGCGATCCCCGGCATCGTCGCCGTCGCCGTCTACGCCTTCATGACCGCCTGGGGCGAGGTGCTGTTCGCCTCCGTCATGACCAACGACACCACCCGCACACTCGCCGTGGGCCTCCAGGGCTACTCCACGCAGAACAACGTCTACTGGAACCAGATCATGGCCGCCTCGCTCGTCGTGAGCGTCCCGGTGGTCGCCGGGTTCCTGCTCCTCCAGCGCTATCTCGTCGCCGGACTGACGGCGGGAGCCGTCAAGTGACCGGCCACCGTCCTACCGAAAGGGCTTCCGTGTCCGACGCCATCGACCTCGCCGCGCTCCCGCACGACTTCCTGTGGGGCACGGCCACCTCGGCCTACCAGATCGAGGGCGCCGTCGCCGAGGACGGCCGCTCGCCGTCCATCTGGGACACCTTCTCGCACACCCCCGGGAAGGTCGACAACGACGACCACGGCGATGTCGCCTGCGACCACTACCACCGCTGGCGCGAGGACGTCGACCTGATGCGCCGGCTGGGCACGAACGCCTACCGGCTCTCCGTCGCCTGGCCGCGCGTCGTGCCCGGCGGCGACGGCCCGGTCAACGCCAAGGGGCTCGCCTTCTACGACGAGCTGGTCGACGCCCTGCTGGAGGCGGGCATCACGCCGTCCGTCACCCTCTACCACTGGGACCTGCCGCAGGTCCTCCAGGACCGCGGCGGCTGGCCCGAGCGCGCCACCGCCGAGCACTTCGCGGCGTACGCGGGCGTGGTCGCCGACCGCCTCGGCGACCGCGTCACGCACTGGACCACGCTGAACGAGCCCTCCTGCTCCGCCTGGATCGGTCATCTGGAGGGCAGGATGGCGCCCGGTCTGACCGATCTGACGGCGGCCGTCCGCGCCTCCTACCACCTGCTCCTCGGGCACGGTCTGGCCGCGCAGGCGGTCCGCGCCGCCGCACCGGACGCGCGCATCGGCATCGTCAACAACCTCTCCACCGTCTTCCCCGCCAGCGACCGGCCCGAGGACCTGGCCGCCGCCCGCCGCCACGACGGGCACGTCAACCGCTGGTGGCTCGACCCGGTGCACGGCCGCGGCTTCCCCGCCGACATGCGCGAGGTCTACGGCGTCGAGCTGCCCGAGCGCCCCGGCGACGCGGAGACCATCGCCGCCCCGCTGGACTGGGTCGGGCTGAACTACTACTTCCCGGCGACGGTCGCCGACGACCCGGACGGGCCGGTGCCGTACGCCCGCGCCGTGCGCCTGCCCGACGTGCCGCGCACCGGCATGGACTGGGAGATCGACGCGAGCGGCATCGAGACGCTGCTGCTGCGCCTCACCGACGAGTACGGCGCCCGCAAGATCCATGTCACCGAGAACGGCTCGTCGTTCCCGGACACGGTCGGCCCGGACGGCACCGTCGACGACACCGGGCGCCAGGACTACCTGGTGCGGCATCTGGCCGCCTGCGCCGCCGCCGCCCGCAAGGGCGCCCCGCTGGCGGGCTACTTCGCCTGGTCGCTGCTGGACAACTTCGAGTGGGCGTACGGCTACGACAAGCGCTTCGGCCTCGTCCACGTCGACTACCGGACCCAGGTCCGCACGGTCAAGGGCAGCGGCCACCGGTACGCGGAGATCGTCCGGGCGCACCGGGAAGGGGGCGGGGGCCGCAGGGCGGCGTAGCGGCGCACCGGTGCGACGGGGAGGGGCCGGGGGCGCACCGGTGGACGCGGCGCGGGGGGCCGTGTCCGCCGGGGTGTGCGCCGCGGTCCGCCGGGCCGCTCAGCGGTCCTTTCAGCGGTCCTTGCGGGCCACCGCCCCGTAGATGCCGATCGGCGGCGTGCCGGGCTGCGGCGCCTCGTCGGGGCGCCAGTCGGTGACCTTGACCAGGCCCGGTTCGACCAGGGTGAAGTCGCCGAAGAAGTCCAGCACGCGGGCGTGCGGGCGCAGGTTCAGGGAGGCGGTGGCGCGCCGGTAGACGGCCGCCGCGTCCTCCCGCCGGTCCTCGTGGATGTCGCCGGTGGCGTGCGAGAGGACCAGGTAGGAGCCGACGGGCAGCGCGTCGCGCAGGGTGGCGAGGACGGTGTCGGGGTCGTCGGCGTCCGCGAGGAAGTGCACGACGGCCACCAGCAGCAGCGCCACCGGTGCGCCGAAGTCGATGACCCGGCGCACCTCGGGGTGGTCCAGCAGAGCCTGCGGCTCGCGCAGGTCGGCCAGGACCACCGAGGTGCCGGTGCCGTCCAGCAGGGCCATCGAGTGGGTGCTGACGATCGGGTCGTTGTCGACGTACGCGATCCGTGTGCCCGGGGCGATGCCGTGCGCGATCTGGTGCACATTGGGCTCGGTGGGCAGGCCGGTGCCCACGTCGAGGATCTGCCGCACCCCGCCCTCGGCGACGACGTGCCGGACGGCGCGGTGCATGAAGTGCCGGTTGGCGAGGACACCGGTGCGCACCTCGGGGGCCGCCTTCATGAACTGCTCGGCGGCCTCCTGGTCGACCGGGTAGTTGTCCTTCCCGCCCAGGAAGTAGTCGTACATCCGTGCGGGATGCGGCTTGCTGGTGTCTATCTCGTGCGCGGGGGCGCCGCCGCCGCTGCTCGGGGAGGTCATCGCTGCCTGGCTCCGTCCTGGACTCACGTCCCGCCACCACCTGCACCGTGGTGAGTGACTGTCAGAACATCATCTTGGCACGCCGTGGCCGGTGTCCGTGCCTGTCCGCCCCTGCCCCCTGCGTTCCGCTCGTCCCTTAATGCATATGATGTGCAGGTGCGTGACTACCTCATCCGGCCCGCGGCCCCCGGCGACGTCGACGGCGCCCGAGCGGTGATGCTCGACACCGTGTACCGCGACTTCGGCACCGGCTACGTGCCCCGCTGGCACGGCGACATCGTCGACCCGGCCGCCGCCTATCTCGCCCCCGCCCGGCACACCCTGCTGGTCGCGGTCGACGAGGCCACCGGCGAGGTCGTCGCCACCGCCGCGCTCGACGCGCGCGGGCCCGCGCACCCGCCCAACCCGCGCCACCTCGCCGAACGCTATCCCTCCGGCGAGACCGCGCAGCTGCGCCGCGTCTACGTCCGTCCCGGGCACCGCAGGCGCGGCCTGGCCCGGCGGCTCGTCGGGGAGCTGCTCGCCTTCGCCGCCGCCGACGGCGGCTACCGCTCCGTCTATCTGCACACCGACCCCGCCGTGCCCGGCGCCGAGGCGTTCTGGCGTTCGCTCGGCAAGGCCGTGCACGACGAGCGCCAGGACCCGGGCGGCGGCCAGGGCATCGTGCACTTCGAGGTCCCGCTGGTGTGACGCCCGCTGCCCGCTGCCCGGCTGCCCCGCAGTCGGGCGGCCGTGGCCTGCGAGGCCGGGAGCGGGGGATTGATGGAAACCATTTTCATGTAGCCTGTCGGCTCAGCGCCCAGACAAGATCCAGAACGAGGACCATGCCCCACCGTCGCCCCCGGCTGCTCGCCGCCCTCCTGCTGGCCCCCCTCCTGTCCGCCTGCTTCGCCTCCGGCGGCGGCGAAGCGCAGGGCGGGTCCGCCGACACCGCGGCCGGGTCCCGCCTGCGGGTCGCCCTCGCCTTCCCGCCCGCCGAGAACCTCTCGCCCTACGGCGCGGACGCCACCATCCTCAGCAGGCTCGGTGTCACCGAGGGCCTGACCGCGCTCGACGCCAACGGCGCCGCCGCCCCCGCGCTCGCCCAGTCCTGGCGCCGCCAGGACGAGCACACCTGGCTGTTCACCCTGCGCGAGGCCACCTTCCAGGACGGGACCGACGTCACCGCCGCCGCCGTCGCCGCCTCCCTGACCCACGCCACCCGGGCCAAGCCCGCCCCCGCCGCCCTGTCCGGCGTCACCGTCGGCGTCAAGGCGGAGGGCGCCCGCACCCTGCGCGTCAGCACCGGCTCCTCCGACCCCGTGCTGCCGCTGCGGCTGTCCAGCCCGAGCCTCGCCGTGCTCTCCGCCAAGGCGTACGCCGCCAGGAACGGCCGGGTGAACCCGGTCGGCACCGGCACCGGGCCCTTCACGCTGGCCGAGGTCGAGGGCAGCACCTCCGCCCGGCTCGACCGGTTCGACGACTACTGGGGCGGCCGCGCCCAGTCCGCCGGGATCGACGCCCGCTTCATCGCCGACGGCACCGCGCGCGCCAACGCGCTGCGCACCGGCCAGGCCGACATCGCCGAGGCCGTCCCCGTCGCCCAGGCCGCCACCCTGGAGGCGGCCACCCGCCGCGAGACCGCCACCACCCGCACCACGAGCCTGCTCCTCAACAGCGCCGCCGGACCCTTCAAGGACCCGAAGCTGCGCGCCGCCGCCCGCGCCGCCGTGGACCCCGCCGCCCTGGCGCGCGGCGTCTACGAGAACCACGCCGACGCCGGTGCCGGGATCTACGGCCCCGCCGTCACCTGGGCCGCGGGCAAGCGCACACCGCCGGTGGGCAGGGCGGCGGCCGGCGCACCGCACGGCGCCTCCGTCACCCTCGCCACCTACGACAACCGCCCCGAGCTGCCCGAGGCCGCCCAGGTGCTCAAGCAGCAGCTGGAGAAGGCCGGGTTCAAGGTCGAACTGGTCGTACGGGAGTACTCACGGCTGGAGACCGACGCGCTCGCGGGCAGGTTCGACGGCGTCGTCCTCGCCCGCAACACCCTCGTCGACACCGGGGACCCCGTCGCCGTGCTCGCCAGCGACTACACCTGCAAGGGCGGCTACAACCTGGCGCGGCTGTGCGACCGGGCCGTGGACGAGGCCGTGGCCGACGCCGAGGGCGTCGGTGAGAACGGCAGGCGCCAGGACGCCGCGATGGCCGCCGAGGCGCGCATCCTCGGCACCGACGCCGTGGTCCCGCTGGTCCACCAGCGCGTCATCACCGGCGTCGGCACCTCGGTCAAGGGCGTCCTCCTCGACCCGTACGAGCGCGTCCTCGTCGGCACCGGCACCCGCCGCTGAACCATGGCGGCGACGATCACCCCGGGCGGCCGTGCCGCCCGGCGGCCGGGGGAGCGCGCGGCGGACCGGCCGCGCGGGCGCCGGGGCGGACGCGGGGCCGCCGCGGGCGCCGTGCTGTGGCGGCTCGCCGTCGCCGCCGCCCTGCTGTGCGGCATCGGCCTGCTGCCCTGGCTCACCCGCACCGACCCGGCGCTCACCGTGCTCAAGGCCCGCTCCGCGGACCGCGACCCCACCCCCGAGGTACTGGCCGACATCCGGGCCGGGCTCGGCCTGGACGACGGCCCGCTGCGGCTGCTCGCCCACTGGCTCGGCGGGCTGCCGCGCGGGGACGCCGGACGGTCCTGGCTGTCCGGACAGGCGGTCACGCCCGCCGTGCTCCAGGCCCTCGGTGCCTCCCTGCTGCTGATGGCGGTGGCGCTCGCCGTCGCCGCCGCCACCGCCGCGCTGGTGTGCGCCCCCGTCCTGCGCCGGGGCGCCCGCGGCCGCCCGGCGGGCCGGACCGGCGGCACCGCCGCCGCGATGCTCGCCGCGCTGCCCGAGTTCCTCACCGCCTCCGTGCTCGCCACCGTCGTCGGCGTCCAGCTCGGCTGGCTGCCCGCGCTCGGCTGGTACGGGCCCCGCTGGACCGTGCTGCCCGCGCTCGCCCTCGGCCTGCCCGCCGGGGCCGTGCTCGGACGGCTGCTGGCCGACCTGCTGCCCGGCGCGTTCGCCGAACCCTGGGCGCGGGCCGCCGCCGCCCGCGGGATCCCCGGCCGCCGGATCGCCCTACACGCCGTGCACCGCTGCCTGCCCGCGCTGCTGCCCAACCTCGGGCTGTTCGCCGTCGGCCTGACCGGCGGCGCCGTCGCCGTCGAGCAGGTCTTCGACATCCCCGGACTCGGCCGCACCACGCTCCAGGCCGCCCTCGCCCAGGACCTGCCCGTGCTCCAGGCGGGCACCCTCGTCCTCGTCCTGCTCGGAGCCGCCGCCTCGCTGGCCGCCCGCCTCGCCGCCCGCCCGCTCACCGGCCCCGCCCTGCGCGACGGCGCCCTGCCCACCCTGCACCCGCCCCGGCCGCCCGCCCGCCGGGCCCTGCCGCTCCTGCACGGCGTGCTGCTCCTCGCCGTCGTCCTCGCCGGGCTGCCCCGCGACCCGCTCGCCCTCGACACCACCGCCCGGCTGCGCGCCCCCTCGCCGGGACACCCCTTCGGCACCGACGCGCTCGGCCGCGACCTGCTCGGCCGCGTCGCGCACGGCGCCCTGCACACCGTGCTCCTCGCCCTCGCGATCAGCGCGGCCTGCCTGCTCGCCGGGGTGCTGCTCGGCCTGCTGCCCCGGCTGTCCGGACCGCTCGTCGACACCGTCAACGCCGTACCGCCCGTCCTCGCCGCGCTGCTCACCACCGCCGTCTGGGGCAGCGGACCGGCCACCCCCGCGCTCGCCGTGACCGCCGTCGCCTGGGCACCGCTGGCCGCCCACACCTCCGCGCTGCTGCGCCAGGAACGCGCCGCCCTGCACCTCGCCGCGCCCCGGGGCCTCGGCGCGAGCCGCCGCCATCTGCTGCGCCGCCACCTCCTGCCCGCCGTACTGCCCTCCGTCACCCGGCACGCCCTGCTCCGGCTGCCCGGCGTCGCCCTCGCCCTCGCCGCGCTGGGCTTCCTCGGCCTCGGCGCCCAGCCGCCGTCCCCCGAATGGGGCCTGCTGCTCGCCGAGAACCAGCCCTACGCCGAACGCGCCCCCTGGGCCGTCCTCGCCCCCGCCGCCGTCCTCGCCCTGCTGGGCGCCCTCGCGGTGACGGCGGCCGGGGGGATCGGGGGGTCACCCGGCACCGGCGCCGGACGGCTGCGGACGCGCTTCTCGCGGTCACCGGTCCCGGCGGACGCGGCGGCCACGGCGGCCACGGCGGCCGCGGTGGCCACGGAGGCGGCGCGCCGGTGACCGCGCAGCCGCCCACCACGACGACCGCGTCCCCCGCAGCGCAACGGGCTCCGCTGCCGCCGCTGCTGCGCCTGCTGATCTGGACGCAGCTCGCCTTCAACATCGGCTTCTTCGCCGTGCTGCCCTTCCTCGCCGGACATCTGGGGCAGGGCGTCGGCATGGCGGGCTGGCTGGTCGGACTGGTGCTGGGGCTGCGGACCTTCAGCCAGCAGGGGCTGTTCGTCGTCGGCGGCATCCTCACCGACCGCTTCGGCGTCCGGCCCGTCGTCCTCGGCGGCTGTGTGCTGCGCATCGCCGGATTCGCCTGGCTCGCCTACGCGCAGGGCACCTGGCCGGTCATCGGCGCGGTCCTGCTCATCGGCTTCGCCGCCGCGCTGTTCTCGCCCGCCGTCGAGTCGGAGGTCGTACGGCAGGCCGTGGCCCTGGAGGCGGCGGGCGGCGGTCCCCGCACCCGGGTCCTGGCGCTGTTCGCCGCGTCCGGGCAGGCCGGGGCGTTCGCCGGCCCGCTGCTGGGCGCGCTGCTGCTCGCGGTGGACTTCCGCACCGCCTGCCTGGCCGGTGCGGGCGTCTTCGTCCTCGTCCTCGCCGGGCACGCCCGGCTGCTGCCCCAGCACATCCCCGGCCGCACCCGCACCCGGGCGCGCGGCGGCCTCACCGTCCTGCTGCGCAACCGCCGCTTCCTGGCCCTGTGCTGTGCGTACGGCACCTGTCTGCTCGCCTACAACCAGCTCTATCTGGCGCTGCCCGCCGAGGTGCGGCGGGTGACCGGCTCCCAGACGGCGCTGGCCTGGCTGTTCGCGCTGTCCTCCCTGCTCGCGGTGACCGTGCAACTGCCCCTCACCCGCTGGACGGCACAGCGGCTCGGCCCGCGCGGCAGCATGGCGGCGGGGCTGCTGCTGACCGGCGCCGCCTTCGCGCTGGTCGCGGTGGGGCGCCCGGCCGCCGCCACGGGCAGCGGCCCGGCCGGGCTGGTGCCCGCCGCCGGTTTCGTCGTCCTGCTCACGCTGGGCCAGCTGACCGTCGCGCCCGTCGCCCGCGCCTGGGTGCCCGACCTGGCCGAAGAGGGCCGGCTCGGCCTCTACACCGGCGCCCTGTCCTCGGTCTCCGGCCTGATCGTGCTCCTCGGCAGCGCGACGAGCGGCCGCCTGCTCGACTCCTCCCTCCCCCCGGCCGTCCCCTGGCTGGCACTGGCCGCCGTACCCGTCGCGGCGATCGGGCTCCTGCCCCGCCGGGACCGAGCGCCCCGGGGCGCCGCCGGCTGAGCGCCCCCCGGGAGGGGGCTGGGTGTTGTCGTCGCGCACCGCCGACCGCCGGGGGCTCAGACGGCCCCTGCCCCTGCCTCCGCCTCTTCTTCCTCGCCCCTCTGCCTCTCTTTTTCCGCTTCCCCGGGCCGGGCGTGGACGCGTCCCGGCAGGGCGCGGGCCGTCAGCGCGCCCGCCGCGGCCACCGACGCCAGGACGGCGAGGGGCAGCCCCGGGCCGCCGTCGGAGCCGCGCAGGGCGGTCGCGGCGGCCACGCCGAGGGCGGGGCCGATGTTCATGGCGGTCTGCTGGAGACCGCCCGCCACCCCGGCCGAGGCCACGGCCGACTCCCGTACGACGACATGGGTCGCCGCGACCAGCACCGTGCCGAACCCGGCCCCGAGCACGGCGAAGCCCCCGCACAGCGCGACCGTGCCCGGGGCGCGGGCGAGCAGCAGGACGCCCAGCGCGAGCGCGGCCATGGCCGCCACGGTCGTCCGGCGCGCGCCCAGCCGGCGCAGCAGCACCGGGGCGAGCGGCGCCGCGAGCACCATCAGCACCGCCAGCGGCAGGCTGCGCAGAGCGCTCTGGAACGGGTCGAGCCCCAGGGTGTCCTGGAGGACGTACGTGAGGACGAACAGCGTGCCGGACAAGGTCGCCGAGGCCGCCACCAGCACGGCGACCGCCGAGCCGACGACGGCCGAGCCGATGACGTCCGGCGGGAGCAGCGGATCGGCGGCGCGGCGCTCGTGCCGGACGAGGAGGACCGCGGCGGCGGCGCCCACGAGCACGACGGGGACCGTGTCCGCGCCCGCTCCGCCGGGCTCCGCCACCGCGACCAGGGCGCGCACGGCGCAGCCCAGGGCGAGGGCGAGCAGCAGCGCGCCGGGCAGGTCGAGCCGGACGGCCGGTGCCCGGCGGGCGGCCGGGTCCGGCCCCCTGCCGGGCAGGGCGAGCGCGAGCAGGGCGAAGACCGGCGCCGGGACGACGTTCAGGAGGAACACCGCCCGCCAGCCCGGCCCGGCCACCAGCGCCCCGCCCAGCACCGGTCCGGCCGCGGCCGCCACCCCGATGGCGCTGGTGCGCACCGCGAGCGGCATCCCGAGCCGGTCGGGCGGGAAGGCCGACCGGAGCATGCCCAGCGTGGCCGGTTGCAGCATGGCCCCGCACACGCCCTGGGCGACCCGCAGGGCGATCACCCAGCCGATGCCGGGTGCGACGGCGATGCCCGCCGAGGTGGCGCCGAAGCCGAGCATCCCGGCGGCGAACATCCGCCGGTGGCCGAGCGGCGCCGACCGGCGGGTCGGTCCGCGCGGCAGGTCGCCGAGCCGCCCGGCGAACACCAGCAGGCTCGCCACCGCCACGAGATACCCGGTGCTGGTCCACTGGACCTGCGCGTACGAGGCGTCCAGGTCGCGGCGCAGCGCGGGCTGCGCGACGGTGAGGACGGTGCCGTCCAGCGCGACGACGACCGCCCCGGCCACACTGCTCGCCAGGGTCAGCGCCTGGACGCGGTTCATCCGTGCCGCTCCGGGCCGAGGTGCGCGTCGAGCGCCGTACGCAGCAGCGGGGCGATGTCGTCGGTGCCGGTGGCGAGCTGGAGGCTGCCCCAGCGCCAGAGCTGGGCGATGCCGTGCAGGGCGGCCCACAGGGACGCGGCGACGGTCCGGGCGTCGGCGCCGGGACGGACCCGGCCGACCAGGTCCACCAGGGTGGCGAAGAGCGGCAGGCTGGTGTCCCGCAGCCCGAGGTGGCCGCTCTCCAGCAGATCGTGGCGGAACATCAGGTCGTACATGCCGCGGTGGCCCAGGGCGAAGTCCAGATAGACCCGGCCCAGCGCCGTGAGCTGGTCACGGGGGTGTGCCGTGGGGTCGGCGGTCGCCGTCCGCGCCCGCGCGGCCAGCTCCTCGAAGCCGCGGCGCGCGATGGCGGACAACAGCTCCAGATGGGTGGGGAAGTGGCGGCGCGGCGCGCCGTGCGAGACGCCCGCGCGGCGCGCGATCTCCCGCAGGGTGAGCGCCTGCGCGCCCTGTTCGGCGACCAGGTCCACCCCGACGTCCACCAGGCGTTCGCGCAGGCCGCCGGGGCTCTTCTCCGACTCTTGCTCATGCATGGACAGTGTCTACCAGGCGTCAGTAGACAGTGTCTACTCATGCTCCGGGTCTTCTCCCCGCCGGGAATGCGCCGCGTGGTCGCGGCAGTTGAGCGGGGTATGACTCAGGACACACACAGCGCGGCGCCCGGTCCCGCACCGGACGCGCTGCTCGCCCTCCTCGCCGACGTCCACGGCGGCGTGCTGGTCACCCTCAAGCGCGACGGCCGCCCCCAGTTGTCGAACGTCAGCCACGCCTACGACCCCGGTGAGCGCGTCCTGCGCGTCTCGGTCACCGACGACCGGGCCAAGACCCGCAATCTGCGCCGGGACCCGCGTGCCTCCTACCACGTGACCGCCCCGGACCGCCGCGCCTACACGGTCGCCGAGGGCACCGCCGACCTGTCGCCGGTCGCCGCGGACCCGTACGACGCGACCGTCGAGGAACTGGTCCGCCTCTACCGCGACGTCGTCGGCGAACACCCCGATTGGGACGACTTCCGCGCCACCATGGTCCGCGACCGCCGCCTCGTGCTGCGCCTGCGGGTGGAGCGGGCGTACGGCATCCCGAAATCCGGCTAGGGCCCGTCGCCCGTCGCCCGTCGCGGGTCAGGCCCCCGTGCGCGCCTCCAGTGCCCGCAGCACGGCCACCATGTCCTCGCCGCCGTGCCCGAGCGTGACCGTCTCCTCGAAGAGGGCGTGGCAGGCGTCGAGCAGCGGGGAGGCGATGCCCGCCTCCCGCGCGGCCCCGGCGATCAGCCGGTTGTTCTTGAGCACGTCCAGGGCCGCCGCCTGCACCGCGAAGTCCCCGTCCAGCAGCTTGGGCGCCTTCATCAGCGAGACGGGGCTGGCCATCGGGCCCGCGCCCAGCACCTCCAGGAACAGCCGCCGGTCGAGCCCCTGCCGCCCGGCGAAGTGGAACGCCTCGGCGAGCCCGGTGACCTGGGTGATCAGGAACAGGTTCACCGACAGCTTCATGAGCAGCGCGCCGGGGACCGGCCCGCACGCGAAGGTCCGGCGGCTCAGCGGGGCGAGCAGCGGGCCCACGGACCGTACCGCCTCCTCGTCCCCGGCGGTCATGGCCACCAGCTCGCCCCGCTCGGCCGGGAGCCGGGAGCCGGAGACCGGCGCCTCGACGTAGCGCCCGCCCGCCGCGCGGACGTCGGCCTCCAGGCCGTGCGAGTACGCGGGCGACGTCGTGCCCATGTGCACGAGCGTCCGGCCGCCCACCCGGGCGGCGAAGTCCGGGGTGCCCCGGCCCAGGGTCTCGTCCATGGCGCGCTCGTCGGCCAGCATCAGGACCACCGTGTCCGTACGGGCGAACACCTCCGCCGGGTCCGCCGCCACCCGGGCTCCGGCGGCGCGCAGCGGCTCCGCGCGGGCCGCCGTGCGGTTCCACACGGTGAGGGGGATGCCGGAGCGGACGAGCCGCAGCGCCATGGGCCGGCCCATGACTCCGAGACCGAGGAAGCCGACGTTCATGGGGTGCCGCCCTGGGGTCGGGGCCGATGCTATGACGGCTGTCATAGTAGCGAGCCCTATGACGCGAGTCATAGAGTCTCGGGATGAGCGATCCAGCAGAGCGGCCGGCCGGGACCGGGACGGGATCCCGGTACGGGCCCCGCGAACGGATGGTCTTCAGCGCGGCCCAGCTCATCCGGCGCGACGGCGTCGCCGCGACCGGCATGCGGGACGTGGCCGCCCATGCCGGGGCACCCCGCGGCTCGCTCCAGCACTACTTCCCGGGCGGCAAGGAGCAGCTGGTCGAGGAAGCGGTGGCCTGGGCCGGGCAGTACGCCGGACGGCGCGTCGCCCGCTTCCTGGCGGGTCTGGCCGAGCCCGCGCCGAGCGCGCTGTTCGCCGCGATGGTGGGCCAGTGGACGGACGAGTACGAGGCGGTCGGCGAACTGCGCGGCTGCCCGGTCGCCGCCGCCACCGTCGAGTGCGCCCAGGGCGGCACCGTACGGCGGACGGTCGCCGCGGCGTTCGCCACCTGGTGCGAGCCGCTGGTCGCCGCCCTCACGGAGCTGGGCGTGCCGTCCGGGCGGGCACCGGCCCTGGCCACGCTGATGATCAGCTCGCTGGAAGGGGCGCTCGTCATGGCCCGCGCCGAGGGCGGCGTGGCCCCGCTGACGACCGTGGCCCGCGAACTGGGCCCGTTCCTGGACGCGGCCGTGGCCCCGGACCACCGCCCGCCCGCCACCTGAGGACACGTCCGGCGCACGCGCGGGGGCCCCGGCTCGGTGCCGGGGCCCCCGCGCGGGCGGGCAGCGTGTCCGCCGCTACGCCGCCCTGGTGTTCCACTCCGCGACGACCGGCCGGTCGTGCTCGGTCGAGAGCCGGCTCACCGTGCCCGTCGCGAGCTGGAACAGGCGGCCCTCGGCGGGCGGCAGGCCCAGCCTGCGGGCCGTCAGCACCCGCAGGAAGTGGCCGTGCGCGACCAGGACCACGTCGCCGCCGTCCCGGGCGAGCGCCGGGGCGACCCGCTCCAGCACCCGGTCGGCGCGCCGGCCGACCTCCTCCGGGGACTCACCGGGGGAGGCGCCGTGCGGCACACCGTCGGTCCACAGGTCCCAGTGCGGCCGGGAGCGGTGTATCTCGGCGGTGGTGACGCCCTCGTAGCCGCCGTAGTCCCATTCGTGCAGATCGGGTTCCGCCTCGGCGCCGGTCAGACCCGCGAGTTCGGCGGTGCGCACGGCCCGGCCGAGCGGGCTGGTGAGCACCTGTGCGTAGGTCCGGCCGGTCAGGAGCGGAGCGAGCAGCTTGGCCTGCTCCTCGCCGCGCTGGGTCAGGGGCAGGTCGGTACGGCTGGTGTGCTGTCCCGACAGGCTCCACTCCGTCTCGCCGTGGCGGACCAGGAGAAGGTCCCCCACGGCGCGTCAGCCCTTCTTCGACTCGACGGCGTGGCCGCCGAACTGGTTGCGCAGCGCCGCGACCATCTTCATCTGCGGCGAGTCGTCCTGGCGGGAGGCGAACCGGGCGAACAGCGAGGCCGTGATCGCGGGCAGCGGCACGGCGTTGTCGATGGCCGCCTCCACCGTCCAGCGGCCCTCGCCGGAGTCCTCCGCGAAGCCGCGCAGCTTCTCCAGGTGCTCGTCGTCGTCCAGCGCGTTGACGGCCAGGTCGAGCAGCCAGGAGCGGATGACGGTGCCCTCCTGCCAGGACCGGAAGACCTCGCGGACGTTGTCCACGGAGTCGACCTTCTCCAGCAGCTCCCAGCCCTCGGCGTACGCCTGCATCATCGCGTACTCGATGCCGTTGTGGACCATCTTCGCGAAGTGGCCCGCGCCCACCTTGCCCGCGTGGACGTAGCCGTAGGGGCCCTCGGGCTTGAGGGCGTCGAAGACCGGCTTGAGCCGGTCGACGTGCTCCTTGTCGCCGCCGACCATGAGCGCGTAGCCGTTCTTCAGGCCCCACACACCGCCCGAGACGCCCGCGTCGACGAAGCCGATGCCGCGCGCGTGCAACTGCTTGGCGTGCTTCTCGTCGTCCGTCCAGCGGGAGTTGCCGCCGTCGATCACCAGGTCACCGGGCTTGAGGAGGGTGGCGAGCTGGTCGATGACGTGCTGGGTGGCGCCGCCGGCCGGGACCATCACCCAGACGGCGCGCGGGCCGTCGAGCCGGTCGACCAGGTCGACCAGGCTGGGCACGTCGGAGACCTCGGGGTTGCGGTCGTAGCCGACGACCGTGAGGCCGGCGTTGCGGAGGCGTTCCCGCATGTTGCCGCCCATCTTGCCGAGGCCCACGAGACCGATCTGCGTCGATGCCATGTCAGTTCACTTTCTTGAGTTCGCGGTAGGCGGCCACGAGGGCGGCGGTGGACGGGTCGAGACCGGGCACCTCGGCGCCCTCGGTCAGCGCGGGCTCGACCCGCTTGGCCAGCACCTTGCCGAGTTCGACGCCCCACTGGTCGAAGGAGTCGATGTTCCACACGGCGCCCTGCACGAACACCTTGTGCTCGTAGAGGGCGATCAGCTGTCCGAGGACCGACGGGGTCAGCTCGCCCGCCAGGATCGTGGTGGTGGGGTGGTTGCCGTGGAAGGTGCGCGGGGCGACCTGCTCCTCGGGCACCCCCTCGGCGCGCACCTCGTCGGCGGTCTTGCCGAAGGCCAGCGCCTGGCCCTGCGCGAACAGGTTGGCCATCAGCAGGTCGTGCTGGGCCTTCAGCTCGTCGCTCAGCTCCGCGACCGGGTTGGCGAAGCCGATGAAGTCGGCCGGGATCAGCTCGGTGCCCTGGTGGATGAGCTGGTAGTAGGCGTGCTGGCCGTTGGTGCCGGGCGTGCCCCAGACCACCGGCCCGGTCTGCCACTCCACCGGCTCGCCGTCGCGCTGCACCGACTTGCCGTTGGACTCCATGTCGAGCTGCTGGAGGTAGGCGGTGAACTTCGACAGATAGTGCGAGTACGGCAGCACCGCGTGCGTCTGCGCGCCGAAGAAGTTGCCGTACCAGATGCCCAGCAGGCCCAGGATCAGCGGCGCGTTGGCCTCGGCGGGCGCGTCGCGGAAGTGCTCGTCGACGATGCGGAAGCCGTCCAGCATCTCGCGGAAGCGGTCCGGGCCGATCGCGATCATCAGCGAGAGGCCGATCGCCGAGTCGTACGAGTACCGGCCGCCGACCCAGTCCCAGAACTCGAACATGTTGTCGACGTCGATACCGAACCCGGTGACCTTCTCCGTGTTCGTCGACAGCGCCACGAAGTGCCTGGCGACCGCCTTCGGGTCCCCGTCCAGCCCCTTGAGCAGCCAGTCCCGGGCCGAGGTGGCGTTGGTGATCGTCTCGATCGTGGTGAAGGTCTTGGAGGCGACGATGAACAGCGTCTCGGCCGGGTCCAGGTCGCGGGTCGCCTCGTGCAGGTCGGCGCCGTCGACGTTGGAGACGAACCGGACCGTCAGCGCGCGGTCGGTGTAGGCGCGCAGCACCTCGTACGCCATCGCCGGGCCGAGGTCGGAGCCGCCGATGCCGATGTTGACCACATTGCGGATCCGCTTGCCGGTGTGCCCGGTCCACTCGCCCGAGCGGATCCGCTCGGCGAAGCCGGCCATCTTGTCGAGGACCGCGTGCACCTGGGGCACCACGTTCTCGCCGTCGACCTCGATCACCGCGTCCCGGGGCGCGCGCAGCGCGGTGTGCAGCACGGCCCGCCCCTCGGTGACGTTGATCTTCTCCCCGGCGAACATGGCGTCGCGCAGAGGGGCCACGCCGGTCGCCTCGGCCAGCTCCCGCAGCAACTGGAGCGTCTCGTCGGTGACCAGGTGCTTGGAGTAGTCGATGCGCAGATCACCGACGCGCACCGTGTAGCGCTCGGCGCGCGCGGGGTCCTCGGCGAACAGCTCCCGCAGGTGGGAGGTCCACCGGGCGCGGTGGTCCTCCAGCGCGGTCCACTGCGGACGCCGGGTGAGCTTGGTGGTGTCGGACATGTCAGACGGTCTCCTTGATCCCGTCGCCCCGCAGGGCCACGGCGTACATCTCGTCGGCGTCGAGGCGGCGCAGCTCCTCGGCGATGAGTTCGGAGGTGGGACGGACCTTGAGGGCGAGGGTGCGGGACGGCTGGCCGGGCAGGCTCAGCGTGGCCAGCGGGCCCTCGGGCCGGTCGATGACGATCTCGCCGTCGGCGGTGCCCAGGCGGACGGCCGTCACGAACGGTCCCTCGCTGCCCACCCGGTCGACCGGGACGCCCAGCCGGGCCTCCAGCCAGCGGGCCAGCAGCTCCGCGCTCGGGTTGTCGGCCTCCGCCTCCACGGCCGCCGAGGTCACCCGCACCCGGGCCTGGTCCAGCGCCGCCGCCAGCATCGAGCGCCACAGGGTGAGCCGGGTCCAGGCCAGGTCGGTGTCGCCGGGCGCGTAGTGGCGCGCCCGGGTCCGCAGGACCTCCAGCGGGTTCTCGAAGGCGTACAGATCGGTGATGCGGCGCTGGGCCAGCGCGCCCAGCGGGTCCGCCGCGAGGTTGCCGGGCGCCTCCACCGGCCACCACACGACGACCGGCGCGTCCGGCAGCAGCAGCGGCAGCACCACCGAGTCGGCGTGGTCGGAGACGTCTCCGTAGGTGCGCAGCACCACCGTCTCGCCGGTGCCGGCCTCCGAGCCGAGGCGGATCTCCGCGTCCAGCCGGGAGTGGGTGCGGTCGCGCAGGGTGCGCGCGTGCCGCTTGATCACGACCAGGGTGCGCGAGGGGTGCTCGCGGGAGGCGTCCTCGGCCGCCTTGATCGAGTCGTAGGCGTTCTCCTCGTCGGCGACGATCACCATCGTCAGGACCATGCCCACGGCGGGCGTGCCGATGGCGCGGCGGCCTTCCACCAGCGCCTTGTTGATCTTGCTTGCCGTGGTGTCGGTCAGGTCGATCTTCATGGCCTGCGCCAGCTCCGTCCGTCTCGTGCGAGCATCTCGTCGGCTTCCCGCGGTCCCCAGGTGCCCGAGGGGTACTGGGCGGGCCTGCCGTGCTCGTCCCAGTAGCCCTCGATCGGGTCGAGGATCTTCCAGGACTCTTCCACTTCCTGGTGACGGGGGAACAGGTTCGCGTCACCGAGCAGCACGTCCAGGATGAGGCGTTCGTACGCCTCCGGGCTGGACTCCGTGAAGGACTCGCCGTAGGCGAAGTCCATCGTCACGTCCCGGATCTCCATCGAGGTGCCCGGCACCTTCGAACCGAACCGGACCGTCATGCCCTCGTCCGGCTGCACGCGGATCACGATGGCGTTCTCGCCCAGCTCCTCGGTGGCGGTGGTGTCGAAGGGGGAGTGCGGGGCCCGCTTGAAGACCACCGCGATCTCGGTGACCCGGCGGCCCAGCCGCTTGCCGGTGCGCAGATAGAAGGGGACGCCCGCCCAGCGGCGGTTGTCGATCTCCAGCTTGACCGCCGCGTAGGTGTCGGTCTTCGACTTCGGGTCGATGCCCTCCTCCTGGAGGTAGCCGGGCACCTTCTCGCCGCCCTGCCAGCCCTCGGCGTACTGGGCGCGCACGGTGTGCTCGCCCAGCTCCTCGGGCAGCCGCACCGACTTGAGCACCTTCAGCTTCTCGGTGAGCAGCGCCTCCGCGTCGAAGGCGATCGGCTCCTCCATCGCGGTGAGCGCCATCAGCTGGAGCAGGTGGTTCTGGATGACGTCGCGGGCGGCGCCGATGCCGTCGTAGTAGCCGGCCCGGCCGCCGATGCCGATGTCCTCGGCCATGGTGATCTGCACATGGTCGACATAGGAACGGTTCCAGATCGGCTCGTACATCTGGTTGGCGAAGCGCAGCGCCAGGATGTTCTGGACGGTCTCCTTGCCCAGGTAGTGGTCGATGCGGAACACCTGGTCCGGGTCGAACACCTCGTGCACGATCCGGTTCAGCTCGCGGGCGCTGGCCAGGTCGTGGCCGAACGGCTTCTCGATGACCGCGCGCCGCCAGGAGCCCTCGGGGCCCTCCGCCAGACCGTGCTTCTTCAACTGCTGCACGACCTTGGGGAAGAACTTCGGCGGCACCGAGAGGTAGAAGGCGAAGTTGCCGCCGGTGCCCCGCGAGGAGTCCAGCTCCTGCACCGCGTCGTGCAACTGCTTGAACGCGGTGTCGTCGTCGAAGTCACCGGGGACGAAGCGCATGCCCTCGGCGAGCTGCTGCCACACCTCCTCGCGGAACGGGGTGCGCGCGTGCTCCTTGACGGCGTCGTGCACGACCTGCGCGAAGTCCTGGTCCTCCCAGTCCCGGCGGGCGAAGCCGACCAGCGAGAAGCCCGGCGGCAGCAGACCGCGGTTGGCCAGGTCGTAGACGGCCGGCATGAGCTTCTTGCGGGACAGGTCGCCGGTGACACCGAAGATGACGAGCCCGGAGGGGCCCGCGATCCTGGGCAGCCGGCGGTCGCGGGGGTCGCGCAGCGGATTCACCCAGTCGGCGGCCGGGACGGCCGGGACGCGCGCGTCCGCCGTCCCGCGCGCCGCGGCGGAGCCCGTGGCCCCGGACGCCTGCGCCTGCTGCATGGCCTTGGGATCCGGTTCCTGGTCCTCGGGCCGTACGGCGGCGGCGGGCGACGGACTCGCCGCCCCGGCCTCCGCAGCCGCCGGCTCGGCGGGCTTCTTGCTCATTCCGCGTCAACTCCCTTGCTGTTCAAGGACTTCGTGACCGCGTCCAGCAGGTCCTGCCAGGCCGTCTCGAACTTGGCGACGCCCTCGTCCTCCAACTGCTGGACGACCTCGTCGTAGGAGATGCCCAGCCGCCCGACGGCCGCCAGGTCCGCGCGGGCCTGCTCGTAGCCGCCGGTCACCGTGTCACCGGTGATCGCGCCGTGGTCGGCGGTGGCGTTCAGCGTGCCCTCCGGCATGGTGTTCACCGTGCCGGGCGCGACCAGCTCGTCCACGTACAGGGTGTCCTTGTACGCCGGATCCTTCACCCCGGTCGACGCCCACAGGGGACGCTGGGCGTGCGCGCCCGCGCCCACCAGTGCGGCGAACCGCTCGCCCGGCCGGGTCGTCCCGTCCGCGGAACCGAACACCTGCTCGTACTCCGCATAGGCCAGCCGGGCGTTCGCCAGGGCCGCCCGGCCCTTGAGCGCCAGGGCCTCGCCGGTGCCCAGCGCCGTCAGCCGCTTGTCGATCTCGGAGTCGACCCGGGAGACGAAGAAGGAGGCCACGGAGTGGATCGACGCCAGGTCGTGCCCGGCGGCGCGCGCCTTCTCCAGACCGGCGAGGTAGGCGTCCATCACCTCGCGGTAGCGCTCCAGGGAGAAGATCAGCGTCACATTGACACTGATACCCGCTCCGACGACCTCCGTGATGGCCGGCAGGCCCGCACGGGTGGCGGGGATCTTGATCATGACGTTGGGCCGGTCCACCAGCCAGGCCAGCTGCCGGGCCTCGGCGACGGTCGCCGTCGTGTCGTGGGCGAGGCGCGGGTCCACCTCGATGGAGACCCGCCCGTCCTGCCCGCCGGTCGCGTCGTACACCCCGCGCAGCACGTCGGCCGCGTCCCGTACGTCGGCGGTGGTCATCATGCGCACGGCCTCGTCGACCGTGACGCCGCGCACCGCCAGGTCGGCGAGCTGCTCCTCGTAGCCCGCGCCGGAACCGATGGCGGCCTGGAAGATCGACGGGTTCGTGGTGACGCCCACGACATGCCGTCCGGCCACCAGCTCGGCCAGGTTGCCCGAGGTGATCCGGCGGCGCGACAGGTCGTCCAGCCAGATCGACACGCCCTGGTCGGACAGGCGCCCCAGCGCTTCCGAGGCCGCGGTTTGTTCGGTCACAGTGATCATCTTCCTTGTTGCGTTCGGATCATGCGCGCGCGGCGGCCAGCGAGGCGCGGGCCGCGGCGGCGACGTTCTCGGGGGTGAAGCCGTACTCGGCGAACAGGGTCCCGGCATCGGCGGAGGCACCGAAGTGATCGAGGGAGACGATCCGTCCTGCGTCACCTGTGAAGCGGTACCACGTCAGATTGATGCCCGCCTCGACGGCGACCCGGGCCCGCACCGACGGCGGCAGGACGTGCTCGCGGTAGGCGAGGGGCTGCTCCTCGAACCACTCGACGGACGGCATCGACACCACCCGGGTGGCGATCCCCTCGGCCTCCAGCGCCTCCCGGGCGGCCACGGCGAGCCGGAGCTCGGAGCCGGTGCCGATGAGGATCACGTCCGGGGTGCCGGTGGACGCCTCCAGGCGGATGTAGCCGCCCTTGGCGGTGTCCGGGTCCGGCGCGTACGTCGGTACGCCCTGGCGGGTGAGCGCGAGGCCGTGCGGCGCCGGGTGGGTGGCGTGCCGCTTGAGGATCTCGGCCCAGGCGAGGGCGGTCTCGTTGGCGTCGGCCGGGCGGACGATGTTGAGGCCCGGGATGGCGCGCAGCGAGGCGAGGTGCTCGACGGGCTGGTGGGTGGGGCCGTCCTCGCCGAGGCCGATGGAGTCGTGCGTCCACACGTACGTCACCGGGAGCTGCATCAGGGCGGACAGGCGCACGGCGTTGCGCATGTAGTCGGAGAAGACCAGGAAGGTGCCGCCGTACACGCGCGTGTTGCCGTGCAGGGCGATGCCGTTCATCTCCGCGGCCATGGAGAACTCGCGGATGCCGAAGTGGATGGTGCGGCCGTAGGGGTCCGCCTCGGGGAGCGGGTTGCCCGCGGGGAGGAAGGAGGAGGTCTTGTCGATGGTGGTGTTGTTGGAGCCGGCCAGGTCGGCGGAGCCGCCCCACAGCTCGGGCAGCACCTCGCCGAGGGCCTGGAGCACCTTGCCGGAGGCCGCGCGGGTGGCGACGGACTTCCCCTCCTCGAAGACCGGCAGCGCGTCCTGCCAGCCCTCGGGCAGCTTCCCGGCCACGATCCGGTCCAGCAGCCGGGCCCGCTCGGGCCGCACCCCGCGCCACTCGGTGAGCTGCTTCTCCCAGGCGGCGTGCGCCTCGGCGCCCCGGTCCAGGGCCCGCCGGGTGTGCGCGAGGACGTCCTCGTCCACCTGGAAGGTCCGCTCCGGGTCGAAGCCGAGCACGCGCTTGGTCGCGGCGACCTCCTCCTCGCCCAGCGCCGAGCCGTGCGACGCCTCGGTGTTCCGGGCGTGCGGGGCCGGCCAGGCGATGACCGTGCGCATCGCCACGATCGAGGGGCGGGACGTCTCGGCGCGGGCCGCCGAGAGCGCCGCGTGCAGGGCGCGCACGTCCACGTCGCCGTTGGCGGCGGGCTCGACGCGCTGGGTGTGCCAGCCGTACGCCTCGTAGCGCCCCAGCACGTCCTCGGAGAAGGCGGTGGCGGTGTCGCCCTCGATGGAGATGTGGTTGTCGTCGTAGAGGAAGACCAGGTTGCCGAGCCTCTGGTGGCCGGCCAGCGAGGACGCCTCGGCGGAGACGCCCTCCTCCAGGTCGCCGTCGGAGACGATGGCCCAGATGGTGTGGTCGAAGGGCGAGGTGCCCTCGGGGGCGTCCGGGGCGAACAGGCCGCGCTCGTAGCGGGCGGCCATCGCCATGCCGACCGCCATCGCGGCGCCCTGCCCGAGCGGGCCCGTGGTGGTCTCCACCCCGGCGGTGTGGCCGTACTCGGGGTGGCCCGGGGTCTTGGAGCCGTAGGTGCGGAACGCCTTCAGATCGTCCAGCTCCAGCTCGTAGCCGGCCAGGTACAGCTGGGTGTAGAGGGTCAGCGAGGTGTGGCCGGGGGAGAGGACGAAGCGGTCGCGGCCGGTCCACTCGGGATCGGCCGGGTCGTGCCGCATCAGCTTCTGGAAGATCGTGTACGCGGCCGGGGCCAGGGCCATCGCGGTGCCGGGGTGGCCGTTGCCGACCTTCTGCACGGCGTCGGCCGCCAGCAGGCGCGCGGTGTCCACGGCGCGCCGGTCGAGGTCGGTCCACTCGAAGGGGACGGTCGTCTGCTCGCTCATCTTCAAGAAGTCCTCGGGAGAAGCTGGATTGCTGCCGGACGTGTTCGAACTTAAAAGTCAGACTTTTTTGCCGGAAGGTCTCCGTGTGTCAGCCTGTGGTGAAAGTGGGACACAGTTGGATCACGCGGCCCGTCGGCGGGCGGCCGAGCCGGTACGAGAAGGACATGGCGGACGAAATCACCCAGGACGGCGACGGTGGCGACGAGGACGGCGCGGGAAGCGGCGGCCACGCGATCAGGACCTTCCCCTTCCCGGTCGACCTGAGCCTCGGCGGCGTCGGACTCCAGATAGGCCCCTTGGGCACCGGCCGGACCTGGCACGCCGGGGCTCCTCTCCACCGCGTCCACCGCATCGACTTCCATGTGGTCATGCTCTTCGCCGCGGGCCCCGTCCGGCACATGGTCGACTTCACCGAGTACGAGGCGGCCGCCGGTGACGTGCTGTGGATCCGCCCCGGACAGGTCCACCGCTTCTCCCGCGCGCACGAGTACCGCGGAACGGTGCTGACCATGCAGCCCGGCTTCCTGCCCCGCGCCACCGTCGAGGCCACCGGCCTGTACCGCTACGACCTGCCGCCGCTGCTCCACCCCGACACGGCCGGGCGCGTCGCGCTGGAGGCCGCGCTCGCCCAACTCCGCCGCGAGTACGAGGACACGGAGACCCTGCCGCTGAGCCTGCACACGGCGGTGCTGCGGCACTCGCTGACCGCGTTCCTGCTCCGCCTCGCCCATCTCGCGGCCAGTTCGGCTGAGGCCGACCGGCAACAGGCCGACACCACCTTCACGTTGTTCCGCGACGCGGTCGAACAGGGCTTCACCACCAACCACAGCGTCAGTGCCTACGCCGACGCCCTCGGTTACTCACGCCGCACGCTGGTGCGCGCGGTCCGCGCCGCCACCGGCCAGACGCCCAAGGGGTTCATCGACCGGCGCGTCGTGCTGGAGGCCAAACGCCTGCTCGCGCACACCGAACTCCCCATCGGGCGCGTCGGCGTGGCGGTGGGCTTCCCGGACGCGGCCAACTTCTCGAAGTTCTTCCATCTGCACACCGGGCAGACCCCGGTGGCCTTCCGGGCGGAACTGCGCTGAACGGACAGGGGCCCCGCGCCGTCGCGGGGCCCCTGTCCGTGCCGGTCCGGCCGCGCCTGCCGGTCCGGTACGGCGCTCACCCGGTACGGCGCTCATCCGGTACGGCGCTCAGTGGCCGAAGTCGAACCAGTTGACGTTCACGAAGTCGGCCGGCTGGCCGCTGGTGAAGGTGAGATAGACGTCGTGGGTGCCGGTCACCGTGCCGATGTTCGCCGGTACCGTGCGCCAGGACTGCCAGCCGCCGGTGCTGCCCACCGCGAAGCTGCCCACCGGCGCGTTGCCCCGGCTGTCCAGGCGCACTTCGACCAGCCCGCTCACCCCGTTCGCCGCGCCGCTCGCGACCCGGGCGGAGAACTGCCGCGCGCCCGCGGAACCGAAGTCGACGCCCTTGTAGAGCGCCCAGTCCCCGTTCGCGAGCGACCCGATGTCCTGTCCGCCGCCGCTGTCGGTGGTCGCCTCCGTGCTCACACCGCTCTGGCTGTCGTACAACTCGGCCTGTACGGGGCTGTAGGCGTCGCGGTGGCCGGCGGGCGGGGGAGTGGTGCCGCCGCCACCGCCGCCCGAGGTCAGCACCTGCACATAGTCCACCGTCATCGGGTGGCCCGGCTCGGTGCCGCCGTCCGGGCCGCCGCCGAAGGCGTCCGGGAAGCCGCCGCCCATGGCCACGTCCAGGATCACGAAGTAGCCGTGCCGGGTGGCGTTCGCCCAGGTGGTCGCGTCGACCTGGTCCGCCCGCACGGTGTGGAAGACGGTGCCGTCCACCGAGAAGCGGATCTGCTCGGGACTGGCGGAGCGGTCCCACTCCATGGCGTACGTGTGGAAGCCGGCCTGGCAGGTCGCGCCGGGGCAGGGGGTCGAACCGCCGATGCCCGTGGTCTCGTTGCAGGGGCCGCCCGGACTGGTGCCGCAGTGCATCGTCGCCCAGTCGGTGTTGAGGCCCTGGACGTTCTCCATGATGTCCAGCTCGCCGACGCCGGGCCAGTTCCAGTAGTTGCCGCGGAAGGGCGAGCCGAGCGCCCAGAAGGCGGGCCAGTAGCCCTTGGCGGCGGCGCCGGTGACGTCCGGCAGCTGGATGCGGGCCTGCACGCGCAGCTTGCCGCCGGACGGCGGCTCGAAGTCCGTGCGGGTGGTCTCGATCCGGCCCGAGGTCCAGTGCCCGGAGGCGTCCCGGCGCGGGGTGATCAGCAGATCGCCCTTGCCGTCCAGGGCGACGTTGGCGGTGGACGAGGTCATCGTCTCCACCTCGCCGGTGCCCCAGCCGGCCGCGCCGCCCGGGTACGAGGTGCCCGTGTCGTACTGCCAGGCCGAGGTGTCGACACCGGAGCCCGCGGCCCCGTCGAAGTCGTCCAGGAAGACCTGGGTCCAGCCCGAGGGCGGGGCGGGGGCCGAGGCGTCGGCCGGAAGCGTCGCGGCGGTGGCCAGGGCCGCCGCCAGACCGAGGGTGCCGAGCGCCGCGACGAGCGCGCGGCGCGCGGAGCGCCGCCGTCGGGGCGCGCTGCGTGCGGCGGGCAACTGGGCGGGTGCGCCTGAGGGTTCACTCACGGGGGCCTCCCGGGTGGGGTGGGGAGCGAGGGGAACGTTCTGAGAGCGCTCTCAGGAGGTGCGCCCGCCAATGTGCTCCCCACCGCCCCGGCCGTCAAGAGTTGAAGCAGGGAAAGTCCGGTGCGGGCGGGGGAGTTCAGGGGGTGAAGGGGGGTGAGGCGGGGCGAAGGGGGTGAGCGGAGGAGGACGCGGGGGAGAGGGCGGTGCGGGGACCCGGCCGCGGAACGCGGACGGCGGCGGGCCCGGCCCGCCGCCGTCCGGTGACCACTCCCGTCCGCCGCTATCCCAGGCGGAAGCTGTACACGGTCGTGGCGACCTTGCAGACGCTCGGCGGGACGACCTCCGCGCGCAGGGTGCCGGTGGACGTCTCGTAGTCCACCCCCTCCGCCTCGAACCCCCCGCTGCACACGCTGCGCTGGGGCAGCGCGAACAGGCTGGTGACGTGCCCGGTCACGGCGCCGCCGTCCAGCTTGTGGTCCAGGTCCACCTGGAGCAGCGGCCGGTCCTCGGGGAACAGCTCCTTGGAGCCGTCGTCCGAGGCGCACAGCAGCCGGGTGTCATCGACGAAGTCGCAGCCCTGGATGTCGCGGACCGGCTTGTCCAGGGTGATCTGCGGGGCCTGCGGCAGCGTGCCGCCGGTGCGCGGGGTGGACGGGTTGAGCAGCGGGGCGGGGAAGACCTGGAGCCGGTTCTGGTCGCCCCACTCCCCGGACACCAGCCACTGGGCGTCGGGGGAGACGGCCGCGAAGGAGTTGTTCACCTTCTCGCCCGCGTCCAGCGGATGGACGTACTCGTAGCGCTGGCCGCCCGGGGTGGTCACCGCGAACATCTTGGAGGTCGCCGAGTCCGCGCCCTGGTAGGCGTCGAAGACATGGCCCTGGGCCACATCCGGGTCGCCGACGTGGTTCCAGCCCTTGACGCGCAGGTCCAGTGGGACGGAGGCGAGCCCCCGGTACACCAGTGAACCGTCCGCGCGGCTGGCGAGGCCCTGGCTGCCGCTCAGCGAGTCGACGTGCGCGGTGCCGGTCTCCTGCCAGACCGGCCCGGCCGCCGCCGAGGAGGTCGCCGCACCGAGCGTGACGGCCGCCGACAGGGCGGCCAGGGCGAAGAGGTGACGTCTCATCAGTTTCCTGCCGTGGACTAGGGGGTGGGGATTCGAATGGAATCACGTATCGCCTGCCGGGGCGGTGGATTCCGGATCACCCGGTCGGCCGCGCGCGGGGACGGCGGGGCGGCCCCCGGTGGCGGCGGGCGGCTCACGGGCCCGGAGCGCGGCGCCGAGTAGGGTTTCGTTCCGGATGTGCGCGCGCCCGCCGGATCGCGGATCCGGTGGCCGGCGCGGGGCCGTGGCGGAGAGGTGCGAGGGTGAGGCTGACGATTCTGGGCGGCGGCGGGTTCCGGGTGCCGCTCGTGTACGGGGCGCTGCTCGCGGACCGCGGCGCGGGCCGTGTCACCGAGGTCGTCCTGCACGATCTCGACGCGGGCCGGCTCTCGGCGATCACCCGGGTGCTGGCCGAGCAGGCCGCCGGGGTGCCGGACGCCCCGGCGGTGCGGGCCGTCACCGACCTGGACGAGGCCCTGCGCGGAGCCGACTTCGTGTTCTCGGCGATCCGGGTGGGCGGTCTGGAGGGCCGGGCGGCGGACGAGCGGGTGGCGCTCGCCCAGGACGTCCTGGGCCAGGAGACCGTCGGCGCGGGCGGCATCGCCTACGGCCTGCGCACCGTCCCCGTCGCCGTCGACATCGCCCGGCGGGTGGCCCGGCTCGCACCCGGCGCCTGGGTCATCAACTTCACCAATCCGGCCGGGCTGGTGACCGAGGCCATGTCCCGCCACCTCGGCGACCGCGTCATCGGCATCTGCGACTCACCGGTCGGCCTGGGCCGCCGTATCGCGCGGGTGCTCGGCGCCGACCCGCGCGAGGCGTGGATCGACTACGTCGGCCTCAACCACCTCGGCTGGGTGCGCGGGCTGCGGGTCGGCGGCCGGGACGAACTGCCGCGCCTGCTCGCCGATCCCGCGCTGCTGGGCTCCTTCGAGGAGGGCCGCCTCTTCGGCGCCGAGTGGCTGCGCACGCTGGGCGCGATCCCCAACGAGTACCTGCACTACTACTACTTCAACCGCGAGGCCGTCGACGCCTACCAGCGGGCCGGGCAGACCCGCGGCGCCTTCCTGCGCGACCAGCAGGCCCGCTTCTACGAGGAGCTGGGCGACCCGCACGCCCCGGCGCTGGACGCCTGGAACCGCACCCGCGCCGAGCGCGAGGCCACGTACATGGCGGAGAACCGGGAGGCGGCCGGGGCGGGCGAGCGCGAGGAGGACGACCTCTCCGGCGGCTACGAGAAGGTGGCGCTCGCCCTGATGCGGGCCGTCGCCCGCGACGAACGCACCACCCTCATCCTCAATGTCCGCAACCGCGGCACCCTGCCGGAGCTGGACTCCGACGCCGTCGTCGAGGTGCCCTGCCTGGTCGACGCCAACGGCGCGCACCCGGTCTCCACCGGCCCGCTGCCGGGGCACGCGGCCGGTCTCGTCCGCTCGGTCAAGGCGGTCGAGCGCGAGGTGCTGGCCGCGGCGGCATCCGGCTCCCGGGCGGTCGCGGTGAAGGCGTTCGCCCTGCATCCGCTGGTGGACTCCGTCAACGTGGCCCGCAGGCTGGTCGAGGAGTACACCCGGGTCCATCCCGGTCTCGCCTACCTCGGGTAGCGGCGGGCGGCGAGGCGAGGCGAGGCGGGGCGGGTCCGGGGGCGGGCGGCGAACGCGCCGAGGCGGTCGGTCGCTCCCCCGTACGGCGACCGACCGCCCCGACTCCCCGTTCCCCCGTCCCCTTTTCCCCCGGTCCCCCGTGTCCCCCGTGATTCCCCCGCGGTTCCCCCGTGCTCCCCGCGTCCCCCACCCTTGAGAGTCGCTGGTACGGGCCCTGATACACCCCGCGGCGAAAAAAGCCGCGAAAAAATTTCCCGGCGGGGGAGAAGGGGCCTGCGAAGGACGCGCGAGGGGAAGCGCGGCCCGTGGCGGCGGGCTCCGCGGCGGCCGCCCGGCGGGCGCGTACGCCGGATCCGGCCACGGCGGTGGCCGGTTGCCGGGCCGGACCTTGTCCGCAGGTGGCCGGGTGTGTTGTTGTGGTTCCCACGGGCGGGTGACAGAGGGGTGAGCGGTGACGGGGACGGTCGGTGGCAGCGGGCGACTGCTGGCCATCAGCGACCTGCACATCGGCTACAGCGAGAACCGGGCCCTGGTCGAACGGACGGTACCCGGCTCGGACGACGACTGGCTGATCGTCGCGGGCGATGTCGCCGAGACCGTCGCGGACATCCGCTGGGCGCTGAAGACGCTGGCGAGCCGGTTCCGCAAGGTCGTCTGGACCCCCGGCAACCACGAACTGTGGACCCACCCCCGGGACACCGTCACCCTGCGCGGTGTCGCCCGCTACGAGTACCTGGTCGAACTCTGCAGGGACCTGGGCGTGACGACCCCCGAGGACCCCTACCCGGTCTGGTCCGGACCCGGCGGCCCGGTGGCCGTGGCCCCGCTCTTCCTGCTCTACGACTACTCGTTCCTGCCCGAGGGCTGCGCCACCAAGGAGGAGGGCCTGGCCTACGCGCACGGCACCGGCATCGTCTGCAACGACGAGTACCTGCTGCACCCGGACCCCTACCCGAGCCGGGAGGCGTGGTGCCGGGCCCGGGTGAGCGAGACCGAACGCAGGCTCGCGGAACTGCCCGAGGACCTGCCCACCGTGCTCGTCAACCACTACCCGCTCGACCGGCACCCCATGGACGTGCTCTGGTACCCGGAGTTCGCCATGTGGTGCGGCACGCGGCTCACCGCCGACTGGCACCGCAGGTTCCGGGTGGCCGCCATGGTCTACGGTCACCTTCACATACCGCGGACCACCTGGCACGAGGGCGTCCGCTTCGAGGAGGTGTCGGTGGGATACCCCCGCGAGTGGCGCAAGCGCCCCGAACCACCGGGCCGGCTGCGCCGCGTACTGCCGATGGAGGACGGAACCGGTGATCGGTGAGCTGCTGCCGGACCGGGTGGTGGCGGTGGAGGCGTACGGCACGGACGGGCCCGGCCACGCCCCGCTGTACCCCGAGGAACAGGCCGTGATGGTACGGGCGGTCGCCAAGCGCCGCCGGGAGTTCGCCGGAGTGCGGGACTGCGCGCGCCGCGCCATGGAGAAGCTCGGCGTGCCGCCGCAGCCGGTCCTGCCCGGCGCCGGTGGCGCCCCGCGCTGGCCCTCGGGGCTGGTCGGCAGCATGACCCACTGCGACGGCTACTGCGCCGCCGCGCTCGGCCGGTCCGCCGACGTGGCCTCCGTCGGCATCGACGCGGAACCCGACGAACCGCTCCCGGAGGAGGTCCTGCCCGCCGTCACGCTGCCCGACGAGCGCCGACGGCTGGACGAACTGGCCGAGCGGCGGCCCGACGTGCACTGGCAGCGGCTGCTGTTCAGCGCGAAGGAGTCCGTCTACAAGGCGTGGTACCCGCTGACCGGGCAGTGGCTGGACTTCACGGAGGCCGACGTCGAGATCGGCACCGACCCGGGCGCCCCGCACAGCGGCGGCTTCCGGGCGCGGCTCCTCGTCCCGGGCCCCGTGCTGGACGGCCGTCACCTCACCCACTTCGACGGCCGCTGGGCCGCGGGGGCGGGGCTGCTGGTCACCGCGGTGACGGTGCACCACACCTGACCGTCCCGCCCGTCCCGGTCCGCGCGGTCCGCGGCGCGGCCGTCAGCCGCCGGGCGCGGACCAGTCACGCAGCAGCCGGAAGAACTCCTCCTCGTTGCCCGCGAGTCCGGCGCCCGCCAGCGCCGTCTCCGCCTCGGCGAGCACCGACGGCGGGACGGGGACGGGCCGCCGGACGGCCGCCGGGGCGTCGAAGGCGGCGCGCACGGTGTGCAGCAGCCGCAGATACGCCTGGACTGCGGTGCGCTCGTGGTCGGTCGGTACGGCGGTCGGCATGGCTCGTTCTCCCCGGTTTCGGCAGCACACGGTCGCGCACGCGTCCGGTCGCCCGGACGGCGCGCCGTGCCCCCCGCGTGGCGGTGGCACCCCTCCAGCTTGCCGCCCCCCGCTGACAATGCCCCCGCGCGGCGTCCCGCTTCGCCCGCTCGGCCCAGCGGGTGACCGGCCGGCGCACGCCCCGCGAGCGGCCCGGGACCGGTGGCGGCCCGTGGCGGCCGGTGGCGACCGGCGGCGGCCTCACTCCTCGGGGCGCTTGACGCTCTCCAGGAGCATGTCCAGCCATTCGGCGACCTTGTCGCGGTGCTGGTCGGTGGGGAGTTGGGCGGCCCGCCAGGCGATGGAGCGGACGCCGTGGTTCTGGAGCAGGCGTTCCAGCGGATCACCGGCGGCAGCGGCGGCCTCCCGCTCGCGGTCGGCGAGCCGCTGGAGCAGATCCTGCTCGGTGCGCTGGAGCGCGCTCGCGAGCGCCTCCGGGTCCTCGGCGGTGAGGAACCCGGCGTGCACGCGGAAGAACCGCTGGAGGGCGTCGCAGTGCTCCATGGTGGGGCGCCGGTCGCCGTTGATGAGGGCGCCCGCCTGCTGGCGCGACATGCCCGCGCCGTCCGCGATCTCCTGCTGCGTGTAGCGCCGGCCGTTCGGTTTCAGCCGGGTGCGGCGCAGCAGACCGAGCCGTTGCAGGAAGCGTGCCTGCACATCCGGCTCGCCCGCGCTCCGGCCGCTCAGCAGGGCCTTGACCACGGGCTCCGGCACTCCGCAGGCCACGGAGAGGCGGCCGGTGTCGAAAACCTCCGCCTGGGGCACGCCGAGCCGACCGGCGAGCGCGGTGACACGCGTGACCGCCGCCGTCAGCACGACCGACGCCGTGGTGCCCGGATCCTCGATGCCGTCCGTCACCGACAGATCTCCTACGTCTCTCACAGGCTTCTCACGGGGCGGGGTCGCCGTGAACTTCCCGGAGAGTAGCCCCTTGTTCGAACTCGCATCCAGGTCTCGCCACAACTGTGGCCAATTTCAGCCGTCAACCGGCATGAAATGCCACGATAGTTGACATGGCATGCCGCTGAGCAGCAGGATCAAGGCGCCGCGTGAAGGCCGCAGAGGCAAGAGGGGTGACCTCCCGATGGCATTTCAGGCAGGAGGGCAGCGGCCGGCGCCGCAGCCCGTTCCCGTCCGACCCGAGGCGCAGGCCTACCTTCAGGACTACGCCGTGCTGCTGGAGGCCGTCTCCTTTCCGTCCTTCGTCGTCGACCACCGCTGGGACGTGATCCTGGCCAACAACGCCTACACCGCGCTCTTCCGGGGCATAGGGCAGCACCCGTCGGCCATGCCGGGCGACAACTTCCTGCGCTTCGTGCTCTTCCACCCGGACGCGGGAGCGGTCCTCGGCGAGCACGAGTCCCGCTGGTGCCTGCCGATGCTGGCGCAGTTCGCGGCCGCCGTGGAGAGCACCGGCCCCGACCACGGACTTCAGGCCATCCGCCGGGACATCGCCCAGGACCCGATCATGGAGGCCGCCTACCGGCACGGCCTGCCGCACTGGATCCGCGCGGTCGGCGCCGCGGCCACCCGCTCGGACGGCGCCGTCCGTCCGCTGCTGCATCCCGACCCCCGCTGGGGCGCCACCGACTGCCGTGTGGTCGAGGAGACCCCGGCGACCCTGCGCGACCTCGGCTACTCCCGGCTGACCCTGGTCCTGCGCGAGGCACGCCGCCCCGCCCCGGCGCCCCGCCGGGCCCGTCGTGTCCGCCGCCCGTCCGGCCACCTCAGCGTGGTACCGGACTCCGAGGTCTGACCCGGCACCGTCGGCGTTCAGGTCGCCGACGGCGCCGGGCGGCCCCGGCCCCCGCCCCCGGCTCCCCTTCGCTCCCGCCCCGCGCGCACCCCACCCGTCCCACCCCTCGGGCAGGGGTGCGCCCCGAGGCGGTCTTGAGCTTTGCACCACGACTCCCTATCTTGCGTGCAACGTTGCACTGTCCATGAGGGCCGGAAGGGGTCCGCATGCGGGAAAGCGCGATCCGGCTGCGTGGCCTGCGCAAGGAGTTCGGGCGGACCACCGCGGTGGCCGGGGTCGACCTGGAGATCGCGGACGGCGCGTTCTTCTCCCTGCTCGGCCCCTCGGGCTCGGGCAAGACCACGGTGCTGCGCCTGATCGCCGGTTTCGAGCGCCCCACCGCCGGAACCGTCGCCCTCGGCGGACGGGACGTCACGGGCCTCGCCCCGTTCGAGCGGGACGTGCACACCGTCTTCCAGGACTACGCCCTCTTCCCGCACATGACGGCCGAACAGAACGTCGCCTACGCCCTCAAGGTCCGCAAGGTGCCCAAGGCACGGCGCCTGGCCCAGGCGCGCGAGGCACTGGCCCAGGTCGGCCTGGAGGGCTACGGCGCCCGGCGCCCCGGGGCGCTCTCCGGCGGCCAGCGCCAGCGCGTCGCCCTCGCCCGCGCCCTGGTGGGCCGCCCCCGGGTGCTGCTCCTGGACGAACCGCTCGGCGCCCTCGACCGCGAACTGCGGGAGCGGATGCAGAGCGAACTCAAGGCGCTCCAGCGGGAGGTGGGCATCACCTTCGTCCTCGTCACCCACGACCAGACCGAGGCACTGGCCCTCAGCGACCGGGTGGCCGTCCTCCGCGAGGGCCGCGTCGAACAGGCCGGGACCCCCGCCGAGATCTACGAACGGCCCGCGACCGCCTTCGTCGCGGGCTTCGTCGGCACCTCCAACCTGCTCCGGGACGCGGCCGCCCGGCGGATCCTGGGCACCGGCGGCCTGCACACCGTCCGCCCGGAGAAGATCCGTGTCGGCGAGGAGGCCACCGGGGCGGACGGTCCCGGATACGTCACGGCCACCGGCACCGTCGCCGAGGTCGTCTACCTCGGCGACTCCACCCGCTTCCTGGTCGACCTCGACGCGGGCGGCCGGCTCACCGCGCTCCAGCAGAACCTGGAGACCTCCGCCGCGGACGTCGCCGCCTACCGCGGCACCCGCGTCGGCCTGACCTGGCACCGCCGCCACGCGGTCCCGGTCCCCGACACCCGCTGACGCACCCGCTGAACCCCCGTCCCACCCCACTGGGAGTCACCGCATGCGCCCCACCCGCATCCTCATCCGCGTGACCGCCGCCGCACTGCTGCTCGCCGCCACCGCCTGCGGCTCCTCCGGCGGCTCCGCCTCGTCCGGCGGTCTCCGGCCACCCGATCTCAAGGCCCCCGCCCACCTGGGCCGGGCGGAGGGACAGGTGAACCTGATCGCCTGGGCGGGCTACGTCGAGGACGGCTCGGACGATCCGAAGGCCGACTGGGTCAGCGGCTTCGAGAAGCAGACCGGCTGCCGGGTCCGCGCCAAGGTGGCGGCCGACTCCGACGAGATGGTCAAGCTGATGAAGACCGGGGACTACGACGCCGTGTCGGCCTCCGGGGACGCCTCCCTGCGGCTCATCGCGTCCGGCGACGCGGCCCCCGTCAACACCGACCTCGTACCGAACTACCGCGGTGTCTACCCCGATCTGAGGATGCGGCCGTGGAACTCCGTCAAGGGCCGCGCCTACGGCATCCCGCACGGCCGGGGCGCCAACCTCCTCATGTACGACACCGGCAAGGTGAAGCCCGCGCCCACCTCCTGGTCGGCCGTCTTCGACGGCGCGGCCCCGTACAAGGGCCGTGTCACGGCCTACGACTCGCCGATCTACATCGCCGACGCGGCGCTCTACCTCAAGGCGTCCCGGCCCGAGCTGAAGATCAAGGACCCGTACGCGCTGGACCAGAAGCAGTTCGACGCGGCCGTGGCCCTGCTGAAGAAGCAGAACGCGGACATCGGCGAGTACTGGGGCGACTACCTCAAGGAGGTGTCCGCCTTCAAGAGCGGCGACTCCGTGATCGGCACCACCTGGCAGGTCATCGCCAACTTCGCCGCCTCCGAGGGCGCGAAGGTCAGGGCGTTCGTCCCGAAGGAGGGCTCGACCGGCTGGTCCGACACCTGGATGGTCTCCGCCAGGGCGAAGCACCCCACCTGCGCCTACAAGTGGCTGGACTGGATCGTCTCGCCGAAGGTCAACGCCCAGGTCGCCGAGTACTTCGGCGAGGCACCCGCCAACGCCGGGGCCTGCGCGCACACCGCCGACCGGAACTTCTGCGCCGTCTACCACGCGGCCGACGCGGCGTACTGGAAGCGGATCGCCTTCTGGAACACGCCCATCGAACAGTGCCTGGACGGCCGTACCGGCGTGAAGTGCGTGCCCTACGCCGCGTGGGTGCGCGCCTGGACCGAGATCAAGGGCTGAGCCGTGGCCGCCACCGAGCGGGCCGCCGCACCGGCCCGCAGCCCCCTCACCCGGCTCGCCGGAGCCCTGCACCGGCGCCCCCGGCTCGGACTCGGGCTGCTGCTCACCGCCCCGCTGCTCTGGCTCGGCGTGCTCTATCTCGGCTCGCTGGCCATGCTGTTCGTCTCCGCCTTCTGGACGACGGACTCCTTCACCTCGGCGGTCGTCAAGGTCTGGTCGGCGGACAACTTCCACACCCTGCTGACGACACCGGTCTACCGCCAGGTGACGGTCCGCAGCATCGGTGTGGCGCTCGCCGTCACCGCCCTGTGCACGGTGATCGCCCTGCCGCTGGCCTTCTGCACCGCGTGTGTCGCGAGGCCCCGGCTGCGCCCGCTGCTCGTGGTGGCCGTCCTCACCCCGCTGTGGGCGAGCTACCTGGTCAAGGTGTACGCCTGGCGGCTCATCCTGTCCCAGGGCGGCCTCGCCGACTGGCTGCTGCGGCCGCTCGGTCTGAGCGGACCCGGATTCGGGCTGCCGGCGGCGGTGCTGACCCTGACGTACCTGTGGCTGCCGTACATGATCCTGCCGGTGCACACCGCCCTGGCGCGGCTGCCCGCGGGGCTGCTGGACGCCTCGGCCGACCTCGGGGCCCGGCCCTGGCGCACCGTCCGCTCGGTGGTGCTGCCCCTCGTGCTGCCGTCGGTCGCCGCCGGGTCGGTCTTCACCTTCTCGCTCAGCCTCGGCGACTACATCACCGTGGAGATCGTCGGCGGCAAGACCCAGCTGATCGGCAACCTCGTCCACTCCGAGATCGAACTCGACCCGCCGCTGGCCGCCGCCCTCGCCACCGTGCCCGTCGCCGTCATCGTCGTCTATCTGCTGGCGCTGCGCCGCACGGGCGCGCTCAGCGGGCTCTGACCACCCGTCGCGGCACGTCACAGGGGGTTCCCGCCGTGTTGTACCTCTCCCGCCGGGCGCGCATCGCGCTGCGCGCCGCCGCCTGCGCGGGCTTCGCGCTGCTGTACGTCCCGCTGCTGCTGGTCCTCGTCAACTCCCTCAACCCCGACCGCAGCGCGACCTGGCCGCCGCCGGGGCTGACCACCCGCTGGTGGGCGGCGGCCTGGCACAGCTCGGGGGCCCGCCAGGCGCTGTGGGTGTCGGTGCGGGCCGGGCTGGGGGCCACCGCGATCGCCCTGGTCCTCGGCACGCTCATCGCCTTCGCGGTGGCCCGCCACCGCTTCTTCGGCAGCGGTGCCCTGTCCTTCGCCGTCGTGCTGCCCATCGCGCTGCCCGGCATCGTCACCGGCATCGCCCTCAACTCCGCGTTCTCCACGGTCCTCGCCCCGCTCGGGATCGGCCTCGGCCTGTTCACCGTGGTCGTCGGACACGCCACCTTCTGCGTCGTCGTGGTCTTCAACAACGTGGTGGCCCGGCTGCGGCGCACCTCGGGCTCCTGCGAGGAGGCGGCGGCGGACCTGGGCGCCCACCCCCTGCGCGCCTTCGCCGACGTCACCTTCCCGCTGCTCCGCTCCGCGCTGCTGGCGGGCGCGCTGCTGTCCTTCGCGCTGTCCTTCGACGAGATCGTGGTGACCACCTTCACCGCCGGACCCGGGGTCGAGACCCTGCCCGTCTGGATCTACGGCAACATGACCAGGCCGCGCCAGGCACCCGTGGTGAACGTCGTGGCGGCCGTCCTGGTGCTGCTCTCCGTCGTCCCGATCCACCTCGCCCAGCGGCTGTCGTCCGACACGGCGACCACGAGCCGCGTGTAGCGGGCACGCACATACGGAACGCAAGCGGCTTGCATGAATTGCGCTATTCTTGCGGCCATGACGCGACGACTTGCGGAAGTGGCGAAGAAGGTCGGGGTCAGCGAGGCCACGGTCAGCCGGGTGCTCAACGGCAAACCGGGAGTCTCCGCGGCCACCCGGCAGGCGGTGCTGTCCGCGCTGGACGTGCTCGGCTACGAGCGGCCCACCCAGCTGCGGGGCGAGCGCGCGCGCCTGGTCGGGCTGGTCCTGCCCGAGCTCCAGAACCCCATCTTCCCGGCCTTCGCCGAGGTCATCGGCGGCGCCCTGGCCCAGCTGGGCCTCACCCCCGTGCTGTGCACCCAGACCAAGGGCGGGGTCTCGGAGGCCGACTACGTGGAGCTGCTGCTCCAGCAGCAGGTCTCCGGCGTCGTCTTCGCCGGCGGTCTGTACGCCCAGTCGGACGCGCCGCACGACCACTACCGGCTGCTGGCCGACCGCAACATCCCGGTCGTGCTGGTCAACGCCCGCATCGAACACCTCGGCTTCCCGGGCGTGTCCTGCGACGACGCGGTGGCGGTGGAGCAGGCGTGGCGCCATCTGGCCTCCCTGGGGCACGAGCGGATCGGCCTCGTCCTCGGCCCCGGCGACCATGTGCCGTCCGCGCGCAAGCTCGCGGCGGCCCGCGCGATCCGCCCCGATCTGCCCGAGGAGTTCGTCGCCCGCGCCATCTTCTCCATCGAGGGCGGCCACGCGGCGGCGGCCAAGCTCATCGACCGCGGGGTCACCGGGTTCATCTGCGCCAGCGACCCGCTGGCCCTGGGCGTCGTACGGGCCGCCCGCCGCCGCGGGCTCGACGTCCCCGCCCGGATCTCGGTCGTGGGGTACGACGACTCCGCCCTGATGAACTGCACCGCACCGCCGCTGACCACGGTCCGCCAGCCCATCGAGTCGATGGGCAAGGCGGTCGTGGAGCTGCTGCACGCCCGGATCGGGGGCAGCGCCGTACCGGCGGACGAGCTGCTGTTCGAACCGGAGCTGGTGGTCCGCGGCTCGACCGCCCAGGCCCCCCGCCCCTGAGGCCGCCTCCGGGGGTGACGATGCCGGGTAGCGTCCCGGAGATCCATCGTCCTGTCAAATAATTGCAGATTCTGCGCGACATCTTGCGAAGACCTGTCGCCGGTGCTTGAGTGTGCGGCGCCCACCGCTCCTGTCCAGAGGGGTCCACCGATGAGAAGCACCGGGTTCCGCCATGCCGTCGCCGCGATCGGCGTCTGCTCCCTCGCCCTCGCCGCGACGGCGTGCGGCTCCGACGACGACGCGTCCGCGAACGGCAAGACCCGCATCACGGTCAACTGCCAGCCGCCCAAGAGCGCCAGGACCGACCGGACGTTCTTCGACGAGGACGTGGCGTCCTTCGAGAAGCAGAACCCGGACATCGACGTCGTCGCGCACGACGCGTTCCCCTGCGAGGACCCCAAGACGTTCGACGCGAAACTGGCCGGCGGCCAGATGGAGGACGTCTTCTACACCTACTTCACCGACGTCCGCCATGTGGTCGCCACCGGCCAGGCCGCCGACCTCACCCCGTACGTCAAGGAGCTCAAGAGCTACCCCACCCTCAGCAAGCAGCTGCGCGACATCTACACCGTCGACGGCAAGGTCTACGGCATCCCGCGCACCGGCTACTCGATGGGTCTGATCTACAACAGGAAGCTCTTCGAGAAGGCCGGACTCGACCCCGACAAGCCGCCCACGACCTGGGCCGAGGTCCGCGCCGACGCCAAGCGGATCGCCGCGCTCGGCGGCGGCACCGTCGGCTACGCCGACTACAGCGCCCAGAACCAGGGCGGCTGGCACTTCACCGCCGAGCTGTACTCCCAGGGCGGCGACGTCGTCAGCGCCGACGGCAAGAAGGCCGGCGTCGACACCCCCGCGGGCCACGCCGTCCTCCAGAACCTGCACGACATGCGCTGGACCGACGACTCCATGGGCAGCAAGCAGCTCCTCGTCATCAACGACGCCCAGCAGATGATGGGTTCGGGCAAGCTCGGCATGTACCTCTCCGCCCCCGACAACATCCCGATCCTGGTCAAGGAGAAGGGCGGCAACTACAAGGACCTCGCCCTCGCCCCGATGCCCGGCGGCCAGGGCACCCTCGTCGGCGGCGACGGATACATGTTCAGCAAGAAGGACACACCCGCCCAGATCCGGGCCGGTCTGAAGTGGCTCGACCACATGTTCCTCACCCCCGGCAAGGGCTTCCTCGGCGACTACGCCCGCGCCAAGAAGCACGACGCCCCGGTCGGCCTGCCCGAGCCGCGCCTGTTCACCGGCGCCGCCGACGCCACCGACCAGCAGGTCAAGAAGGCCAACGCCAATGTGCCGGTGGAGAACTACCGCGCCTTCCTGGACGGCAACCGGAGCCTCACGCTGAAGGTGGAACCGCCCAGCGCCCAGCAGATCTACTCCGTGCTGGACGGCGTCGTGTCCGCCGTGCTCACCAAGAAGGACGCCGACATCGACCAGCTCCTGAAGGAGGCCTCGGGCAAGATCGACGGCATCCTGGAGCGGAGCTGAGCCGCCATGACCAAGACGGCCGAGCGGCGGCCCGCGCGGGAGCGGGCCGCCGTCCCCCCGCCGCCGCGGCAGCCGCCCCGCCCCGCCGGGCACCGGCGGCGCCGCCTGGCCGAACAGGCCCGCGCCTACGCCTTCCTGCTCGGCGGCCTGATCTGCTTCGCCCTGTTCTCCTGGTACCCGGCGATCCGCGCCGTCGTGATCGCCTTCCAGAAGTACACGCCCGGACAGCGGCCCCAGTGGGTGGGCACCGCCAACTTCACCCATGTCCTGCACGACCCGGAGTTCGCCGACGCCTGGCGCAACACCCTCGTCTTCACCGGACTCGCCCTGCTGATCGGCTTCGCCGTCCCGTTCGTGCTGGCCCTCGTCCTCAACGAACTGCGGCACGCCCGCGCCTTCTTCCGGGTCGCCGTCTATCTGCCGGTGATGATCCCGCCGGTGGTCAGCGCCCTGCTGTGGAAGTGGTTCTACGACCCGGGCGCCGGCCTCGCCAACGAGGCACTGCGCACCCTGCACCTGCCCACCTCGAACTGGACCAACGGCGCCGACACCGCCCTGGTCTCCCTGGTCCTGGTCGCCACCTGGGCCAACCTCGGCGGCACCGTCCTCATCTACCTGGCCGCCCTCCAGTCCATCCCCGGCGAGCTGTACGAGGCCGCCGAACTGGACGGCGCGAACCTCCTCCAGCGCGTCCGCCACGTCACCGTCCCGCAGACCCGGTTCGTGATCCTGATGCTGATGCTCCTCCAGATCATCGCGACCATGCAGGTCTTCACCGAGCCGTTCGTCATCACCGGCGGCGGCCCCGAGAACGCCACCGTCACCGTGCTCTACCTCATCTACAAGTACGCCTTCCTCTACAACGACTTCGGCGGCGCCTGCGCGCTCAGCGTGATGCTGCTCGTGCTGCTCGGCCTGTTCTCCGCCCTGTACCTGCGGCTGACCCGCTCCGGCTCCGGCCAGGAGGACGCATGAGCAGCACCCGTACCCTCGTCTCCCCGGCGGCCCTCGCCCGCCCGCGCGGCAAGGTCCTCTACTGGACCGTCTTCACCGGTGTGGTGCTGCTGTTCGCGCTCGCCTTCCTCTTCCCCGTCTACTGGATGATCACCGGCGCCCTGAAGTCGCCGGACGAGGTGGCGCGGACCCCGCCCACCCTGGTCCCGGAGCAGTGGCACCTGAGTGCCTACACCGACGCCTGGGACCTGATGCAGCTGCCCCGGCACCTGTGGAACACACTCGTCCAGGCGGCCGGCGCCTGGGCCTTCCAGCTCGTCCTGTGCACCGCGGCCGCCTACGCCCTGTCCAAGCTGAGACCGGCCTTCGGCAAGGTGATCCTCGGCGCCATCCTCGCCACCCTGATGGTCCCGGCCCAGGCCCTGGTCGTACCGAAGTACCTGACCGTCGCCGACCTGCCGCTCCTCCACACCAGCCTGCTCAACGACCCCCTCGCCATCTGGCTCCCGGCCGTCGCCAACGCCTTCAACCTCTACCTGCTCAAACGGTTCTTCGACCAGATACCGCGGGACGTCCTGGAGGCCGCCGAGATCGACGGCGCCGGGAAGCTGCGCACCCTGTGGTCGATCGTGCTGCCCATGTCGCGGCCCGTGCTCGGCGTGGTGTCCATCTTCGCGCTGGTCGCCGTCTGGCAGGACTTCCTGTGGCCGCTGATGGTCTTCTCCGACACCGACAAGCAGCCCATCGGCGTGGCCCTCGTCCAGCTCTCGCAGAACATCCAGCTGACCGTGCTCATCGCCGCCATGGTGATCGCCAGCATCCCGATGGTCGCGCTCTTCCTCGTCTTCCAGCGGCACATCATCGCCGGGATCAGCGCGGGCAGCACCAAGGGCTGACCTGACCCGGCCCCTCGCACCGAGACAGATCGAGACAGTCCTATACAGCCCTAGACAGGCTCGGACAGAATGAGACAGAAAGGCACGCACTGTGGGACAGCCCGCCCCTGCCCGGAGCAGCCGCGCCGACGACGCCTGGTGGCGCTCCGCCGTCATCTACCAGGTGTACGTCCGCAGCTTCGCCGACGGCGACGGCGACGGCACCGGCGACCTCGCCGGCGTCCGCTCCCGGCTGCCGTACCTCGCCGGACTCGGCGTGGACGCCCTGTGGTTCAACCCCTGGTACCTGTCCCCGATGAAGGACGGCGGCTACGACGTCGCCGACTACCGGGCGGTCGACCCCGCCTTCGGCACCCTCGCCGAGGCCGAGAAACTCATCGCCGAGGCCCGCGAGCTGGGCATCCGCACCATCGTCGACATCGTGCCCAACCATGTCTCCGACCAGCACCCCTGGTTCCGGGCCGCGCTGGCCGGCGGCGGCGAGCGCGAGCTGTTCCACTTCCGGCCCGGCCGCGGCGCCCACGGCGAACTCCCGCCCAACGACTGGACGTCCGAGTTCGGCGGCCCCGCCTGGACCCGGCTGCCCGACGGCGCCTGGTACCTGCACCTGTTCGCCCCCGAGCAGCCCGACCTCAACTGGGCGCACCCGGCCGTCCGCCAGGAGCACGAGGACATCCTGCGGTTCTGGTTCGAGCGGGGCGTCGCCGGGGTCCGTATCGACTCCGCCGCCCTGCTCGCCAAGGACCCCCGCCTGCCCGACTTCACCCCCGGCCGCGACCCGCACCCCTACGTCGACCGCGACGAACTCCACGACGTCTACCGCTCCTGGCGCCGGGTCGCGGACGAGTACGGCGGCGTCTTCGTCGGCGAGGTGTGGCTCCCCGACAGCGAGCGCTTCGCCCGCTATCTGCGCCCCGACGAACTGCACAGCGCCTTCAACTTCGCCTTCATGGCCTGCCCCTGGGACGCGGCCCGGCTGCGCCGCTCCATCGACGAGACGCTGGCCGAGCACGCGCCCGTGGGCGCCCCCGCCACCTGGGTGCTGTGCAACCACGACGTCACCCGGACCGTCACCCGCTACGGCCGCGCCGACACCGGATTCGACTTCGCCGCCAAGGCGTTCGGCACCCCCACCGACCCGGTCCTCGGCACCCGCCGGGCCCGCGCGGCGGCCCTGCTGTCACTGGCCCTGCCCGGTGCCGTCTACGTCTACCAGGGGGAGGAACTGGGCCTGCCCGAGGCCGACATCCCGCTGAAGCGCATCGAGGACCCGATGCACGTACGCTCCGGCGGCACCGACCCGGGCCGCGACGGCTGCCGGGTCCCGCTGCCCTGGACGGCCGACGCGCCCCACACCGGCTTCGGCACCGCCGCCGACCGGGAACCGTGGCTGCCGCAGCCCGCGGGCTGGGCCGTCCACGCCGTCGACCGGCAGCAGCGCGACCCCGGCTCCGTGCTGGCCCTGTACCGGGAGGCGATCCGGCTCCGCCCGCACTTCGGCGACGCCCCCCTCACCTGGCAGGACGCCCCCGACGGGGTCCTCTCCTTCCGCCGCGCCGAGGGCACGGCCTGTGTGGTCAACCTCGGCGCCGACCCCGTGGCACCACCCGCTCACACCCGACTCCTGCTGGCCAGCGGACCCCTGGACGACTCGGGCCGCATCCCGCAGGACACGGCGGTCTGGCTGCGCGACTGAGCCCGCGCAGCACCGGGGCCCTCCACCGGCCGGCTTCCTCCCCCCGGCCGGAGGGGGCCCCGGCCGCCGACCCGCACAGCGCTATCCCCGCACCCCACCACGAAGGGATCAGCACATGTACGGCACCAGCACGCCCAGATCCGCCCGTCGCCTGCCGGCTCTCGCGGCCACCGTCGCCCTCGGCGCCGGCATGCTCGTCACCCTCACCGCGCCCGCCGCGCACGCGGCGGCGGGCGCGAACCTCCCCTTCACCTCGGTCGAGGCCGAGTCCGCCACCACCACCGGCACGAAGATCGGCCCCGACCACACCCAGGGCACCCTCGCCTCCGAGGCGTCGGGCCGCCAGGCCGTCCGCCTCGCCTCCGGACAGCGCGTGGAGTTCACCGCACCGCGCGCCGCCAACGCCCTGAACGTCTCCTACACCGTCCCCGACGGCCAGTCCGGCACCCTCGACGTCTACGTCAACGGCACCCGGCTGGCCAGGACGCTCACCGTCACCTCCAAGTACTCCTACGTGGACACCGGCTGGATCGCCGGGGCCAAGACCCACCACTTCTACGACAACGCCCGGCTGCTGCTCGGGCAGAACGTCCAGGCCGGCGACAAGGTCGCCCTGGTGGCCACGAACGTCCAGGTCACCGTGGACGTCGCCGACTTCGAACAGGTCGCACCGGCCGCCGCCCAGCCCGCCGGATCGGTCTCCGTCACCGCCAAGGGCGCCGACCCCACCGGTCAGGGCGACTCCACACAGGCCTTCCGCGACGCCGTCAACGCCGCGCAGGGCGGGGTGGTGTGGATCCCGCCGGGCGACTACCGGCTGACCTCCGCGCTCGGCGGCGTGCAGAACGTCACCCTCCAGGGCGCGGGCAGCTGGTACTCCGTCGTGCACAGCTCCAGCTTCGTCAACCAGGGCAGCTCCGCCGGCAACGTCCACCTCAAGGACTTCGCGGTCATCGGCGAGGTCACCGAACGCAACGACGGCAGCCCCGACAACTTCGTCAACGGCTCCCTCGGACCGGGCTCGTCCGTCTCCGGCATGTGGATCCAGCACCTCAAGTGCGGTCTGTGGCTCACCGGCGTCAACGACAACCTCGTCGTGGAGAACAACCGCATCCTCGACACCACCGCCGACGGCCTCAACCTCAACGGCAACGCCAAGGGCGTACGGGTGCGCAACAACTTCCTGCGCAACCAGGGCGACGACTCCCTGGCCATGTGGTCCCTGTACGCGCCCGACACGGACAGCAGCTTCGAGAACAACACCGTCTCGCAGCCCAACCTCGCCAACGGCATCGCCGTCTACGGCGGCACCGACATCACCGTCCGCGGCAACCTGGTCTCCGACACCAACGCCCTCGGCAGCGGGATCGCCATCTCCAACCAGAAGTTCATGGACCCCTTCTCCCCGCTGGCCGGGACCATCACGGTCGACGGCAACACCCTGGTGCGGGCGGGCGCGCTCAACCCCAACTGGAACCACCCGATGGGCGCCCTGCGCGTCGACTCCTACGACAGCGCCATCAACGCCACCGTCAACATCACCGACACCACCGTCACCGACAGCCCCTACAGCGCCTTCGAGTTCGTCTCCGGCGGCGGGCAGGGCTACCCGGTCAGGAACGTCAACGTCACCGGGGCCACCGTGAAGAACACCGGCACGGTCGTCGTCCAGGCCGAGGCGCAGGGCGCCGCCACCTTCCGCGACGTCACCGCGACCGGGGTGGGCGCGGCCGGTGTCTACAACTGCCCCTACCCGAACGGCTCGGGCGGCTTCGCGCTCACCGACGGCGGCGGCAACTCCGGCTGGACGAGCACCTGGTCGGACTGCTCCACCTGGCCGCAGCCGGGACAGGGCAATCCGGACCCCGACCCGAACCGCAACCTCGCCAAGGGCCGCCCGGCCACCGCCACCGGCTCCCAGGACGTGTACACCCCCGGCAAGGCGGTCGACGGCGACGCGAACAGCTACTGGGAGTCCGCCAACAACGCCTTCCCGCAGTCCCTCACGGTCGACCTCGGATCGAGCCAGACCGTGCGACGGCTGGTGCTGAAGCTCCCGCCGTCCGCCGCCTGGGGCGCCCGCACCCAGACCGTCGCGGTCCTGGGCAGCACCGACGGCGCGAACTACACCACCGTGGCGGGCGCGCAGGGCTACCGCTTCGACCCGGCGAGCGGCAACAGCGCCACCGTCGCCCTGCCGAGCGGCACCGGCCTGCGCTGGCTGCGGCTGACCGTCACCGGCAACACCGGCTGGCCGGCCGGGCAGTTCAGCGAGGTGGAGGCGTACACGGCGCCCTGACCCCGCGCCGGGCGGCGGCGGGGCCGCACCGCGCCCGCCGCCGCTCAGGTCTCCTTCAGCGGCGCGTACGCCTCGGCGCCGAGACCGAACGTCCAGGCGACGCCCTCCCGGGCCGTCCGGGTCGACGGCGGCACCCGCAGCCAGTAGGTGCGGCGGGTGCCGTCCGGCTCCGGTGTGGAGTTGAGCACCTCCACCATCACCACCGGCTCGTCCCGCTCCAGGTGGATCCGCCAGAGGGTGCCGGTCTCGTCCCGGTGCACCGGGACGGCCCCGGAGTCCGCGAGATACCGGTCGTAGCCGTAGTGCTCCAGCATCACGCGGCGCAGCTCCGCGTTCTCCTCGGTGCGGATGCGCTCCGGGGTGAGGGCGTCCAGCTCCGCCAGGAAGGCGGCCGGGACCGGCATGCCCCGCCACGCGTACAGCGCGAAGCCGTCCGGGTAGGCGAGCGCGGGGCCGTCCCCGCGGTCCAGGCGCCCCGCCTCGTCGCGGTGCAGGGCGACGGGCCGCTCGCAGATCACCGCGGCCTTCTCGAACGGCCACCACCAGCCGGCGCTGCGGCACACCAGCGCCAGCCCGTCGAGCGGCGGCCGGTCCGTGTCGAACGCGGCCAGCCACGGCGCGTCGTGCTGGCCCAGCACCGCGTCCAGCAGGATCAGCCGCAGCTCGGCCTCGGCCTCGCTCCGGGCCTCGCTTCCGGACCCGCTGCCGGTCCCGCTGCCGGTCCCGGTGCCGCCACCGGCCCCCGCGCCGGTGTCCGTCCCGCCGCCGTCGGCCGCCGCGGTGAGATCGTCCAGCACTCCTCGGCGGATCCGGTCCACCAGGGCCTGTGTCGGCTCCCAGAGCGGACCGCCGGTCGCCGCCCAGTGCGCCGACCAGCCGGCCGCGCCCAGCTCCGTCTGCGTCCGGCGCCGCTCGGCCGCCCACGGGCCGGTGCGGACCGCGTCCCGGACGCTGGGACCGGCGTCCTGGAGGTCCTGCACCAGCCGCACACCCGCCCGCGGGGACGGCGCCCACACGATGCGCTCCGGCTCGGCGAGCCCGGCCCGCCGGTAGGCCAGCCGTACGCCCTCCTCGGCCGCGGCCCGGTCGGCGGGCCGTGCCGCGGCCGAGGAGGACCGCCACCGCGCCACCGTCATCGTGTCCCCCTGCTCCGTCTGTTCCGTCTGTTCCGGCTGGTCCGTCAACGTCGTCCGCTCCACCGTGCCCACCCCGTCAGTCCGCGACGATCCGCACCGAACCGGGCACGTACTCCCGCTGCCGGATCACCCGGTACCACCCCTTGGGCAGGGTGATCGCCGCGTGCTCCTCGTGCACCACCCGGCCGCCCTCGGGCAGCCGCAGCAGCATCGGCCCGAACGGGCCCGGCTCCCGGACCAGTTGCCCCGGGCCCACCACCGCGTGGGCGTGACCGGTGACCTCGCCCAGGGCCAGGACCATCCGGCCGCGCGCGTCCCGCGGCTCCTTCGGCGCCCGCCGCGCGTGCGGCGGCACCGCCTCCTCGGTGACGGGCACGATCAGCACATCTCCCTGCCGGTACACGGACAGCCCCCTTTCCGCCCGGCGCACCGCGCCCCGGGCCATGACGAGGACAGTACGAGCCACCACTGACAACGGTCCGCCGGACGCCGGGCGGTGGCGCGCGGCCCCGCCCCGCCGCCCGGCGTTGTCAGTGCCGGTTGGTAGAACTGCTCGCACAGTCGAGATCCCGTTCACCGCCGCCTGTCAGGAGCCGCCCGCATGGCCCTCTACGAGCACCTTTCCGAGTTGTACGGCCTGCCGGCCTTCGCCTGCCCCGAGGACCCGACGGCGGTGGACCTGCCCGCCCCGGACAGCGTCGCCTGGCGCATCGCCGTCGAGATCGAGGACGAGGAGGACGGCTGGCGCAAGCAGTTCGAGCGGTTCTGCGCCGCGGTCGACACCACCCGGGTGCGCGCGCTGATCGTCGGCCCCTGGGACGAGCCCTTCGACAAGGGCCCCGACGCCGAGATCGAGGCCCTGCTCGCCGCCCGCGACCGGCTGCCCGCGCTGCGGGCCCTGTTCCTGGGGGACATGGTCTCCGAGGAGTGCGAGCTGTCCTGGATCACGCAGACCGACGTGACCACGGTGCTGCGCGGCTTCCCGGAACTGGAGGAGTTCGGGGTGCGCGGCGGCACCGGCCTCGCCTTCCCGGCCCTGCGCCACGAACACCTGCGCTCGCTGACGGTGCAGACCGGCGGGCTGCCCGTCGCGGTGGTACGCGGCATCGGCGCCAGCGACCTGCCCGCCCTGGAACACCTCGACCTGTGGCTGGGCACGTCCTGGTACGGCGCCGACTCCGAACCCGCCGACCTCGAACCGGTCCTCGGCGGCGCCCGGCTGCCCCGGCTGCGCCACCTGGCGCTGCGCAACAGCGAGATCCAGGACGCGGTGGCCGCGGCCGTGGCCGCCGCCCCCGTCGTGGCCCGTCTCGAGGTGCTCGACCTGTCGATGGGCGTCCTGACCGACGACGGCGCCACCGCCCTGCTGGGCGGCCAGCCGCTGACCCACCTCAAGAAGCTCGACCTGCACCACCACTACGTCACCGAACCCCTCCAGCAGCGCATACGCGCCACGCTGGAACCGGCGGGCGTCGAGATCGACCTCGACGCGAGCGATGTCGACGAGTACGAGGACAGCGACGGCACCGTCGTCCGCTATGTCGCGGCGGGGGAGTGAGACCCCGATGCGCTACCACCCCTCGCACCTGACGAGCTTCCACGGCCTGCCGGTGCACGACTTCGCGGCGCCCGAGCCCCGCCGCAAGGCCCCCGCCGCACCGCCCGAGCCCGGCGCGGTCGCCTGGCGGCTGTCCTGCCTGTGGGAGGAGATCCCCTTCGCGACGCTGTGGCCCCGGTTCCTCGACGAGGTGCCCACCGAACAGGTCACCGCCCTCGTCCTGGGCGCCTGGTGGGACGAGTGGGACGAGCACGGCATCGGCCCGGTCCTGGAGGCGCTGACCGCCGAGGCCCACCGCTTCCCGCGGCTGCGGGCGCTGTTCCTCGCCGACGTGGAGTCCGAGGAGTCCGAGATCTCCTGGATCAAGCAGGGCGAGGTGAGCACCGTCCTGCGCGCCTGGCCGCACCTGGCGGAACTGGGCGTCCGCGGCGCCGAGGACCTGGTGCTCGAACCGCTGCGGCACGAGGGACTGCGCACGCTGCGCATCGAGTCCGGCGGCCTGCCCCGCCCGGTGGTGCACGCGGTGAGCGCCTGCGACCTGCCCGCCCTGGAACACCTCGATCTGTGGCTGGGCACCTCCTGGTACGGCGGCGACTGCACCCGCGCGGACGCCGACGCGCTGCTGGCCTCGCTCGGCGACCGGCCCCGTCTGCGCCATCTGGGCCTGAGGAACAGCGACATCCAGGACGACATCGCCGCCGCCGTGGCCGCCGCGCCCGTCGTCGCCGGGCTCGACTCGCTCGACCTGTCCATGGGCACCCTGGGTGACGACGGCGGCGCCGCCCTGCTGGCCGGGCAGCCGCTCACCCATCTGACGTCGCTGGACCTCGGCCACCACTTCATGAGCGAGGCGCTCACCGGGCGGCTGCGCGACACCCTCGCACCGCACGGCGTGGACCTCACACTCACCCCCGCCCGCCACAGCGGCGGTGGACGGGAGCGCTATGTCGCCGTCGGAGAGTGAGGGCGCGCCGCGGTTCGCGGTGGTCGGCAACCCGGAGAACCGCCGGGTGGCGCTGTTCACCGCGGCCGTGCGCGCCGCCGGACTGCCCGCGCCCCGCGTCGTGCCGTGGACCGAGGTGCTGCGGGCGGGCGGGGCCGAGTTCGCGCCCGGCGAGACCGTACGCCTGGACTCGCCCGGGGAGAACGCGGAGGCCGACCTGCTGCTGCGCGGCGTGGACGACCCCACCCGCGTCGAGGGCTCGGCCCGCTGGTACACACGGTTCCTGACCGCCGTGGGCGGCCTGCGCGGCGGCGTACGCCTCGACGATCCCGGCGACCTGGCGGTGCTCTTCGACAAGCGGCGCTGTCACGCCGTCCTCGACGCGGCCGGTGTGCCCGTGCCGTCCTCCCCGACGTCCGGGCCCGCCGCCGCGGCGGTCGGCGGCTGGGACGACGTACGGCGGCTGATGCGGGAACACCGCATGCCCCGGCTGTTCGTCAAGCTCGCGCACGGCTCCTCGGCCTCCGGCGTCCTGGCCGTGGAGTCCGGCGGCAGGGGCCGCGTACGGGCCACGACCTCCGTCGAACGCGCCGAGGACGGACGGCTGTACAACTCGCTGCGGATCCGCCGCTACGAGGACGAGCGCGACATCGCCGCCGTCGTGGACACCCTGGCGCCCGACGGGCTGCACATGGAGCGCTGGGTGCCCAAGGCGTCCCAGCACGGCCGCGCCGCCGACCTGCGGGTGCTCGTCGTCGCCGGGCGCGCCACCCACGCCGTGGTGCGCACGAGCACCGCGCCCCTGACCAACCTCCACCTGGGCGGCGCCCGCGGCGACCTCGACGCGGCGCGGCGCGCGGTGGAGGCCGCCGGGGGCCGCTGGTCCGACGTGCTCGGTGTGTGCGAGCGGGCCGCGGCCTGCTTCCCGCGCACCCTGTGCGTCGGCGTCGACCTGCTGCCGGCTGTCGGCTGGCGCCGCTTCGCGGTCGGCGAGGTCAACGCCTTCGGCGATCTGCTGCCCCGGCTCACCGGTCTGCCGGGCAGCGGCGCCGAGGGGCTCGACACCTACGCGGCGCAGGTCGCCGCCGTCCTCGGCGCCCCCGCCCGCCCGTATCCCCGGGCCGAGGCCCCGGCCCGCTCCTCCCGGCCGTCCCCGCCCTCCCCGCCCTCCCCGCCGTCCCTGCCTTCCTCCTCTTCCTCGTCTTCCTTGCCCTCCCTGCCTTCCCGGCCGTCCCGGCCCGCACCCCAGCACAGAACAGGACCCGGCCATGCCGTCGCCTGACCCGACGCCCCCGCCCCACGACCCGCCGCGGCGCCGCGTCAGCCCCGCACCCCCGGCCGCACCCGCCGGGGCGAGCCCGGACATGCACGCGGTGGTCGGCAGCCACGACCTGCTCCTGGTCACCCTGGACACCCTGCGCCACGACGTCGCCGCCGAACTCGCCGCGGCCGGCCGCATCCCGCACCTCGCCCGCCATCTGCCCGGCGGCCGCTGGGAGCGACGGCACGCCCCCGGCTCCTTCACCTACGCCTCCCACCAGGCGATCTTCGCCGGGTTCCTGCCCACCCCGGCCGCGCCGGGACCGCACCCGCGCCTGTTCGCGGCGAGCTTCGCGGGCAGCGAGACGACCAAGGACGGCACCTGGGTCTTCGACACCCCCGACCTCGTCTCCGGCCTCGCCCAGGCCGGTTACCACACGGTGTGCGTCGGCGGTGTGGGCTTCTTCAACAAGCAGGGCGCGCTGGGCTCGGTGCTGCCGGGGCTCTTCCACGAGTCCCACTGGGAGCCCGGCTTCGGCGTGGCCTCCCCGACGTCCTTCGAGGCGCAGGTGGCGTGCGCCGAGCAGGCGGTGCGCCGACTGCCCCGCGAACAGCGGCTGTTCCTCTTCGTCAATGTGTCGGCCCTGCATCAGCCGAACTGGTTCCATCGGCCCGGCGCCACCCGCGAGGCGGGCGACAGCCGGGAGACGCACGCCGCCGCCCTGGAGTACGTCGACCGGCACATCGGCCGCCTGTTCGCCGCCGCGAGCAGCCGCCGCCGCTGCTTCGCCGTCGTCTGCTCCGACCACGGCACGGCCTACGGCGACGACGGCTACACCGGCCACCGCCTCGGCCACGAGTCCGTGTGGACGGTGCCCTACGCCCACTTCTTCCTGGAGCCCGGACCCGGCGCCGAGCCCGGACCCCTCAGCCCCACCGCAGCCCGAGCCCCCTCCGGAGCCCCCCGATGACCACCGTGACCAGCCTGCGGCCCGCCGGGAAGGCACCCGCACCGCCGAGCCCGTACCAGCACTACGTCTACGCCTACCCGCACAAGACGGCCTACCGGCGGCTGCCCGACCGCCCCCGGCTCGCCTCCCTGTGGGCCGCCGAACCCAAGGACGCGCTCTCGCTCTACCTGCACATCCCGTTCTGCGAGGTGCGCTGCGGCTTCTGCAACCTCTTCACCCGCATCGGCGCCCCCGACGGACTGACCGGCGCCTATCTGGACGCCCTGGAACGCCAGGCGGGCGCCGTCCGCGACGCGCTCGGGGACGGCGAGCCGGTCCGGTTCGCCACCGCGGCCTTCGGCGGCGGCACCCCCACCTTCCTCACCGCCGCCGAGCTGACCCGGCTCTGCGACATCGCCGAACACCGCATGGGCGCCGACCTGCGGGCCGTCCCGCTGTCGGTGGAGGCCTCGCCCGCCACCGCCACCGCCGACCGGCTGGAGGTCCTGGCCGACCGCGGCACCACCCGGCTCAGCCTCGGCGTGCAGAGCTTCGACGACACCGAGGCACGGGCGGCGGTGCGCCCGCAGCGCCGCGCGGACGTCGAGGCGGCCCTCGCCCGGATCCGCGACGCGCGCGTCCCGGTGCTCAACATCGACCTGATCTACGGCATCGACGGGCAGACGGAGGCCAGTTGGCTGCGCTCCCTGGACGCGGCCCTGGCCTGGCGGCCCGAGGAGCTGTATCTGTACCCGCTCTACATCCGCCCGCTGACCGGACTCGGCCGCCGCGCCACCGGACCCGACCCGGCCTGGGACGCACAGCGGCTGCGGCTGTACCGGACGGGCCGCGACCACCTCCTCGCCCACGGCTACACCCAGCAGTCCATGCGCATGTTCCGCCGCACCGACGCCCCGCCGCAGGGCGCCGACGACTACGCCTGCCAGAGCGACGGCATGATCGGACTGGGCTGCGGCGCCCGCTCCTACACCGCGGACCTGCACTACTCCTTCGACTACGCGGTCGGCACCCACGAGATACGCGCCATCGTCGACGACTACGTCACCCGCCCCGCCGCCGACTTCGCGCACGCCGAGTACGGCCGCCGCGTCGACGCCGACGAGGCCCGACGCCGCCATCTGCTCCAGTCGCTGCTCCAGGCCGACGGCCTCGGCACGGCCGAGTACCGGACCCGCTTCGGCACCACGCCCGAGGACGACTTCCCGGCCGAACTCGCCCGGTTCGCCGAGCGGGGCTGGCTCGCCGCCACCGACCCGCGCACCGCCCTGCGGCTCACCCCGGAGGGCCTGGCGCACTCCGACGCCCTCGGACCGGAACTGTTCTCGCCCGCGGTCCGCGCCGCCATGACCGCCTACGCCCGCAAGTGAGCCGCGCCATGGATCTCACCCTCCTCTACCGAGGCCCCCTCGCCTCCTGCGACTACGACTGCCCGTACTGCCCGTTCGCCAAGCGGCGCGACAGCCGCGAGCAACTGCGCGCCGACCGCGCCGCCCTGGAACGGTTCGCCGACTGGGCCGCCGGGCAGGAAGGCGACCGGCTCTCCCTCCTGTTCACCCCCTGGGGCGAGGGCCTGGTGCGCTCCTGGTACCGGCGCACACTCGTCGAACTGTCCCGCCTGCCGCACATCCGGCGGGTGGCGATCCAGACCAACCTGAGCTGCCGCACCGACTGGCTCGCCGACGCCGACCCGGACACCCTGGCCCTGTGGTGCACCTACCACCCGGGCCAGACCCCGTACGACCGCTTCCTCGCCAAGTGCCGCGACCTGGCGGACCGTTCGATCCGGTTCAGCGTCGGCGTGGTCGGCCTGCCCGAGCACCTGCCCGAGGCCCGCCGCCTGCGCGCCGACCTGCCCGCGCACGTCTATCTGTGGATCAACGCCGCCGAGGGACACGTCTACGACGACACCGAGGCCGGCCGCTGGACCGCGATCGACCCGCTCTTCCCCTACAGCCGCCACCCGCACACCAGCGCCGGACTGCCCTGCCGCACCGGCGAGTCCGTCGTCTCCGTCGACGGCGAGGGCACCGTGCGCCGCTGCCACTTCGTCCGCGCCGCACTCGGCAACCTCTACGACGGCTCCTACCGGGCCGCGCTGCGCCCGCGCCCCTGCCCGCTCGCCGTCTGCGACTGCCACATCGGCTACGTCCACCTGGAGACCCTGCCGCTGTACGACGTGTTCGCGGGCGGCGTGCTGGAACGGATACCGGCCGCGCCCGCGGTGGTCCCGTAGCCCCGCGTACCACCGGCCTTCACACGGGTGACACCGCACCCTTCCCTCCCGTCCGATGCTCTTGGAACACTCGGCGCGCAGCACTCCGACTGTTCCGGCCATCCGCACACCAGGAGGAGAGGACCCCCCATGCCGTCACCCACCCCCGAGGTCAACCGGCGCCGCTTCCTTCAGATCGCGGGCGCCACCACGGCGTTCACCGCGCTCGGCAACAGCATCCAGCGCGCCGCCGCACTGCCCGCCCACCACCGCACCGGATCGGTCGAGGACGTCGAGCACATCGTCGTCCTCATGCAGGAGAACCGGTCCTTCGACCACTACTTCGGCACCCTGCGGGGTGTGCGCGGCTTCGGCGACCCGCGCCCGGTCACCCTGCCCGGAGGCAAGCCGGTCTGGTACCAGAAGGACGCCGCGGGCCGGGAGATCCTGCCCTTCCGCCCCGACGCCGACGACCTCGGCCTCGCCTTCGTCCAGGACCTCCCGCACGGCTGGAACGACGGCCACGCCGCCCACGCCCGGGGCCGCTACGACCGCTGGGTGCCCACCAAGGGCAGTACGACGATGGCGTACCTGACCCGCCAGGACATCCCCTTCCACCACGCGCTCGCCGACGCCTTCACCGTCTGCGACGCCTACCACTGCTCGCTGATCGGCTCCACCGACCCCAACCGCTACTACATGTGGACGGGATACACCGGCAACGACGGCAAGGGCGGCGGCCCGGTCATCGGCAACGACGAGGCGGGCTACAGCTGGACGACCTACCCCGAGCGGCTGGAGCGGGCCGGGGTCTCCTGGAAGATCTACCAGGACATCGGCGACGGACTCGACGCCGGCGGCGGCTGGGGCTGGATCCAGGACGCCTACCGGGGCAACTACGGCGACAACTCGCTGCTGTACTTCGACCAGTACCGCAACGCCCGGCCCGGCGACCCGCTCTACGACAAGGCCCGCACCGGCACCGACGCGAGCCGGGGCGAGGGCTTCTTCGACCGGCTGCGGGCCGACGTCAAGGGCGGCCGGCTGCCCCAGATATCGTGGGTCGTCGCCCCCGAGGCGTTCACCGAGCACCCCAACTGGCCCGCCAACTACGGCGCCTGGTACATCTCCCAGGTCCTGGACGCGCTCACCGGCGATCCGCAGGTGTGGGCGAGAACCGCCCTGTTCATCACCTACGACGAGAACGACGGCTTCTTCGACCACCTCGTGCCGCCCTTCCCGCCGGACTCGGCCGACCAGGGACTGTCCACCGTCGACCCGGGCGCGGACCTGTTCAAGGGCGGCGCCGGTCAGGTCGCCGGTCCCTACGGGCTCGGCCAGCGGGTGCCGATGCTCGTCGTCTCGCCCTGGAGCAAGGGCGGGTTCGTCTGCTCCGAGACCTTCGACCACACCTCGATCATCCGGTTCATGGAGCGCCGCTTCGGGGTGCGCGAGCCGAACATCTCGCCCTGGCGGCGGGCGGTCTGCGGCGATCTGACGGCCGCGTTCGACTTCTCCCGCGCGGACAGCCGCCCGGTCTCCCTGCCGGACACCTCCGGGTACGCGCCGCCGGACCGCGACCGCCACCCCGACTACGTCCCGGTGCCGCCCGCCCAGGGCGCCCTGCCCCGCCAGGAACCCGGCAGCCGGCCCGCCCGTCCGCTCAAGTACGCCCCCGTGGTGGACGGTTCGGCGGACCCGGCGGCCGGGAAGTTCACCCTGTCCTTCGCCTCCGGAGCGCAGGCCGGGGCCGCCTTCCTGATCACCTCGGGCAACCGCACCGACGGCCCCTGGACGTACACCACCGAGGCGGGCAAGACCGTCTCCGACACCTGGAACTCGGCCTACTCCGGTGGCTCGTACGACCTGACCGTGCACGGGCCCAACGGCTTCCTGCGCACCTTCCGCGGCCCCGGCCGCACGGCGGGCCCGGAGGTCACCGCGGGCTACGCGGGCGACGACGTGGAGCTCACCTTCACGCACCGGGGGACGGGCACGGCACGGCTCAGGGTGAGCGTCGGCTACGGCGGCCGGCCGGTGGAGGTCGCGGTGAAGGCGGGGGCCACGGTGCGCCACCGGTTCGCACTCGCCGCGAGCCGCCGCTGGTACGACCTGACGGTCACCTCCGCGGCCGACCCGTCCTTCGTGCGGAGGTTCGCCGGGCATGTCGAGAACGGCCTTCCCGGAGTGAGCGACCCCGCGATCGCGGCCGGCTGACCGGCCTCCGCGCGGCGGTTGCTTTCCGGCCGGCTCGCGGTAGTGTGCCCCGGTGACCACGCATTCGAACACACCTGCAGGCTGGTACCCGGACCCCCACGGGGCGGCGCAGACGCTGCGCTACTGGGACGGCGCGCAGTGGACCGAGCACACCCACGCCGCCCAGCAGGCTCCCGCCGTCCAGCAGGTGCCGCCGCAGGCCCAGTCGCCCGCGGCGGCCCCGCAGGCCGGGTTCGACCCGCGCGTGCAGCAGCAGGTGCGGGAGGAGGCCGGTGTCGCGTCCGGCAACGTCGGCGGGGGCACGCTGTTCAGCGAGCCGGTCCTCGTGGTGAACCAGAAGGCCAAGCTGATCGAGCTGACCAACGAGTACGAGGTCTTCGACCAGAACGGCAACCGGCTCGGCGTCGTCACCGAGATCGGCCAGAGCGCCCTGCGCAAGGTCGTGCGGTTCGTCTCCAGCATCGACCAGTTCATGACGCACCGGCTGGAGATCCGGGACGCCTACGGGCAGCCGCAGCTGGTGCTGACCCGGCCCGCGAAGTTCCTCAAGTCGCGGGTGATCGTCTCCCGCCCGGACGGCTCGCAGGTCGGCGAGATCGTCCAGCAGAACGTCTTCGGCAAGATCAACTTCGCGATGAACGCGAACGGGCAGCAGGTCGGCGCCATCAAGGCGGAGAACTGGCGGGCCTGGAACTTCGCGATCGTCGACCACGCCGACAGCGAGGTCGCCCGGATCACCAAGACCTGGGAGGGCCTGGCCAAGACGATGTTCACGACGGCCGACAACTACGTCCTCCAGATCCACTACCAGCTGCCCGAGCCGCTGCTGAGCCTCGTGGTGGCGACGGCGCTGACCGTGGACACGGCGCTCAAGCAGGACGCGCGCGGCCTGGGCTGACACGCCCCGGCGGAGGGCCCGCAGCGCGCCCGGAGCTTTCAGAGCTTGGTGAGGCGGTCCGGCCCGGACCGGCGGGAGCGGCGCGTCCGGCGCCGCACGCGCAGCGCCGGTTCCCGGGCGGCCGACCCGGCTTCCAGGGCCAGCACAGCGGCCACGGGGTGCTCCTCGTGGCCGCTGCCTTGTACGGGCGTGCGCGCGGGCGCGGGGACGGTCTCCCGTACCGGCGGCGCTCCGGGTGCGGGTGCGGGCGCCGGTACGGCGGCGAGCGCGGGCGATGCCCCGGCCCCGGCGTCCGGCACGAGTCCGGCCGCCCCGGCAGCGGCACCGGTCCCGGTGTCGGCCGCCGTCGCGAGCCCCCGCCCCCCGTCCGCCGTGGCCGGTTCCGTACGCGACGGGGTCGCCCGGGTCAGTTCGACGACGCCCCAGGCGGCGAGCGCCGCACCGGCCAGGGCGAGCAGCACCCCGCGCACCCCGCCCTGGAGCCCCTGCCCGAGCAGGGTGAGGCCGATCACAGCGGCGGCCACCGGATTGGCCAGCGTGACCACGGCCAGCGGCGCGCCCAGACCGCCCCGGTACGCGGTCTGCGAGAGCAGCAGCCCGCCCGTCGCGAACGCCGCGACCAGCAGCGCCACCACGATCACCCGCGCGCTCAGCAGCGGTCCGGTGTGGTCCGTGGCGGCCACGGTCACCGTCTGGGTGAGCGCCGAGGCGACTCCCGAGGCCAGGCCGGAGGCGGTCGCGTGCCGCAGGCCCGGCCGGGCGCCGGGCCGGGACAGCACACCGATGAGGACGGCCGTGGTGCCCGCCACCGCCAGCGCCTCGGCCGGGCTCAGCACCTGCTCGGGCGCGGGCCCGGACGCGGCGACCAGCAGCGCGGCGAGACCGAGCAGCGTGCAGGCCGTGCCGCGCCACTCGGCGGCGGCGACCTTCCGCCCGGCCAGCCGCGCGCCCATCGGCACGGCGGCCACGAGGGTGAGCGCGCCGAGCGGCTGGACCACGGTCAGCGGCCCGTACTTCAGGGCCACCACGTGCAGCAGCGCCGCCGATCCGTTCAGCGCCACCGCTCCCCACCAGGCGCCGCGGCGCAGCAGCGCGAGCGCGCCGGTGGCGGCCGCCCGCGCGGCGAGCCGCTCCTGGGCGACCGCGGCGGCGGCGTAGGCGACGGCCGAGAAGAGCGAGAGGACCAGGGCGAGCAGGGCGGCGCTCATCGGACGGCCCCCACGAGCGTGCCGTCCTCGGCCGGTACGGGCCGGCCGGGGCCGCGTGCCACGACGAGCGTCCGGCCGCTCGGCCGCGGCAGGAGGGCGAGGGCCAGGGCGAGCAGCGCCGTGGCGACGATCGCGTCGAGCCAGTAGTGGTTGGCGGTGCCCACGATCACCAGCAGGGTCAGCAGCGGGTGCAGCAGCCACAGCCAGCGCCGGCGGGACCGGGTGGCGGCGACCAGGGCGAGGGCCACCATCAGCGCCCAGCCGAAGTGCAGCGAGGGCATGGCCGCGAACTGGTTCGACAGATGGTCCGTCCTGGGCGGCCCGTACACCGAGGGCCCGTACACGTGCGCGGTGTCGATCAGGCCGGTGGCGGCGAGCATGCGCGGCGGGGCGAGCGGGAACGCCAGGTGCAGCACCAGGGCGGCGGCGGTCAGCGCGGCGAGGACGCGGCGGGTCCACAGGTAGTGCGCCGGGCGGCGCAGATACAGCCAGACCAGCAGTCCGACGGTGGCCGGGAAGTGCACGGTCGCGTAATAGGTGTTCGCCACGCGCACCAGGGTGTCGCCGTGCAGCAGCAGCGACTGGACGGCGCCCTCGCCGGGCAGGTGCAGCGCCCGTTCCAGGTGCCACACGTGGTCCGCGTTGCGGAAGGCCTCGCCGGTGTGGTCGGCGGCCAGCTGGCGGCCGAGCTTGTAGACGAGGAACAGCCCCGCGACGAGCAGCAGCTCGCGCACGAGCGCGGGCCGCGCGGGCCTCGCGGGTGCCGCGGCGGCGCCCTCGGTTCGGGATGTCATGCCCCGGCCCCTTCGCGTCCGTGTGTGCGTGTGTGGTGAGTGGGTGCGTCCCGGTAGGGGCGAGCCGCCCGTACCCGTAGCATCGATACGACATCGTACCGATACGCCAGTGTACCGATACGATGGTGTACCGGTACACTGGCGTATCGATTGAGGCTTCTCACACACGGCTGAGGTCTCTCACGCCGGACATGAACCACACTGGAGAGCGGCTGGAGCCGCGCTGGAGCCACGAGCGAGGAGAAGAGCGATGACGTCGCAGGCCGCGGACGGACCTGACACGGTCGTCGCCTCGCGCCGCTCCAAGATCACGCCCGAGCGTGAGCAGGAGTTCTTCGACGCCGTCCTCGAACAGGTCCGCGAGTGCGGGTACGACGCCGTGACCATGGAGGGTGTCGCCGCCACCACCCGGTGCAGCAAGTCCACGCTCTACCGGCAGTGGAAGAACAAGCCGCAGTTCGTGGTGGCCGCCCTGCGCGCCAACCGGCGCAGCCGCTTCGGCGGGATCGATACCGGCTCGCTGGCCGAGGACCTGCGCCGGGCCGCGCGGGCGGCGGGGGAGTGGTCGGGCAAGGACACCCGGTTGCTCCAGGCGCTCGGGCACGCCATCATGCAGGACCCGGAGCTGAAGCAGGCGCTGCGCGAGGCCGTCGTGGAGCCGGAGATCGCCGCGCTGCGCGAGATCCTGCGCCGTGGCGTCGAACGCGGCGAGGTGGCCCCGGACAACCCGGCGCTGGCCTATGTGCCCGCGCAGATGTTCGGCGTCGTACGCATCCGGCCCGTCATCGACGGGACCTACGCCGACCCGGACTACCTCGTCCGGTTCGTCGAGGCCGCCGTGCTGCCCGCACTCGGCCTCGATCCCTGACCCAGGCCGCCGTCCACGGGATGACCGGACGACGGCCTGCACGCGCCGCACCGTGGGGACGGGGGCGGCGCGCTCCCGGCCGGGCGGCCCCTCTTGAGCGGAGAGGGAGCCCGCCCGGCCGGCAAAGCGGGACGCGCGGCGTCAGGCGCTCTGGCCGCTGCCGCCGCCCGAGGACACCTTGATGCCCTTGGTGATGTCGTCCAGCAGCGACTGCGGCTGGTCGGCGTCCACCCCGAAGCGCACCACGACCAACTGGCCCGGCCGCGCCGGGGACGGGAAGACCAGGGACTCGACGATCCCGTCCGCGCCCTTGCTCGTGACCGCCTTCCAGCGCACCAGGTAGCCCTTCTGGCCGGCCACGGTCACCGCCTTGGAGGCGAGCACCTGGTGCGAGGTCACAGCCCCGTAGGTCGTCCCGCCGTACGACTCCTTCACATTGGCCTCGATGTCGGCCTTGGCGACCTCCTCGGGCGTGCTGCCCGCGGTGCGCAGCGCCGCGGCGGGCACCGAGTAGGCGCCGCCCTTGGTGCAGGACTTCGAGGTGTCGCCGGGGCACTTGTAGCCGCTGTCGGAGGTGAGCTGGGCGCCCACGCCGATCTGCTGGCCGTACCAGCCGTCCGGGACGGGCAGGCTGATGCCGTTGACCGGGTCGGCCACCGAACCGCTGCGGATCTTCGGCGCCTCGGCACCGCCCCCGGACCCGTCCGGGTCACCGGATCCACCGGAACCGCCCGAGCCGCCCGGCCCGCCGGAACCGCCCGAGCCGCCGAGACCCCCGGAGCCGCCGAGGCCCCCGGAGCCGTCCGACCCGCCCGAGCCGCCGGGACCGCCGCCGAACGGGCCGCCCCGGCCGCCGGAGCCCTCCCGGTCCCCGGGGCCGCGCTGCCCGCCGGGACCCTGCTGGGACCCGGCGCGGCTGCTGCCGCCGTCGTCCTTGCTCAGCGCGTACACGCCGACCCCGATGCTCGCCAGCACCGCGGCCGTCACCGCGACGGCTATGCCGGTCCGCAGCCCGCGCCGCGAACGGGCCGGCGGCTGCGCCGGGTACCCGGGATAGCCCGGATGCACCGGATACCCGGGCTGCACCGGCGCCCCCGGCTGTCCCGGCTGCTCCGGCAGTCCCTGCGGACCGGGCTGCCCCGGCTGTCCGGCGTACGGCGGCCCGCCCGCGTCGTCCCGGGGCTCCGGGGACGGCGGCCGCACCGGCTGCTCCGGGGGCACCGGACCGGCGGCCGGGTGCGCCGGCGGACCCCACGCGGCGGCCGGACCGGCCGGGCGGACCCGGTCCGTCCACGCCTTGCCGTCCCACCAGCGCTCGGTGGCGGGACCGTCATTCGTCTGGCCCGGGTCGGGGTACCACCCGGGAGGAGTCACCTGCGTCATGCCCCCACCGTATGAGGCGTCCGTGAAAGCGGTATGAGAGGGACCCGTTGCGGCCCGGTTCCGCCGCCGCGGCCGGGGCCGCGCACGGCACCCGTCACCCGTCACGGCAAGAGGTGGCCCGACCGGGCTCCGCTCGGGCGGCCCGGCCGCTAGGCTCGGCATTCGTACGTCGTTCGGGCGACTTGGGAGGTAGCGGGATGACGGAGGTACGGCCGGGACCGGCCGCCTCGGACTCCCTGTGGGAGCGCGACGAGGAAGTCACCGCCATCCTCCGCGCGGTGGAGGCCCTGTGCTCCGACCGCGCGTCCCACGGAGAACTGCTGGTGCTCCAGGGCGAGGCCGGGCTGGGCAAGACCACCCTGCTCGCCCGCACCCGCCGCATCGCCGAGGCACGCGGCTGCACCGTCTGGTCGGCGCGCGGCGGCGAGGTCCTGCGCTCCGTCCCCTTCAACGTGGTGCGCCAACTGCTCCAGCCCGCACTGCTGTCGCTCATGCCCGAGGAGGCCCGCGAGTACCTGGGCGAGTGGTACGGCATCGCCGGGCCCGCCCTCGGCATAGCGGAACCCGGCGGCGGACAGGCCGACCCGCGGAGCGTGTGCGAGGGACTGGTCGCCGCGGTGAGCCGGCTGGCCGGGCGGGACTGGCCGCTCGTGCTGATGATCGACGACGTCCACTGGGCCGACGAGGAGAGCCTGCGCTGGCTCGCCGCCTTCGCCGGACGCCTCACCGAGCTGTCCGTGCTCCTCGTCGTGACCCGCCGCCCCGGCGAAGTGAGCGGCGACAGCGCCCAGTTGCTGGAGGCGGTCGCGGCCGCCGCAGGGGTCCGCACCCTCAGCTGCCTCTCCCCGGAGGCCACCGCCGCGCTCACCCGCAGCACGCTCGGCGCGCACGCCGACGGCCCGTTCTGCCGCGAGGTGTGGGCGGTCACCGACGGCAACCCCTACGACACCGTCGAACTCCTCGCCAAGGTCCGCGACAGCGAGCTGGACCCGGTCGAGGCGCACGCGGGCGAACTGCGCGACCTGAACCGCTCCGCCCGCGGCGGCGGCCTCGTCGCCCGCCTGGAGGAACTCGGCATCGACGCCACCCGGTTCGCGTGGGCCGCCGCCATCCTGGGCACCGACATCTCCGTCCAGCTGGTCGCCCGGCTCGCGACCATGAACCGCGACGACGCCGCGCGCTGCGCCGAACTGCTGCGCGAGGCCCGTATCCTCACCGAGCCCGATCCGGCCACCGCGGGCGCAGGCGAAGGCGACCTGGAGTTCGTGCACCCGCTCATCGCCACCGCCGTCTACAGCTCGATCCCGGACGCGCTGCGCACCGCCATGCACGGCATCGCGGCCCAAGTCGTCACCGACTCCGGTCTCGGCGCCGCGGCCGCCTCCCGGCATCTGCTCCAGGTCCACCCGGACGACGACGAGGAACTCGTCGACCAGTTGCGGCAGGCCGCCCGCGAACACCTCGCCGTCGGCGCCCCGGAGGCCGCCCGCCGCTGCCTGGAGCGGGCCCTGCTGGAACCGCCCACTCCCGAGGTGCACGCGCGCGTGCTGTACGAACTGGGCTGCGCCACCCTGCTCACCGCTCCCGCCACCACCATCGACCACCTCCAACTGGCGCTGAGCATGCCCGGCCTGGACGGCACCACCCGCGTGGACGCCGTCTGGCGGCTGTCCCAGGCACTGCTGCACAACAACCAGCTGGAGGACGCCGTCCGCACGGTCGAGGCCGAGGCCGCCCGGCACCCGCCGGGCCCCGTGCGGCTGCGCCTCCAGGCCGTCCAGTTCATGTGGGAGGGCCTGCACACCGGCGAGACCATCACCCCCGACCGCTCCGAACGGCTGGCCGAACTCGCCGCCGGCTGCACCGGACGCGACAACTCCGAGCGCGCCCTGCTGATCCTGCGCGGCTTCGACGCCATGGCGCGCGGCGAGAACGCCGAGGAGGTCGCGGAGCTGTGCGACCGCGCCCTCGTCAACGGCCGTCTCGCTCCCGGACTCGGCTGGACCGACACCGAGTGGGGCATCGAACTGCTGCTGATGCTCGCCAGCGCCTACGCCTACAGCGACCGCCTGGACCGCGCCGAAGCCCTCTACAACGAAGCGCTGCGCGCCTACGAGAACGCGCACTGGAGCGGCGGCCACCTGGCCCTCGCGTACGCCTACGTGGGCCTCGGCCACCGCAGGCGCGGCCGGTTGCGCGAGGCGGAGCAGGCCCTGCGCGAGTCGCTGGCCATCGCCGAACGGGTCGGCCGCGGGCTGCCGTTGTACTGGACCGCCACCTGCAACCTGGTGGACACCCTGCTCGCCCGCGGCCATGTCGAGGAGGCCTGGGAGATCGCGGAGCGGTACGGCTTCGCGCCGCCCTACCCGGCCACCATCGTCATCCCGGACCCGCGCAGCGTCCGCGGCCGGCTGCTGCTCGCCGCGGGCCGCACCAAGGAGGGCGTGGCCGAACTGGAGGCCGCCGAGCAGGCCGCCGCCGTGCGCGGCCACCACAATCCGGTCATGGTGCCCTGGGCGGCGGATCTGGCCCGTGCCCTCGCCGTGGAGGACCCGGCCCGTGCCGCGCGGCTCGCCTCCGACGTGCGCCGCCAGGCCGAGCGGTTCGGCACCGACACCGCCATAGGGGAGGCGCTGCGCTGCGCCGCCGCGCTGGAGACCGGCCCGCGGGCGGTCGCCCTCGCCGCCCAGGCCGTCACCTTTCTGGAGGCGTCGCCCTGCCAGTACGAACACGCCGCCGCCCGCGTCGAGCACGGCATCGCCGCCGGGTCGGCGGCCGAGCTGCGGCGCGGTCTGGCACTGGCCCGGTCCTGCGGCGCGGACGGCCTGGCGGACCGCGCCCGCGCGGCACTGGAGTCGAACGGATTCCCGCTGGAGGACACGGACTGAGCGGGCCCGCTCGCCCGCCGCGAACTGCCGGTCTCCCGGACCCGGCGACGGACCCGTGCCCGGCGGCGGCCTCAGCCCGCTCCCGGCCCGTCCGTCTCGCCCGGCCCGCCCGCGTCCGGCTCCTCCGCCAGCACCCGCTGGGCCACCGCGAACGCCGAGTTGGCCGCGGGCACCCCGCAGTACACCGCGCTCTGGAGGAGCACCGCGCCGATCTCCTCGGGGGTCAGCCCGTTGCGGCGGGCCGCGCGGACGTGCATCGCCAGCTCGTCGTGATGGCCGTGGGCGACCAGCGCGGTCATGGTGATCATGCTGCGTTCGCGCCGGGTGAGCGTGGGGTCGGTCCAGATCTCGCCCCAGGCATAACGGGAGATCAAGTCCTGGAAGCGGGCCGTGAACGGGGTCTGCCGGGCCTGCGCGCGGTCCACGTGCGCGTCGCCCAGCACCTCGCGCCGTACCCGCATGCCCTGCCGGGCGGGGCCGTCCAGTTGCGTGCGCAGCGCGCTCAGCACGGCCCCGGGGCACTGCGCGGGCGCCAGGTGCGAGGCGCCCGGGATCTCGACGAGGGCCGCGCCGGGCACCGCGTCGGCGATCTCCCGCAGGTGCGCGGGCGGTGTCGCCGGGTCCCGGCGGCCCGCGATCAGCAGCGTGGGCGTGCGGATGTCGCGGAGCCTGCCGGTGAGGTCGAAGGCGGCCAGCGCGTCGCAGCAGGCGGCGTACGCCTCCGGGTCGGCCTCCCGGTGGTCGCGGATCAGCTCGGGCACGGTGAAGTCACCGGCGAACCAGCGGGATCCGGCGCTCGCGGCCAGGTCGGCGAGCCCTTCCCGGCGCACCAGCGCGGCCCGCTGCCGCCATGCCCGCTCCCCGCCGAAGTGGGCCGAGGAGCAGATCACCGCCAGGGACGTCAGCCGCTCGGGGTGGTACACGGCGAGATGCAGCCCCACGGCGCCGCCCAGGGACACCCCCGCGTACGCGAACCGTTCCAGGCCGAGCGTGTCCGCCAGCTCCAGGACCAGCGCGGCGAGGTCGGCCACGGTCGCGCCCGGACCGATGAGACCGGCCGCCGAACCGCCGTGTCCGGGCAGGTCCCAGCGGACCACCCGGTGGGAGGCGGCCAGTTCCGGGGCGACCCGGTCCCACAGCGCCGAGGAGGTGCCCAGGGAGGGGCCGAGCAGCAGGGCGGGTGCCGTGGCGGGGCCTTCGGCACGGTGGTGCACGGTCAACGTCGCTCCAGAGCACGGTCGGTGAGGGGTCCGGCGCAGCCGGTGTAACGGGTGGGGTCGGTCGGGCCCGCCAGGTCGGTGTCCCGCAACTCCGGCACCTCGGCGAGGAGTCCGGCGAGCGGGCGGTCCTCGGCGTAGGCACGGCGGGCCAGTTCGGTGAGGAGTTCCCGGGCGCGGGCGCGGCCGAGCACCCCGGACAGTTCGGCCGACAGCCGCTCGGAGACGATCAGTCCGTGGGTGAGGCCGAGGTGCGCGCGCATCGCACCGGTGTCCACCCGCAGCCCCTCGGCCAGCTCCGCCGCGTCGCGGGCCGCACCGCCCACCAGCCGCAGCAGATCGCGCAGCGGCTCCCACTCGGCGTGCCAGGCGCCCGCGGGGCGCTCGTCCTCGGCGGCCATGGACGCGTACAGCGTGGCCGCGAGCTGCGGGGCGCGCCGGGCGGCGGCGGCGATCAGAGTGGAGCGCACCGGGTTCGCCTTGTGCGGCATCGCGGAGGAGCCGCCGCCGCTGCCCTCGGCCAGTTCGGCGATCTCGGTGCGGCACAGCGTCAGCACGTCGGCGGCCGTCTTGCCCAGGGCGCCCGCCGTGAAGGCGAGGCAGCCGGCCAGGTCGGCGACCGGGGTGCGCAGGGTGTGCCAGGGCAGCAGCGGGGCGCGCAGCCCGAGTTCGCGGGCGTACGCCGCCACCAGCGCGGCCGGGTCCTCGGAGCCGTAGGCCGCGAACGCCGCCAAGGTGCCCGCCGCGCCGCCCAGTTGCACCGGCAGCGCGTCCCGTACCCGCGCGACGCGGTCCCGGGCGTCCAGGACGAGCGCGCGCCAGCCGGCCGCCTTCAGCCCGAACGTGGTCGGCACGGCGTGCTGGGTCAGCGTCCGGCCGGGCAGCACGGTGTCGCGGTGCGCGGCGGCCGTCCGGGCGAGGGCGGCCTCGGTGCGGGCCAGGTCGGCGAGGACCAGGTCCAGCGTGCGCACGGCGACCAGCATGGCGGCCGTGTCCATGATGTCCTGGCTGGTCGCGCCCCGGTGCACGCAGGCGCCGTACTCCTCGCCCGCCGCCTCGGTCACCGCCGCGGTCAGGTCGGCGGCCAGCGGGATCACGGGATTGCCGCCGCCGCGGGCGCGTTCGGCCAGCGCCCTCAGGTCGAAGCGGGCCGGGTCGGCCGCCCGGGTCACCGCCTCGGCCGCGCCCTCGGGGACGAGGCCGAGCGCGGCCTGCGCCCGGGTGAGCGCGGCCTCCGCCTCCAGCAGCGCGCTCAGGAAGGCGGCGTCGCCGGTCGCCGCCGCGGCGGCGGAACCGGTCCAGCCGGGCGCGAGCAGCCCGGCCTCGGCGCGGGTGCTGTCGGGCCGTGGTGCGGATGGTGTCACCGGAACTCCAGGAAGACCGTCTCGCCCTCGCCCTGAAGGCGGATGTCGAAACGGTATGCCCCGCTGTCCTCGCGCGCCGCGACCAGCGTGGCGCGCCGTTCCTCGTCCAGCCGGGAGAGCAGCGGATCGGCGGCCAGGGCGGCGTCGTCGCCGGGCAGGTAGATCCGGGTGAACAGGTGGACGAGCAGACCGCGCGCGAAGACGCAGACGCTCAGGTACGGGGCGTGGCCCCCGCGGGCGCCGGGCCGCAGGGTGCGCACGTACCAGTGGCCGTCCGCGTCGGTCTGGATCCGGCCGAAGCCGGTGAACTCCACGCCGTTGCGGCCGAGGAAGCCGCCGGAGGCGGGGTCGCGCCGCATCGAGCCGTCCACGGCGAGTATGCGCCCGTCCGGGTCCGGGCCCCAGGTCTCGATCAGCGCGTCGGGCAGCGGACGGCCCTCGCCGTCCGTCACGTACCCGTGCACGGTGACGGTGTCAGGGTGGCCGTGGGGCGCGACGTCCTCGCCGCCGGGGAAGGGCAGTGCGTAGCCGTAGAAGGGGCCCACGGTGTGCGACGGGGTGGGCGCCGCGCCCCCGGGACCCTCGGGGAGGCCGGTGTCGGTCGTCGTCATGGCAGCTCAGCGCCCTTCTTCGAGCCAGGTGGCGGCGGGGCCGTCGAGCACGATGTCCCAGCGGTAGCCGAGGGAGAACTCCGGTACCGACAGGCTGTGGTCATAGGCGGCGATCAGCCGCTGCCGGGCGGCGTCGTCCGTCACGGACTGAAGGATCGGGTCGTACGGGAAGAGCGGGTCGTTCGGGAAGTACATCTGCGTCACCAGACGCTGGGTGAAGGCCGCGCCGAAGACGGAGAAGTGGATGTGCGCGGGCCGCCAGGCGTTGAGGTGGTTGCGCCACGGATAGGGGCCGGGCTGGATCGTCGTGAAGCGGTAGCGGCCGTCGGCGTCGGTCAGGGTGCGGCCGACGCCGGTGAAGTTCGGGTCGAGCGGGGCGTCGTGCTGCTCGCGCCGATGGGCGTAGCGGCCCGCGGAGTTGGCCTGCCAGATCTCGATGAGCTGCCCGCGCACCGGGCGTCCGGCGCGGTCCAGGAGCCGGCCCGAGACGGTGATGCGCTCGCCGACCGGCTCCCCGGTGTGCTGCCGGGTGAGGTCGTTGTCGGTCTCGGTGAGGTCCCGCTCGCCGAAGGCGGGCGAGGTCAGCTCGACCAGTTCCGGGTCCTTGGCGGTGTCGATGGCGACCAGCGGCCGCTTCGGGTGCCGCAGCACGGAGGAGCGGTAGGGCGCGTAGTCGCGGCGCGGGTGGTGCTCGACGGGGGCGCCCTGGGCGAGCCGCTTCTCGTACGCGGCGTGCTCGGCCGCGATCTCCTGGTCGATGTCCTGCTGGGTGAGGGTCATGGGGCGGTCTCCTAGCGTTCCAGGACGAGGGCGAGGCCCTGTCCGACGCCGATGCAGAGGGTGGCTATGCCGGTGCCCGAGCCCTTGCGGGCGAGCTGGTGGGCGACGGTGCCGGCGAGCCGGGCGCCGGAGGCGCCGAGCGGGTGGCCGAGGGCGATGGCGCCGCCCTGCGGGTTGAGGACGGCCGGGTCGAGCGCGGGCCACTCGGCGAGGCAGCCGAGCACCTGCGCGGCGAACGCCTCGTTGAGTTCGAGGACGTCCAGGTCGTCGAAGCTCCTCCCGGCCCTGGCCAGGGCGCGCCGGACGGCCTCGACGGGGGCGAGCCCGAAGTAGTGCGGGTCGGTGGCGCAGACGCCGGTGGCCGAGATCCGGGCCAGCGGCTCGCGGCCGGTGGCCCGCAGGCCCTCCTCGTCGGTCAGCAGCAGGGCGGCGGCGCCGTCGTTCAGCGGGGAGGCGTTGCCCGCGGTGACCGTGCCGCCTTCCGTGCGGAACGCCGGTCTCAGGGCGGCCAGCGCCGCCGGGGAGGTGTCCGGCCGTACGGACTCGTCGGCGGCGAACACCACCGGCTCGCCCTTGCGCCGGGGCAGCGTGAGCGGCGCCAGCTCGGCGTCGAACAGCCCGGCCCGCTGCGCGGCGGCGGCCTTGCGCTGGCTGTCCAGGGCGAACTCGTCCTGCTGTGCGCGGCTGATCGCGTGCTTGTCGGCGATCAGTTCGGCGGACTCGCCCAGCGGGACCGTCCACTGCGGCTCCATCCGCGGGTTGACCATCCGCCAGCCCAGCGTGGTCGAGTACAGCTCGGTGTGCCCGGCCGGGAAGGGGCGGTCCGCCTTGGGCAGCACATAGGGGGCGCGGGTCATGGACTCGACCCCGCCCGCCACGACGACGGAGGCGTCCCCGACGGCGACGGCGCGGGCCGCCTGGACCACCGCCTCAAGACCGGAGGCGCACAGCCGGTTGACGGTCACGCCGGGCACGGAGGTGGGCAGTCCGGCGAGCAGGGCGGCCATGCGGCCGACGTTGCGGTTCTCCTCGCCCGCGCCGTTGGCGTTGCCGAGGTACACGTCCTCGATCCGGGCCGGGTCCAGGCCGGGGGTGCGGGCGAGGAGCGCGCGCAGGGCGTGCGCGGCCAGGTCGTCCGGGCGCACCTCGGCCAGGGCGCCGCCGTAGCGGCCGAAGGGGGTGCGGACGGCGTCGACGACATAGACGGTCCTGGTCATCGCGGCGCTCCCGGGACACGGACCTCGGCGTCGGTCCTGGCGGTGATCTCCTCGGCGGTGACCCCGGGCGCGGTCTCGGTCAGGACGAGTCCGTCGCCGGTGACGTCCAGGACGCCGAGGTCGGTGACGATCCGGTCGACGCAGGCCGCGCCGGTCAGCGGCAGCGTGCACCGCTCGACGATCTTCGGGGAGCCGTCCTTGGCGGTGTGGGTCATCACGACGACGACCGTGCGGGCGCCGTGCACCAGGTCCATCGCCCCGCCGATCCCGGTGATCATCTTGCCGGGGACCGCCCAGTTGGCCAGGTCGCCGCCCGCGGACACCTGCATGGCGCCGAGCACGGCCACGTCGATGTGCCCGCCGCGGATCATCGCGAAGGACAGCGCCGAGTCGAAGAAGGAGGCGCCCGGCAGCACCGTGACGGTCTCCTTGCCGGCGTTGATCAGGTCCGGGTCGACGGCGTCCTCGGCGGGGTAGGGGCCGGTGCCCAGGATGCCGTTCTCCGACTCCAGCACCACCTCGACGCCCGGCGGCAGGTGGTTCGGGATGAGCGTCGGCAGCCCGATGCCGAGGTTCACGTACTGGCCGTCGCGCAGCTCGCGCGCCGCACGGGCGGCCATCTCCTCACGGGTCCAGGCCATCAGGCACTCACCGTCCGCTTCTCGATCCGCTTGTCGGCGGCCTGCTCGGCGGTGAGCGCGACCACGCGCTGCACGAAGATCCCGGGCAGGTGCACCGCGTCCGGGTCCAGCTCGCCCGGCTCGACCAGTTCCTCGACCTCCGCGACGGTCACCCTGCCCGCCATGGCCGCCAGCGGGTTGAAGTTGCGGGCGGACCTGGCGAACACCAGGTTCCCGTGCCGGTCGCCGCGGGCGGCGCGGACCAGCGCGAAGTCGGTGCGGATGCCGCGCTCCAGGACGTAGGAGGCGCCGTCGAAGTCGCGGACCTCCTTCGGCGGCGAGGCGAGCGCGACGCCGCCCTGTCCGTCGTAGCGCCAGGGCAGTCCGCCGTCGGCGACCTGGGTGCCGACACCGGCGGGGGTGTAGAAGGCCGGGATCCCGGCGCCGCCGGCCCGCAGCCGCTCGGCCAGCGTGCCCTGCGGGATCAGCTCCACCTCCAGCTCGCCGGACAGGTACTGGCGGGCGAACTCCTTGTTGGCGCCGATGTAGGAGCCGGTCACCCGGGCGATCCGGCCGGCCGCGAGGAGCACGGCGAGGCCGGAGTCCAGTGCGCCGCAGTTGTTCGAGACGACCGACAGGGCGCCGCTCCCGCGCTCGTACAGCGCCTGGATCAGCACGTTCGGCACACCGCTGAGCCCGAATCCGCCCACCGCCAGCGAGGCGCCGTCGCCCACGTCGGCCACCGCCTGGGCGGCGGTGGGGACCACCTTGTCCATCGAAACACGCCTCGTCTCTGCCGGGGCCCTGCCGTCCGGTGCCGCGGATGGTCGCCGCAGACGGGCGTCACAGGTGGTCCGGAGATAGTCAGGGCACTGAGTATTTCCGCGAGCGGCCCTCACGCTGCCACCGTCATCGGAGACCGTCAAGGGTTCTGACCAGTGGTTCACATCATCCGCGTGTCGCAGGACCGGACGGTGGCTCGATGGAGATACTGTTCAGTGCACCTACAGACCGGGCGAGCGCCACGCGCCCGCGCGAACCGGCGAGAACCGTGCGAGAACTGCGAGAACTGCGAAAACTGCGAGAACGAGGAGCGCTCATGGCCGCGGTGGACCTGACGACCCACCCCGGGCACCTGGCCCGGCGCCTCCAGCAGGCCCACTACCTGCTGTGGAACACGATGGTCTCCGAGGAGATCACCTCACCGCAGTTCGCCGTGCTCAACGCGCTGGTCGCCGAGCCCGGACTCGACCAGCGCACCGTGGGGGAGCGGGTCGGGCTCGACCGCTCCACCATCGCCGAGGTCGTCAGCCGTCTCGAACGCCGCGGTCTGCTCGGCAAGGTCCGCGACCCCGGGGACGGCCGCCGCTTCCTGCTCCGGCCGACCGCGGAGGGCGAGCGCACCCACCGCAGGCTCACCGTGCGCACGGCCCGGATGAACCAGGTCTTCCTGGGCCCGCTCAGCCCCGCCGAGCAGACCCAGTTCTTCGACCTGATCCGGCGCGTCGCGGACGCCGCCGAGGGCCTGCGCAACCCGGTGGAACCCGCCGCCCGCGCCTGAAGGGCAAGCGTGGCGTCCGGGTGGGGGACGCCCCCGACCCCGTGATCGGGGAGCCGACCGACGACGGCTTCCTGCCCCACCTCACCGACGACGATCCGCTCGGCACCGACGACGACCCGCTCCGCGTCGGCGACTTCGCCGCCCACCAGCAGGACGGCGCGCTGGAGATCCTCATGACGCCCTGATCCGGCGGAGATCCTCATGACGTCCTGACCCGGCGGACATGACATCCGGCGCCCCGGCGGAGCGGGAGACCGGCCCGCGTCAGGGGCCGAGGATCCGCGCCAGGTCGTAGCGGACGGGCTCCTCCAGTTGGGCGTACGTGCAGCTTTCCGGGGCCCGGTCCGGACGCCAGCGGCGAAAGCGCGCCGTGTGCCGGAACCGCGCCCCGTTCTCCATGTGGTCGTACGCCACCTCGGCCACCCGCTCCGGCCGCAGCGGCACCCACGACAGGTCCTTGCGGCCCGACCAGCGGCTCGGCGCGCCCGGCAGCCGGGCCGACTCGTGCGCCGCCTCCTCGGACCACGCGGCCCACGGATGCCCGGACGGATCGTCCATGCGCAACGGCGCCAGTTCCCCGACCAGTTCGGCGCGGCGCTGCATCGGGAACGCCGCCGCCACCCCCACGTGCTGGAGGACGCCCCGGCCGTCGTAGAGCCCGAGCAGCAGCGAGCCCACGACCGGGCCGCTCTTGTGCAGGCGGTAACCGGCCACCACCACGTCCGCCGTCCGCTCGTGCTTGATCTTGAACATGGCCCGCTGGTCCTGGAGGTAGGGCAGCCCCGGCGGCTTGGCGATCACCCCGTCGAGCCCCGCCCCCTCGTACTGCTCGAACCACTGCCGGGCCACCTCGGCGTCCGTCGTCGCCGGCGCCACGTGCACCGGCGCCCCCGCCCCCGCGAGCGCCCGCTCCAGCAGCGCCCGCCGGTCCGCCAGCGGCACGTCGAGCAGGGCCTCGGCGTCCAGCGCCAGCAGGTCGAACGCCACGAAGGAGGCCGGGGTCCGCTCGGCCAGCGTGCGCACCCGGGAGTCGGCCGGATGGATCCGCTCGGTCAGCGCGTCGAAGTCGAGCCGCCCCTCGCGCGCGATCACGATCTCCCCGTCCAGCACGCACCGCTCGGGCAGCCGCTCCCGGAACGCCCCGACCAGCTCCGGGAAGTACCTGGTCAGCGGCTTGCCCGTACGGCTGCCCAGCTCCACCTCGGACCCGTCGCGGAACACGATGGCCCGGAACCCGTCCCACTTCGCCTCGTAGTGCATCCCCGGCGGGATGCGCGCCACCGGCTTGGCGAGCATGGGCTTCACGGGCGGCATCACGGGCAGCTCCATGGCTGCGATTGTGCGCGCGGAACGCGCCTTTCGCCCGGTGTGCGAGGTGTGCGGGGTACGCCTACCGTGGCTCGCATGGGCGAAGCGGTGGAACTCGACGTGGCCGGCCGGACCGTACGGCTGTCCAGCCCGGACAAGGTGTTCTTCCCGGAGCACGGGTACACCAAGCTGGACGTCGCCCGGTACTACCAGGCGGTCGCGCCCGGCATCCTGCGCGCCCTGCGCGAACGGCCCACCACCCTGGAGCGCTACCCGGACGGCATCGACGGCGAGTGGTTCTACCAGAAGCGCGCGCCCCGCGGCATGCCCGACTGGATCCCGACCGCCCACATCACCTTCCCCAGCGGCCGCAGCGCCGACGAGATGTGCCCCACCGAGCAGGCGGCGGTGGTCTGGGCGGCCCAGTACGGCACCCTCACCTTCCACCCCTGGCCGGTCCGGCGCGACGACGTCGAGCACCCCGACGAACTGCGCATCGACCTCGACCCGCAGCCCGGCACCGACTACACCGACGCCGTCCGCGCCGCCGGTGAACTGCGCGCCGTCCTCGACGAGTTCGGCGGCCTGCACGGCTGGCCCAAGACCTCCGGCGGACGCGGACTGCATGTCTTCGTGCCCATCGAGCCGCGCTGGACCTTCACCCAGGTGCGGCGGGCCGCCATCGCGGTGGGCCGGGAGCTGGAGCGCCGCATGCCGGAGCAGGTCACCACCAAGTGGTGGAAGGAGGAGCGCGGCGCGCGCATCTTCGTCGACTACAACCAGACCGCCCGCGACCGCACCATCGCCTCCGCCTACTCGGTACGCCCACGCCCGCACGCCCCCGTCTCGGCGCCGCTGCGCTGGGAGGAGGTGCCCACGGCCCGCCCGCGCGACTTCGACATCACCACGATGCCCGCCCGCTTCGCCGAGGCCGGTGACGTGCACGCCGACATGGACGACCACGCCTACGCGCTGGACGCCCTGCTCGACCTGGCCGCGCGCGACGAACGCGACCACGGGCTGGGCGATCTGCCGTATCCGCCCGAGTACCCGAAGATGCCGGGGGAGCCGAAGCGGGTGCAGCCGAGCCGGGCCAGGGCCGCCGGGCAGGACCCCGCCGCCTCCTGAGCCGGACGGGGAGCGGCTCTTGAGCCGGGGCCGGGAGCGGCCCTTGAGCCGGGCCGGGAACGGCTCTTGGGCCGGGCCGGGAGCACCTTGCGAGCCGGGGCGGGACAGCAGGCGGGCACCGCCCGCGGAGCACGGCGTACGACGGGAGACGGGACCGGGACCGGAACCCGGCAGACGCGCCGCGCCCGCACCGGCGGATCATGGGCGGGTGACCCTTCTGCTCACCCGCCGCGACCTCGAAGCCGTCCTGGACCCCGCCGACTGCGTCGACGCCCTGCGCGAGGGCTTCCGCCGCGCCCCGCACACCACGGTCCCCGGACAGCGGATCCGCACCGACCTGCCCTTCCCCGGGACGGCCACCGCCCTGATCCCCGGACTGCTGCCGGGCATCGACGCCTACACCGTCAAGGTCAACGCCAAGTTCCCCGGCGCGCGCCCCGCTCTGCGCGGGGTGATCTGCCTGCACAGCGGCCGGGACGGTGAACTGCTCGCCCTGCTGGACTCCGCCACCGTCACCGCCCGGCGCACCGGCACGGCCGCCGCCCTGGGCACCCATCTGCTGGCCGCGCCCGGGGACGACACGGTCCTCGGTGTGGTGGGCGCGGGCGCCCAGGCCGAGGCGACCGTACGCGCCCTGGACACCCTGCGTCCCCGCCGGGACCTGGTCGTCCACGACCTGGACCCCGGCCGCGCGGCCGAGTTCGCCGCGCGGCACGGCGGCCGGGTGCTGTCCTCCGCCGCCGAGGTCGCAGCCCGCGCCAGGACCGTCGTCCTGGCCACCTGGTCCCGGCAGCCGCTGCTGGGCCTCGCCGACATCCGGGAGGGCACCCACCTGACCAGCCTGGGCAGCGACGAGCCGGGCAAGCGGGAACTGGCCGCCGATCTGCTGCGCGCCGCCGTGCTCGTGGTCGACGACCGCGAACTGGCCGCCGCCATGGGCGTGCTGGCCGCGGCGTCCCTGCCCGCCTCGGCCGCCGACGCCACCCTCGGCGAGGTGCTGGACGGCACGCGTCCCGGGCGGCCCGACGCCGCGGCCCGTACCGTCTACGCGCCGGTCGGGCTGCCCTGGCAGGATCTGGCGGTCGCCTGGTCCGCGTACCGGCGCGCCGGGGAACTGGGGGTCGGACGGCATGTCGACCTCCTCGGCTGAGAGCGGCCTTCCGCGGCCCGGCACCGGCCGGGAAAGCGCTCTCACCACGGGCGGACCAGCGGGCTATCCTGATCCGCAGCCGCCTGTGAGGAGTCCCGAAGTGAGCGAGACCGCGCCGCGTCCCACGCTGGAGGCGGTGGCCGCGCGGGCGGGGGTGTCACGGGCCACCGTGTCCCGGGTGGTCAACGGCGGGGACGGCGTGCGCGAACCGCTCGCCGCACGGGTGCGCCGGGCCGTGGACGAACTCGGCTACGTGCCCAACCAGGCGGCCCGCAGCCTGGTGACCAAGCGGCACGACGCCGTCGCCGTCGTCATCGCCGAACCGGAGACCCGGGTCTTCGCCGACCCCTTCTTCGCCCGTCAACTGCGCGGCATCAGCAAGGAACTGACGGCCCACGACACCCAGCTCGTGCTGCTGCTCACCGAGGGCCGCGAGGACCACGCCCGGGTCGGGCGCTATCTGGCGGGCGGCCATGTCGACGGCGCGCTGGTCTTCTCCCTCCACCTCGACGACCCGCTGCCCGCGCTGATCCAGCGCGCCGGGGTGCCGACCGTGTTCGGCGGGCGGCCCGGCTGGAGCGACGGCGTGCGCGAGGCGGCCTACGTCGACACCGACAACCGGGGCGGCGCCCGGACGGCCGTACGGCACCTGGCCGGGCTCGGCCGTCGGCGGATCGCCCACATCTGCGGGCCGCTGGACCAGACCTCGGCGGCGGACCGGCTCGAAGGCTACCGGGACGTCATGGACGGCGGCGATCCCCGGCTGATCGCGGAGAGCGACTTCACGCCCGCCGGGGGCGAGCGCGCCCTCGGTGAACTCCTGGACCGGGTGCCCGATCTCGACGCCGTCTTCGCCGCGAACGACCTCACCGCCTCCGGCGCGCTGCGCGTGCTGCGCGCCCGCGGACTGCGGGTGCCCGAGGACGTCGCCGTCGTCGGCTTCGACGACATGCTCCCGCTGGCCGAACAGACCGACCCGCCCCTGACGACGGTCCGCCAGGACATCGAAGGGATGGGCCGCCTGATGGCCCGCCTGCTGCTGCGCGGCCCCGACACCGCCCCGCCCGGCCCCACCGGGGGCACCGGGGGCACCGGGGGCACCGGACGCAGTCTCGTCCTGCCGACGGAGCTGATCCGCCGGGCGTCCGCGTAGCGCACCCCGGCCGTACCCGCACCGCTTCCCGGCCGCACCGCTGCGGCCCCGGCCGGCCACCGCCATCGGGCTCGATGTCAGTGGCTCCGCATACGGTTCCCCCATGAGCGGCATGCCGGAGCACGACGTGGGAGACGTACGACAGGCGTGGGGCCGGGTGACCGGATGGCTGGAGCAGCACGCTCCGGCCGTCTTCGCCGCCCTCGGCGGCCCGGGAAGCGCGACGGCCGTCAGGGCCACCGAGACGCGCATGGGCTTGGTGTTCCCCACGGAGATGCGGCAGTGGCTGCTGGCGAACGACATCGATGCCGGTAGGCGGCCTGATCCCGGATCGCCTCTGGTGGCGCTGGGATGCGGAGGAGTCCTCCCCGGCGGCGGACTGCTCCTCGGCCTCACGGACATCGAGCGTGTCCACCTCCACAGAACGGCCATGGCGGAGCGGGAGCCGTCCGCGGACCCCGACCACCCGTCATGGCGCCGGGAGTGGGTGCCGGTCGCCGCGGAGAGCGACGGCTTCTACGGGAGCTTCCTGGACACGCGCACGGGGACGGTCGGTTCCTGGACCGAAGGTGCCTTCCCCCGCGACGCCGAACACGCCTCGTTGACCGCCTTCTTCCAGGCCGTGGCCGACGATCTGGAAGGGCGCGGCGCAGAAGGGACGGCAGGGCGCCGTGTGCCCGATGGCGGTGCGCAGGCCGAGGCGATACGCCTTTGGGCCCGCGCGAACGGCTACCTCGTCAACGATCGCGGGCGCATTCCCGCAACCATCCGCGAGGCATACGAGGCATACGAGGCATACGAGGCACACGAGGCATCGCGGTGAGCGGCTCCCTTCCCTTCGGCACCCCGGTTCTTCCCTTCGGCACCCCGGCTCCGAAGCCGCCCGCCGCACGTCCGGATCGCCTGGCTACCCCGGTTGCCCCGGTTGCCGTCGCGGTGCCGGTTCGAGGATCGCGAAGCGGGCGCCGGACGGATCGGTGAGCCGGGCGACGCGGCCGACGTCCGCGACCTCGGTGACCGGCAGGTGGATCCCGCCGCCCAGCTCCACGGCGCGGGCCTCGGCGGCGTCGGCGTCCGCGACGGCGAAGTACGGCAGCCAGTACGGCCCGGTCCGGGCCGCCACCGGATCGTCGCCGAGCGGGACGACACCGCCGAACATGGCGTCCTGGCCGCCACCGGCGGGGTTGAGGCAGGTGTAGGTGCCCTCGGGGAGGGGGGCCGCCGAGGTCTCCAGGCCGAGTACCCGGTGGTAGAAGGCGGCCGCCGCCGCCAGGTCGGGGGTGTACAGCTCCACCCAGCACAGCGAGCCGGGCTCCCCGGCCGCGTCGAGCCCCTGGCGCCGCTCCGGCTGCCAGAGGCCGAACGGCGCCCCGGCGCGGTCGGCGAGAAGGGCCGTGTGCCCCTGGCCCAGTACGTCCACCGGCGCGGCCAGCACCCTGCCGTGCGCCTGCTCGGCGGCCCGCGCGGTCCCCGCCGCGTCGGCACAGCGGAAGTACACGGTCCAGGCGGACGGCCCCCCATCCGCCGGGGCGGGCATCGAACCGGCCGTGATCCGGCCGTCGAGCAGGAAGAAGCCGTAGCCGCCGGCGTCGGGTCCGGCCGACCGGAACTCCCAGCCGAAGAGCCCGCCGTAGAAGGAACGGGCGGCGCCGGGATCGGGCACGGTGACGTCGGTCCAGTTCGGAGCGCCGTCGGCGAAACGGGTGGTGAGCATCGTCGCCCTCCTTCGAAGGGACGCGTGGTCCGCTCCACCGAGTCTCGCACCGCCCCCGGACGACCGCCGCCGAAGCGCCGCCGCTCCATGCGCCGCCGCTCCGCGCGCCGCCGTGCGCGGCGGCTGTCCGGGAGGCCATCATCGGAAGGTGCCGGAAGGCACCGGAAGGCGTCAGAAGGCGCCGGGGGAGGGCGGCGGAAGCCGCCTGCCATCGGCGTTGACCGCGCGTTGATCGAACGTTTTTCGCCGTCCGGCACGATCTCGCCCATGCACATCGAAACGATCACACCGGCCGACCCCGCCTGGCAGGCCCAGGCCCTGTGCGCGCAGACCGGGGCGGAGTTCTTCTTCCCGGAACCGGGCAGCTCCGTGCGCGAGGCCAAGCGCATCTGCGCGCTGTGCGAGATGCGCCCGGCCTGCCTGGAGTACGCGCTGGCCAACGACGAGCGCTTCGGCGTCTGGGGCGGCCTGTCCGAGAAGGAACGGCAGAACCTGCGCCGCAGGGCGCAGTAGGGTCAGCCGCCGGCCCGCGCCGCCAGCCGCGCCTTGCGCGCCGCCAGCTTCTCGTCGAACTTGGCGGCCTCCGTGTTCAGGCCGCCCATGAACAGGCCCAGCTCCTCCTGCGCGCGCAGCCCCTCGGGGCCGAGACCGCCGATCTCCATGATCTTCAGAAAGCGCAGCACGGGCTGGAGCACGTCGTCGTGGTGGATGCGCAGGTTGTAGACCTCGCCGATGGCCATCTGGGCCGCCGCCCGCTCGAAGCCCGGGATGCCGTGGCCCGGCATGCGGAAGTCGACCACGACGTCCCGCACCGCCCGCATCGTGAGGTCGGGGGCGATCTCGAAGGCCGCCTTGAGCAGATTGCGGTAGAAGATCATGTGCAGGTTCTCGTCGGCCGCGATGCGCGCGAGCATGCGGTCGCAGACCGGGTCGCCCGACTGGTGGCCGGTGTTGCGGTGCGAGATCCGGGTGGCCAGCTCCTGGAAGGCGACATAGGCCACCGAGTGCAGCATCGAGTGGCTGTTGTCGGACTCGAAGCCCTCGCTCATGTGCGACATCCGGAACCGCTCCAGCTGGTCCGGGTCGACCGCGCGCGAGGTCAGCAGGTAGTCGCGCATCACGATGCCGTGCCTGCCCTCCTCCGCGGTCCAGCGGTGCACCCAGGTCCCCCAGGCGCCGTCGCGGCCGAAGAGCGTGGCGATCTCGTGGTGGTAGCTGGGCAGGTTGTCCTCGGTCAGCAGATTGACGACGAGGGCGATCCGGCCGATCTCCGTGACCTTCGACTGCTCCTTCTCCCACGCCTCGCCGTCCTCGAAGATGCCGGGGAAGTTCCGGCCGTCGCTCCAGGGGACGTACTCGTGCGGCATCCAGTCCTTGGCGACCCGCAGATGCCGGTCGAGTTCCTTCTCGACCACCTCTTCCAGCGCGAAGAGCAGCCGCGCGTCGGTCCAGGCGGACGAACTGCCGAGGTGCGAGGAGGTGATCGTCAAGGGAACTCCAAGGGGACGCGCGCGCGGGCGGGGCCGGCGGGTGCATGCGGGAACAGAGCGCACGGCGACGTGCGGGGGGACAGCTCGATGTACGCGGGAACCGGCGAGCGGTGCCGGATCCGTGAACCTACGGGATCGTAGGCTACGAGACCGTAGGTTACGAAGCCGTAGGTTAAGGGCGTCGTAAAGATCACTGATCAGGCCGCACGCCCGAGGGAAGCGGCGGGTGCGGGACGGCTCCGGGACCCGCAGGTCCCGGAGCCGGACGGGCGACCCGTTCACCCGGACGAGGGTGCCGTGCGCCACGCCGTACGAGAGGCATGTCACACCCTCGGGGTCCGGCCGCTACGCGGGGCCCCCGACCGCCTCCCGGGTGGTCTCCGTCAGTCTCCCCTCCTCCAGGAGCAGCCACCGGGTGACGCCGATCGACTCCAGGAACGGCAGATCGTGGCTCGCCACCAACAGGGCGCCCTCGTAGGACTCCAGAGCGGTGGTCAGCCGCCGCACGCTCGCCAGGTCCAGATTGTTCGTCGGCTCGTCCAGCAGCAGGAGCTGCGGCGCGGGCTCGGCCAGCATCAGCGCGGCCAGCGCCGCCCGGAAGCGCTCGCCGCCGGACAGCGTCGCCGCCCGCTGGTCGGCGCGGGCGCCCCGGAACAGGAAGTGGGCGAGCCGGGCCCGGACCCGGTTGTCCGTGGCGTCCGGCGCGAACCGGGCCACGTTCTGGGCGACGCTCAGCTCGTCGTCCAGGACATCGAGGCGCTGCGGCAGGAACCGCAGCGGCACATGCGCCACCGCCTCGCCCGCCACCGGCGCCAGCTCCCCGGCGACCGTGCGCAGCAGCGTCGTCTTGCCCGCGCCGTTGCGCCCGACCAGCGCGATCCGTTCCGGTCCGTACAGGTCCAGACCGCCGCGCACACACGCGCCGTGGGCCGTCTCCAGGTCCCGCAGGGCGAGGACGGCGCGGCCCGGCGGTACGGCCGTGTACGGCAGCTCGATCCGGATCTCGTCGTCGTCGCGCACCGCCTCCACCGCCTCGTCGAGCCGCTCCCTGGCCTCGGCCAGCTTCTCCTCGTGCATCAGGCGGTGCTTGCCCGCCGACTCCTGCGCGGAGCGCTTGCGCTGGTTCATCACCGCCCTGGGCTCGCGTCTGGTGTCGTACATCTTCTGGCCGTAGCGCTTGCGGCGGGCCAGTTTCACGTGGGCGTCGGCCAGTTCGCGGCGCTGGCGGCGCAGATCGGTCCCGGCGACCCGGACCATCCGCTCGGCGGCCTCCTGCTCGACGGCGAGCGCCTGCTCGTACGCCGAGAAGCTGCCGCCGTACCAGCTGATCTCCCCGGAGCGCAGATCGGCGATCCGGTCGACCCGCTCCAGCAGGCCGCGGTCGTGGCTGACCACGACCAGCACGCCCGGCCAGGCGGAGACGGCCGCGTACAGGCGGCGCCGCGCGTACAGGTCGAGGTTGTTGGTCGGCTCGTCCAGGAGCAGCACCTCGGGGCGGCGCAGCAGCAGCGCGGCCAGCCGCAGCAGGACCGACTCGCCGCCGGACACCTCCCCGACGGTGCGGTCGAGCCCGAGGTGGCCGAGCCCGAGTTCGCCGAGGGCGGCCAGGGCGCGCTCCTCCACGTCCCAGTCGTCGCCGACGGTCTCGAAGTGCTCCTCGGACGCGTCGCCCGCCTCGATGGCGTGCAGCGCGGACCGCCGTGCGGCGATGCCGAGCGCCTCGTCGACGCGGAGCGCGGTGTCGAGCGTGACGTTCTGCGGGAGGTGTCCGACCTCGCCGACCGCGCGGACCGTGCCGCCGGACGGGGTCAGTTCACCGGCGAGCAGTTTCAACAGGGTGGACTTGCCCGAGCCGTTGACGCCGACGAGCCCGGTGCGGCCGGGGCCGAAGGCGGCGTCGAGGCCGGAGAGGACGGAGGTCCCGTCCGGCCAGGCGAAGGACAGGGACGAACAGGTGAGGGATGCTGACATGGGCGCCTCGCGGGTGCTGGATGCGGTGGGTACGGGAAGCGGACATGCACCTGGACACCGCGGGACCACGGACACCGTGTGGGAGGGACGCCACGGGGCAGTAGAAAAGCCCTGGGCCGGACTCCGTCAGGACGGCTCGACGCCGAGGTCGCACGCGACGCACACACCTGTGCGGTGTGACGCGGTGTCTCAGGACCTCAGACGGACAACGTCCTTCTCCGATCGACGGCAACAGAATCGCTGTACACCGTAGGAGCGGCCCCCAGGGCTGTCAACGCGATTACGGGCGGACCCCCGCCCCGGGAAGAAGGAGGCCGCCCATGACCGACGGCGCGCGCCCCGCCGCCCCCCGGCGGCCCCCGCTCTCCCTGCCCGCCCGGCTGTCCCTGCTGGCCTGGGACACCGCCCGGCCGCCGCACGGCGGCGTCCTGCCCCGCCTGGTGCGGGCCGGTGCCCTGGCCGAACTGGCCCAGCGCGGACTGCTCGTCGACGACCACGGCATCGCCACCCCCGCCGACCTCGACTCCTCGACCGGCGACCCGGTCCTGGACGGCCTGCTCGAACTCGTCCGCGAGTCCGGGCCGCGCCCCTGGCGGGCCTGGGTGGGCGCGTGGGCCGGGTACACCTTCACGGCCGTACGGGACCAGTTGACCGCCGGGGGATGGCTGCGCCCCGGGCCCCGGCGCGCGCTCGGCTTCCTGCCGCCCGCGCGGTACACCCCGGCGCGCGCCGGGGTACCGGCCGCTCTGCGCGAGCGGGCGCGACGCCTGCTGGACGGCACCCGGCCCGCCGCGACGGCCGACGCGCGCGACGCGCTCGTCGTGGTCCTCGCGGTGGCCGCGGGGCTGCTTCCCGCCCCGCCCGGCGCCGACCGGGCGGCCCGGGAGCGGCGCGCCGACGATCTGGCCGGGCGCGCCGCGGCGGCGGACCCCGCCCTCGGCCGGGTCCTCGACGAGCTGCGCGCCGCGCTGTCCGCGACGGTCCCGGCGGCGGCACCCGCACGCGGCTGAACCGCGTCGGCCCTGGACCTGCCTGCCTGTCTGCCTGCCTGTCCGGCTCGACTCGTACGGACCCACGCGGCCCGGCCCGCCCGGGGTCCGTCCGCCCGGCGTCTCGGCCCTCGGCCCGGACCGTCCGGCTCCGCCCCGCCCGGCGCGCCGCGTACACGGCGGATTCCTGCCAGCCGTGCCCGGCGTCCGCCTGGTTGGGTTCCGGGCATGACGAACTCGAACGCCGATACGAACGCCCTGCGCGAGCGCGCCCTCGCCTTTCACGCCCTGCACGTCCCGGGCCGCCCGCTGGTGCTGCCCAACGCCTGGGACGCGATGAGCGCGCGGCTCGCCGAGGAGGCGGGCGCGGCGGCCGTGGCGACCACTAGCGCGGGGCTCGCCTGGGCGCTGGGCGAGGCGGACGGCGACCGGCTGGACCGGGACCGGGCGCTGGCCGCCCTCGCCCGCGTCACCGCCGTCACCGGCCTGCCGGTCAGCGCGGACATCGAGAGCGGCTACGCCGAGGACGCCGCCGCAGTGGCCGCCACCGTCCGGGCGGTGCTCGCCGCCGGGGCGGTGGGCGTCAACATCGAGGACGCCGCGCACACGGCGGGCGGGGGCGCGCTGCGGCCGGTGGCCGAACAGGCGGAGCGGCTGGCGGCGGCGCGCGAGGCGGCGGACGCGGCAGGGGTGCCGCTGTTCGTCAACGCCCGCGTCGACACCTTCCTGCGCGGTGCCGGGGGAGTGGACGCCACCCTGGAGCGGGCGGCCGCCTACCGCGCGGCGGGCGCCGACGGCGTCTTCGTGCCCGGGGCCGTCGATCCGGGCGTGGTGAAGGTGCTCGCCGACGGCGTCGACGGCCCGCTCAACGTGCTGGCCGTGCCCGGCGCCCCGCCGGTCACCGAGCTGGCCGCGCTCGGTGTCGCACGGGTGAGCGCCGGATCCGCCCTCGCCGAGACCGCCTACGCCGCCGCCCGCCGTGCCGTGCGGGAACTGCTGGCGCGGGGCACCCTCGGCGCCCCGGCGGACGGCTTCGGCTACGCCGCCCTGAACGCGCTCGCGGCCCGCGCCGACCGGACCTAGGAGCAGGCCCTGGCAGCCGGTCCTGGGGTCGCTCCCGGCCCGGAGCGGGTCAGAGCACGTCCCGCATCAGCTCGGCGAGGTCGTGGTCGAGGTCGAGCTGCCGGTACTCCAGGCCCATGGGCACCAGCTCACCCGTCGCCCGGAGGAAACGCCGTATCTCACCGCTGAGGACGTGCACCACGGCGGTGCCCTCCGGGGCGTGGAACTCCAGGACGGTGCGGTCGTATCCGTAGGGGCGGACACGGACGTCCCCGTGTCCCTCGGGCTCGCGCAGACCGGCCGCCAGCAGATCGCGGGCGAACGTCCAGCAGACCTCGACACCTTCGAGGGTGGCGGGCGCCGGGAAGGTCATGCGGACGGCGAACGGGTCGCTCCGGTCGTAGTGCAGTGTGGCGGGGATGCTGGGCATCCGCGGGGCTGCCGCGACCAGGCGTGCCTCGACGGTCTGCTCGATGACGGTGGACAACGCCTTGCTCCCTTGTGACGTCTGACGGCCGGGGGACACGTCCGGGTGGATGAAGCTCGGGCACTGGAAGAGACGACTGAATCAGCCGTTGAGTGCACACGGGGAGCGAGTGACCTCGGTCACCGCGTTCATGCATGCGAGTGACATGAGTCTCGGCCGGACCGTCCGTCCGGTGTTCCGCCGTGCGTGCGGCGGGAGTTGGCGGAGAAGTCTGGACGCCGTCCGGCCGGTGGGCTAGCTTCGCCCGCCATGAGGCGCTGGGGAACGATGCGATGGATGAGCCGCGAGAGCCGTACGAGCAGCATGAGCCGTACGAGCAGCATGAGCAGCACGAGCCGGGGGAGGGGACCGGCGGCCCGGACCGGGCGGACGGCGGCCGTGGTCCTGGGAGTGGCGGTGCTGGCCGTGTCGGCGGCCGTGCCCGCCCAGGCGGGCGGCGGGGACCGGGACGCGGCGGGGGCACGGCGGCCGCACGCGCCGCACTGGCGGCTGACGGACGGCGGCGCCCCGGACGTCCGCTTCCGCGGGCTGTCCGCCGTCAGCCGCCGCACCGCCTGGGTGGCCGGTACCGGCGGCACCGTGCTGCGCACCACCGACGGCGGCGCCTCCTGGCGGAACGTCTCCCCGGCCGGCGGCGCGGACCTGGAGTTCCGGGACATCGAGGCGTTCGACGCGCGGCGGGCCGTGGCGCTGGCCATCGGCGAGGGCGAGGCCTCCCGGGTGTACCGCACCGAGGACGGCGGGGCGACCTGGACGGAGTCCTTCCGCAACACCGACACCGCCGCCTTCTACGACTGCCTCGCCTTCTTCGACTCCCGGCACGGCCTGGCGATGAGCGACCCGGTCGACGGCAGGTTCCGCATCCTGTCCACCGCCGACGGCGGCCGCTCCTGGAAGGTGCTGCCCGACCGGGGCATGCCGGCCGCCCAGCCCGGCGAGGCGGGGTTCGCCGCGAGCGGCCAGTGCCTGGTCGCCTCCGGGTCCCGGGACGTGTGGCTGGCCACCGGCGGCGGCGCACGCGCGCGCGTGCTGCGCTCTTCTGACCGCGGGCTGACCTGGCGGGCCACCGATGTGCCGGTCCCGGCGGGCGACCCGGCCAGGGGCGTCTTCGCGCTGGCCGTCCGGGACCGCGCGCACGCGCTGGCGGTCGGCGGCGACTACCGCCCCGACCAGGCGTCCCCGCGCGCGTCCGCCACGACCTCCGACGGCGGCCGCACCTGGCGGCCGTCCGCCGCGCCGCCGCCGGCCTACCGCTCCGGCGCCGCCTGGCTCCCGTACACCCGGGCGTCCGCCCTCGCGGTCGGCCCCACCGGGACCGACCTCACCACCGACGGCGGCCGGACCTGGCGCACGGTCGACACCGGTTCGTACGACACCGTCGACTGTGCCTGGGACGGCGGATGCTGGGCATCCGGGGAGAAGGGGCGGATCGCTCGACTGGCGGACTGAACATCGCCTGATGTGACGAATTGTTCCAGGATGCGGGTATCCGTTCCTTGACAGAGAGGAAGTGAACGGCATGCCACGCGGGTCGAGTCCCAAACGCGAGCGCCAGTACGAACACATCAAGGAGAGCGAGCTGGAGCGGGGCCGGAGCACCGGCCGGGCCGAGGAGATCGCCGCGCGCACGGTCAACAAGGAACGCGCCCGCTCGGGCGAGTCCAGGACCGCGAGCCGCGTCTCGACGCAGGACATGTCCTCCGGCCGGCGCGGCGGACAGCGCTCGGGCCACGGCTCCCAGGGTCCCACCTACGACCAGCTCTACGAAGAGGCCAAGCGGCGCAACATCCACGGCCGTTCGGACATGAACAAGCAGCAGCTCCAGCGGGCCCTGGGCAAGAACTGACCGGGCCCGCGCGGGACGGGCCCGCCACCGGCACACGCGGCCGGACCGCGAGCCCGTCCCGGAGCACCGGGAGCGGACGTCCTCCCCGCCCTGCACGGCAAGGCCCCACCCTGCACGGCAAGGCCCCACCCTGCACGGCAAGGCCCCACCCCGCACGGCAAGGCCCCACCCCGCCGCCCCGGCCCGGCCGTGCCACGCCGTAGGCTCCTCGCACCATGACGACGACCGTAGGCATTCCCGAGGGCTGGCCCACGACCGAGGAGCAGGCCCGCGCCCGCCAGGACGAGTTGCGCGCCCGCCTGGTGCTGGACGAGCCGGGACCGCCGCCGGGGACGGGGCATGTGACAGGGGTCGACGTCGCCTACGACGACGAGTCGGACGTCGTCGCCGCGGCGGCCGTCGTGCTGGACGCCGCCACGCTGCGGGTGGTCGCCGAGGCCACCGCCGTCGGCCGGATCTCCTTCCCGTACGTCCCCGGTCTGCTGGCCTTCCGGGAGATCCCCACGGTGCTCGCCGCCCTCGGCGCCCTGGACCGGGAGCCCGGCCTGGTCGTCTGCGACGGCTACGGCCTCGCCCATCCCCGCCGCTTCGGCCTCGCCTGCCACCTCGGTGTGCTCACCGGGCTGCCGACGATCGGCGTCGCCAAGAACCCGTTCACCTTCACCCACGACGACCCGGGCAGCGCGCGCGGCAGCGCGGCGCCGCTGCTGGCCGGTCCGGACGAGGTGGGCCGCGCCCTGCGCACCCGCGACGGCGTCAAACCCGTCTTCGTCTCCGTGGGCCACCGGGTGAGCCTGGACAACGCCTGCGCCCACACCCTCGCGCTCACCCCCTCCTACCGGCTCCCGGAGACCACCCGCCGGGCGGACGCCCTGTGCCGCAGGGCGCTCAAGGAGGCGACGGCGGACGCCCGTCCGGCCTGATCCGGACGAAAGACCCTAACGGTCCGCCGTCGTCGTGCGGAAGGCGATGCCCGCCGCGCGCAGCCGCTCGACCAGCGCGTCGCCCATCGCGACGGCCGTCGTGACCTGGCCCGCCGTGTCGGGCAGGTCGTCCAGGGCGAGGCTGAGGGCCGACTCGGCGAACATCTTCGCCGTCTCGTCGTACCCGGGGTCGCCGCCCGCCACCTCGGTGCGCACCCGCCGTCCGCCGCCCTCGCCCACGAAGCGCACCGAGAACCAGCTCCTGGCCCGCCGCTCGGGGCTCGGCCCCTGCCCGGGACTGATCCGGCCGGACAGCCAGCGCCGGGCCGGGGGGAGTTGGACGGCCGCCGTGAGCGTGGTGACGGCGGCCACCCCGCCGAGGGCGACGGGAAGGTGCCGTACGGCCGCGTAGTGGCGGTAGCGGAAGTCGGGGCCGTAGCGCTCCAGCGCCCGCGCGGAGCGCAGCACGATCTGCGGATCGAGGGTCGGCAGCGGCAGCGCCCAGGCGCCCACCTCCGGCGCGAAGCGCGGCGCGCACACCGGCGGCACCGAGACCCGGCGCCCCGGCAGCCGCGGCTCGTGCCGCGCGCGCTCCCGCGCCGCCGCGCGCATCCGCAGCGGCCGCGCGAACTGGTTGAGCGCGGAGGCCAGCGTCCCGCCCGAGAAGCCGGCGTGCGCCCGGACGAACCCGTCCACGGCCAGCGGCACGCCCTCGGGGAGCTGCCGCACGGTGACGTACACGCCCAGGTCGTGCGGCACCGAGTCGAACCCGCAGGCGTGCACCAGCCGCGCCCCGGTCTCCCGCGCGCGTGCGTCGTGCCGTACGTACATCAGATCGACGAACTCGGGCTCGCCCGTGAGGTCCAGATAGTCGGTGCCGCTGTCCGCGCAGGCGGCGACCAGTTCCTCGCCGTGGGCCACGTAGGGACCCACGGTGGTGGCCAGCACGCGGGTCCGCCGGGCCAGTTCCCGTACGGAGGCCGGGTCGGTGGCGTCCGCGCGCAGCACGGCGACGTCCGCGCCGCCGGGCAGTTCCTCGCGCAGCTCCTTCAGCCGCCGCTCGCTGCGGCCCGCGACCGCCCACCGCAGCCCCTCGGGGGCGTGCTCGGCCAGATACCGCGCGGTGAGCGTCCCCACGAACCCGGTGGCTCCGAAGAGCACGATGTCGTACGGACGTTCCGCCTTGTTCATCCTGCTCATGACACCCCTCGCTCCGCCGGACGGCGTCCCCGCGCCACTGCCGGTGGCCGAGGCTAGCGTGAGAGGGCCGGACCGGGCGACGCGGGTGGCGTCCGGCGCGCGCGGGAACGGCCGACGGCGGCCGGGACCGGCGGAACCGGGCGAGACCGGCCGGGCGCGGGCGCGGGTGCGGTGGTCCGGCGCGCACGGCGGGCGCACGCGCGGCGCGTCCGGCCGGGTTTGGCTAAGCGCTTGCTCGTTCAGGGCTTGTGCCGGGTGCGGCGCGTTCATAGCATCGTCGGTGTCACATCGGTTGTGTCACAGCGAGGGGGCCCCGGATGGCGACAGGACGGACACCCGGACGGGACGGCCCGCTGACCGGGGTGCGCGTGGTGGAGCTGGCCGGGATCGGCCCCGGGCCCTTCGCCGCGATGCTGCTCGGCGACCTCGGCGCGGACGTGGTGCGGGTGGACCGCCCCGGCGGCGCCGGCCTCGGCATCGACCCGGCCGCCGACGTCACCCACCGCAACAAGCGCGCGGTGGTCGTCGACCTGAAGTCCCCGGAAGGATCCGCCCGCGTCCTCGACCTCGCCGCCCGCGCCGACATCCTGATCGAGGGCTACCGGCCCGGCGTCGCCGAACGCCTCGGCGTCGGCCCCGAGGAGTGCCGTGCCCGCAACCCCCGCCTGGTCTACGGCCGGATGACCGGCTGGGGACAGGACGGACCGCTCGCCCCGCGCGCGGGGCACGACATCTCCTACATCGCCGTCACCGGCGCCCTCGGCCTGATCGGCGAGCCGGACCGGCCCCCGGCCGTCCCCGCCAACCTGCTCGGCGACTACGCGGGCGGCTCCCTCTACCTCGTCGTCGGCGTCCTCGCCGCCCTGCACCACGCCCGCGCCACCGGTGAGGGACAGGTCGTGGACGCCGCCGTGGTCGACGGCACCGCCCATCTGTCGGCGATGCTGCACGGCATGCTCGCCGCCGGCGCCTGGCAGGACCGCCGCCACGCCAACCTCCTGGACGGCGGCTGCCCCTTCTACGGCACCTACGAGACCGCCGACGGCCGGTACATGGCGGTCGGCGCGCTGGAACAGCGGTTCTACGACGAGTTCATGACCCGCCTCGGCATCCCCGGGCAGGCGCCCGCCCGCGACGACATGACCCGCTGGGGCGCGTTGCGCGAGGCGATCGCCGCCCGCTTCCGCACCCGTACCCGGGACGAGTGGACGGCCGTGTTCGAGGAATCCGACGCCTGCGTGGCGCCCGTCCTGTCGCTGCGCGAGGCGCCGCACCACCCGCACCTCGCCGCGCGCGGCACCTTCACCGAACACGCCGGCCTCACCCAGCCGGCCCCCGCGCCCCGCTTCTCCGCGACCCCCGCCACCGTGCGCACCGCGCCCGCCGGGCCCGGCCACGGCGCCGACACCGTGGCCGCCGACTGGCACCTGCCCGCCCTGTCCGTCCCGCCCGCGACCCCGCTCCCGGAAAACCCTCAGTGAAAGGTCTGCCCGTGACCACCGAAGCGTACGTGTACGACGCGATCCGCACCCCGCGCGGACGCGGCAAGGCGAACGGCGCCCTGCACGGCACGAAGCCCGTCGACCTGGTCGTCGGACTCATCCACGAGATCCGCGCCCGCTTCCCGGACCTCGACCCGGCCGCGGTGGACGACATCGTGCTCGGCGTCGTCGGCCCGGTCGGCGACCAGGGCTCCGACATCGCCCGGATCGCCGCCGTCGCCGCCGGACTCCCGGACACCGTGGCCGGGGTCCAGGAGAACCGCTTCTGCGCCTCGGGCCTCGAAGCCGTCAACCTGGCCGCCGCCAAGGTGCGCTCCGGCTGGGAGGACCTGGTCCTGGCGGGCGGCGTCGAGTCGATGTCCCGGGTGCCGATGGCCTCGGACGGCGGTGCCTGGTTCAACGACCCGATGACCAACCTGGCCACCGGCTTCGTGCCCCAGGGCATCGGCGCCGACCTGATCGCCACCGTCGAGGGCTTCACCCGGCGCGACGTCGACGAGTACGCGGCCCTCTCGCAGGAACGCGCCGCCACCGCCGTCAAGGAGGGCCGCTTCGCCCGCTCCCTGGTCCCGGTGAAGGACCGCAACGGCCTCGTCGTCCTCGACCACGACGAGCACCCGCGCCCCGGCACCACCGCCGACTCCCTCGCCGGGCTCAAGCCGTCCTTCGCCGACATCGGCGAGCTGGGCGGCTTCGACGCCGTCGCCCTCCAGAAGTACCACTGGGTGGAGAAGATCGACCACGTCCACCACGCGGGCAACTCCTCCGGCATCGTGGACGGCGCCTCGCTCGTCGCCATCGGCTCGCGCGAGACCGGCGAGCGCCACGGCCTCACCCCGCGCGCGCGGATCGTCTCCGCCGCCGTCTCCGGCTCCGAGCCCACCATCATGCTCACCGGGCCCGCCCCCGCCACCCGCAAGGCCCTCGCCAAGGCCGGACTGACCATCGACGACATCGACCTCGTCGAGATCAACGAGGCGTTCGCCGCGGTCGTGCTGCGCTTCGCGAAGGACATGGGCCTGTCGCTGGACAAGATCAACGTCAACGGCGGCGCCATCGCGCTCGGCCACCCGCTCGGCGCCACCGGCGCGATGATCCTCGGCACCCTCGTCGACGAACTGGAGCGCCAGGACAAGCGCTACGGCCTGGCCACCCTGTGTGTCGGCGGCGGCATGGGCATCGCCACCGTCGTCGAGCGCGTCTGACCCCCAGCGGCACCCCGGGCCGGCAGCGCCCAGGACCCCCGGACTTCTACGGAGACCCTGACATGACCGAGAGCACGACCATCCGCTGGGAACAGGACGACACCGGTGTCGTCACCCTCGTCCTCGACGACCCGAACCAGTCCGCGAACACCATGAACCAGGCGTTCCGCGACTCGCTCGCCGCGATCACCGACCGCCTGGAGGCCGAGAAGGACTCCGTGCGCGGCGTCATCCTCACCTCCGCCAAGAAGACCTTCTTCGCCGGCGGCGACCTGCGCGACCTGATCCGGGTCACCCCGGACACCGCGCAGGACCTCTTCGACGGCGGCCTCGCCATCAAGCGGAACCTGCGCCGCATCGAGACCCTGGGCAAGCCTGTCGTCGCCGCCCTGGGCGGCGCTGCGCTCGGCGGCGGCTACGAACTGGCCCTCGCCTGCCACCACCGCGTCGCCCTCGACACGCCCGGCACCCGGATCGGCTGCCCCGAGGTCACCCTCGGCCTCCTTCCCGGCGGCGGCGGAGTCGTCCGCACCGTCCGGCTGCTCGGCATCACCGACGCCCTGCTCAAGGTGCTGCTCCAGGGCACCCAGTACAACGCCCGCCGCGCCCAGGAGAACGGCCTGGTCGACGAGGTGGCCGAGACCCCCGGGGAACTGCTGGCCAAGGCCCGCGCCTTCATCGACGCGCACCCCGAGTCGCAGCAGCCCTGGGACCGGCCCGGCTACCGCATCCCGGGCGGCACCCCCGCGCACCCGAAGTTCGCCGCCAACCTGCCCGCCTTCCCGGCCAACCTGCGCAAGCAGACGGCTGGCGCGCCCTACCCGGCGCCGCGCAACATCATGGCCGCCGCCGTCGAGGGCGCCCAGGTCGACTTCGAGACCGCCCAGGTCATCGAGGCCCGCTACTTCGTGGAGCTGGCCGCCGGGCAGACCGCGAAGAACATGATCCAGGCGTTCTTCTTCGACCTCCAGGCCGTCAACTCCGGCGCCAACCGCCCCCAGGGCATCGAGCCCCGCCCGGTGCGCAGGGTCGCCGTCCTCGGTGCCGGGATGATGGGCGCGGGCATCGCCTACTCGTGCGCCCGCGCGGGCATCGAGGTCCTCCTCAAGGACGTCTCCCTGGAGTCCGCCGTCAAGGGCAAGGGCTACTCCGAGAAGCTGTGCGCCAAGGCCGTCTCCCGGGGCCGTACCAGCCAGGAGAAGGCGGACGCGCTGCTCGCCCGGATCACCCCCACCGCCGAGGCGGCCGACCTCGCGGGCTGCGACGCGGTGATCGAGGCCGTCTTCGAGGACCCGGCCCTCAAGCACAAGGTGTTCCAGGAGATCGAGCACGTCGTCGCCCCGGACGCGCTGCTGTGCTCCAACACCTCCACGCTGCCCATCACCGCGCTCGCCGAGGGCGTGGAGCGCCAGGGCGACTTCATCGGGCTGCACTTCTTCTCCCCGGTCGACAAGATGCCCCTGGTCGAGATCATCCGGGGCGAGCGCACCGGCGACGAGGCGCTGGCCCGCGCCTTCGACCTGGTCCGGCAGATCAAGAAGACCCCGATCGTGGTCAACGACTCGCGCGGCTTCTTCACCTCCCGGGTCATCGGCCACTTCATCAACGAGGGCGTGGCGATGGTCGGCGAGGGCATCGAGCCCGCCTCCGTCGAGCAGGCCGCCGCCCAGGCCGGCTACCCGGCCAAGGTGCTCTCCCTGATGGACGAGCTGACCCTCACCCTGCCCCGCAAGATCCGCACCGAGACGAAGCGGGCCGTCGAGGAGGCGGGCGGCACCTGGCCCACGCACCCCGCCGAGGCGGTCATCGACCGCATGGTCGACGAGTTCGGCCGCACCGGACGCAGCGGCGGCGCGGGCTTCTACGCGTACGGCGAGGACGGCCGGCGCGCCGGGCTGTGGCCGGGACTGCGCGAGCACTTCACCAAGCCCGGGTACGAGATCCCCTTCCGCGACATGCAGGAGCGGATGCTCTTCGCCGAGGCGCTCGACACCGTCAAGCTGCTGGAGGAGGGCGTCCTGACCTCGGTCGCCGACGCCAACATCGGCTCCGTGTTCGGCATCGGCTTCCCCGGCTGGACCGGCGGCGTGCTCCAGTACATCAACGGCTACGAGGGCGGGCTGCCCGGCTTCGTGGCCCGTGCCCGGGAGCTGGCCGGGCGCTACGGCGAGCGGTTCACCCCGCCCGCCCTGCTGGTCGCCAAGGCGGAGCGCGGAGAGACCTTCACCGACGCCCGCTGAGGCACGGCTCAGCCGGAGGGCGCGTCCTCGGCCCCGGAATTGCCCGGGGTCCCGGGCGCGCTCTCGGGCGCGCCCTCGGGGGAGCCGACCCACTCCCGCAGCTCCTCCTTCAGCGAGCGCTGGAAGGTGGTCAGCAGCGCCTGCACCACCAGCGGGTGCATGTGCGCGGACAGGGACCTCACGTCCTCGGTGTCCCGCTCGGCCACCGCGTCGCGCAGCAGCCCCGACAGCTCCCGGGCCGCCGCGCGCGCGTGCTCGATCAGCGCCGTACGGGCGGCGAGCACGGTCTCCTCGGACAGCGGCACGTCGAGCAGCTCCACCCCGAGCCGCAGCAGCCCGGTGTCGACCCGGAACGCGCCGTCCTGCCGGGTCAGCACGCTCATCGCGGCCAGCCGCTCCACGTCCTCGTCGCTCAGCCGCCGCCCGGCCCGCCGCGCCAGCTCGGGCCGGGACAGCGTCTCCACGCCCTCCGGCGCCCAGGAGGCGACCACCGCGCGGTGCACGGCCAGGTCGTGCGGGCTCAGACCGGGCGGGAGCTGCCGCAGATGGCGTTCGATCGCCGCCAGGGTCATGCCCTGGTGCTGCATCTCCTCGATCAGCTCCAGGCGCGCGAGATGGTCGCGGCCGTAGCGCCCCACCCGGCGCGGGCCGATCACGGGCGGCGGCAGGAGGCCCCGGCTGCCGTAGAACCGGACCGTGCGCACCGTGACCCCGGCACGCGCGGCCAGCTCGTCGATGGTGAGGGCCGGCTCGCCGGTGTCGGTGGTCGTCATGTGCAGCAGTATCGCTGTCGCACCAATGGTGTGAAAGCCGGTGACCGATCTGCGTGGAAAGTGTGAGAAGGCCCGCTGTGTGACATCTGTCATCGCATGAGAAGTGATCTCTCGGGGAAGCTGCTTGTCTGGCCTGTACCGCGTCCCCAGTGGTCCGAGCCGGAATTGTACGGACACCCGGGCGCACCTCTGCCCGGCCCCCAGAGAGTGGAAACCACCGCGTGAGCAAGGATTCCGTGCGCACGGCACAGGTCACCGGCGATACCCGGGCGACCGCCGCACCCGCCGACGCGGGTGACGCCGGGTACAGCAAGGACCTCAAGCACCGCCACGTCAACATGATCGCCATCGGCGGCGCGATCGGCACCGGCCTCTTCCTGGGCGCCGGCGGCCGGCTGCACACCGCCGGACCGGCGCTGGCGGTCGCCTACCTGGTCTGCGGCATCTTCGCGTTCTTCGTCGTACGCGCCCTCGGCGAACTGGTCCTGTACCGGCCCTCCTCCGGATCCTTCGTGTCGTACGCGCGCGAGTTCCTCGGCGAGAAGGGCGCCTACGTCGCCGGGTGGATGTACTTCCTGAACTGGTCGACGACCGGCATCGCCGACATCACCGCGATCGCCCTCTACACGCACTACTGGAGCCTGTTCACGCCCGTCCCGCAGTGGGTGCTGGCGCTGATCGCGCTCGCCGTCGTCCTCACCGTGAACCTGATCTCGGTGAAGATCTTCGGCGAGATGGAGTTCTGGTTCGCGATCGTCAAGGTGGCCACCCTGGTCGGCTTCATGCTGATCGGCATCTTCCTGCTGACCACGCAGCACCAGGTGGACGGCACGACGCCCGGCTGGAGCGTGATCAGCGACCACGGCGGCCTGCTGCCGCACGGCGCGATGCCGGTCGTCCTGGTCATGCAGGGCGTGATCTTCGCCTACGCCGCGCTGGAGCTGGTCGGTGTCGCCGCGGGCGAGACCGCGGAGCCGGAGAAGGTCGTCCCGCGCGCGGTGAACTCGATCATGTGGCGCGTCGCCCTGTTCTACGTCGGCTCGGTCGTGCTGCTCGCCCTGCTGCTGCCCGGCTCGGTCTACTCGGCCGGGGAGAGCCCCTTCGTCACGGTGCTGTCCAAGATCGGCGTGCCCGCCGCCGGTGACGTGATGAACCTCGTGGTGCTCACCGCGGCCATGTCCTCCCTGAACTCCGGTCTGTACTCCACCGGCCGGATCCTGCGCTCCATGGCGATGTCCGGCTCGGCCCCGAAGTTCACCCGCGTGATGAGCCGCAGCCAGGTCCCCTACGGCGGCATCCTGCTGACCTGCGCGGTCTGCGTGCTCGGCGTGGTGCTGAACTACCTGGTGCCCAGCCAGGCCTTCGAGATCGTGCTGAACGTCGCCTCGCTCGGCATCGTCAGCACCTGGGTGATCATCATGGTCTGCCACCTGGTCTTCGTCCGCCGGGCGAAGGCGGGCCTGCTCGACCGGCCGCACTTCCGCCTCCCGGGCAGCCCGGTCACCGAGAGCGTGACCATCGTCTTCCTGCTGGCCTGCCTGGGCCTGATGTGGAACGACCCCGACGTCGGCCGCAAGACCCTGCTCATGATCCCGCTGATCGCCGTGCTGCTGGTCGCCGGCTGGTTCGGGGTGCGCCGCCGCGTCACCGAGCAGGCCGCCGAGGCGCCGTCCCTCACGAAGTAGCAGGTCGGGGCCGCTGTCAGGGGCGGTCCGTACGGTGGCGTCATGTCGGAGATCAGGTATGTCCGGGGTGACGCCACCGCCCCGCGGGCAGCGGGCCCCAAGGTGATCGCCCCTGTCTGCGACGACCGGGGCGGCTGGGGCCGGGGCTTCGTGCTCGCGCTCTCCGACCGCTGCCCGGAGCCGGAGGCCGCGTACCGGGCCTGGTACCGCGACCGCGCCCTACGAGGCGATCGACACCGCCCCGGACCGCCCCCTAGCCCGCCGGGGGCCGGGAGCGGTCCGGTCGCGGGTCACCTGGCGTGGACGTCGTTCGTCGCCTCGATCTTCTTCCACGAGCGGGGCTGCGCCGGGGCGGCCCCGGCCGGGGCGGCGAAGGACGCCGCCCGTGCCGCGGGAGCGGCCGGCTTGACCGGCTGGAAGAGCCAGGTGTCGAAGAGCGCGGCCAGCGGCTTGCCGGACACCTGCTCGGCGTACTTCTGGAAGTCGGCCACGGAGGCGTTGCCGTAGGCGTGCTGCTGCGGCCAGCCCTTCAGCAGGGCGAAGAACGCCTTGTCACCGATCGCGTTGCGCAGCGCCTGGATGGCGACGGCACCCCGGTCGTAGACCGGCGCGTCGAACTGGTGGTCGGGGCCCGGGTCGCCCGGCTTCACCGTCCAGAAGGCGTCGTCCGCCGGGTGCGAGGCGTACACGTAGTCCGCCAGCTGCTGCGCCGTGCCCTCGCCCTCGTGCTCGGACCACAGCCACTGCGCGTACCGCGCGAAGCCCTCGTTGATCCAGATGTCCTTCCAGCCCTTGAGCGACACGCTGTCCCCGTACCACTGGTGGGCCAGCTCGTGCACCACCACGGAGGTGTTGGAGCCGTTGGCGAACTGCGCGGGGCTGTAGTAGACGCGGGTCTGCGTCTCCAGCGCGTACCCGGTGGTCGTGTTCGGCACGTAGCCGCCCGCCGAGCTGAACGGATACGGCCCGAAATAGCCGCTCAGCCAGTCGACGATCTCCCCGGTGCGCTCCACGCTCGCCCGCGCCGCGCCATCGTTGTCGCCGAGGTCCTTGCTGTAGGCGTTGACGATCGGGACACCGCCCTCGGAGGTGCCGGTGGTGATGTCGAACTTCCCGAGCGCGAGCGTGGACAGATAGGTCGCCTGCGGCTTGTTCTGCCGCCAGTTGTAGCGGGTCCAGCCCAGCTTGGAGGAGACCGACTGGAGGGTGCCGTTGGAGATCGCCTGCGTACCGTCCGGCACCGCCACCGACACGTCGTAGGTGGCCTTGTCGCCGGGGTGGTCGTTGCTCGGGAACCACCACCAGGCGGCCTCGGGCTCGTCCGCCGCGACGGCGCCGTCCGGGGTGCGGTGCCAGGTGGAGAAGCCGTACGCGCTCTTGGTGGAGGGCACACCGCGGTAGCGCACGACCACCGTGACCGGTGTGCCCTTGGCCAGCGGGCTCTTCGGCGTGACCACCAGCTCGTGCTGCCGGGCCGTGGTGAAGGCGGCCTTGGTCCCGTTGACCCGCACCTCGCTCACGTCCAGCAGGAAGTCCAGGTCGAAGCTGGACAGGTCCTGCGTGGTCCGCGCCGAGATCGTCGCGGTGCCCTCCAGCTCGTCCGTCGCGGGCTGGTACGTCAGCCGGAGGTCGTAGTGGGAGACGTCGTAGCCGCCGTTGCCGTAGTCGGGGTAGTAGGGGTCGCCGAAGCCCGGCGCGCCGGGGGAGTGGCTCGCGGCCGACGCCGGGATCGCCAGCAGGAGGGAGGCCGCCGCCAGAGTGCCCGGCACGATGATTCTGCGGTGCACGTCAGCTCCAAGTCTTAGGGGGACGAGGTCTGTTCGGAGCCTATTGAGTCCCTGTGACACCAGCCATGTCCATGGCCACCGCTGTCACAAGATCGCCATTCGGCCGTCATGAGCGAAACACTCTCGTGCTCCTGTGGTCCCTTTCGTCACCCCTGTCCCGGCGACACGTCAGCTTCCCTCTTCTGCACGGCAGTTGCCCCCTGTACCGTCCCGCTCATGCCGAACAGCATGCGCATGACCACCTGGAGAACGCTCGCCGTGGCGGCCGTCGCCGTCCTGGCGGCCGTCCTCCTCAGCCCGGCGGCGCACGCCGCCCACCAGGACGCCCGCGGCCCCCGCGAGAGCCGGCCCGTCTACTCCTACGCCGACGCCGTCCGCGAGTCCGTCTGGGTCGACACCGGACTCGACGGGGACGGCGACGGGAAGTCCGACCGCGTCGCCGCCGACATCGTCCGGCCCCGGGAAGCGGCCCAGCAGGGCCGCAAGGTGCCCGTGATCATGGACGCCAGCCCCTACTACTCCTGCTGCGGACGCGGCAACGAGAGCCAGCTGAAGACGTACGACGCGGACGGCCACGTCGTGCAGATGCCCCTGAACTACGACAACTACTTCGTGCCGCGCGGCTACGCCTTCGTCGGCGTCGACCTGACCGGCACCAACCGCTCGGACGGCTGCGTCGACGTCGGCGGCCGCTCCGACATCCAGTCGGCCAAGGCCGTCGTCGACTGGCTCAACGGCCGCGCCAGGGCCTACAGCACCCGCACCGGCACCACCCCCGTCAAGGCCACCTGGACCGACGGGAAGACCGGCATGATCGGCAAGAGCTGGGACGGCACCATCGCCAACGGCGTGGCCGCCACCGGCGTCAAGGGCCTGAAGACCATCGTGCCGATCAGCGCCATCTCCTCCTGGTACGACTACTACTTCTCCCAGGGCGCCCCGCTGTACGGCTCGGGCCCCGAATGGCTCTCCGACGCCGTCGAGAGCGACGCCGCGCACGCCCACTGCGCCGCCGTGCAGCAGAAACTCGTCGACGGCGCCCCGCGCAACGGCGACTGGACCTCCCTGTGGTCCGAGCGCGACTACGTCAAGGACGCGGGCAAGGTCCGGGCCAGCGTCTTCGTCGTGCACGGCATGCAGGACCTCAACGTCCGCACCAAGAACTTCGGCCAGTGGTGGGACGCCCTCGCCGCCCATGGCGTGGAGCGCAAGATCTGGCTCTCCCAGACCGGCCACGTCGACCCGTTCGACTACCGCCGCGGCGCCTGGGTCGACACCCTGCACCGCTGGTTCGACCACGAACTCCTCGGCTACGACAACGGTATCGACCGCGAACCCATGGCCGACGTCGAACGCCACCCCGACCAGTGGGAGACCAGCCCCCTCTGGCCGCCGCGCGGCACCGCGACGACCACCCTGCGCCCCGCGCCCGGCACCCGCGCGGGCGTCGGCACCCTCGGTCTGCGGCCCGCCCGGGGCACGGAGAAATTCACCGACGACCCGAAGCGCAGCGAGACCGACTGGGCCGCGCAGATCGACAGTCCGACTCCGGACAAGGCCGGGTTCGTCACCGGTCCGCTCACCCGCGACCTGCGGCTGTCCGGCTCCTCACAGGTCACCGTGACCGCCACGTCCACCACCGCGAGCGCCCATCTGTCCGCCGTCCTCGTGGACATCGGCCCCGACACCATCCGCGACTACACCGACGGCGGCGAGGGCATCACCACGCTCACCGACCGCACCTGCTGGGGCGCGAGCACCGCCGGTGACAGCGCCTGCTACCTGGAGACGGCCGCGAAGACGACCGCGGTCGGCTTCACCGTCGTCAGCCGCGGCTGGGCCGACCTCGGCCACCGCACCCCGCAGGGCAAGGGCGGCCCGCTCGTCCCGGGCAAGGCGTACACGCTCACGCTCGACCTGGCCGCGACCGACCACGTCGTGCCCCGGGGCCACCGCCTGGCGCTGATCGTCGCGGGCACGGACAAGGACCTCATCGATCCGCCGTCCACCACCCCGACCCTCACCCTGGACCTGTCGCGCACCTCGGCCGCCCTCCCGCTGGTCGGCGGCGCACCCGCGTTCACCCGCGCCACCGCCGCCGCCTCTGCCACGACCGGCCGCACCGTGTCCCCGCACGCCCTGACCGGCCTGCGCGCCCCGCACACCACCCACCCGCTGCCCGGCCGGTGACGGCCCGGCACTGACACGCGCCGCGAGCGCGCCGAACGAACGGGGGCGGCCGGACCGACGGGTCCGGCCGCCCCTCGCGTCGGCCGGTGCCGCGTGCCGGGCCCGCCGGTCCGGCACGCGGCACCGGCCGACAGCCTTGCCACGGGCCTGCCTCCCTCTCCGGCACGGCCGGACGGTGTTCCCGCGCCCTGACCGGCCTGCTCGCCCCGCGCTCGGCCCTCCGCACGGCTCATCCGGTGCCCGGCCGGTGACGGCCCCGGCACCGAGCGGCGTCGCGACCGCGCCGGAGGCGGGCCCGGCGACCTCCCTGTCCACCGCCCGCACCACCCGGTCCGGCCGGTCCGGCGCACGGCACCGACCGGCAGCCGCCCTGAGACCCCCGCTCTCTCCGCCACGTCCGGGCCGCGTCCCTGCGCGCCCTGACCGGCCTGCTCGCCCCGCGCGCGCCTTCTCGTCCGCCGGACCGGCGCGCGCGCCGCCGGTCCGTGCCCGCGCCCGTGCCGTCGCGCGCTCCGGCGCCGGGCCGCACGCGTCCGCCTACACGTCCGCCCGCATCAAACCGGCGCACCTGCCCCCGCGCACCGCCGTCCCGCCGGGTCGAGCGGGTGACACCGCGCCGCGCACCGCGCGTACCGCTCACGCGCGGACCGGGCGGGTGCCCTCCCGCGTCCGCCGCCCGGCCGGGTCCGGGCTGCCGTCACGCGGGCGCGGTCGCGAGGCGCGGTCAGTTCGAAGGGGCCGGGACCGCGAGGCCGGCGGCGCGCCGCGCGCAGCCCCAGGCCACGGTCACTCCCGCGCCGCCGTGGCCGTAGTTGTGCACCAGGGTCCGGCCGTCCGGCAGGGTCTCGCGCTCCAGGCGTACGCCGGTGCGCCGCGCCGGGCGCAGACCGACCCGGTGTGCCAGCACCCGCGCACCGGCGATCTCCGGCCGCAGGACCGCGCACCGGGCGACGATCCGCTCGGCCACCGCCGGATCCGGCTCCGTCGACCAGTCGTCCTCCTCGGCCGTCCCGCCGAGCAGGAGACCGCCCGGCTGCGGGATGTAGTAGACCGACTCCGCCGAGACGTCGTCGACGGCGGTCAGCCAGGTCGTGACCCCCGGGTTCTCCACGACCACCAGCTGCCCGCGCACCGGATGCACCTCCGGATCGGGAACGAGATCGCGCGCCCCGAGCCCGGTGCAGTTCACCACCACCGGGGCGTCCACGGCGGCCAGATCCGGCACCGCCCGCTCCTGGAGCACCCCGCCCGCCGCGCGCAGCCGCTCCCGCAGCCACGGCAGATGAACCGACATGTCGACCACCGGCAGCCGCGCCCACAGCGCCGTACCCGCGTACTCCCCGGCGCGCGCCGGGCGCAGCCCCGGCACCCGCGCCGCCCACGGCCCGAGCCCGTCCAGCCGGGTCCCGCCGTGCACGCCCTCGACCATCCGCACGCCGGTCTCCTCGGGGCGCGCGGCCAGCTCCGTGTACCTGTCCAGGGTGTGCAGCGCCCACTCCCCGACGAGCGCCTCCGGCTCGATCCGGTACGGCCACCACAGGCCGCCGGCCACCGCCGAGGTCGTTTGCTCGGCGGGCTCGCGCGTCCACACCCGCACCCGCCTGCCGCTCTCGGCCAGCACCACGGCGGTGGTCAGTCCTATGACCCCGCCGCCGACCACCACCACATCGCCGCTCAGTTCACCGTTCATCCCGGGACCGTAGCCGAAGGCGCCTGGGCGCGCCCGGCCGGATCCCGTGCCCGGCCCGCACCGGGCTGCGGGCCGGGCACCGCCAGGCCCTAAGATCGGCCCTCTGATGACTGCCACCCTCGTCGCCAAGAACCTTGCCGCCGGACACGGCGACCGCGCGCTGTTCACCGGGCTCGACCTCGTCGTCGCCCCCTCGGACGTGATCGGTCTCGTCGGCGCCAACGGCGCGGGCAAGTCCACGCTGCTGCGGATCCTCGCCGGACTGGCCGCGCCCGAGCAGGGCGACCTCGCGCTCTCCCCGCCGACCGCGACCGTCGGCCACCTGCCCCAGGAGCCCGAACGCCGCCCCGGCGAGACCGTACGGGAGTTCCTGGGCCGCCGCACCGGGGTCGCCGCCGCCCAGCGCGCCATGGACGAGGCCACCCAGGCGCTCGTCGACGGTGCCCCGGGCGCGGACGACGCCTACGCCGCCGCTCTGGACCGCTGGCTCGGCCTCGGCGGCGCCGACCTCGACGAGCGCGCCGAGGAGACCACCGGCTCGCTCGGTCTCGCCGTCGACCTGGACCAGGCCATGACATCCCTGTCGGGCGGCCAGGCGGCCCGCGCCGGGCTCGCTTCCCTGCTGCTCTCCCGCTACGACGTCTTCCTGCTCGACGAACCGACCAACGACCTGGACCTGGACGGCCTGGACCGGCTCGAACGCTTCGTCACCGGTCTGCGCGCGGGCACGGTCGTCGTCAGCCACGACCGCGAGTTCCTCACCCGCACCGTCACCAAGGTCCTCGAACTCGACCTCGCCCAGCGGCAGATCAACCTCTACGGCGGCGGCTACGCGGCCTATCTGGAGGAGCGCGAGGTCGCCCGCCGGCACGCCCGCGACGACTACGAGGAGTACGCCGACAAGAAGGCGGCCCTCCAGGAGCGCGCGCAGACGCAGCGGGCCTGGATGGACAAGGGCGTGAAGAACGCCCGGCGCAAGGCGGGAAGCGACAACGACAAGATCGGCCGCAAGTTCCGCAGCGAGGCCAGCGAGAAGCAGGCCGCCAAGGCCCGCCAGACCCAGCGCATGATCGAACGCCTGGAGACCGTGGAGGAGCCCCGCAAGGAGTGGGAGCTGCACATGGAGATCGCGGCGGCCCCCCGCTCGGGCGCGGTCGTCGCGACCCTGCGCGACGCGGAGGTGCGGCGCGGCTCCTTCGTGCTCGGTCCCGTCTCCCTCCAGATCGACTGGGCGGACCGGGTGGCGGTCACCGGGGCCAACGGCGCGGGCAAGTCGACCCTGCTGGCCGCGCTGCTGGGCCGCCTTCCGCTGGACGCGGGGCACGCGGCCCTCGGCTCCGGCGTCCTGGTCGGCGAGGTCGACCAGGCCCGGCACCTGTTCCACGGTTCCGAATCGCTGCTGGACGCCTTTCGCGCGGCCGTCCCGGACACCGAGCCCGCCGACGTGCGCACCCTGCTCGCCAAGTTCGGCCTGAAGGCGGACCACGTGCTGCGCTCCGCCGCGACGCTCTCGCCGGGCGAGCGCACCAGGGCCGCGCTCGCCCTCCTCCAGGGCAGGGGCGTCAATCTGCTCGTCCTGGACGAGCCGACCAACCACCTGGACCTGCCCGCCATCGAGCAGCTGGAGTCCGCCCTGGACGCCTACGAGGGCACTCTCCTGCTGGTGACCCACGACCGGCGCATGCTGCGGGCCGTCCGCACCACCCGCCGCCTGGAGGTCGTGGACGGCAAGGTGAGCGAGTACCCGGGCGCGTTCTGAGGGCCGGGCACGGCGGCGGACCCGGGAGGCGCCCACCGGGGCCGTACCCACGGGGCTTTACACTCGGCAACCGTTGTCCAGCGCACAGAGACCGCACCGCAGACCGAAAGGCATGGTTGTCCATGTTCCAGGACGCGCCCATCTACCACCAACTCGTCGCCGAACGCGGGGACGTGCCCGCCCGGGTCCGTGACGCGGCGACGAGCATACGGAGGGAGCTCGACCAGGTGATGCGGACGGGCCAGCCGTCGGGCGCCTTCGAGCCCGGCCCCGCCGGACGCGGCGCCGGTCCCCGCGCGCACTCCGCGCTGCCCCCCGGCCAGGGCCCGCGCTGACGTCCCGCAGCGCCGCCGGGTCTCCCCGGCCCCGTCGCACCCGGCCCGTCCCGTCCGCGTGTCCCAGGCAGTGACACGCACCGGACGGTGGACGGCCGGCCGCGCCGGGGCCTTTTCGGGGGCCGCAGGACCACCGGGCCCGGACCGCGCCGCCGCACGGCGGCACGGTCCGGGCCCGCGGTGCGTCAGCGGCGGCCCTTGTCCCCGCCGTTCAGCAGACCCGCGCGGCGCAGCGCGTCCGCCATGGCGCTGTTGGCCGGCGGCGTCTGACGCGCACCGCCGCCGCCCCCACCGCCGCCGCGCCCCTGGCCCTGGCCCTGCCGCTGCTGCGGCGGCCGCCCGCCGCGCTGCCTGCGCGCCTCACCGCCGCCGCCCTGGCCCTGCTGCCGCTCCTGCGGAGCCGCCGTGTCGTCCAGGCGCAGCGTCAGCGAGATCCGCTTGCGCGGGATGTCGACGTCCAGGACCTTCACCTTGACGATGTCACCGGGCTTGACCACGTCCCGCGGGTCCTTGACGAACGTCCTCGACATCGCGGAGACATGCACCAGGCCGTCCTGGTGGACGCCGACGTCCACGAACGCGCCGAAGGCCGCCACATTCGTCACCACGCCCTCCAGCACCATCCCGGAGGACAGGTCGGAGATCTTCTCCACGCCCTCCTTGAAGGTGGCCGTCCGGAAGGCGGGCCGCGGGTCGCGCCCCGGCTTCTCCAGCTCCTTGAGGATGTCGGAGACCGTGGGCAGACCGAAGGTGTCGTCGACGAAGTCGGCCGGGCGCAGCGCGCGCAGCACGCCCGTGTTGCCCACGAGGGAGGCCACCTCCTGGCCCGCCGTCTTCACCATGCGGCGCACCACCGGATACGCCTCCGGGTGGACGCTGGAGGCGTCCAGCGGGTCGTCGCCGCCGCGGATCCGCAGGAAGCCCGCGCACTGCTCGTACGCCTTGGGGCCGAGCCGGGAGACCTTCTTCAGCTGGGCGCGCGAGGTGAAGGGGCCGTTGGCGTCGCGGTGCGACACGATGTTCTCGGCGAGGCCCGAGGTGATGCCGGAGACCCGCGCGAGCAGCGGCACGGACGCCGTGTTGACGTCCACGCCCACGCCGTTCACACAGTCCTCGACCACCGCGTCCAGGGAGCGGGACAGCTTCACCTCGGACAGGTCGTGCTGGTACTGGCCGACGCCGATCGACTTCGGGTCGATCTTCACCAGCTCGGCCAGCGGGTCCTGGAGGCGGCGCGCGATGGACACCGCGCCGCGCAGCGACACGTCCATGCCGGGCAGCTCCTGCGAGGCATAGGCGGAGGCCGAGTACACCGAGGCGCCCGCCTCCGACACCATCACCTTGGTGAGGTTCAGCTCCGGGTGCCTGCTGATCAGGTCGGCGGCGAGCTTGTCGGTCTCCCGCGAGGCCGTGCCGTTCCCGATGGCGACCAGCTCGACCGCGTGCTCCCTGGCCAGCCGCGCCAGCGTGGCGATGGACTGGTCCCACTTGTTGGCCGGGACGTGCGGGTGGATCACGTCCGTGGCGACGGCCTTGCCGGTCGCGTCGACCACGGCGACCTTCACGCCCGTACGGAAGCCCGGGTCCAGGCCGAGCGTGGTGCGGGTGCCGGCCGGGGCGGCCAGCAGCAGGTCGCGCAGGTTGGCCGCGAACACGTCCACCGCCTCGTCCTCGGCGGCCGTGCGCAGCCGCAGCCGCAGGTCGATGCCGAGATGGACGAGGATCCGGGTGCGCCAGGCCCAGCGGACCGTGTCCTTCAGCCACTCGTCGGCGGGCCGCCCGCGGTCGGCGATGCCGAAGCGGTGCGCCACCGTCCCCTCGTACGAGGACGGTCCCTCGGTGGCCTCCTCGGGCTCCAGGACGAGGTCGAGGACCTCCTCCTTCTCGCCGCGCAGCATCGCGAGGATCCGGTGCGAGGGCAGGTCGGTGAACGGCTCGGCGAAGTCGAAGTAGTCGGCGAACTTCGCGCCCGCCTCCTCCTTGCCCTCGCGCACCTTCGCGGCCAGCCGCCCGCGCGTCCACATGCGCTCGCGCAGCTCGCCGATCAGGTCGGCGTCCTCGGAGAACCGCTCGGTGAGGATCGCGCGGGCCCCGTCCAGGGCGGCCTGCGGATCGGCGACGCCCTTGTCCGCGTCCACGAACGCCGCCGCCGCAGCCGACGGTTCGACACCCGGGTCGCCGAGCAGGCCGTCCGCCAGCGGTTCGAGGCCCGCCTCGCGCGCGATCTGCGCCTTGGTGCGCCGCTTCGGCTTGAACGGCAGGTAGATGTCCTCCAGCCGCGCCTTGGTCTCGGCGCCGCGGATCCGCGCCTCCAGCTCGTCGGTGAGCCTGCCCTGCTCGCGCACCGACTCCAGGATCGCGGCCCGCCGGTCCTCCAGCTCCCGCAGATAGCGCAGCCGCTCCTCGATCGTGCGCAGCTGCGCGTCGTCGAGCGTCTCGGTGGCCTCCTTGCGGTAGCGGGCGATGAAGGGCACCGTCGAACCGCCGTCGAGCAGCTCCACGGCGGCCTTGACCTGCCGCTCCCGTACGCCGAGTTCCTCGGCGATCCTGCCTTCGATGGACCCTGTGAGGGGTGTCGTCACGTTCCCGTACCGCCTTCTCCACTTCGGGTTGCGCGGCAATTGTGGCAGGCGGCACCGACAAGCGGGGGACAGGGCGGTGTCCGGCGGGGCGCGTCGCGCGCCCGGACCGCGCCGCACGCGCTGCGCGCGCCCCGCCGGGCGTCCGCCGGGCGCATGGCAGGAAAGGTGGGAAATCCGTCGTTGCGGCCGTCGGCGGGGCCGCCGAGAATCGGGACCATGGCGCAGCGAACCGTTCTCTTCGTCCTCTTCGACGGCGTGCAGAGCCTGGACGTCACCGGCCCCCTGGAGGTCTTCGCCGGTGCCGAGAAGCACGCCCCCGGCAGCTACCGCGTCCGCACGGCCTCCCTGGACGGCGCACCCGTCCGTACCTCCAGCGGTCTGAACGTCGTACCGGACTCCTCGCTCGAAGAGGCGCCCGCTCCGCACACCCTGGTCCTGCCCGGCGGCGAGGGCACCCGCAGGCCCGATCCGCGCCTGGTCGACTGGGTGCGCGGACAGGGGCCGCGCGCGGCCCGGCTGGTCTCGGTGTGCACCGGCGCGATCCTGCTGGCCCGAGCGGGCCTGCTGGACGGCCGCCGGTGCACCACCCACTGGGCGTACTGCGCCACCCTGGCCCGCGACCACCCGGCCGTGCGGGTCGAGGCCGATCCGATCTTCGTACGGGACGGCACGGTGTCGACCTCGGCCGGGGTCACCGCGGGGATCGACCTGGCGCTCGCGCTCGTCGAGGAGGATCTGGGCCGGGACACCGCGCTCCGCGTCGCCCGCCATCTGGTGGTGTTCCTGCGCAGGCCGGGCAACCAGGCCCAGTTCAGCGCCCAGCTCACCGCCCAGACGGCGCACCGCGACCCGCTCCGGGACCTCCAGCAGTGGATCACCGAGCACCCGGACGGCGACCTGGGCGTGGACGCGCTGGCCGCCCGCGCGGCCCTCTCGCCGCGCCACTTCGCCCGTGCCTTCCGCGCCGAGACGGGCATGACGCCCGGCCGGTACGTCGACCGGGTCCGGCTCGAACACGCCCGGCGGCTGCTGGAGGACACCGCCGACGGCGTCGAGGAGATCTCCCGGGCCAGCGGCTACGGCACGCCCGAGGCCATGCGGCGCGCCTTCGTCCGCACCCTGGGCGCCGCCCCGGCGGAGTACCGCCGCCGCTTCCGCCCCGCCCCCACCGCCTGACCGCCCCGCGCACACCACACGCCCCCCACCGGAGGGAACACCATGCAGATCGCCATCGTCCTCTACGACCACTTCACCGCCCTGGACGCCGTGGGCCCCTACGAGACGCTGGGCCGGCTGCCCGGGGCGGACACCGTCTTCGTCGCCGAGCGGACCGGGCCCGTGCGCGCCGACACCGACAACCTCGCCCTGAGCGCCGACCGCACCCTGGCCGACGTACCGTCCCCCGACGTCGTGGTCGTGCCGGGCGGCCCCGGGCAGCGGACCCAGATGGACAACCCGGTGCTCCTGGACTGGCTGCGCGCCGCCGACGCGACCACCACCTGGACCACCTCGGTCTGCACCGGCTCCCTGCTGCTGGGCGCCGCCGGGCTGCTGCGCGGCCGGCGCGCCACCTCGCACTGGCTGGCCCTCGACCACCTCGGGACCCTCGGTGCCGAGCCCACCGGCGAGCGGGTGGTGACCGACGGCAAGTACGTCACCGCCGCCGGTGTCTCGGCCGGCATCGACATGGGCCTGACCCTGCTCGGCCGGATCGCGGGCGACGAGCGGGCACAGGCCGTCCAGCTCCTGATCGAGTACGACCCCCAGCCGCCCTACGACGCCGGATCCCCGCAGAAGGCGCCCGCCCACCTGGTGGCGGAGCTTCGCGGCGCCGGACGCGCGCGCTGACCCGGAGCCCTACCCGGCGCTCCAGGTGAAGCGCGGTGCCCTGCGCTCCAGGAAGGCGGCGACCCCTTCGGCGGTGTCGCCGCTGCCGCGTGCCTCGGCGCTCCAGTGGGCCTCCCGGCCGGTGCGGCCGTCCGCGAACTCCTTGGCCGCGGCCTGCGTCAGCTGCGAGCGCGCGGCCAGCACGCCGGTGAACTCCGCGACCCGCTTGCCGAGCCCGCCCTCGGGCAGCACCTCGTCGACGAGACCGGTGCGCAGCGCCCGCCACGCGTCGATCAGCTCGCCGGAGAAGAGCAGGTACTTGGTGGTGGCCGGGCCCACCAGGGACACCAGCCGCCGGGTCGCGGAGGCGGGATAGACGATGCCGAGCTTCGCCGGGGTCACCCCGAACAGCGCGCCCTCCTCGGCGAACCGCAGGTCGCAGGCGGCCGCGAGCTGGGCGCCGCCGCCGACGCAGTGTCCGCGCACCGCCGCCAGGGTCGGCTTGGGGAAGGCGGCGAGCGCCTCCTCGGCCGCCACCGCCAGCGTCTGCGCCTCCTCGGGCGAGCGCCGGAGCGTGGAGATGTCCGCCCCGGCGCAGAACGTCCCGTCCGCGCCGGTCAGCACCAGGACCCGTACGCCCGGATCGGCGGCCAGGCGGTCCAGGAGCGGTGGCAGCGCGCGCCACATCGCGGCCGTCATGGCGTTGCGCTTGGCCGGGTGGCGGACGACGACGGTGGCGACCGCGTCGGTGACGTCGTGCAGCAGCTGCGGCTCCATGGCCCGGATGCTATCGGGGCGACCAGGTGTGCGAACGGGACGGGTACGACCGCGCTCCCCGGGCGGCGGCGCCCGTACGATCCGTACAACCCGAAGAGTTCGCAAACGCGGCACCGACTGAGCAGAACCGTTTCTCTGAGGGGCCGGAACAGCCAGGAACGATCGGGACGCGCCGGATACCGGCCGACTTGCGTCAGTCCTTGGGGATGAGCGCCGCGTTACCAACACTCGACGTGTGGTGACAATCGAGCGCGAGGGCGGCGACCGGACGATGGACGACCAGGGGCGCGGGAACGGACCGCGCCCGGCAGGCGGCACGGGAGCCCCGCCGACCGGAACACCGCCGCATCCGCTGCCGTACGAGGGCGTCTGGCGCTTCACCGCGCCCGCCGTCGACGCCTCCGTCCCGCAGGCCCGGCACGCCGTGCGCGATCTGCTGCTGCGCCAGCGGGTGCCGGTCTCCGACGACCTGGTGCACGGACTGCTGCTGATCGTGTCCGAGCTGGTCACGAACGCGGTGCGGCACGCGGCGGTGGTGTCGCCGGTGCTCGCCGTCGAGGTGGCCGTCGGCGCCGAGTGGCTGCGGATCTCCGTGGAGGACGACCACCCCTACCGGCCGACCGCGCTGGAGACCGACCACGGCCGCACCGGCGGACGCGGGCTGCTGCTGGTGCGCGAGATCGCCCGGGAGGCGGGCGGGGTCTGCGACGTCCAGCACACGGCGGGCGGCGGCAAGGTGATCTGGGCCGCCCTGCCGCTCACCCTCGCGCCGTAGCCGCAGCGGGTCGGCCCTACGGCCTCACCAGCCCGCGGGGCCGGTCAGCTCCCGGACCGCCGGACGGGCCGCGTCCAGCACCGTCATGAACCACGCGGAGAACGGGTCGCGCGCGTGCCGCTCGGCCAGCTCCGCCGGGGAGACGAACGCGGTCGCGCCGACCTCCTCCGGATCGGGCCGCAGCGCCGACTGCACCAGGCCGACGAACAGATGGTTGAACTCCTGCTCCACCAGGCCCGACGCGGGGTCCGGGTGGTTGTAGCGGACGGTGCCCGCCTCCGCGAGCAGCGTCGGGGAGACCCCCAGCTCCTCGTAGGTCCGCCGGGCCGCCGCCGCGAACGGCGACTCGCCGGGGTACGGATGGCCGCAGCAGGTGTTGGACCACACGCCGGGGGAGTGGTACTTGCCCAGCGCCCGCTGCTGGAGCAGCAGCCGGCCCTGCTCGTCGAAGAGGAACACGGAGAAGGCGCGGTGCAGCTGCCCCGGCGGCTGGTGCGCGGCGAGCTTCTCCGCGGTGCCGATCGTCGCGCCGTCCTCGTCGACGAGTTCCAGCAAGATCGCGTCCGCGGTGCCGTTCGACGAGCTGTGCGTCGCGGTGGCAGGTGTGATCGGCATACCCATCCTTCGCATCGGTCCTCGAGCCCCAAGTCTGCCGCACGAAACCGGCACTCCCGGCACTTCCCGGCGTACCCGCATGTCCCGCGTCCGGCCGTGGACACGGCCGGACGGGGACGTCAGCGCACAGGGGCCCGGTTACTGATCGTGCCCTGCCGGACACCGGCGGAACCGTCCGGATCCCCCGGCGGACCGGCGCCCCCAACGGCGCTCAGTGGCACAGGCGCGCCTCGTGCTCGGCGTGCCCGCCGGGCTCCAGCTGGAAGGTGCAGTGCTCCACGTCGAAGTGGTGGCCGAGGCAGCCCTGCAACTCGTGCAACAGCTTTTCGTGACCGATGGCGCTCAGCACCTCGGAACTGACCACCACGTGCGCGGACAGTACCGGAAGGCCGGAGGTGATCGTCCAGGCGTGCAGATCGTGGACGTCCTCGACGCCGTCCAGGGCCAGGATGTGCGCGCGGACCTCGTCCATGTCCACGTTCTTCGGGGCGGCCTCCAGCAGGACGTCCAGGGTCTCGCGCAGCAGCTTGACCGTGCGCGGCACGATCAGCAGGCCGATGGCGAGCGAGGCGATCGGGTCGGCGGCCTGCCAGCCGGTGAGCAGGATGACCGCGGCCGAGATCATGACGGCCAGCGAGCCGAGCGCGTCCGCGGCCACCTCCAGGAAGGCGCCCCGCACGTTCAGGCTCTCCTGCTGGCCCCGCATCAGCAGCGTCAGCGACACCGAGTTCGCCACCAGGCCGATCAGACCGAACACGATCATCAGCCCGCCGTGCGTCTCGGCGGGCGTCATGAACCGCTGCACCGCCTCGTACAGGACGTACCCGCCGACGCCGAGCAGCAGCAGGCAGTTGGCCAGCGCGGCGAGGATCTCGGCGCGGGCGTAGCCGAAGGTGCGGTTGCCGCCCGCCGGCCGGTTCGCGAAGTGGATGGCGAGCAGCGCCATGCCCAGGCCCAGGGCGTCCGTGGCCATGTGCGCCGCGTCCGCCACCAGGGCGAGCGAGTCCGCGAGCACTCCGCCGACGATCTCCACCACCATGACGGCGAGCGTGATGCACAGCGCGACGCGCAGCGTCCCGCGATGGGCGGCCGCCGCCGTGCCGGCGGCGCCGTGCGTGTGCCCGTGGTCGTGACCGGCCCCCATAGCCTCTCCACCCTCCTGTGTTCCGTCCCGGGTATCCGCCAGGAACCACAGTGAACTACGGGTGGGGGGTATGGGGCAACGCGGCACTGAACACCGTTGTCATGTGCTCTGACCTGCGTAAACGATCCGCAGGTCAGAACGTTTCGGCGGGGCGGCGCCCCGGCGCGCGGCCCGCGCGCCGCCGTCCGCCCCGCGCTTCACGCGACGGGGTGAACGCCCGGATCCGGTGCGGAGTTTGTGACCCGGCCCCCGGATCACCCATGATGATCGCGGCGCAGGCTGCGGCAGATGACGTCGATCGGCCCGTGAACGGGCGGTGAACACGGGCTTCCCGGCATCCGATAGCCTCTGCCGACATGCCGCCCGGCCGCCCCGTGGCGAGCGGCACCCCTCCACCATGCACATGACCGGCGCGCGCCGGCACCAGGGAGTGAGTTCGGTTGTCGACCGCCATCCTCACCGGTCAGCCGGTCCCCGGATCGTCGATCGAGGCCGATCTGCGGTCCCTCGGCTTCGACGTGCGGCACGCCGCCGACGCCGGTGACGCCGAGACCCTCCTCGCCCGGGTGCCCGGCGGGGAACGCGTCGCCGTCGTCGACGCCCGCTTCGTCGGCCACCCCCACGCCCTGCGCCTGGGACTGACCGACCCCCGCTTCCCGCTGGCCGCCGTCCCCGGCGCCGTCACCGCTCAGCCCGCCGCCCGGCCGGCCCTGACCCGCGCGCTGGCCCGGCAGGACACCCCAGGCGGCGGCACCGCGCTCGCCGTGGACAGCGTCGCCGACCGCGCCGTCACCGCCCTGCACGCCGACGGCGCCGCCGTGCACCACCCCGAACTCGGCCGCCTCGTCGCCGTCGTCCCCGCCGACCCGCAGGCCCGCAACGAGGCACGGCAGGCCGTCGCCGCCGTCGACGACGAGGCCGTCCGCCTCAAGTCGGCCGTCAAGGCCCGCGACGGCTTCTTCACCACGTTCTTCATCAGCCCGTACTCGCGCTACCTCGCCCGCTGGTGCGCCCGCCGAGGCCTGACCCCCAACCAGGTCACCACCGCCTCGCTGCTCACCGCGCTCATAGCGGCCGGCTGCGCCGCCACCGGCACCCGCGGCGGCTTCGTCGCCGCCGGCGTGCTCCTGATCGCCTCGTTCGTCCTGGACTGCACCGACGGCCAGCTCGCCCGCTACTCGCTCCAGTACTCCACCCTCGGCGCCTGGCTCGACGCCACCTTCGACCGGGCCAAGGAGTACGCCTACTACGCCGGGCTCGCCCTGGGCGCCGCCCGCGGCGGCGACGACGTGTGGGCGCTCGCCCTGGGCGCGATGGTGCTCCAGACCTGCCGGCACGTCGTCGACTTCTCCTTCAACGAGGCGAACCACGACGCCACCGCCAACACCAGCCCCACCGCCGCCCTCTCCGACCGGCTCGACAGCGTCGGCTGGACGGTGTGGCTGCGCCGGATGATCGTGCTGCCCATCGGCGAGCGCTGGGCGATGATCGCGGTGCTCACCGCCGTGACCACCCCCCGCATCACCCTGTACGTCCTGCTCATCGGCTGCGCCTTCGCCGCCACGTACACCACCGCGGGCCGGCTGCTGCGCTCGGTGACCCGCCGGGCCACCCGCACCGACCGCGCCGCGCAGGCGCTGGCCGACCTCGCCGACAGCGGCCCGCTCACCGAGGTCCTGGCCCGCCTGCTCGCCCGGCCCGCCCGCCGGCTGCCCGGCATCGCCGCGCCCGCCGTGGCCCTGGCCGGCGGCCTCGCCGTCGTCGCCACCGCGGCCCTCACCGACTTCGGCGGCCCCTGGCCGGTCGTCGGCGCGCTCTGCTACGTCCTCACCTCGGCGCTCGCCGTCGCCCGCCCCCTCAAGGGCGCCCTCGACTGGCTGGTCCCGCCGTTCTTCCGCGCCGCCGAGTACGGCACCGTGCTGGCCCTGGCCGCCCGCGCCGATGTGCGCGGAGCCCTTCCGGCGGCGTTCGGGCTGGTGGCGGCCGTCGCCTACCATCACTACGACACGGTGTACCGCATCCGCGGCGACGCCGGAGCGCCGCCGCGCAGCCTGGTGCGCGCCGTCGGGGGACAGGAGGGGCGGACCCTGCTCGTCGCCGTACTGGCGGCGCTGCTCACCGCCGCGCAGTTCAAGGCCGCGCTCACGGCCGTCGCCGTGCTCGTCGCCGTGGTGGTGCTCGCCGAGAGCATCCGCTTCTGGGTCACCGCCCACAAGGACGGTGCGCCCGCCGTACACGATGAAGGAGAACCCGCATGATCGGCCTCGTGCTGGCGGCCGGCGCCGGACGGCGTCTGCGCCCCTACACCGACACCCTGCCCAAGGCGCTGGTGCCGGTCGGGCCCGCGGGCATAGAGGACGGCTCCGACGGGCTCACCGTCCTCGATCTCACCCTCGCCAACTTCGCCGAGATCGGCCTGACCGAGGCCGGGATCATCGTCGGCTACCGCAAGGAGGCCGTCCAGGAGCGCAAGGCGGCCCTGGAGCAGAAGTACGGCCTCAAGCTCACCCTCATCGACAACGACAAGGCCGAGGAGTGGAACAACGCCTACTCCCTGTGGTGCGGCCGTGACGCCCTCAAGGACGGCGTGATCCTCGCCAACGGCGACACCGTCCACCCCGTCTCCGTCGAGAAGACCCTGCTCGCGGCCCGCGGCGACGGCAAGCGGATCATCCTCGCCCTGGACACCGTCAAGACGCTGGCCGACGAGGAGATGAAGGTCGTCGCCGACCCGGCCACCGGGGTGCGCCGGATCACCAAGCTGATGGACCCGGCCGAGGCGACCGGCGAGTACATCGGCGTCACCCTCATCGAGGGCGAGGCCGCCGCCGACCTGGCCGACGCGCTGAGGACCACCTTCGAGCGCGACCCGCAGCTGTACTACGAGGACGGCTACCAGGAGCTGGTCGACCGCGGCTTCCGGATCGACGTGGCGCCCATCGGCGAGGTCGACTGGGTCGAGATCGACAACCACGACGACCTCGCCCGGGGACGGGAGATCGCGTGCCGCTACTGACCCGGCTGATCCCCTCGCCGGTCGCGGTGGACATCCGGCCCGGCGCCCTCGACGACCTGGCCGGTGTCCTCGCCGACGAACGCGTCTCGCACTCCGGGCGGCTCGCCGTCGCCGTCAGCGGCGGCTCCGGCGCCCGGCTGCGCGAGCGGATCGCCCCGACCCTGCCCGGCGCCACCTGGTACGAGGTCGGCGGCGGCAGCCTGGACGACGCGATCCGGCTGGCCGGCGAGATGAAGAGCGGCCACTACGACGCCGTGGTGGGCCTCGGCGGCGGCAAGATCATCGACTGCGCCAAGTTCGCCGCCGCGCGCGTCGGCCTTCCGCTGGTCGCCGTGCCGACCAACCTCGCGCACGACGGCCTGTGCTCCCCGGTCGCCACCCTGGACAACGACGCGGGCCGCGGCTCCTACGGCGTGCCCAACCCGATCGCCGTCGTCATCGACCTGGACGTCATCCGCGCGGCCCCGGCCCGCTTCGTCCGCTCGGGCATCGGCGACGCCGTCTCGAACATCAACGCGATCGCGGACTGGGAGCTCGCCCACCGCGTGAACGGCGAGAAGATCGACGGCCTGGCCGCCGCCATGGCCCGGCAGGCGGGCGAGGCGGTGCTGCGGCACCCGGGCGGCATCGCGGACAGCGGCTTCCTCCAGGTGCTGGCCGAGGCCCTGGTCCTCACCGGCATCGCCATGGCCGTCTCCGGCGACTCGCGCCCCGCCTCCGGCTCCTGCCACGAGATCAACCACGCCTTCGACCTGCTGTACCCCCGGCGCGCCGCCAGCCACGGCGAGCAGTGCGGACTGGGCGCGGCCTTCGCGATGCACCTGCGCGGCGCGCACGAGGAGGCGGTGCTGATGGCCCAGGTGCTGCGCCGGCACGGCCTGCCGGTGCTGCCGCAGGACATCGGCTTCACGGTGGACGAGTTCGTCCGCGCGGTGGAGTTCGCCCCGGAGACCCGGCCCGGCCGCTACACGATCCTCGAACACCTCGACCTCAAGACCGAACAGATCAAGGACGCCTACGCCGACTATGTCAAGGCCATCGGTAGCTGAACTCAGACCGGTCGTGCACCCCGCGGGGGTCAAGGACCGGCGCAGCGGTGAGCACTGGATGGGACGCCTCTACATGCGCGAGGTGTCCCTGCGGGTCGACCGCTACCTGGTGAACACCAAGGTCACACCCAACCAGCTCACGTACCTGATGACGGTGTGCGGGGTGCTCGCCGCCCCGGCCCTGCTGGTGCCGGGCATCTGGGGCGCGGTGCTCGGAGTCGTCGCGGTCCAGCTCTATCTGCTGCTGGACTGCGTCGACGGCGAGGTCGCCCGCTGGAAGCAGCAGTTCTCGCTCGGCGGGGTCTACCTGGACCGGGTCGGCGCCTATCTGACCGACGCCGCCGTCCTGGTCGGCCTCGGCCTGCGCGCCGCCGACCTGTTCGGCAGCGGGCGCATCGACTGGCTGTGGGCCTTCCTGGGCACCCTGGCCGCGCTCGGCGCGATCCTGATCAAGGCCGAGACCGACCTGGTCGGCGTGGCCCGGCACCAGGGCGGGCTGCCCCCGGTCAAGGAGAGCGCCGCCGAACCGCGCTCCTCCGGGATGGCGCTGGCCCGCCGCGCCGCCGCCGCGCTCAAGTTCCACCGGCTGATCCTCGGCATGGAGGCCTCGCTGCTGATCCTGGTCCTCGCCGTCGTCGACCAGATACGGGGCGACCTGTTCTTCACCCGCCTCGGCACCGCCGTCCTGGCCGGCATCGCGGTCCTCCAGACCCTGCTGCACCTGGTGTCGGTCCTCGTCTCCAGCAGGCTGCGGTGACCGGCGCGGCCACGCCGGCGAAGGTCGGGGCCGTCGTCATCACCATGGGCAACCGCCCCGACGAGCTGCGCGCGCTGCTCGACTCCGTGGCCAAGCAGGACGGCGACCCGGTCGAGGTCGTCGTCGTCGGCAACGGCTCGCCCGTCCCGGACGTCCCCGAGGGTGTCCGCACCGTCGAGCTGCCCGAGAACCTCGGCATCCCCGGCGGACGCAACGTGGGCATCGAGGCCTTCGGCCCCGGCGGCACCGACGTCGACATCCTGCTCTTCCTCGACGACGACGGCCTGCTCGCCCGCCAGGACACCGCCGAGCTGTGCCGCCGCGCCTTCGCGGACGACGACAAGCTGGGCATCGTCAGCTTCCGCATCGCCGACCCCGACACCGGGGTCACCCAGCGCCGCCACGTGCCCCGGCTGCGGGCCTCCGACCCGATGCGCTCCTCCCGGGTCACCACCTTCCTCGGCGGCGCCAACGCCGTCCGCACCCAGGTCCTCGCCGAGGTCGGCGGCCTGCCGGACGAGTTCTTCTACGCCCATGAGGAGACCGACCTGGCCTGGCGGGCCCTGGACGCGGGCTGGATGATCGACTACCGGGCCGACATGGTGCTGTACCACCCCACGACCGCGCCCTCGCGGCACGCGGTCTACCACCGCATGGTCGCCCGCAACCGGGTCTGGCTGGCCCGCCGCAACCTCCCGGCCCCGCTGATCCCGGTCTACCTGGGCGTCTGGATGTTCCTCACACTGGCCCGGCGCCCCTCGCGTCCGGCCCTGAAGGCCTGGTTCGGTGGGTTCCGGGAGGGCTGGACCACTCCGTGCGGGCCGCGCCGGCCCATGAGATGGCGTACGGTGTGGCGGCTCACCCGGCTGGGCCGGCCGCCGGTCATCTGACAAGCTCGAAGCCGAGCGGCACGGCCGCACCCGGCCCATGCGCGTGCCCTGCCCGTCCCATCGCGAGGCCGCGCATCCCGAAGACGAAAGTATTTCCTTGTGAGTGAGACAACGCATGACGGCGGCGTCGCCCTCGACGCGGCTCCCTCGCCCGACGACGGGCTTGCGGCGGACCGCCTCGCCGCCAAGTACGGGCTGACCGTCAGCGGCGCCCGGCCCCGCCTCGTGGAGTACGTGCGCCAGCTGTGGGGCAGGCGCCACTTCATCCTCGCCTTCTCCCAGGCGAAGCTGACCGCCCAGTACAGCCAGGCCAAACTCGGCCAGCTCTGGCAGGTGGCCACGCCGCTGCTGAACGCGGCCGTGTACTACTTCATCTTCGGCGTGATCCTCAAGGCCAACCGGGGCCTGTCCCACGACACCTACCTGCCGTTCCTGGTCACCGGCGTGTTCGTGTTCACCTTCACGCAGAACTCGGTCATGGCGGGGGTGCGCGCCATCTCCGGCAACCTCGGCCTGGTCCGCGCGCTGCACTTCCCGCGGGCCTCGCTGCCGGTCTCCTTCGCGCTCCAGCAGCTCCAGCAGCTGCTGTTCTCGATGATCGTGCTGTTCGTCCTGGTGGTCGTCTTCGGCAGCCTGCCGGCGATGTCCTGGCTGCTGATCGTCCCGGTCCTGGCGCTCCAGTTCCTGTTCAACACGGGCCTGTCGCTGATCGTGGCCCGGATGGGCGCCAAGACGCCCGACCTCGCCCAGCTCATGCCGTTCATCATGCGCACCTGGATGTACGCCTCGGGCGTGATGTTCTCCATCGACAGCGTGCTCAAGGGCCGCCCCGAATGGGTCATCCGGCTGATGCAGGTCAACCCGGCCGCCGTCTACATGGACCTGATGCGCTTCGCGCTGATCGACGGCTACGGTTCCTCGCACCTCCCGCCGCACGTCTGGGCCTTCGCCGTGCTGTGGGCCGTGGTCTTCTTCGCCGGCGGTTTCGTGTACTTCTGGAAGGCGGAGGAAAGGTATGGCCGTGGCTGAGCAGAACTCCGGCAAGGACGTCGCACGCGCCGGCGCGGCCCGTGTCCCGACCGTGATCGCGGACGAGCTGCACATCGTCTACCGCGTCAACGGCGCCAAGACCGGCAAGGGCAGCGCCACCGCGGCACTCAGCCGGATCGTCAAGCGCGGCAAGGACGACTCGGCGCGCGGTGTGCGCAAGGTGCACGCCGTCAAGGGCGTCTCCTTCGTCGCCTACCGCGGCGAGGCCGTCGGTCTGATCGGCTCCAACGGTTCCGGCAAGTCCACCCTGCTGCGCGCCATCGCCGGGCTGCTCCCGGCCGAGCGCGGCAAGGTCTACACCGACGGCCAGCCCTCGCTGCTGGGGGTGAACGCGGCGCTGATGAACGATCTCACCGGCGAGCGCAACGTGATCCTCGGCGGTCTGGCCATGGGCATGTCCCGCGAGGAGATCAAGGAGCGCTACCAGGACATCGTGGACTTCTCGGGTATCAACGAGAAGGGTGACTTCATCACGCTGCCCATGCGCACCTACTCCTCCGGCATGGCGGCCCGGCTGCGCTTCTCCATCGCCGCCGCCAAGGACCACGACGTCCTCATGATCGACGAGGCGCTGGCCACCGGCGACCGCAAGTTCCAGAAGCGCTCCGAGGAACGTATCCGGGAGCTGCGCAAGGAAGCGGGCACCGTGTTCCTGGTGAGCCACAACAACAAGTCGATCCGTGACACCTGTGACCGGGTCCTGTGGCTGGAACGCGGGGAACTCCGGATGGACGGTCCCACGGACGAGGTGCTCAAGGAGTACGAGAAGTTCACAGGTAAATAGACGACACCGGGGCAGGGGCCCGCCGGAGTATTCCGGCGGGCCCCTCGTCCGTAAAGGAAGCGTCAACTCGCGCGGTTCTGGGGAATCTTGAACGCGATCGGTGTGTTGTTGTGATCTGCGGGACACCCCCCCTGCGACCCCCGGCGTTGTACAACGTAAGCTGTACCGGTCCCGGAAAGCGGCAAGTGGGGAGATAATGCGCGACACCCTCCGCCGGGCCGCTCCCGCGAAGGGCCGGGCGGCGTGTCCGAAATAGTGTGTCTTGGGTCGGCAGTGTAGAACGGGAGATGTGACGGCAATGGCTACGGAAACTCCCCTGCTCAACGGAGCGTGTGCCGTCCCCGCGCCGGGCAGCGGACGATGACGCGGAGGAATGGGGCGCCCGATCCGGAACGCGCCACCCTCGACAAGGCCGCGGGCGAGAACTTCCCCGTGGCCCCGTTCTTCCTGCCCCGCGCCTGGCGCACCGACCTCATGGCCGTCTACGGCTTCGCCCGCCTGGTCGACGACATCGGCGACGGCGACCTCGCCCCCGGCGGCGCCGACGCCCGGCTGCTCGGCGCGACGCCCGAGCAGGCCGAGGACCGCCTCGCCCTGCTCGACGCCTTCGAGGCCGATCTGCGCCGGGTCTTCGACGGCACCCCGGGCCACCCCCTGCTGCGCCGCCTCCAGCACACGGTCCGCCGCCGCGGGCTGACCCCCGAGCCCTTCCTCGGCCTGATCGCCGCCAACCGTCAGGACCAGCTCGTCGCCCGGTACGAGACCTACGACGACCTGCTCGCCTACTGCGAGCTGTCCGCCAACCCCGTGGGCCGCCTCGTCCTCGCCGTCACCGGCACCTCCACCCCCGAGCGGATCCGCCGCTCCGACGCGATCTGCACCGCCCTCCAGATCGTCGAGCACCTCCAGGACGTCGCCGAGGACCTCGCCCGCGACCGCATCTACCTGCCCGCCTCGGACATGAAGCGCTTCCACGTCCAGGAGGCGGACCTCGCCGCACCCACCGCGGGCGCATCGGTGCGCGCGCTGGTCGCGTACGAAGCCGAACGCGCCCGTGAACTCCTGAATGAAGGCGCCCCCCTGGTGGGTAGCGTCCACGGCAGGCTCAGGCTGCTGCTCGCGGGGTTCGTGGCGGGAGGGAGGGCGGCGGTCCGCGCGATCGCCGCCGCCGAATACGACGTACTACCCGGCCCGCCCAAGCCCGGCAAGGTCCAGTTGCTGCGCGAGGTGGGCGTGACTCTGCGAGGAGAGGGGTGATCCGGTCCGTGGAGTCGGAACAGCACGCGTCCGCACCGGTACTCGCCGCCTACAGCTACTGCGAGGCCGTCACCGGACAGCAGGCCCGTAACTTCGCCTACGGCATCAGACTCCTGCCGGCGCCCAAGCGCCGCGCGATGTCGGCGCTGTACGCGTTCTCACGGCGGGTCGACGACATCGGCGACGGCGCGCTGGCGGCCGATGTCAAGGCCGTGCGGCTACAGGACACCAGGGCCCTGCTGGACCGGATCCGCGAGGGCGGCGTCGAGGACGACGACACCGACCCCGTCGCCGTGGCGCTCGCCCACGCCGCCCGCACCTTCCCGATCCCGCTGGGCGGCCTGGACGAACTCATCGACGGCGTCCTCGCCGACGTGCGCGGCGAGACGTACGAGACCTGGGACGACCTGAAGGTCTACTGCCGGTGCGTGGCCGGGGCCATCGGACGGCTCTCGCTCGGCGTGTTCGGCACCGAGCCCGGCGCGCGCGGCGCCGAGCGCGCCCCCGAGTACGCCGACACGCTGGGTCTGGCGCTGCAACTGACCAACATCCTCCGCGACGTCCGCGAGGACGCCGAGGGCGGCCGCACCTACCTGCCCGCCGACGACCTGGCCAAGTTCGGCTGCTCGGCCGGTTTCCGCGGCTCCACCCCGCCGGAGGGCTCCGACTTCGCGGGCCTGGTCCACTTCGAAGTACGGCGCGCCCGCGCCCTGTTCGCCGAGGGCTACCAACTGCTGCCCATGCTGGACCGGCGCAGCGGTGCCTGTGTCGCCGCCATGGCCGGGATCTACCGCCGGCTGCTCGACCGCATCGCCCGCGAGCCCGAGGCCGTGCTGCGCGGCCGGGTCTCCCTGCCCGGCCGCGAGAAGGCGTACGTCGCCGTGCGCGGACTGTCCGGCCTGGACACCCGGCACGTCACCCGGCAGACCGTCAGGAGGCGTGCCTGATGGGCACCTCGACCACAGGGCGGCACGCGGGCCCGCGCCGACGGGCAACCTTCGCGTCCCCGACGGCGTCACTGACGGCGACGGCCGGCCGGGGAGCACGCGCCCACCGCGGCGGACGTACAGGGGAGGGCGCACGATGACCGACGGGACGCGACCGGACGGCGACCGGACGGCGGCGGCGCCCGGACGGCACGCCGTCGTCGTCGGCGGCGGCCTCGCCGGCCTGACCTCCGCGCTCGCCCTCGCCGACGCCGGAGTACGCGTGACACTGCTGGAGAGCAGACCCCGCCTGGGCGGCCTCGCCTTCTCCTTCCGGCGCGGCGACCTCACCGTCGACAACGGCCAGCACGTCTACCTGCGCTGCTGCACCGCCTACCGCTGGTTCCTCGACCGGATCGAGGGCGCCGCGCTCGCCCCGCTCCAGAACCGGCTCGACGTGCCCGTCCTGGACGCCGCCAGACCCGAGGGGCGCCGGCTCGGCAGACTCCGCCGCGACGCGCTGCCCGTACCCCTGCACCTCGGGCGCAGCCTGGCCACCTATCCGCACCTCTCGCTCGCCGAGCGCGCCAGGGTCGGCCGCGCCGCGCTCGCCCTCAAGGCACTGGACCCCACCGATCCCGCGCTGGACGCCCAGGACTTCGGCAGCTGGCTGGCCGCGCACGGCCAGTCGCCCCGCGCCGTCGAGGCACTGTGGGACCTCGTGGGGGTCGCCACCCTCAACGCGGTCGCCTCCGACGCCTCACTGGGGCTGGCCGCGATGGTGTTCAAGACCGGTCTGCTGTCCGACCCGGGCGCGGCCGACATCGGCTGGGCCCGCGTCCCGCTGGGCGAACTGCACGACCGCCTGGCCCGCAGGGCGCTCGACTCCGCGGGCGTCCGTACCGAGGTCCGTACACGCGTCACCTCCGTCTCCCCCCACGAGAACGGCCGCTGGAGCGTCCAGGTTCCCGGCGAGACCCTGGACGCCGACACGGTCGTCCTCGCCGTACCCCAGCGCGAGGCGTACGAGCTGCTGCCGCCGGGCGCCCTGGACGCCCCCGAACGGCTCCTCGACATCGGCACCGCCCCCATCCTCAACGTCCACGTCGTCTACGACCGCAAGGTCCTCGGCCGGCCCTTCGTCGCCGCCCTCGGCACCCCCGTGCAGTGGGTCTTCGACCGCACCGACGCCTCCGGCCTGAAGCACGGCCAGTACCTGGCGCTGTCCCAGTCGGTGGCGCAGGACGAGATCGACGCCCCCGTGGCCGAGCTGCGCGAGCGCTACCTGCCCGAGCTGCGCCGGCTGCTGCCGCGGTCGCGCGGCGCCGAGGTGAAGGACTTCTTCGTCACCCGCGAGCGCACGGCCACGTTCGCCCCCACCCCGGGCGTCGGACGGCTGCGTCCCGGCGCCCGCACCAAGGCACCCGGCCTGTATCTGGCCGGCGCGTGGACCGCCACCGGCTGGCCCGCGACCATGGAGAGCGCGGTCCGCAGCGGTGTCGGCGCGGCGGACGCCGCGCTGCGCGCCCTGGGCCGGCCCCGCCCCAGCCGTCTGTTCACCATGAAGGAGACGGCCCACCGCACTGTCCCCGGGGACACCCCCCGGGGCCCCGGCCGACAACCGGGAGAGACCGGCGCCGCCCAGCGAGGGGGGATCCGGTGAAGGTCGACCAGCAGCCCGCGGCCGGTACTGCCGGCGCCGCCGGCACTGTGACAATAGGAGAGACTGTGCCCACTGTGCCCCCGGCCTCGCCGGCCGCTCGGCAGACCGCGGTGGACGTGACCGCGCTCCTGGAGCGCGGCCGGACCCTGGCGACCCCGGTCCTGCGGGAGGCCGTCGACCGCCTGGCCCCTCCCATGGACACCGTCGCCGCCTACCACTTCGGCTGGATCGACGCCGCCGGCAACCCGGCCCACGGCGACGGCGGCAAGGCCGTGCGCCCCGCCCTCGCGGTGCTCTCCGCCGAGGTCACCGGCGCCGCCCCCGAGGCCGGGGTGCCCGGCGCGGTCGCCGTCGAGCTCGTCCACAACTTCTCCCTGCTGCACGACGACCTCATGGACGGCGACGAGCAGCGCCGCCACCGCGACACCGTCTGGAAGGTGCACGGCCCCGCCCAGGCCATCCTGGTCGGCGACGCCCTGTTCGCCCTGGCGAACGAAGTCCTGCTGGAGCTGGGCACCGTCGAGGCGGGCCGCGCCGCCCGCCGCCTCACCGCGGCCACCCGCGCCCTGATCGACGGCCAGGCCCAGGACATCTCCTACGAGCACCGCGACCGGGTGAGCGTCGAGGAGTGCCTGGAGATGGAGGGCAACAAGACCGGCGCCCTGCTCGCCTGCGCCAGCTCCATCGGGGCGGTGCTCGGCGGCGCCGACGACGCGACCGCCGACACCCTGGAGAAGTACGGCTACCACCTCGGCCTGGCGTTCCAGGCCGTCGACGACCTCCTCGGCATCTGGGGCGACCCGGAGTCCACCGGCAAGCAGACCTGGAGCGATCTGCGCCAGCGCAAGAAGTCCCTGCCGGTGGTGGCCGCCCTCGCGGCGGGCGGAGACGCCTCCGAGCGGCTCGGCGAGATCCTCGCCGCCGACGCCAAGAGCAGCGACTTCGAGAACTTCTCCGAGGAGGAGTTCGCGGCCCGCGCCGCCCTGATCGAGGAGGCGGGCGGCCGCGAGTGGACCGCCCAGGAGGCACGCCGTCAGCACACCATCGCCATCGAAGCCCTCGACTCCGTGAACATGCCCGACCAGGTCAGGTCCGCGTTCGCGGCGCTCGCCGACTTCGTCGTCGTACGAAAGAGATGATCACTATCGCACCCACCCTCGCGTAGTCGCCGGCCGGTGCCGAAAGGTTTCAGGCACCGGCCGACGGCGGACCCACAGCAGCACGACTTGCACGACTGCACGAAGGGGAAGCCATGACAGCGACGACCGACGGAAGCACCGGGGCCACACTGCCGTCCCGCGCTGCCGCGGCCAGCGAAACCGTACTCACCACCCCCGTGACGGCCGGGGTACAAGAAGCCGCCGCACACGCCACCCGGCGTGCCACCGACTTCCTGCTCGCGCAGCAGGACGCCGAGGGCTGGTGGAAGGGCGACCTCGAGACCAACGTCACGATGGACGCCGAGGACCTGCTCCTGCGCCAGTTCCTGGGGATCGCCGACGAGGCGACCACCCGCGCCGCCGCGCTCTTCATCCGCGGCGAGCAGCGCGCGGACGGCACCTGGGCCACCTTCCACGGCGGCCCGGGGGAGCTGTCCACCACCATCGAGGCCTACGTCGCCCTCCGGCTGGCCGGCGACGCGCCCGACGCCCCGCACATGGCGAGGGCCTCCGCCTGGATCCGCGAGCGGGGCGGCATCGCCGCCGCCCGGGTGTTCACCCGGATCTGGCTCGCCCTGTTCGGCTGGTGGAAGTGGGAGGACCTGCCGGAGATGCCTCCGGAGCTGATCTACTTCCCCGACTGGATGCCGCTCAACATCTACGACTTCGGCTGCTGGGCCCGGCAGACCATCGTGCCGCTCACCGTCGTCTCGGCCAAGCGCCCGGTGCGCCCCGCGCCGTTCCCGCTGGACGAGCTGCACACCGATCCGCTGCGGCCCAACCCGCCCCGGCCGCTCGCCCCCGCGGCGAGCTGGGACGGCGTCTTCCAGCGCCTGGACCTGGGCCTTCAGATGTTCCGCAAGGTGGCGCCGAAGCGGCTGCGCCGGGCCGCGATGAACTCCGCCGTCCGCTGGATCATCGAACGGCAGGAGAACGACGGCTGCTGGGGCGGTATCCAGCCGCCCGCCGTGTACTCGGTCATCGCCCTGCACCTGATGGGCTACGACCTCAACCACCCCGTGATGCGGGCCGGTCTGGAGTCGCTGGACCGCTTCACGGTCTGGCGCGAGGACGGCGCCCGGATGATCGAGGCCTGCCAGTCCCCGGTCTGGGACACCTGTCTGGCCACCATCGCGCTCGCCGACGCCGGACTGCCCGCCGACCATCCGCAACTGGTCAAGGCCGCCGACTGGATGCTCGGCGAACAGATCGTGCGCCCCGGAGACTGGTCGGTGCGCCGGCCCGGACTGCCCCCGGGCGGCTGGGCGTTCGAGTTCCACAACGACAACTACCCGGACATCGACGACACCGCCGAGGTGGTCCTGGCCCTGCGCCGGGTCCGCCACCACGACCCGGAGCGCGTCGACAAGGCCATCGGCCGCGGGGTGCGCTGGAACCTCGGCATGCAGTCGAAGAACGGCGCCTGGGGCGCGTTCGACGTCGACAACACCAGCCCCTTCCCCAACCGGCTGCCGTTCTGCGACTTCGGCGAGGTCATCGACCCGCCGTCGGCCGATGTGACCGCGCACGTCGTGGAGATGCTGGCCGTCGAGGGCCTGGCCCACGACCCGCGCACCCGGCGCGGCATCCGCTGGCTGCTGGACGAACAGGAGCCGGACGGCTCCTGGTTCGGCCGCTGGGGCGTCAACTACGTCTACGGCACCGGCTCCGTGGTGCCCGCCCTGACCGCGGCCGGACTGCCCGGCTCCCACCCGGCGATCCGCCGCGCGGTGGCCTGGCTGGAGCGGGTGCAGAACGACGACGGCGGCTGGGGCGAGGACCTGCGCTCCTACCACGACTCCAAGGAGTGGAGCGGCAAGGGCGCCTCGACCGCCTCGCAGACCGCGTGGGCGCTGATGGCGCTGCTCGCGGCCGGCGAGCGGGACTCCAAGGCGGTGGAGCGCGGCGTGCGCTGGCTCGCCGACACCCAGCGGGAGGACGGCTCCTGGGACGAGCCGTACTTCACCGGAACCGGCTTCCCCTGGGACTTCTCCATCAACTACCACCTCTACCGGCAGGTCTTCCCGCTCACCGCGCTCGGCCGGTACGTGCACGGTGAACCCTTCGCCGACCGGGCACGGGCCGAGCGGCCCCGCGCCGAGGCGCAGGGGAGCTGATGAGCACCCGGCCCGCCCCGGACCCGCTGCTGATCGCCTGTGCGCTCGGCATCGAGCACCTCGCCCTGCGCAGCGGTGACCGCGGCGCCCGGCGGGCGGGCCGGCGGCGCACCGCGGACGGCACGGACCGGCGCTCCGGCGCCGGGCCGGTCACCGTCCTGCGCACCGGCATGGGACCCCGGGCGGCGGAACGCTCCGTCACCCGGGCCCTGGCCGAACCGGCGTGGGCCCGGTCCGCCGTGCTGGCCACCGGCTTCTGCGCCGGGCTCGCCCCGGGCATGCACCCCGGCGACCTGGTCGTCGCCGAGGAGACCCGGGACCCGCGCGGCACCGTCGCCTGCGTCGGCACCGAACTGCTCGTCAAGGAACTCGCCCGCACCCTGCCCGGCCGCAGGGTGCACACCGGGCCCGTCACCGGGTCCGACCACGTCGTCCGCGGTCCCGAGCGGTCCGATCTGCTGGCCACCGGTGCCATCGCGGTCGACATGGAGTCGGCGGCCACGCTGCTCGGCGCCGTCCGCGCCGGTGAGCGCCCGGTTGCGGCCGTCCGGGTGGTCGTGGACGCTCCGGAACACGAACTCGTACGCATCGGCACGGTGCGCGGTGGAATATCAGCCTTCCGCGTTCTCCGTGCCGTCCTCCCTACTTTCTTCGAATGGCACCGTAATGTGCTGCTCCCCAGGAGGTGAGCCAGATGGCCATGCCGCTGCGCCAGTCCATCAAGGTCGCTACATATCTGGCCGAACAGAAGCTCCGCAAGCGGGACAAGTTCCCGCTGATCGTGGAGCTGGAACCGCTCTTCGCCTGCAACCTGAAGTGCGAGGGCTGCGGCAAGATCCAGCACCCCGCCGGGGTGCTCAAGCAGCGCATGCCCGTGGCCCAGGCCGTGGGCGCGGTGCTGGAGTCCGGTGCGCCGATGGTGTCCATTGCCGGCGGTGAGCCGCTGATGCACCCTCAGATCGACGAGATCGTCCGCCAGTTGGTGGCCAAGCGCAAGTACGTCTTCCTGTGCACCAACGCCATGCTGCTGCGCAAGAAGATGGACAAGTTCACCCCGTCGCCCTACTTCGCCTTCGCCGTGCACATCGACGGTCTGCGCGAACGGCACGACGAGTCGGTGGCGAAGGAGGGGGTGTTCGACGAGGCCGTGGCCGCCATCAAGGAGGCCAAGCGACGCGGCTTCCGGGTAACCACCAACTCCACCTTCTTCAACACCGACACCCCGCAGACCATCATCGAGGTGCTCAACTTCCTCAACGACGACCTCAAGGTCGACGAGATGATGATCTCGCCCGCCTACGCCTACGAGAAGGCCCCCGACCAGGAGCACTTCCTGGGCGTCGAGCAGACCCGCGAGCTGTTCAAGAAGGCGTTCTCGGGCGGCAACCGGCTGCGCTGGCGGCTCAACCACTCCCCGCTCTTCCTGGACTTCCTGGAGGGCAAGGTCGACTTCCCGTGCACCGCCTGGGCGATCCCGAACTACTCGCTCTTCGGCTGGCAGCGCCCCTGCTACCTGATGAGCGACGGCTACGTCCCGACGTACCGCGAACTCGTCGAGAAGACCGACTGGGACAAGTACGGCCGCGGCAAGGACCCGCGCTGCGCCAACTGCATGGCGCACTGCGGCTACGAGCCCACCGCCGTCCTCGCCACCATGGGTTCCCTCAAGGAGTCCCTGCGCGCCATGCGCGAGACCGTCTCGGGAAACCGGAACTGACGCCGTGACGGCCGTTTCCTTGGGCGTTCCCGAGGTACCGGCCCGGCCGGTCGCCGCGCGGCGTGTGTCGCGGCAGATCCAGGTCGGGCCGGTGGCCGTCGGGGGCGGGGCCCCGGTGTCGGTGCAGTCGATGACGACGACGCGTACGTCGGACATCGGTGCGACGTTGCAGCAGATCGCGGAGTTGACGGCGTCGGGGTGCCAGATCGTGCGGGTGGCGTGTCCGACGCAGGATGACGCGGATGCGCTGGCGGTGATCGCGCGGAAGTCGCAGATCCCGGTGATCGCGGACATTCATTTCCAGCCGAAGTATGTGTTCGCCGCGATCGAGGCGGGGTGTGCGGCGGTGCGGGTGAATCCGGGGAACATCAAGAAGTTCGACGATCAGGTGCGGGAGATCGCGCGGGCGGCGAAGGATCATGGCACCCCGGTCCGGATCGGGGTGAACGCGGGGTCGCTGGACCGGCGGTTGTTGCAGAAGTACGGGAAGGCGACGCCGGAGGCGCTGGTGGAGTCGGCGCTGTGGGAGGCGTCGCTGTTCGAGGAGCATGGTTTCCGGGACATCAAGATCTCGGTGAAGCACAACGATCCGGTCGTGATGATCGAGGCGTACCGGCAGCTGGCGCAGCAGTGCGACTATCCGCTGCACCTCGGTGTGACGGAGGCGGGTCCGGCGTTCCAGGGGACGGTCAAGTCGGCGGTGGCGTTCGGTGCGCTGCTGTCGCAGGGGATCGGGGACACGATCCGGGTGTCGTTGTCGGCGCCTCCGGTGGAGGAGGTGAAGGTGGGTATCCAGATCCTGGAGTCGCTGAATCTGCGGCAGCGGGGTCTGGAGATCGTGTCGTGTCCGTCGTGCGGGCGGGCGCAGGTGGATGTGTACAAGCTGGCGGAGGAGGTCACGGCGGGTCTGACGGGCATGGAGGTGCCGTTGCGGGTCGCGGTGATGGGCTGTGTCGTCAATGGTCCGGGTGAGGCGCGTGAGGCTGATCTGGGTGTGGCGTCGGGCAATGGGAAGGGGCAGATCTTCGTGAAGGGTGAGGTGATCAAGACGGTGCCCGAGTCGAAGATCGTGGAGACCCTGATCGAGGAGGCCATGAAGCTGGCCGAGCAGATGGAGGCGGACGGCGTCGCGGCAGACGCTCCCGCCGCCACCGGAACACCCACGGTGACGGTGAGTTGACGTACGGCACGGACCGAGAGGGGGCCCAGCGTGACCATTCTGGAGACGATCCGGGGACCACGCGACCTGAAGGCGCTGTCCGAGGCGGAACTCGGCGAACTGTCCGGTGAGATACGCGACTTCCTGGTGCACGCGGTCGCCAGGACCGGCGGTCACCTCGGGCCCAACCTGGGGGTGGTGGAACTCACCGTCGCACTGCACCGGGTCTTCGAGTCGCCGGCCGACCGGATCCTGTGGGACACCGGCCACCAGAGCTATGTGCACAAGCTGCTGACGGGCCGTCAGGACTTCTCCAAGCTGCGCGGCAAGGGCGGCCTGTCCGGCTACCCCTCCCGCGAGGAGTCCGAGCACGACATCATCGAGAACAGCCACGCCTCGACCGCGCTCGGCTGGGCCGACGGCCTCGCCAAAGCCCGGGACGTGCAAGGGGAGAAGGGGCATGTCGTCGCCGTCATCGGGGACGGCGCGCTCACCGGCGGCATGGCCTGGGAGGCGCTGAACAACATCGCCGCCGCCCGCGACCGGCCGCTGATCATCGTCGTCAACGACAACGAGCGCTCCTACGCGCCCACCATCGGCGGCCTCGCCAACCACCTGGCCACCCTGCGCACCACCGACGGCTACGAGAAGTTCCTCGCCTGGGGCAAGGAGCTGCTCCAGCGCACCCCCGTCGTCGGCGGCACCCTCTACGAGTCGCTGCACGGCGCGAAGAAGGGCTTCAAGGACGCCTTCGCGCCGCAGGGCATGTTCGAGGACCTGGGCCTGAAGTACCTCGGCCCGATCGACGGTCACGACGTGCGCGCCCTGGAGTCGGCGCTGCGCCGCGCCAAGCGCTTCGGCGGGCCGGTGCTCGTGCACTGCCTCACCGAGAAGGGCCGCGGCTACGAACCCGCCCTGGCCGACCAGGCGGACCACTTCCACACGGTCGGCGCGATGGACCCGCTCACCTGCGCGCCCCTCGCCCCGTCCGGCGGCCCGTCCTGGACCTCGGTGTTCGGCGAGGAGATCGTCCGGATCGGCGAGGAGCGCGCGGACGTCGTGGCCGTCACGGCGGCCATGCTGCACCCGGTGGGCCTCGGCGCGTTCGCCGAGCGGTTCCCGGACCGGGTCTGGGACGTCGGCATCGCCGAGCAGCACGCGGCGGTCTCTGCGGCGGGCCTGGCCACCGGCGGGCTGCACCCGGTCGTCGCCGTCTACGCCACCTTCCTCAACCGCGCCTTCGACCAGGTGCTGATGGACGTGGCGCTGCACCGGTGCGGGGTCACCTTCGTCCTGGACCGGGCCGGGGTCACCGGTGTGGACGGCGCCTCCCACAACGGCATGTGGGACATGTCGATCCTCCAGGTCGTGCCCGGCCTCAGGATCGCCGCGCCGCGCGACGCCGGGCAGTTGCGCGCCCAGTTGCGCGAGGCCGTCGCGGTGGACGACGCGCCGACACTGGTGCGCTTCCCCAAGGAGTCCGTGGGCCCGGACATCCCGGCGGTCGACCGGGTGGGCGGCATGGACGTCCTGCACCGGGCGGAGCGGCCCGAGGTGCTGCTGGTGGCCGTCGGCGTGATGGCGCCGGTGTGTCTCCAGGCCGCCGGGCTGCTCCAGGCGCGCGGCATCGGCTGCACGGTCGTCGATCCCCGCTGGGTCAAACCCGTCGACCCGGCGCTGCCGGAGCTGGCCGCCGCGCACCGGCTGGTCGCCGTGGTCGAGGACAACAGCCGCGCCGCCGGGGTCGGCTCCGCGGTGGCCCTGGCCCTGGGCGACGCCGAAGTGGACGTACCGGTGCGGCGGTTCGGTGTCCCGGAGCAGTTCCTCGCCCACGCCAAACGCGGTGAGGTGCTGGCCGACATCGGGCTGACCCCGGTGGAGGTCGCCGGCCGGATCGGCGCGAGCCTGGCCGCCCGGGACGGCGGCGGGCCCCGGCCGGAGCGGACCGGGACCGTCCCCGCGCAGCAGCCCGCCGCGGCCGGCGAGGCCGCCGGTCCGGCCGGGGCCGTCATGGCAGTCAAGGAGAAAACTGAATGACCACGGAGTTCGACCTCGGCGCCCTGCTGGCCGAGCGCGGCGCCGAGCGCTACGAGCTGCACAGCAAGCACCTGAACCACCAGCTGCCGCGCATGCTGCACACCATCGGTTTCGACAAGGTCTACGAACGGGCCGAGGGCGCCCACTTCTGGGACGCCGACGGCAACGACTACCTGGACATGCTCGCCGGGTTCGGCGTGATGGGCCTGGGCCGGCACCACCCGGTCGTCCGCAAGGCCCTGCACGACGTGCTGGACGCCGGCCTCGCCGACCTCACCCGCTTCGACTGCCAGCCGCTGCCCGGCCTGCTGGCGGAGCGGCTGCTCGCCCACAGCCCGCACCTGGACCGGGTGTTCTTCGGCAACAGCGGCACCGAGGCGGTCGAGACCGCGCTCAAGTTCGCCCGCCGCGCCACCGGCAGACAGCGCGTCCTCTACTGCGAGCACTCCTTCCACGGCCTGACCACCGGCTCGCTCTCCGTGAACGGCGAGGAGGGCTTCCGCGACGGCTTCGCCCCGCTGCTGCCCGACACCGCCGTCCCGCTCGGCGACCTCGACGCGCTCGCCCGCGAACTGAAGAAGGGCGACGTGGCCGCCCTGATCGTGGAGCCCGTCCAGGGCAAGGGCGTGCACGAGACCCCGCCGGGCTATCTGCGGGCCGCGCAGGAGCTGCTGCACCGGCACAAGGCCCTGCTCATCGCCGACGAGGTGCAGACCGGCCTCGGCCGCACCGGCGACTTCTACGCCTACCAGCACGAGGCCGGTGTCGAACCGGACCTGGTCTGCGTGGCCAAGGCCCTCTCCGGCGGCTATGTGCCGGTGAGCGCGACCCTCGGAAAGGACTGGATCTTCAAGAAGGTCTACTCCTCGATCGACCGGGTGCTGGTGCACTCGGCGAGCTTCGGCTCCAACGCGCAGGCCATGGCGGCGGGTCTCGCGGTGCTGTCGGTCATGGAGAACGAGCAGACCGTCGCCCACGTGCGGACCGTGGGCGACCTGCTGAAGTCCCGGCTGGCGGCGCTCACCGACAAGTACGAGCTGCTCGCCGACGTACGCGGCCGGGGCCTGATGATCGGCATCGAGTTCGGCCGGCCGAAGTCGCTGAAGCTGCGCGGGCGCTGGACCATGCTCCAGGCGGCCCGCAAGGGCCTGTTCGCGCAGATGGTGGTCGTCCCGCTGCTCCAGCGCCACCGGATCCTCACCCAGGTCTCCGGCGACCACCTGGAGGTGATCAAGCTGATCCCGCCGCTGGTGATCGACGAGGCGGACGTGGACCGGTTCGTGGACGCCTTCACGGCGGTGATGGACGACGCGCACGGCGGCGGCCTGATGTGGGACTTCGGAAAGACGCTGGTCAAGCAGGCGGTCGCCAACCGGTAGCCGCCACGGAGCACGCCGTGGCAGCCGGCTTTTGCCCCTGAGGCAAGAAATTTGCCCCAGGGGCAATCCTGCGGCTGAATGGAGGCATGACCACCCCCGAGTCCGGGCCACCGGAGGGGCAGGCCGAGACCCTGCCCGCCGTGGCGCCCCAACTGCGCGCGCTGCGCCGCCGGGCCTCCCTCACCCTGGAGGTCGCCGCCCGTGCCGCCGGGCTGTCGCCCGCCCATCTCTCCCGGCTGGAGACCGGGCAGCGCCAGCCCTCACTGCCGATGCTCCTGTCGCTCGCCCGCGTCTACGGTACGACCGTCTCCGAACTGCTCGGCGAGAGCGCCGCCGACCGGGACGCCGTCGTGCGCTCCGGGGACATGGAGCCCACCCCCGCCGGCGGCTGGACCTACTGGCAGGCGGGCTCTCCCGGGCGCGGCATGCAGGCCCTGCGGGTCCGTGTGCCGCACGGCTCCCAGGGCGACATCGTACGTGTGCACCCCGGCGAGGAGTGGCTGTACGTCCTCAAGGGCCGGCTGCGGCTGCGCCTGGGCGACAGCACCCACCTGCTCGCCCCCGGCGACAGCGCGCACTTCGACTCGCTGACCCCGCACCGCATCGCGGCCGAGGACCCCGACGGGCTCGACCTGCTCTTCGTCCACACCCTGCTGCAAAGTCCCACGGCCGCGCTGTGCCTGGGCCCCCACACCGGAGAGATGCCATGAGCGACATGGAGGAGAAGTTCCCGCGCGCCCTGTGGGTCCGGCTGATCATCTACATCGCCGTCGGACACCTCTTCGCCGCGTTCATCTGGCTGCTCTTCGAGATCGGCGCCAAGTGAGGCGGGCGCCGCACGCGGCGGGCCCGGGGCTCAGTCCAGCAGGCGCTCGCGCAGCCGCTCCCTGACCGGCGGCGCGAGCCTGAGCCCCCGCTCCATATAGGCGTCGACCCCGCCCCAGGTCTCCTCGGCGGTCTCCAGGGCCGCGGTCAGATACTCCGCCCGCGCGTCGAACAGCGGGCTCAGCAGCTCCATCACCTCGGGGGAGCGGGCCGCGGGCGAGGTGCCGCTGCGGCGCACCTTGTAGCGGCGGTGCAGGGCGTTGGACTCCAGGTAGTCCGCGACGATCGCGTCCCGCTCCACGCCCAGCGCGAGCAGGGTCACGGCGATCGAGAGACCGGCGCGGTCCTTGCCCGCCGCGCAGTGCATCAGGGCCGGGACGCTGTCCTCGGCGAGCGCGTGCAGCACCTGGGAGTGCTCGGCGGTGCGCTCCGTGACCATCGTGCGGTAGGAGGCGATCATCCGGTCCGCGCCCTTGCCGCCGTCCAGGATCGCCCGCAACTGGTCCAGGTCGCCGTCGCGGACCATCTTCCAGAACTCGGTGCCGTCGGCGGGGTCGCTCAGCGGCAGGTTCACATTGCGCACCCCGGGCAGCGCGACGTCCGGCCCTTCGAGCTTCTGGTCGGCCGCGTTGCGGAAGTCGAAGACGGTGTGCAGGCCCAGCGAGGCGAGGAAGGCGGTGTCCTGCTCGGTGGCGTGCGCCAGGTGGCCGCTGCGGAACAGCACTCCGTGCCGCACCCGCCGCCCGTCCACGGTCGGCAGCCCGCCCACGTCGCGGAAGTTGCGGACTCCGGTCAGCTCCGGCTCGGTCGACGGCACCTGCTGCGTCACGGGGGCTCCTCCCTGTCCGGCCCGCCTTCGCGGCTCGTCGGCGGGCGCGGTCCCGACGATACGACATGCCCTCCCGGGGCGGCAGAGCCGCCGTACCGCCTGGTGCGGGCGGGCGTATTCCCGGCTCGGCGATGCTGTCGGAGTGGCCTTTCTCACCGACCGTCAACCCCTGCCTACGGTCGCGTAAGTCACATCGGAAGGTGAATCATGGGCCGACGTGGCAGACGATTCGAAGAGTGACAGCAGATCAGTGATCGGGTCGTACGTGGCGGTGGGGGACAGCTTCACCGAGGGCGTCGGAGACCCCGGACCCGACGGAGCGTTCGTCGGCTGGGCCGACCGGCTCGCCGTGCTGCTCGCCGACCGGCGACCCGAGGGCGACTTCAGGTACACCAACCTCGCCGTGCGCGGAAAACTGCTCGACCAGATCGTGGCGGACCAGGTGCCGCGGGCGGCCTCACTCGCCCCCGACCTGATCTCCTTCTGCGCGGGCGGCAACGACATCATCCGGCCCGGCACCGACCCGGACGACGTGGCCGAACGGTTCGAGAAGGCGGTCGCCCGGCTCACCGCGGCGGCCGGCACCGTCCTGGTCACCACCGGCTTCGACACCCGCGGCGTACCCCTGCTCAAACACCTGCGCGGCAAGATCGCCACGTACAACGGGCATGTGCGCGCCGTCGCCGACCGCTACGGCTGCCCCGTGCTCGACCTGTGGTCGCTCAGGACCGTCCAGGACCGGCGGGCCTGGGACCACGACCGGCTGCACCTCTCGCCCGAGGGGCACACCCGCGTCGCGCTGCGCGCCGGACAGGTCCTCGGCGTCGACGTACCGGCCGACCCGGACCAGCCCTGGCCCCCGCTGCCGCCGCGCGGCACGCTGGAGGTCCGCCGCGACGACGTCCACTGGGCCCGCGAGTACCTGGTCCCGTGGATCGGCCGCCGGCTGCGGGGCGAGTCCTCGGGGGACGCCGTGACGGCCAAGGGGACGCTGTCCCCGGACGACATCAGGACGCGGATCGCGTCGGTGGCCTGAGGCAGGCCGACCGGGACCCGCCGCGCGCGGGCCCCGGCCACCGGCCCCCCCGCACCCACCGGAGCCCGGCGGGGCATCGGGCGCGCTCACCGGGCCGCGGCGGTCAACGCCTCCCGGTCCAGGCCCAGTTCGCGGGCCAGGGCGTCGTCGACCCACTCCAGCGCCCGGGTGCGGGACAGCGTGCCCCCGTAGCAGGTCAGCTGTACGGCGAGACCGTCCAGATAGGCCGTCAGCCGCAGGGCCGTACCGGCCGGGTCGGGGCAGTGGAACTCGCCCGCCGCCACCCCCTCGGCCGCGACCGCCGTGAGCGACGCCTTCCAGCGCCGGTCCAGGTCCCGGGTGACCTCCCGCAGCGCGGGTTCGCGCACCGCGGCGGCCCAGCCCTCGATCCACAGCCGCCAGCCCTTGGCGCTGCCCGTCGGCGCGTACCAGCGCACCGCCGCCCGCAGCCTGCGCACCGCCGTCGTACGCCGCCCGAGGAGCGTGCGCAGCCGCGCCAGATCGTCCTCGGCGGCGCGGGCGAACGCGGCGGCCACCAGGTTCTCCTTGGTCGAGAAGTGGTAGAGCACCAGCGCGTTGCTCACCCCGAGGACCGCGGCCACGTCGGCGATCCGCACCGCCGCCACACCGCGCGCCTCGATCTGCCCGATGGCGGCCCGCAGCAACTCCTCGCGCCGCTCCGCCACGCTCAACCGCACTCTCGCCACGCGAGTCACCCTAATGGGTCTTGCCTCTCAGACAAGATCTGTGCCAGGCACCCGGCGGGGACGGCGCGGGGCGGCCCGGGAACGGCGCGGCGGCCCCCTCATAATGGACCACCTGAGCGACCCCACCTGGAGGTAACGTGGCCGGCTTCCGTCCCTCGATTCCCGGGCTGAGCGCCCTGCGGCCCGAGGCCTTCGGCGTGGACCCCGGCGGTGCGCGCATGGCGCGGATCCGCCGCTCCCCGCACTTCAAGGACGGCGTCTTCCAGAACCCGGGAGGCCCGGCGAGCATCCGGCCCTCGGGCTCGATGCTCGACTTCGCCAAGCACTACTTCGACAAGGACGAGCGGGTCCGGCGCTCGCCCCGGGGCAATATCCCGGTGCACGCCACCACCTTCGCCGACCTGGCCCGTCCCGCGGCCAGCGGACTGCGCCTGACCTGGCTCGGGCACTCCAGTGTGCTCGTGGAGATCGACGGGCACCGGGTGCTCTTCGACCCGGTGTGGGGCGAGCGCTGCTCGCCGTTCCCCTTCGCGGGCCCCCGCAGGCTGCACCCGGTGCCCCTGCCGCTGGCCGCGCTCGGCCCGGTCGACGTGGTGGTCATCTCCCACGACCACTACGACCACCTGGACCTGCCCACCATCAAGGCGCTGGCCGCCACGGACACCCTCTTCGCGGTGCCGCTCGGCGTCGGCGCCCACCTCGAACACTGGGGTGTCTCCGCCGACCGGCTGCGCGAACTGGACTGGCACGAGGCCACCAAGGTCGGCGGACTGACCCTGACCGCCACCCCCGCCCGGCACTTCTGCGGCCGCGGCCTGCGCAACACCCAGCACACCCTGTGGGCCTCCTGGGTCGTCGCCGGTGACGAGCACCGCGTCTACCACAGCGGCGACACCGGCTACTTCGACGGCTTCCGGGACATCGGCGCCGACCACGGCCCCTTCGACGCCACGATGATCCAGCTCGGCGCGTACTCCGACTTCTGGCCCGAGGACCAGCCGGACGCCGGGCCGCTGCCGGGCGCCTGGCCGGACATCCACATGAACCCCACCCAGGGCGTGCAGAGCCACCTCGACCTGCAACAGGGCCGGGCCGAGGGCGTCATGCTGCCCATCCACTGGGGGACGTTCAACCTCGCCCTGCACCCCTGGTCGGAACCGGCGGAGTGGGCGCTGGCCGCGGCGGACGCGGTCGGCCAGGCACTGGCCCTGCCCGTCCCGGGCCGGCCCTTCGAACCGGCCGGTGAGCTGCCCGCGCTCCCGTGGTGGCGCGACGTGTCCCGGTCGGCCCGCGCCCGCAGGTGGCCGGCGCCCGAACTGGGCCTGAGCACCGCCCGCGGCCTCGACCTGCTGGCCGAGGACTGAACGAAGACTGACGAGGACTGAGCCACCCGCCGCGCCCGTGCGGCCTCCGCCGCGCCCTGCTGTCAGGTGTGCGCCCGTCCGGCCTCCGGGACGTCCTTCACGAACACGATCCCGTCGGTCCGGGCCAGGTGCGCCGGGTCGAGCGGGGCGTAGCCGTGGTACGGCGACTGCCGGGGGACGGGCGGGATGCCGCTCGCGAGGGCGTCCGCAAGGCCGCGCGCGTCGACGACACGGGGACAGTCGGCTCCCGGGAGGGCGTACAGGATCCCTTCGAGGGTGTCCGGCGGCGGGATGTCCACGCCCCGGTGGCGGAGCGTGCCGAGGGCGGTGGCCAGGAACGCGTACCGCTCGCCCAGGCGGGCGCCCACCAGCGCGCCCGCGCTCCACCACCGCACAGGAGTGCCGTCCATGCGGATGGTGCTCTGCTCCCGCTGGAGATGGCCGTTGTGGGCGTGGACCAGGACCGGGCCGCGTTCGGCGAGGGCCAGCAGGTTGGCCGCCATCATCCGGTCCCGCAGGGCCACCAGCCAGGTCATCCGGGCCGGTGAGGTGTCGGCCGTCCGGGAGTGGTAGCGCAGCAGCCCGGCGGCGGTACGCCCGTACAGGCGCGCCCGTTCCAGCTCCGGTGGCGCGGCCGCCTCCATGAGCAGCGGTGTCTGGGTGTCGAGCAGCGTCACCAGGTCGTCGGCGATCAGCCGGAGCCGCGCGGCCTCGGCCGAGCGCCCCACCGACCGGGCCGGGTCCCGCATCGCGGCCGGTTCGCTCCAGCGGCCGTCGGCGCCGAGCAGCCGGTCCAGCTCCGGCGCGGCGCACGGAAGCAGACCGGCGTCCACCCGGGCGGCGAGAAAGGCGTGCAGCGCGGTCAGGGCGTGCCGGGGGCTCTCGGCGCCGGTCATCTCCAGCGGGCCGTCGATCCCGGCGAAGCGCACCCGCTCGGACAGCGGTCGCCCCTCGTTGAACTCCCGCATCCAGCGCACCAGTTCACGGTTGGGCGCCGACACGTTGAACCACTCGTGACTGAAGCCGCGCTCCATCACCTCGTCCAGGGAGCCCCTGCCCCAGGTGACGTAGTCGTCCACGGCCAGGCCCCGCAGACAGTCGCTCTCGATCGCGATGGTGCGGTACCCCTCTTCCTCGACGAGTTGCCGGAACAGCGCGTCGCGCGGTGCGAGGAGCGCGTCCTCGCCGTGGGTGGGCTCGCCCAGGGCGAGGATCCGGGGCCGGGACGGGAGCAGCCGCAGCACGGCGGCGGCGTCCACGGCATGGGCGGTGTTCCTGATACCGGTAGCCATGCCTTCAACGCTATCGTTGAACCCTCCGTGGAAACTTTTTCCGACCACCCCCTTCAAGAGCCCCGGAAAACGGCAGGATCATGGAGTCCAACCCTCAAAGCACCCGACGGCTCAGGCCGGTCGACCTGGCCCGTGCGCACGGGGTGTCGACCCAGGCGGTCAGGAACTACGAGGAGGCCGGCATCCTCCCGGCCGCCGCCCGCACCGAGCACGGCTACCGCACCTACACCCCGTTGCACGCGCGCGCCCTGCGCACCTTCCTCGCCCTGGTGCCCGGCCACGGCCACCGCACGGCGGCCGCGGTGATGCGGGCGGTCGGGGAGGGCGCGGTGGAGGAGGCACTGCGCCTGATCGACGAGAGCCACGCCCAGCTCCTGGAGGACCGGCTGACCCTCCAGGCGGTCGAACAGGCCCTCCGGGGCCTCAACACACCCGCCGCGCCCGGTTCCGGCCCGGTGCCCGCCTCCGCCCCGCGCGCCGGGGACTCCGGTCCGCGGGCCGGGACCTCGGGCGGCTTCATCGGCCCGCTGGCCGGGCGGCTCGGCATCCGGCCCGCGACCCTGCGCAAGTGGGAGCGCGCCGGACTGGTCCGCCCGCGCCGCGATCCGCGCACCGGCTACCGGGTGTACGACGAGGCCGCCGTGCGCGACGCCCGGCTGGTGCACCAGCTCAGACGCGGCGGCCATCCGCTGGAGCAGATCGCGCCGTTGATCGAACGGGTCCGCGCGGCGGGCGGCCCCGAACCGCTGGAGGCCACCCTGCGCGACTGGCGGGACCGGCTCAGCGACCGCGGGCGCGCCCTGCTGGCCGGGGCCGCCGAACTGGACGCGTATCTGCGCGAGCGCGGCTGACGGACGGAGCGCGCGAGGATGGGGTGAGGGGTGCGCCGGTCAGGACACGGCGCACCCCTCACCTGTGCCCTTCTCGCGACCGGGGCGCGCGGGTGTGCGCCTCGGAGGGACCCGCGCTGAAGGGCGGTCGGGGCAGGTGCCGGGAACCGGTCACCCGCTGCGCTCCGCGGCGAGGCAGGTGCGGCACACCATCCGCCGCGCTGCACGCGGCTTGGTGGCCAGACCGGCCCCGGTCAGGTCGTGCAGCGTCTGCGGAGTGGGCCGCCCGTGACCGCGGCAGATCCCCGCGCCGCACGTACGGCAGACGGCGACGGCGGCCGTCGTGACGTCGAGTTCCTGACAGTCGAAGCAGATCATCGCATCGCTCCGTCCCGGTCGGGGCCGGACGGGCGCGGCGCACCCGGCGGGTGCCCCGGACGCGGGCGGCGCTCCGGGCGGTGCGGGGGAGTGGGTCCGTGAGCGTGCACGGACGACGGCGAAGCGTCCACGTGGGTACCTCCCGAGGGCATGCGGTCCTGACGTCGGTCAGGAACCATCAGCCCGGAGGAGGGCGGTTCGGGCCGGAGAACGGCCCAGGCGGGATCCATCGCCGAGTCCGAGTGAACCGGTCCGGGCGGCGCCGGTCAAGGCCGCCGCCGCCATCGGTGTCCCGGCCCCGCGGCGCGGGTCTAGTCCAGACAGCCCGTGAGACGCGCGTACGCCTGCCGGGCCCGGGTCAGGAACTCCTCGGCGGCCGCGGGGTCTTCGCACTCCTCGACCCGCCAGTGGTGCGCCGGGTCGAGCCGGTGCAGCACGGTGGCGAGGGTGCCCTCGTCCGCATGCCAGGCACGCAGCGCCCGTACGCCGGTGAGGGCCGCGAAGTTGGCGTCGTGCGCCGGTACACACACCAGCTCCGGGCACGGACGGCCGTCCCTGAGCGCGTGCACCAGCGCGACCGGCCGGGCCCGCACGGTCCGGCCCGGCAGCGCCGGTTCCTCCATCAGCAGCAGGACGGCGGTCGGCTCGCCGTCCTCGGTGAGGGTGTCGTCGATCCGGCCGGCGCCGACCGGGTAGCCGGTCACGCGGGTCGAGCCCGCGGCGGCCACGTCGTGCCCGTCCGATCCGTCGTGCGGTGCGAACGGCGATCCGACCGTCGCCGCCACCATGACCATGATCTCCATCGCAGGCTCCTCCCGTGGTACGGCGGTCCACGTAGAGGCCATCAGCACGGCGGTCCGTGCGGTCACGGGCGAGCCCCATCGCCCCGGCACGTTCATTCTCCCCGGCCCGGCCGCCGGATATGCCTGCCTTGTCCACCTGACGTCCGTCGCCACCGGGTGCGGGCGGCTCGGGCTGGCGCGCGGACGCCCGCTGTGGGCACCATGGACGGAGACGGCGATGAGGCTCGCCCTTGACCGCACACCCCGTGCTGATGGCCTCTGTGAACGACGGCCGCCTCCCCGGCGGCCCGGTTACGGAGGCATCGCGGATGTACGCGTACACGATGCGCAACGTGCGGATGGCCCACGGCGACAAGGTCGTCCTGGACGACGTCACCCTCTCGTTCCGGCCCGGCGCCAAGATCGGCGTGGTCGGCCCCAACGGCATGGGCAAGTCCACCCTCCTGCGGATCATGGCGGGACGCGAACAGCCCGCGCGCGGGCAGGCGGCCCCGGCCCCGGACACCCGCGTCGGCATCCTGGAGCAGGAGCCCCGGCTCGACGACACGGCCACCGTCCGGGACAACGTCGAGGAGGGCGTCGCGGGCGTCCGGGACATGCTGCGCCGCTACGAGGAGGTCACCGCGCGCCTCGGCCGGGCCGAAGGACCGGAGGCGCAGGACCTCCTGGACGAACTCGGCGCGCTCCAGGAGGCCCTGGACCACGCGGGCGCCTGGGACATCGACTCCCGCCTGGAGCAGGCCATGGACGCCCTGCGCTGCCCGCCGCCCGGCACCCCGGTCCGCGGACTGTCGGGCGGTGAGCGCCGCCGGGTCGCGCTGTGCCGGCTGCTGCTGTCCCAGCCGGACCTGCTGCTCCTGGACGAGCCGACCAACCACCTGGACGCCGAGTCCGTGGCCTGGCTGGAACAGCACCTGGCCGACTACCCGGGCACGGTCGTCGCGGTCACCCACGACCGGTACTTCCTGGACAACGTCGCCCGCTGGATCCTGGAGATCGACCGCGGCCGCGTCCACCCCTACGAGGGGAACTACTCCACCTACCTGGAGACCAAGGCCGCCCGCCTCCAGGTGGAGGGCCGCAAGGACGCCAAGCGGCAGAAGCGGCTCGCCGAGGAACTGGCCTGGGTGCGCGCGGGCGCCAAGGGCCGGCAGGCCGCCTCCAAGGCACGCGTGCAGCGCTACGAGGAACTGGCGAGCGAGGCCGCGCGCCGCCGCGAACCGGACTTCGAGGAGATCCGGATCCCGCCGGGCCCGCGCCTGGGCAGCCTCGTCCTGGAGGCCGACCACCTCACCAAGGGCCACGGCGACCGGCTGCTGATGGAGGACCTGTCCTTCTCGCTGCCGCGCGGCGGCCTCGTCGGCGTGATCGGCCCCAACGGCGTCGGCAAGACGACGCTCTTCAGGATGATCGTCGGCGAGGAGCGGCCCGACAGCGGCACCCTGCGCCTGGGCGACACGGTCCGCATCTCCTACGCCGACCAGGACCGCGCCGGGCTCGACCCGGCCGCCGGCGTGTGGGAGGCGGTCTCCGGCGGCCAGGAGCACCTGCGCGTCGGCGGTGTGGAACTGCCCTCGCGCGCCTATGTCGCCACCTTCGGCTTCAAGGGCGCCGACCAGCAGAAGCCCGTCGGCCTGATGTCCGGCGGCGAGCGCAACCGGCTCAACCTGGCGCTCACCCTCAAGCAGGGCGGCAACCTGCTGCTGCTGGACGAGCCGACCAACGACCTCGACGTGGAGACCCTGGCCTCGCTGGAGCACGCGCTGCTCGCCTTCCCCGGCTGCGCCGTGATCACCGCGCACGACCGGTGGTTCCTGGACCGCGTCGCCACCCATGTGCTCGCCTGGGAGGGCGGCGCCCACTGGTTCTGGTTCGAGGGCAACTTCGCCGACTACGAGGCCAACAAGCGGCAGCGTCTGGGCGAGGAGGCCGCCCGCCCGCACCCGGTCACCCACCGGCGGCTGGTCCGCGGCTGACGCCCGACAGGAGCACCGCGCCATGACAGACCTCGACCGGGCGGCGGTGGCGGCCCTGCGCACGGCCCGCGTCACCGTCGTCAACGCCGAGTGGCACCTGCGCGAGGAGCAGGCCCTCGGCCGGCTCGCCCGCACCGGCCGCCTGGCCTGCACCCCGCTCTTCCCCGGCCACTTCGTCATCCAGGTCGTCGCGGTCGGCGGACGCCCGCTCGGCCGCGCCCGCCACCACCGCGACGGCCGCCGCGCCCGCTGGGTCGCCGTCCCCGCGGGCACCGCCCACGAGATCGGCGCCTATCGCACCCTGCACGGCGCCGCCCGCGCCCTGGCCCGCCACGCGGGCCTGCGCCGCCGCCGCGTCACCGACGTCCCCTGCGGCCTCCCGCCGGACGGCGGCGCGGACGGCTCCGGCCGGAGCACGGGCCGCGGGCTCGCGCACGGCTCCCCGGAGCCACCGGCGGACCCGAAGCGGTGAGCGGCGCCGGCCGCCGCGGCCCGGCGGGCGGCACCGCGCTGCGCTTCGTGCTGCTCATCGGCGTGGTGAGCCTGTTCTCCGACATGGCCCACGAGGGCGCGCGCGGCATCACCGGCCCCTTCCTCGGCTCGCTCGGCGCCGGTGCCCTCGCCGTCTCCGTGATCGCGGGCGCCGGCGAACTCCTCGGCTACGCACTGCGGTTCGTGTCCGGCCGGGCCGCCGACCGCACCGGCCGGTACTGGCCGATCACCGCCGCCGGCTACCTGGTGCAGATGGTCGCGGTGCCGCTGCTCGCCCTGGCCGGGCAGTGGCCGGTGGCCGCCGTGCTGATCGCCGCCGAGCGCGCCGGACGCGCCCTGCGCACCCCCGCCCGGGACGCGATGCTCGCCCACGCCACCGCCGAGCTGGGCCGCGGCCGGGTCTTCGGCGTACGGGAGGCCCTGGACGCGGCCGGCGCGATGACCGGCCCGCTCGTCGTGGCCGGTGTGCTCGCGCTGCACGGCGGCTACCGCACGGGCTTCGCCGTGCTCGCCGTACCGGCCGCGCTCACCCTGCTCGTCCTGGCCGCCGCGTGGCGGCAGTACCCCGACCCGTCCGGCCTGGACACCGGCGAGGACGTCCCCGGCAGACACGGCACCCCCCGGGCCTTCCGGACCTATCTGGCGGCCATGGGCCTGATCGCCGCCGCCTACGCCGACTACCCGCTCATCGCCTACCACTTCGGCCGGGCGCACGTCGTCGCCGCCCCCTGGATCCCCGTCCTGTACGCCGTCGCCATGGCCACCGAGGCCCTCGCCGCGCTCACGCTCGGCCGTCTGTTCGACCGGTGGGGGCTGCGGACGGTGGTGGGCGCGACCCTGCTGACGGCGTGCTTCCCGCCGCTGGTCTTCCTCGGCGGCCCGGTGGCCGCCGTGTGCGGCGTGGTGCTGTGGGGGCTGGGCACGGCCGCCCAGGAGTCCGTGGTCCGGGCCGCCCTCACCGGCATGACCGCCCCCGGCCGCCGGGCCTCCGCCTTCGGCCTCTTCGACACCGGCTTCGGCCTGTGCTGGTGCGCGGGCAGCCTCGCCCTCGGGGCCCTCTACGACCACTCCGTCACCGGCCTGGTGGTCTTCTCCGTAGCCCTGCAACTGGCCGCGGTCCCGCTGCTGCTCAAGGTGCGCCACATCGCCTGAGCGCCGCGCGGGACCGGGCGGCTCACCGCAGCAGCCGCATCAGCACGTCCTCGGCCCTCCCGTAGGCCTGCGAGCCCACCCGCAGCCGCCACACGGTCCCCGGCGCGCCTTCGCCCGGCGTCACGACCCGGACCGGCCGGGGCGCGGGCGCCGCGTGCGCGGGCACCCCCGCCTCGCGCAGCGCGTCGAGCACCTCGTCGACCCGGCGCGCGGGGATGTCGGCGACCGGCGCCCAGGACACCGCCCGCAGACCGTTGCCCCGGCCCCCGGGCGGCAGCCACGCGGGCGCGAAGAGTCCCGCCGAGACAGTGAGGTGCGCGCTCCCGTGGGAGCTGGAGACGGCGCCGGACATGGCATCCTCCCCGGGTCTTCCCGCACCTCCAGCGTACGTCGCGGGGCTCCGCCCACGGAGCTGCTCCGTCCGGCGTACCCTGGATACCCGTGCAGGTGATCCATGGGGCACACTGTGGATGCGCCCAGCGCGTCGGTGATGGGGCTCACCGCGAACCGCGGCATCATGCCGCTGACGGTCCCTGGCAGAACAGCTGAGCCGTGCCATGAGGACGGCTCCCGTCGCCAGGAGGCTCCCGTGGAGTTCGATGTGACCGTGGAGATCCCGCAGGGGTCCCGCAACAAGTACGAGATGGACCACGAACTGCACCGCATCCGGCTGGACCGGCTGCTGTTCACCTCCACCAAGTACCCGGCCGACTACGGCTACATCGAGGGCACCCTGGGCCGCGACGGCGACCCGCTGGACGCGCTGGTGCTCACCGGCGAGCCGACCTTCCCCGGCTGCGCCGTCGAATGCCGGGCGGTGGGCATGTTCGTCATGAAGGACGAGCACGGCCCGGACGAGAAGATCCTCTGCGTCCCCGCCCACGACCCGCGCTACGCGCCCCTGCGGGACATCGACGACGTCCCCGAGTTCGACCGCCTGGAGATCACCCACTTCTTCGAGGTCTACAAGGACCTGGAACCCGGCAAGTCCGTCGAGGGCTCCCACTGGGAGGGCCGCGAGCAGGCGTACGCGGAGATCGGTGCCGCCCGGGAGCGGGCCGCGGCCACCCCGGGAACGACCGGTGACTGAGCCGCGCGCCCGCCCGGTGGGCACCCTGGTCCTCATGCGGCACGGCCAGAGCACCACCAACGCGGAGGGCCGCTTCACCGGCTGGACCGACGTGCCCCTCACCCCCCGGGGCGAGGAAGAGACCGTCCGGGCGGCCCGGTCGATCGCCCGCGAAGGGCTCCTGCCGGACGTCGTCCACACCTCCCTGCTGCGCCGCTCCGTGCACAGCGCCGACCTCGCCCTCGGCACGCTGGACCGGCTGTGGATCCCCGTACGCCGCAGCTGGCGGCTGAACGAGCGCCAGTACGGGGCCCTGACCGGCCGCCTCAAGCACGAGGTCCGGCAGGAGGCGGGCCCCGGCCGCTACCGGCACTGGCGCCGCTCGCTGCACGGCCGCCCCGCCCCGCTGCCCGCCGACGCGCTGGCCCGGCTGCGCGCCGACCCGCGCTACGCGGCCCTGCGTCCCGACGCGGTGCCCGCCGTGGAGAGCCTGGCCGACATGATCACCCGGGTCGTCCCCTACTGGACCGACGTCCTCGTACCCCAACTGCGCACCGGAGCCACCGTGCTGGTCGTCGCGCACGGCAACTCCCTGCGCGCGCTGGCGGCCGTGCTGGACCGCCTCACCGGCGACGAGGCGGAACGGCTCGACATCCCCACCGGCGCACCCCTGCGCCACGACTTCGACGGCGACCTGCGTCCCCTCGTACGCCACGGCACCTACCTGGACCCCGGCAGCGCCGCCCGCGCCGACCTGGTGGCCGCCGAGGGCCACTGACCCCGGCGCCCCGCCCTCGATCCACCACCCCCGCACCCCGGAGGAAGACCCCCATGACTCTGCGCCCCGCCGAGCTGCACGCCGTCGAGATCCTCGACTCCCGCGCCCGCCCCACCCTCGCCGTCACCCTCACGACCGACGACGGCACCCGGACCCGGGCCGGTGTGCCCTCCGGGGCCTCCACCGGCACCCGGGAGGCCGTCGAACTGCGCGACGGGGACGAGGCCCGCTACCGGGGCCAGGGCGTCCTGGCCGCGGTCGGGCACGTCAACGGCGAGATCGCCCGCGCCCTGACCGGCCGCGCCTTCGACTCGGCCGCCGACCTCGACCGGGCACTGATCGAGCTGGACGGCACCGGCACCAAGTCCCGGCTCGGCGCCAACGCCGTCGTCGGGGTCTCCCTCGCCGCCTGGCGCGCCGAGGCCGCCCTCGCCGGGCGGGAGCTGTGGCAGCACCTCGCCCGGGTCGCGGGCACCACCCCGCGGCTGCCGGTGCCGCACTTCAACGTCGTCAACGGCGGCGCCCACGCCGCGAACGCGCTCGACTTCCAGGAGTTCATGCTCGCCCCGCTCGGCGCGCCGAGCCTGCCCGAGGCGGTGCGGGCCGGAGCGGAGATCTACGGGCGGCTCAAGGCCCGGCTCGCCGCGGAAGGGCACACCACCGGGCTGGGCGACGAGGGCGGCTTCGCCCCCGCCGTCGACCGGCCCGAGGACGTCCTGCGGCTGCTCGTCGAGGCGATCGGCGACGCGGGCCACACCCCCGGCCGGGACGGGGTGGCCATCGCCCTGGACCCGGCGGCCAGCGAGTTCCGCGACGGCGACGGCTACCGGGTGGCGGGAGAGCAACTGAGCACGGACCGCCTCATCGACCGCTTACGAGGAGATCGTCGACCGCTTCCCGGTCTGGTCGATCGAGGACGGCCTGGCCGAGGACGACTGGGACGGCTGGGTCCGGCTGACCGCCCGGCTGGGCCACGGGACGCAGATCATGGGCGACGACATCTTCGTCACCAACCCGGCCATCCTCACCGAGGCGATCGGCCGGAAGGTCGCCAACTCCGCGCTCATCAAGGTCAATCAGATCGGCACCGTCACCGAGACCCTGGAGGCGATGCGGATCTGCCGGGAGGCCGGGTACACGCAGATGGTCTCCCACCGCTCGGGCGAGACCGAGGACGCCTTCATCGCCGACCTGGCCGTCGGCACCGGCTGCGGCCAGCTCAAGTCCGGTGCCCCGGCCCGCGGGGAGCGCGTCGCCAAGTACAACCGGCTGATCGAGATCGCCGAGGCCCACCCCGAGCTGCAGTTCGGACTGGCCGGCTGACGCGGCACACCCGCCCCGCCCGGCGCCGGACCGACGGCGCCCGGCGGGGCGCACGCGCGCGGCGGTCCGGGGTGAGCACCCCGTACGGCCGCGGGCCGGTGTCACCCTGTCGAGTGGATCTCCGCCCGCTCGCCTGACCCGGGGCGCCCGGCATCGTGATGATGCAGGCGTGATTACCGAATCCACGCGGTCCGGGCCCCGACGCAGGGCTCTGACCACCTCAGGTGTCGTCCTGTTCACCGCGCTCTCGACGCTGGCCGCCGTACCGGCCGCGCCGGCCGCCGCCTCCGCCACGGCCGCCCGGCCCGCGAGCCGCCCCGCCGCCGCACGGCCGCCCGCCACCCGGGCGGAAGCCGCGACCGACGCCTACCTGCGCTCGATCCGGCGCGACCCCGCGGCCCTGCGCCGCTTCTTCCAGCGCATGCCCAAGGGCGGCGACCTGCACAACCACCTCTCCGGCGCGGTCACCACCGAGTACCTCGTCGAACTGGCCGCCGAGGACGGCCTGTGCATCCAGACCGCGACGATGACGGCCGTGCCCCCGCCCTGCGGCGCCGGTACCCGGCCCGCCGCCGACGCCCGCACCGACAAGGCGTTCCGCGACGCGATCGTGCGCGCCTGGTCCATGCAGGACTTCCCGCCCGGCGGCAACGGCCACGACCACTTCTTCGACACCTTCGGCAAGTTCGGCGAGGTGACCTGGCGCCACCGGGGCAAGCTGCTCGCCGACGTCGCCGACCACCTCGCCGTCCAGAACCAGTCCTATCTGGAGACGCTGGTCACGCCCGCCTCCGACGGCGCGAAGAAGCTCGCCGACCAGGTCGGCTGGGACCCCGACCTGGCCGCCCTGCACCGCAAGTTGACGGCCGGCGGCGGACTCGACCAGGTGGTCGCCCAGGCCCGTACGGAAGCCGACGACGGCGACGCCGAGTTCCGCACCGCCGAGCACTGCGGGACCAGGACCGCCCGTCCCGGCTGCACCGTCACCGTGCGCTGGATCTCCCAGGTCTCGCGCGGCAGTTCACCGCAGCGCGTCTTCACACAGATGGCCCTCGGCATGCGCCTGTCCGAGCGCGACCACCGCTTCGTCGCGGTCAACCTGGTCCAGCCGGAGGACGGCGAGACCGCCCTGCGCGACTACAGCCTCCAGATGCGCATGCTCAAGTACCTGCGCACCGTCTACCCGCACGCCCATCTCACCCTGCACGCCGGGGAGCTGTGGCCGGGCCTGGTCAAGCCCGCCGACCTGAAGTTCCACATCAAGGAGGCGGTGGACGTCGCCGGTGCCGAGCGCATCGGCCACGGCGTCGACCTCGTCCACGAGGACGACTGGCAGCGCACCGCCCGCACGATGGCCGCCCGGGAGACGGCCGTCGAGGTGCCGTTCACCAGCAACGCGCAGATCCTCGGCGTCAAGGGCGCCGAGCACCCCTTCGGGACCTACCGCCGCTACGGCGTACCGGTCGTGCTCGCCACCGACGACCCCGGGGTGAGCCGGATCGACATCACCCACGAGTACCAGTACGCCTCCCTGACGTACGCGCTGGCCTACCCCGAGCTGAAGGACCTGGCGCGGGCCTCCCTGGAGTACGCGTTCGCGCCCGGTGCCAGCCTCTGGCAGGGCAACCCCACCCGCTCCGGCTACACGTCCGTGGCCGCCTGCCGCGGGGTGCGCCCCGGCGTCGACCGGCCGGGCGGCGCGTGCGCCCGGCTGCTGGACGCCAGCCTCAAGGCGCGGCTGGAGTGGCGCCAGGAGATCGCCTTCCACCGCTTCGAGGCGTCGGCGGGCCGGACCCGCTGACCGTGCGCGCCCGGTCCGGTGCCCCGCACCGGGCCGGGCGCGGCGGGCGGCTCGGGTAAGGTCGGTGTGTCATTCAACCGGCCCCGAGCAGGGCCGCGCCCCGGGCACCAGCACCACCGCGGCCGCCGCCGGAAGCCCCTGGAAAGCAGGATCCGCAACACATGAGCAGGTACGGGTTTCTCGTCTCGCCCTCGCACAACCGCGTGTACGCCCGGTCGGCGCCCGCGCTGGCCCTGGCGGAGCTGGAGGCGTTCGGCGAGACCGTGATCGACGGCGGTGTCCGGGACACCGGCGTCACCGAGATCGGCGGGGTGCCCTACGTCACGTTCAGCGCCGCGGAGCTGTCCGGCACCGACATCCGGCTGCTGTCGAACCTGTCGTCGCTGTACGCCCTCTTCGCCGTCGAGGGCGATCTGCTGCGGCCGGTCGCCAGGCAGCCCCTCGACCTGTTCGAGAGCGACCTGCTCACCATCCAGAAGTACGCGGGCAAGACCAACGAGGACTTCACCCGGCTCCTGCTGAACGTGACCGCGCTGGCCTCGGACGAGCCCGCCCGGCTGCTCACCGGCGACCTGCGCCTGCTCGACCCGATGTGCGGCCGGGGCACCACGCTCAACCAGGCCGTCATGTACGGCATGGACGCCTCGGGGATCGAGATCGACCCCAAGGACTTCGACGCCTACTCCGCGTTCTTCCGCACCTGGCTGAAGAACAGCCGCCTCAAGCACCGCGCCGAGACCGGCACCGTACGGCGGCAGAAGGCGACCCTGGGGCGCCGGCTCCAGGTCGCCCTCGGCGCCTCCAAGGAGCTGTACCGCGAGGGCAGCACCATCGACGTGACCGTCGTCAACGCGGACACCCTCCGCGGCGGCGACTTCTTCCGGCGCGGCGAGTTCGACCTGATCGTCACCGACGCGCCGTACGGCGTGCAGCACGGCAGCCGCCCGCACGGCGGCGGGAACGCCGGACGGCTCTCCCGCAGTCCGGTGGACCTGCTGGCCGCCGCCGTCCCGGTCTGGCAGCCGCTGCTGCGGCCCGGCGGCGCCCTCGGCATCTCCTGGAACACCCATGTGGCGGGCCGGGAGCAACTGGCCGAGATCCTGGAGGCCCACGGCTTCACCGTCCGCGACTCCGCGGCGTACCGGGGCTTCGAGCACCGCGTGGACCAGGCGATCAACCGGGACATCATCGTGGCCCGCAAGGACTAGCACCTTCCGGGCCGGGGGAGGGGCCGCGTCACCGGGGCGGCGGCGGCCGGGTCGCGCGCCGCGCGGACCGCGCCGACGATGAGGTCAAGGTTCCTCACCCCTAAGGACGGGCCGATGCCTCTCCCGCGTCGCGCGGGCCCTTCCGGGCCGCGCCCCACCGCCCTCACGGCGGCCGCACTCCTCTGCGCCCTGGCGGCCGGCACGCTGACCGGATGCGGCGGCGGCAACGAGCAGGGCGGATCCGCCACCCGGACGCCGAGCGCACCCGAGACGGGCTCCTTCTCCGCCGGGACCCTGCCGTCCGCGCTGGCCTCGTCCGCCTCGGCGGCCGTGTCCTCCGCGCGGGCGTCGGTCTCGGCGGCGGCCTCCTCCCTGGAGGCGCGCGCCTCCGAGTTCGAGGCGTCGGTGTCGGCGGACACCGCCCGCTCCGCCGCGACGGCCGAGAAGGCGCTGAAGGGCGTGCCGGGCAGGGGCAACGCCGTGGGCGAGGTCGGGATGACCGGGGTGCCCCGGGACCGGACCGGCGGGGTGCTCGCCGTGCTGGTGACGATCACCAACAAGACCGACCGCAAGGCGTCGTACGCCGTCCAGGTCGACTTCGTCGACGCCGACGGCAAGGTGGCCGAGACCCGGTACGTCGGGGCGCAGGACCTCGAACCGGGGAAGAAGGCGCAGCCGATCGCGTTCAGCCGCCAGTCGGCCGACAAGAAGCTGACGGCCCGGCTGGCGAAGGCGCAGCGGTACTGAGCCGGCCGCCGGACATGGACGAGCGGCCCGGAGTCCGTGCCCACGGGGGGCGGACTCCGGGCCGTTCAGCCGTACGGGAGCGGATCAGCAGGCGCCGAGGTCCTGCCAGACGCCCCACTCACCGGTGGTGCCGGGCTCCTCGCCCGTCGTCCACCACTTGGCCTTCCAGTTGTGGCTCTTGTAGGAGACCTGCTGGCCGCCGGTGTAGACGGTGCCCTTGGCCCACGGGGCGGCGGTGCACTGGTTGCCGTTGCCGCCGGTGATGGTCAGGGCGTACGTCGCCGAGTGGCTGCCGGAGGCGCTCGAACCGGTGACGGTGATGTTGTAGGTGCCCGAGACCGCCGCCGAGGTGGTGGCCAGGGAGAGCGTCGCGGAGCCGCCCGCGGTGACCGAGGTGGGGCTGACCGAGGCGGTGACGCCCGCCGGGGCGCCGCTGACGCTGAGGTTCACCGTCTGCGCGTCGCCCTTGGTCACGGCCGTCTTCACCGTGGTGGTGGCGGACTGGCCCGCCGTCACGCTGCCGGAGGCCGCGCCGAGCGCCACCGAGAAGTCGTTGGACGGGGCGGTGCTGCCGCTGGTGAACGGCTCGAAGATGTGGGAGAAGTCCCAGGTGTTCTGCTGGATCCCGGAGCAGTTGTCGGCGGCGGCGCCGCCCGCACAACTGCCGTTGTCACGCTGGAGGGCCCAGAAGGACAGGGTGTTGATGCCCTTGGAGACGGCCCAGTTGTAGACCGAGGTGGCGTTGGCCAGGGTGAAGGTCTCGGCCGGTCCGAAGTCGTCGACGCCGGGCATCTCGGTGACGCCGACCATGCCCCACAGCTGTGCGGAGGTCTTGCTCGGGTAGAGCTGGCCGAGCGTGGTGACCAGGCCCTGGGCGGCGGTCTGGGTGTCCTTCGCCATGTCGTGGGACTGGTTGTCGTAGTAGTCGAACGTCATCAGGTTGACGACGTCGATCCGGGTGCCGTTGCTGACCGCGTTCTTCAGCAGCTGGACGCCGTTGTCGGCGAGGCCGTGCGTGGTGGTCGGCAGGGTGTAGGAGAACTCCACCGTGCGGCCGTTGGCCGCCGCCCAGTCCTGGACCAGCTTGATCGCCTTGTTGCGGCGGTCGATGCCGGCCGAGTTGTCGATCGAGTCGGCCTCGATGTCCATGTCGAGCCGCGAGATGTCGTAGGTCGTGATGACCTTCTCGTACGCGGCGGCGATCTGCTGGACGTCGGTGCAGCTGTCGGCGATCTCGGTGCCCGTGGTGTCGGCCGTGTAGCCGCCGAACGAGGGGATGACGTCCCCGCCGTTGTTCTGGATGGTCTTGATGTCGCTGCCGAAGGTCGACTGGGAGATCGGCATGCCGGTGTCGCCGTTCCAGTACGGCGTGCACGAGCCCTTGGACGCGGTCTGGAGGAAGGCCATCGTCAGGTGCTTGGCGCCCGACTGGGCGGCCAGTGCGGCGGGGCTCTCGCCGGTCCAGGCCTCGAAGTAGGGCGCGAAGACGTGCGCGGGCAGCGGTGTCGCCGCCTGCGCCGTGCCGGTGCCCGCCAGGGCGAGGCCCACCGAGGCCGCCGTGGTGACGGCCGCGGTGAGGACCGCGCGGAAGGAACGCCTGAGTCTCATGTCAGTCCCGGTGTGTGGAGGGGGAGTTCGCCGGATCCCGTACGGGGTAGAGAAGTTGATGCGTATGGGATAGCGCCCGCCGACCAGGTGGGTCAATGGTCTGGACCAAAAAGGGACTAGACCAATTTGCCGGTCCGGAAACTCATTCGCCTGCACAGGGCCCGCGGCGGCCGACTGGACCACCCGCGGGCCTCTTTCGCCCCTCTGGGCTCAGCGGCCGCTCAGGTAGGCCGCGCCGAGATCCCGCAGCCGGTCGTGGACACCCTCGTAGGCGCGGGCCGCGCCCAGCACCCGCTTGGGCAGCTTGGCGACCATCGTGTAGAGGGTGTCGCAGACGTTCGCCGCGGGCGCCAGACCCGCCTGGCTCACCAGCTGGTACGCGTCGAGCTGATCGAGCCCGAGCAGCTCGGAGGTCCACTGCACCAGGTCGTGCTGGCTGATGCGGAAGGCGTCCTCCAGCGGCCGGGCGTGCCCGGTGCTCAGCAGGAACCCGTCGTTCTCCAGCCGCGGCACGGCGGGCCCGCCGCCCTTGACGAGATCCACGGCCACCACCGTGTTCATCGCCGTCTCCACCGCCGTACCGCACACCTCGCCCTCGCCCTGCCGGGCATGGCCGTCGCCGACGGCCAGCATCGCGCCCTCGACATTGACGCCGAAGTAGACGGTGGTCCCGGCCCGCAGCTCGGGCGTGTCCATGTTGCCGCCGTGCACCCCCGGGGAGATCGACATCAGCCGCTCGCCCGCCGCCGGGGCCACCCCCACCGTGCCGTGCATCGGGTCCAGCGGCAGCTCCACCGCGAAGTCGCCGCGGGTCGCCTCGAACCGGCAGGTGCCGGCCTTCGCGTCGATGGCGTAGACCCACACCCGCTCCTCCAGCGCGGGGTGCAGCATGGCCGTGGTGTGCGTCGCGGTCAGCGCCCCGAAGTGCGGGAACGTACTGGACACGCCCCAGTCGCGGGCCGGTGCGATGTCCACGAAGTGCACCGCGAGCGTGTCGCCGGGCTCGGCCCCGGCCACCGCGATCGGACCGGTGACCGGGTTCAGGTACGGGAACGAGCAGACCCTGCTGGGCAGATCGGCCGGTCCGCGCACCCGGCCGCCGAAGCAGTCCTCGGTGGTCAGCTCCACGATGCTGCCGGGCTCCACCGTCACCACGGGCGACCCGCCGCCGAAGGCGTAGGCGTAACGGGCGGGATCCGAGGGGACGTCGATCACCGGGGCGGAAGTGTTCATGCGGGAGGTTCCTCCTGAGTGCCGGATCGCGGATGCGAACGCGGGCGGGACGGGCGGGCGAGGGACAGGGCGCCGCGTACGGCGGCACCCGGGGGAGGACTACCCGGCGGGCGGCGGGGCCACCGGATCGTCCGTGCTCTCCGCGTGCTCCACGGCCGCCAGGTCGGGCCGCCGGCCGGTCAGCAGCAGCCCGGCCAGGACCACGACGCCGATGCCGAGCCACACGAACCCCAGCCGCTGCGCCGCGATGTCGGCGTTCACCACCACGTACGCCAGGATCGCGAAGCCGATCGCGGGTGCGATCAGATGCCGCCAGAAGTCGCGGCTGCGCCGCCGGACCAGATAGTGCACGACCACGGACACGTGCAGCACCAGGAACGTCGTCAGGGCACCGAAGTTGACCAGGCTGCTCAGCAGGGTCACCCCGTCGTCGCGGGAGTTCATGTAGAGGCCCAGCGCCAGCGAGACGGCGGCCGTGAGCAGGGTCGCGTTCACCGGCACCCGGTGGCGCGGGTGCACCTTGGCCAGGAACGCGGGCAGTTGGCGGTCCCGGGCCATCGCGTACAGCAGGCGCGAGGTGGCGGCCTGCGCCACCAGCGAGTTGGCGAAGCCCCAGGCCACCGCGGTGGCGGCGGCGGTCAGGGTGGCCAGCCACTCGCCGGAGGCGACCCGGGCCGCGTCGTAGAAGGCGGTGCCGCCGGGATCGCCCTCGGTGAGCAGCCGGTCCGGTGCGGGCACCAGCAGCGACGCCAGCCAGGTCTGGACGATGAACAGGGCGCCCGCCAGCACCAGCGCCGCCACCATCGAACGGCCGATGGCGCGGGCCGAGTCCTTGTTCTCCTCGGCGAGCGTCGAGATGCCGTCGAAGCCGAGGAAGCTCAGCACGGCCACGGAGACGGCCCCGAACACCAGCGACCAGGAGAAGGTGTGCCCGTTGTAGACCGCCGTGAAGTCGAAGCCCCGACCCTTGCCCTGGGCCAGGGCGATCACGCCGATCACCAGGAAGACGGCCAGCACCACGAGTTCGGCGAGCAGCATCAGCTTGTTGACCCGCGCGGTCATCCGGATGCCGGTGTAGTTGACCGCGGTGTTGAGCAGCACGAAGCCCACCAGCCACAGCCATACGGGGACGGCCGGGACCAGCGAGTTCATGGCGATCCCGGCGATCAGGTACAGCAGGCCGGGCACCAGGACGTAGTCGAGGAGGATCATCCAGCCGGAGAGGAAGCCGACCGGGGCGGCGATCCCGCGGCCCGCGTAGGCGTAGACCGAGCCGGACATCGGGAACGCCTTCGCCATCTGCGCGTACGACAGGGCCGTGAACATCATCGCCACCATGCCGACCGCGTAGGTCAGGGCGACCATGCCGCCGGAGCTCTGGAAGACGCTGCCGAAGATCCCGAAGGGTGCGATGGGCACCATGAAGACCAGGCCGTAGACGAGCAGGTCCCGGAAGCTCAGCGAGCGGTGCAGTTCCTGCCGGTAGCCGTAGCTCTCCAGCGTGCCGGAAGCCGGTGGTTCGGACATGGCGTTCTCCTCACTGCGGGGTGCCCGCGCGTTGCGGGGAGAGCGTACGGCCACTTATTTCCAGATGGAAGTATCTCGACGGGGGAGGGTCGCGGAACCCCGGCGCCGAGGGCGGCGGGTCAGTGGCCCCGGGCGCGGAACGAGGCCACCACCCGCAGGTCGGGGCCGTCCGCGCGGGCCAGGTGCAGGGCGGGCCGTGGCGGTCCCTGCGGTGCGGCGCGCCACGCCTCGCGCGGGCCCGGCCCCCGCGCGGCCAGCAGGCGCCGTACGGCCGCGGGCAGAGCGGCGTCCGCCCGCAGCGCTCGGCGCGCGGCCAGCGCCGCGACCAGGTGCACGCCGTCGTAGAGGCCGCGCGCGTAGGAGTCCAGCACCGGAGCGGTCGGGCCGAGCAGGGCGCGGTGCCGCTCGGTCAGGGCGAGCGCGCGGTCGTCGGCCAGCGCGGCGAAGGAGTCCATGCAGGAGTACAGGGCGCCGGTGTCGTCGCCGCCACAGGCCAGCAGGCCGTTCTCCTCCAGCGCCCCGGACAGCCGCACCAGCCGGCGGTCGAGACCGCTGTGCCGCAGCCCCCGGTTGAACGCCACCAGATCCCGCCCGATCAGACTCACCAGGACCGCCTGGACCCGGTGCGCGCGCAGCTCCTCCACCAGCCGCCCCAGCGCCCGGTCCACCTGCCCCAGCGGCACCCGGTGCTCCAGCACCACCTGCGCGTGGCACCCGGCCGCGGCGTCGCGGGCGGCCCGGTGCACGGCCCGTGGCCAGATGTAGTCGTTGCCCACCAGCGCCCAGCGGCGCACCTGATGACGTACCGTCAAGTATCCGACGGCGTCGGTCAGTTGCTCCCGGGGTCCGACGCCGGTGCAGGCCACCCCCGCCAGCCGGGCACCTCCCTCGTGCGGCGGGGTGAAGACGTACGGCACCCGGCCGCTCACCACCGCCTCGACGGCCCGGTGGACATCGCTGGAGTGGAAACCGGCCACCGCGTCCACCGCCCCCGCGCCGACCAGTTCCGCGACCTGCCCGGCGACCGCCGCCGGGGCCCGGCCGCCGTCCACCAGCACCAGGTCCATCCGGTGTTCGGCACACGGAACGGCACGGTCCCGCACCCGGCGGACGCCCCGTCCCGACCCGGCGGGCCGGGCATCCGCCGGCCCCTCGGCCCGCCGCGCCCGCGCCGCCGTCCCACGGCCCCCGGGCGCGGCCGCGATCCCGCCCGCCGCGTTGATCTCGTGCGCCGCCAGCACGGCCGCGTCCAGCGCGGACGGTCCGATCAGGCCCAGCGCCCCGGACTGCGGCACCACCAGGCAGAGCCGGAACGCCGCCGCGTCACCCGGCGCGTACAGCGCGTCGAGCGGCTCGATCAGCCGCGCCTGGAGGTTCACGCCGTAGTCCACGCCGCGAGTATGCTCCAGGAAGCGGCGGACGGAGGAGGTGAGTGCGCGTGGGGAGCGTACGGCCGGATCCCGTCGCAGACACCGCACCGCCCCCGGCCCCCGCGGTGGCGTCCGCGCCGGGCCGCCCGGCGCCGCCCGGCTCTGTTGCCGCCCGCACCGGCGGGCCCCCGCTCGTGGAGATCCTCACCCTCGCCCAGCGGCGGCTCGTCCAGGGGCTGGCCGCCGTGCTCGGCGAGGAGCGCTGCACCGTCGACCAGTGGCGCGTCCTGCGCGCCCTCGCCGACGACGCGGGCCGCCCCATGGGCGAGCTGTCGCAAGGGCTGCTCATCCCGCACGCCTCCCTGACCCGCCTGGTGGACGCGCTCGCCGACGACGGCTGGGTCTACCGCCGGCAGTCCGACACCGACCGGCGCAGCATCCGCGTCCACCTCTCCCGGCGCGGCCGGGACCGGCTGACCCGCCTCGACGCGCTCGCCGCCGCCCACGAGTCGGCGCTGCGCGCCGCGGCCGGTGGCGACGGCGCGGGCGGCCTCGGCGCCCTGGTGGCCCATCTCGCGGCGGACCCCGGCGCCTGCGCCTGACACCGGCCGCCCGCTTCATCGGTCCCGCCAGCGGACGTTTCCGACGCCGACGTTTTCCGATGCGGGGGCTTGCGGCGCGGACGTTCTTCCGGCGCGGATGTGCTTTCGGCACGGATGTTCTTCCGGCACACATGTTTTTTCGGTCGGCCGTACGACGCCTCATACCAGAGCGGGACGCTCGGCGGGGGATTTTGGCGACTGCTCATCGCACATGATGCCTCGGTGACTACTGTGAGTGTCCGCCGGACGACGTAGAGGCGCTCTCCAGTGCCTGGCCGTCCGGCACAGCGATGGCGTACGCCCGCTCGCGTCTCCCGCGCGAGCGCACAGGCCCGACGGAATCCAGTACGAGGAACAGATGTCTCACCTCCGCGCACCGGCCGCCCGCGCAGATCGCCGCGAGGGCGGCGGACGGCACGGGCGGCCGGTGGCCCGCACCGTCCCCTCGCTGCCCGAGCCCCGCATACGGCCCCAACTGCTGCGGCTGGCCGTGCTGCCGCCCCTGGCGGTGGCGCTCGGCGCGGGCGCGGCCGTGCTCTTCACCGTGCGCTCCACCGGCGCCCGGCCCGGCCTCGCCCTGTGGGCGGTGCTCGCGGGGGCGCTGTCGGTCACGGTCGCGGGCATCGTGACCGCCGCCGTCGCCGCCGGGCGCGCGGCCGCCTCCGTGCACGAGCGGCTCGACGCGCTGCGCCGCGGCACCGCGCACCGCGAGGACGAACTGACCGCGCTCGTCGAGGCGTTGCGGCACGGCGAGACCCTGCCCCCGCGCACCCCGCCCGGCGGCGCGCCCGGTGACGCCGACGGGTTCGAGCTGCTCGCCGCCGACCTGGCCCGCGCCCACGAGGGGGCGGTCGACGCCGTCGTGCAGGCCGCCCGGCTCTCCGGCCGCGACGGCAGCGAGCAGAAGCTGGAGGTCTTCCTCAACCTCGCCCGGCGCCTCCAGTCCCTGGTGCACCGCGAGATCTCCATCCTCGACGAGCTGGAGAACGAGATCGAGGACCCCGACCTGCTCAAGGGCCTCTTCCACGTCGACCACCTCGCCACCCGCATCCGCCGCCACGCCGAGAACCTCGCCGTCCTCGGCGGCGCCGTCTCCCGGCGTCAGTGGAGCCACCCCGTCTCCATGACCGAGGTGCTGCGCTCGGCCATCGCGGAGGTCGAGCAGTACTCGCGGGTGAAGCTCGTCCCGCCCGTCGACGGCCGGCTGCGCGGCCACGCCGTCGCCGACGTCATCCATCTGCTGGCCGAACTCGTCGAGAACGCCACGGTGTTCTCCGCCCCGAACACCCAAGTGCTGCTGCGCGCGGGCCTGGTGACCTCGGGACTGGCCGTGGAGGTGGAGGACCGGGGCCTCGGCATGCCGGTCGGCGAACAGGTCCGGATGAACACCCTGCTCGCCGACCCGGACCAGGCCGACGTGGCCGGACTGCTCGCGGACGGCCGTATCGGGCTGTTCGTCGTCTCCCAACTGGCCAAGCGGCACGGCATCGACGTCCGGTTGCAGACCAACATCTACGGCGGCGTGCAGGCGGTGCTCGTGGTGCCGCAGGCGCTGCTCGGAGCGGAGCCCGGCACCGGGGCCGGTGCCGGAGCCGGAGCCGGGGCAAGGTCCGGAGCGGGGGCGGGAGCACGGGCCGGGGGAGCCGGTGCGGCCGGTGCCGCCCCCTACGCCGGTACCCAGGACTCGGCTAGGGACGGCGTCCCCGCCGCCCCCGCCGCCTCTGCCGGGTTCGGAACCCCCGCCGCCGACACTCCCGGCGCCCCCGACACCCCCGGCGCCCACCCGCAGGTCCCGGCGCGCGACGGCGGCGTACCGGCCCTGCCCGCCGTCCCCGTCCCGTCCGCCGGGGGCGGGGATCCCGGACCGGCCGGGGACGGCACCCACGCGGCCGCCGGGCCGTACGCCGAACCGGCCGTGCCCTCCCACCACCAGGAGCCCGCGCCCCTGCCGCGACGCGGTGACCGGGACGGACGGGCGAACCCGGCGGAGGCCGCCCCCGGCATCCGGCCGCACGACCGGGCCGCCGTGGCGGCGAACGCCGGTGTCCTGCCCGTGCCGCGCGTCGACGTGGTGCGCGGCGTCATGGAACCGCCCAGCCTGCCCCGGCGCCGCGCCCAGCAGCACATCGCGCCCCAGCTGCGCGGCGGCCCCGCGCCCCGCCAGGACAGCGACGACACCGTGGGCCACGATCCCGGTCTGATGGCCGCCTTCCAGCGCGGGATCGGGCTCGCCGAGGCCCGCCAGCGCCAGGACGCGTCCCCGGAGCCGGCCGAGGCCGCGCACCACGACGGGAGCACGCCCGCCGGATGACCCGCACGACCGCCCCCACCCGCCCGCACACCTCCGTCCCGACCCCCACTCGTCCCCCCGCCTGCGCCCCCAACTTCGGCGCGCCCCCGGACCTTCGTACCCCAAGGAGTCGATCCACCATGGCGAGCGATGCGCCGACCGGCCATGTTTCCGACCTCGACTGGCTGATGAGCGGCCTCGTGCAGCGCGTACCGCACACGACCAGCGCGGTCCTGCTGTCCTGCGACGGACTGGTGAAGTCCGTGCACGGCCTCGACCCCGACAGCGCCGACCACATGGCCGCGCTGGCCTCCGGCCTGTACTCCCTCGGCCGCAGCGCCGGTATCCGCTTCGGCGACGGCGGCGACGTGCGGCAGGTCGTCGTCGAACTCGACTCGACCCTGCTGTTCGTCAGCACCGCCGGTTCCGGCACCTGTCTCGCCGTGCTCGCGGGCCGCGAGGCCGACGCGGCGGTGCTCGGCTACGAGATGGCGATGCTGGTCAAGAGCGTCCGCCCGTACCTCGTGACCGCGCCCCGCCAGCACACCGCCGAACCCCCGGCGCTGCGGCCTTGAGCGCGGCGGTGACCGGCGACGGGCCCTGGCTCGACGACGCGGCCGGGCGGCTGGTGCGCCCTTTCACGGTCAGCAACGGCCGCACCCGGCCCACCATCGCCTTCGACCTGATGTCCCAGGTGATGGCGACCGGGGTGACGCCGCTGGGGTACCTCGGACCCGAGCACGGCGAGGCACTCGACCTGTGCCTGGCCCCGGTCTCGGTGGCCGAGGTGGCCGCCCACCTGAAGCTGCCCGCGGCGGTGGCCAAGGTGCTGCTGTCCGACCTCGTCGACTGCGGCGCCCTGACCACCAAACCGCCCGTCACCCCCCACCTTCCCACCGACCGGGCCCTACTGGAGGCAGTGCTCGATGGACTACGACGACAGCTCTGACCACGGCGACGGCCCCGCGGGCCACGACGGCGGCACGGCGACGCACCACCCGTACACAGGAGCCCCGCCGCCTCCCGCCGCCGACGACGGCCCCGCCGACCCCTTCCCCACCGCGCTGAAGATCCTGGTGGCGGGCGGGTTCGGCGTGGGCAAGACGACCTTCGTCGGCGCGGTGAGCGAGATCGCGCCGCTCAGCACGGAGGAACTGCTCACCACGGCCGGCGCCGACACCGACAGCCTCGACGGCATCGAGAACAAGGTCGAGACGACCGTCGCGATGGACTTCGGCCGGATCACCCTGGACGCGGAGCACGTCCTGTACCTGTTCGGCACCCCCGGGCAGGAGCGGTTCTGGTTCATGTGGGACGAGCTGTCGGAGGGCGCCCTCGGCGCGGTCATCCTCGCCGACACCCGCCGCCTGGGGGAGTGCTTCGCCGCCGTCGACTTCTTCGAGCAGCGCGGCCTCGCCTTCATCGTCGCCGTCAACGAGTTCGACGGCGCCCACCGCTACCGCCTGGACGACATCCGCTCCGCGCTCGACCTCGCCGAGGAGATCCCCGTGGTGCGCTGCGACGCCCGTATCTCCAGCTCCGGCGTCCAGACCCTGCTGACCCTCGTACGGCACCTCATCGCCCACGCGTCCGCACCGGAGGCCAGCCACGGCGCCCACCTGTGACCGCCCCGCCCGGCCGCGACCACGTCCCGGGCCCGGCCCCGCCGCTGTCCCGAACCGCCACGGAGCCCTGCCCCGAACCCGCCACGGAGCCCGTCCATGACACACGCCCACGACGCCGGAGCCCGGCGATGACCTACGACCCGCCGCGCCCGGCCGGTCGGCTGCTGCTCACCCCGGAGGACAGGGAGGCACCGGCCCGTGCCCGGCGGCTGCGCCGACTGGGCCTGGGCGAGCGCGCCGAACCGGCCCTCGACGCCTTCGCCGACCGGCTCGCCGGACGCACCCGGGCGCCGTACGCCATGGTCAACTTCCCTGGCGAGCACGGGCAGTTCTTCGCCGGACTGCACCGGCCGTCCCGGGACGTGCTGGACGTGGACGCCCCGGCACCGCACGGCCCGCCGCGCCCCGGCGCCCCGGCGGCCGGTGCGGGAGCGCACCGGGAACTGGGCCGCCGTCTGACGCGCGACCAGGGTTTCTGCCCGCACGTGCTGGTGCGCGGCAAGGCGCTGGTGCTGGAGGACGTCCGCGACTACCCGCGGTTCGCGGGCAACGCGGTGGTCGACGAGTTCGGCATCCGCTCCTACCTCGGCGCGCCGCTGGTGGACAGCGCGGGCATGGTGCTGGGCACGGTGTGCGTCGTCGACGTCGAGCCGCGGCCGTGGGGCCGGGAGGGGCTGGACACCATCAAGGCGGCGGCGGCCGAACTGAGCCGACGGCTGCGGCGCCGCGAGGCCGAGCGCGGCCCGGACGGCCCGAACGGCCCGGAGGGTCCGAACGGTCCAGAGAGGCTGGGTGGCCCGGACGGTGCGCCGCCGGGCTGAACCGGCCGGGGACCCGGGGGCACGGCCGTGTCGCGGGCCGTCTTCCGGACGGCGTGAAGGAAAGCTGTGGCCGTGGTTAAGAAATCCTCGATGGACCGGCGCACCCCGCGTACGGCAGATTGCCAGGTGATTCCACCCCCTCGTCCCGGATGCGGGTCCCTCCGGCGTGCGCCGGACCCGGACCGGGCTCGACCCACAGGAGCCGTAGCGTGAAGGCGCTGGTCAAGGAGAAGGCGGAGCCGGGGCTCTGGCTCACGGACGTGCCCGAGCCCGCCGTCGGACCCGGTGACGTACTGATCAAGGTCCTGCGGACCGGCATCTGCGGGACCGACCTGCACATCCGGGCGTGGGACGGCTGGGCGCAGCAGGCGATCCGCACCCCGCTCACGGTCGGCCACGAGTTCGTCGGCGAGGTCGTCGCCACCGGCCGCGACGTCACCGAGATCAAGACCGGCGACCGGGTCAGCGGCGAGGGCCACCTCGTGTGCGGCAAGTGCCGCAACTGCCTGGCCGGGCGCCGCCACCTCTGCCGCGCCACGGTCGGCCTGGGCGTGGGCCGCGACGGCGCGTTCGCCGAGTACGTCGCCCTGCCCGCCGGGAACGTGTGGGTGCACCGCGTCCCCGTCGACCTCGACATCGCCGCGATCTTCGACCCGTTCGGCAACGCCGTGCACACCGCGCTGTCCTTCCCGCTGGTCGGCGAGGACGTGCTGATCACCGGCGCCGGGCCGATCGGCCTGATGGCGGCGGCCGTCGCCAAGCACGCGGGCGCCCGCAACGTCGTCATCACCGACGTCAGCGAGGAGCGCCTCGAAATCGCCCGCAAGATAGGGGTCAGCCTCGCCCTCGACGTCCGCGGCGCCACCATCGCCGACGGGCAGCGCGTGCTCGGTCTGCGCGAGGGCTTCGACATCGGCCTGGAGATGTCCGGGCGGCCCGAGGCGATGCGCGACATGATCGCCAACATGACGCACGGCGGCCGGATCGCCATGCTCGGCCTGCCCGCCCAGGAGTTCCCGGTCGACTGGGCCCGGATCGTCACCTCGATGATCACCGTCAAGGGCATCTACGGCCGCGAGATGTTCGAGACCTGGTACGCCATGTCGGTGCTGCTGGAGGGCGGGCTCGACCTCGCCCCGGTGATCACCGGCCGGTACGGCTACGCCGACTTCGAGGCCGCCTTCGACGACGCCGCCGGAGGCCGGGGCGGCAAGGTCATCCTGGACTGGACCGCGTAGCCCGCACCCGCCACCGTGCCCTTCGCGTCGGCGCGGGCCGTCCTGCCGGTCCTGCGCCTTCGCAGCGGGCAGCCCTTCGCCTTCAGGCAAGCATCCGAGGAGCTTTCCCATGTTCGACTCCGTGCGTGACGATCTGCGCGCCACCCTCGACGAGATCCGTGCCGCCGGTCTGCACAAGCCCGAGCGGGTCATCGGCACCCCGCAGTCCGCGACCGTCGAGGTCACCGCGGGCGGCCGGCCCGGCGAGGTGCTCAACTTCTGCGCCAACAACTACCTGGGCCTCGCCGACCACCCCGAGGTCGTGGCCGCCGCCCACCAGGCCCTGGACCGCTGGGGCTACGGCATGGCGTCCGTGCGCTTCATCTGCGGCACGCAGGAGGTGCACAAGGAGCTGGAGGCCCGGCTGTCGGGCTTCCTCGGCCAGGAGGACACGATCCTCTACTCCTCCTGCTTCGACGCCAACGGCGGTGTCTTCGAGACCCTGCTCGGGGCCGAGGACGCGGTGATCTCCGACGCCCTCAACCACGCCTCCATCATCGACGGCATCCGCCTGTCCAAGGCCCGCCGCCTGCGCTACGCCAACCGCGACATGGCCGACCTGGAGGCACAGCTCAAGGCCGCCGGCGATGCCCGCCGCAGGCTGATCGTCACCGACGGCGTCTTCTCCATGGACGGCTACGTGGCGCCCCTGGCGGAGATCTGCGACCTCGCCGACCGCTACGACGCCATGGTGATGGTGGACGACTCGCACGCCGTCGGCTTCGTCGGCCCCGGCGGGCGCGGCACCCCCGAGCTGCACGGCGTCATGGACCGCGTCGACATCATCACCGGCACCCTCGGCAAGGCGCTCGGCGGCGCCTCCGGCGGCTATGTCGCCGCCCGCGCCGAGATCGTCGCCCTGCTGCGCCAGCGCTCCCGGCCGTACCTGTTCTCCAACACCCTCGCCCCGGTGATCGCGGCGGCCTCCCTGAAGGTCCTCGACCTGCTGGAGTCGGCCGACGACCTGCGCGTCCGGCTGGCCGAGAACACCAAGCTGTTCCGCTCCCGGATGACCGAGGCGGGCTTCGACGTGCTGCCCGGCGACCACGCCATCGCCCCGGTGATGATCGGCGACGCCGCCGAGGCGGCCCGGATGGCGGAACTGCTGCTGGAGCGCGGGGTGTACGTGATCGGCTTCTCCTACCCGGTGGTGCCGCAGGGCCAGGCCCGCATCCGCGTGCAGCTGTCCGCCGCGCACTCGACCGCCGACGTCAACCGCGCGGTCGACGCCTTCGTCGCCGCCCGTACCGAGCTGGACGGCTGACCTGCGGGGACACACCTGTCCCGCACTCCTGAGATAATCGGTTCCATGATCGAAGCGCGGCGGCTGCACATCCTCCGGGCAGTGGCCGACCACCGTACGGTGACGGCCGCGGCCGCCGCGCTCTACCTCACCCCCTCGGCGGTCTCCCAGCAGCTCACCGCGCTGGAGCAGGAGACGGGCCACCGGCTCGTGGAACGCGGCGCCAAGGGCGTACGGCTGACCCCGGCCGGTGAGATCCTGCTCAGCCACACCAACGCGGTCCTCGCCCAGCTGGAGCGCGCGGAGGCGGAGCTGGCGGCCTACGGCTCGGGGGAGGCCGGCACGGTCACCGTGGCCGCCTTCGCCACCGGCATCGCCGAGGTGGTCGCCCCGGCACTCGCCCGGCTGGCCGCGTCGGCGCCCGGCATCCGCATCCGCGTCCACGACGCCGAGGGCGACGCCAGCCTGCCGATGGTGCTGGACCGGCAGGTGGACGTCGCCGTCGCCGTCGAGTACCGGGGCGCGCCGTCCGCCGACGACCCGCGCCTGACCCACGTCCCGCTCTACGCCGAGCCCTTCGACGTGGTGGTCCCGGTCGCCCACCGGGTGGCGGACGCCCCCGAGGTCCCGCTCGCCGAGCTGGCCAAGGACGCGTGGATCAGCCCGTATCCGGGCAACCCCTGCCATGACGTGTCGGTGCTGGCCTGCGAGAACGCGGGCTTCCCGCCGCGTATCGAACATTCGTCCGATGACTTCCGCGCGGTCGTGGCCCTCGCCGCCGCCGACGCGGGCGTGGCCCTCGTCCCGCGCTCCGCGCTGCGCGGCATGGACCTCACGGGCGTGGTCGTGCGCCCGGTCGACGGGGTCGCGCCCACCCGGCGCGTCTTCGCCGCGGTGCGCCGGGGCGCGGAGGAGCACCCGCTGATCCGGCCGGTGCTGGACGCGCTGCACGCGGCGGCGCGTTCCTGAGGGCGGGACAGGGCGGGACAGGGCGGGACAGGGCAGGACCGGGTGGGACGGGGGCGGCATCGGGCGGGACGGGCGCTGAGCGGGCCGAGCGCTGGGCGGGCCGAGCGCGCCCGGGGCGGGTGGCTGTCAGTGGGTGCCGCTAGCGTGCGGGGCATGCCGGATGCAGAAGACGTACGCCGTATCGCCCTGTCCCTGCCGGACACGACGGAGAAGACGGCCTGGAGCATGCCCACGTTCCGGGTCGCGGGCAAGATGTTCGCCACGCTGCCCGAGGAGGAGACCTCCGTCGCCGTGCGCTGCCCCAAGGAGGAGCGCGCCGAACTGGTCCTGGCCGAGCCGGGGAAGTTCTGGATCGCCGGTCACGAGGCGCAGTTCGCCTGGGTGAGGGTGCGGCTGGCCGCGCTGGAGGACGAGGCCGAGCTGCGCGACATCCTCGCGGACTCCTGGCGCCAGGCCGCCCCGGGCCGGCTCCTGGAGGCCCATCCGGAGCTGGGGCTGCCCGCCGCCCCCTGAAGAGCCCGCCTCCGAATGACCCGCCTTCGAAGGACCGGCCTTCGAAGATCCCCTCCCTGAAAATCCCGCGGGCGTTGTCGGTGGGCCATGGCATGATCCGGAGGTGCGGGGCGCGAACGGGTTTCGGCCGGGGGCCGGGACGGGGGACCGGAACGGCGGGCAGCCCGTACGGGCCTGACGGCGCGGGGGATTCGGGGACACGGGGCACGGGGGCGGTACATGCCAGGGAGGGGAGCGTCGAACGGATGACCGAGACGTCATCACAGCCGTCACCGCAGGACAGCGTCGCCGGTGCCGGGAGCGAGGCCGGAGCCGGACCCGGGGCCGGACCCGGTCCCGGGGCGAGGCCGGTCTGGTCACGGGACTTCGCGCTGTTCTTCGTCGCGCGGGCCGTCGCCCGGCTGGGCGACACCATGCTGCCCGTGGCGCTCGCCGCCGGACTGCTGCAACACGGGTACGGCGCGGGCGCGGTGGGACTCGCCATGGCCTCGACGGCCGCCGCCTTCGCCGGGCTCGTGGTCTTCGGCGGCGTCATCGCCGACCGCTTCAGCACCCGCAAGCTGATGATCGGCGCGGACCTGGTGCGGCTCGGCACCCAGTCCCTGGCCGCGGTCCTCTTCTACTCGGGGCACGTGGTGCTCTGGGAGATCTGCGTCATCGGGCTCGCCAACGGCGTGGCGGGAGCCGTCTTCCAGCCGGGCGTCGCCAGCACGGTGCCCCGGCTCGCCGCCGACATCCAGGGCGCCAACGGCGCGATACGGATCGCCGAGTCCGCCGCCCAGCTCGCGGGCCCGGCCGTCGCCGGTGTCCTCGTGGGCTTCGCCTCGCCCGGCGGGGTCTTCGCCGCCCACGCCGCGACCTACGCGGTCAGCGCGCTGTGCCTGCTCCTGCTCAGGCTGCCTCCGCTCCCGCCCGGCAGCCGCCCGGCGGCGGCCGCGCACGGATCCGGCTGGGGCACCTTCCGGGCCGACCTGGTCGAGGGCTGGCGGGAGTTCCGCTCGCGCGCCTGGCTGTGGGGAGTCATCGCCGTCTGGTGCCTCTACATGATCGCCGTATGGGGCCCGACCGTGCCGCTGGTGGCCACCGAGGTGGTCCAGCAGCACGGCCCGCGTGCCTACGGTCTGATCAACTCCGCCCTCGGCGCGGGCACCGTCGTCGGTGGTTTCCTCGCGCTGCGGCTGCGCCCGCGCCGGATGCTGCGCGCCGGGGCGGTCGCGCTCTTCGCCTTCTGCTGCTTCCCGGCGGCGGTCGGCGCGGGCCTCGGCGTGGAGGCCATGGCCGCGGGAGCCGCGGTCGCCGGTGCGGGTCAGGCGTTCTGGGGTGTGATGTGGGCGACCAGCGTCCAGACCCAGGTCCCCTCGGACGTCCTCAACCGCATCCACGCCTACGACGTGGCGGGCTCCCTCGCCATGATGCCCGTGGGCCAGGCGCTCGCCGGACCCGCTGCCTCCGCCCTCGGCGCGGGCCATGTGCTGCTGGTGTCCGCGGCGGCGAGCGTCGTCGTTCCGGTCGTGCTGCTCGCCGTCCCCGCGATCAGCGGCCTGGTACGCGCCGACCCGCCCGGCCCTCACATACGCCGGGCGCGGCCGGCGAAGCACTGACCGCCCGTCCCGGTCACCGACTCGGCGCGCCCGCCCCGAGGAACGCGGAGATCCGCGCCCGCAGGGACGCCGCGTCGAGGCCGTGCGCGGCGGTGTGCTCCTCGAGCGTGCCGTAACGCCGCAGTTCGGCCCGGCCCACCCCGAGGCCCAGGACCCGGTGCGGGACGGCGGAGAGCGCGTCGTTCGCCGCCGCGGTCGACGTGCCCGCCAGATACGGCTCGACGAGCACCACGTCGGGCCCGGCACCCCGGACGGCACGGCGCAGGGCGTCTGCGTCGAACGGCCGTACGGTCGTCGCGTACAGCACGGTGACGTCCAGGCCCTCCGTCGCGTCGAGCACCGCGTCCAGCAGCGGCCCGACCGCGACCACGACCCCGCGACGGCCCTCGCGCACCGTCAGGAAGTGCTCGCCGTCGACCGTGCGACCGCGGGCGTTCGACTGCACGGACAGCCGCACATAGACCCGGTCGTCCCCGGCCGCGACCGCGTGCCGCAGCAGCGTCTCGGCCTCGTCCGGATGGCCGGGCACCTGGACGGTCCAGCCGTCGAGGGTGTCCAGCAGGGCGACATCACCGGGCGCCATATGGGTGAACCCGCCGGCCGGCCAGTCGAACGAGGCCGCCGCGCTCACCAGCACCGCGCCCATGCCCTGGTGGCCCAGATCCAGTTTCACCTGTTCGAAGGGCCGCTCCACGAGAAAACTGGCGAAGGTGTGCACCACCGGCCGCATGCCGGTCAGCGCGAGGCCCGCACCGGCGCCGACGAGCAACTGCTCGCGGATGCCCACGTTGATCACGCGGTCGGGATGCCGCCGCAGCGCCTCGGCGAAGCCGTCCTTGCCGATCTCGGCGAGGACGACCGCGACCCGCGGGTCCTCGTCGAGGAGGCGTGTGACAACGGGAGCGAAACGGTCACGCATGGTGTCCATGGGGGTCGAGCCCTTCTGCGTTCGGGATGTACGGGGCGTTCGGGGTGCGCGGATCCGGGTGCCGGGGACCGGCCGCCCCATCAGGAGTCCTTCGGCTCCACCCGCGCCACCACCACGTGCGGGCGGCCCGGGTGCGGCGCGGTGAACGCGTCGTACAGCGCCTCGTGGTCGCGGCCGTCGACGGTCGCCGCCGACCAGCCGGCCGCCTCGAAGCGGGCCGCGATCCCGCCGGGGCGGGCGTGGCTGGCGGAGGAGTTGTCGACGACGACGGTGTGCAGCCGGTCCAGCCCCGCGGGACCGGCGAAGGCGATCGCCTCGTGGTTGCTCCCCTCGTCCAGCTCGGCGTCCCCGATCAGCACCCACACCCGGGGTTCGCGCAGCCCCTGGGCGCGCAGCCCGAGCGCCGAGCCGACCGCGAGGGGCAGCCCGTGCCCCAGCGAGCCGCTGCCGATCTCCGCGCCCGGCACCAGCGTGCGGTCCGGATGGTGCCCGAGCGGGGAGTCGTAGGCGCCGAAGCCCGGCAGCCAGTCCACGGGCAGGAAGCCCTTGGCGGCGAGGACGGCGTAGTACGCCATCGGCCCGTGCCCCTTGGAGAGCAGGAACCGGTCGCGCTCCGGGTCGTCCCGCCGCTCCGGTCCCACCCGCAGGACCCGGTCGTAGAGGACCCACAGCACATCGAGCGTCGACGTGGCCGCCGGACCGTGCTTCTCGTCGCCCGTCATGAGCCCCATCAGCCGGGGCAGGTCGGCGTACCCGTGGGTGCGCCCGAGTTCGTCGGTGGTCGTCATGCCGACGATCGTGCAACCTCGACCAAACTTGAGGTCAAGCACCGCATCCGGCCACTCGGCCCCCGGCAAAGGCGTGCGCGACCACCAACCCGAGTGCGGTATGGTTTTCCTGCACGTCACCCCGGGGGAAACCCCAGGTCAGACGGGCATCGGGACGTGGCGCAGCTTGGTAGCGCACTTGACTGGGGGTCAAGGGGTCGCAGGTTCAAATCCTGTCGTCCCGACTCGAAAGAGTCGCAGATCAGGGCCGGTATCGGAGACATCCGACACCGGCCCTCGGTCATTGCCGCCCGGTGCTCCGGGGACTCCCGTGGCTGCCGGGGCCGGGCTCAGACCGGCCGGGGGAGTGCGTAGACTGCGCTGACTCCGCTGTCCGAGGGATCGCCGGTGTCGAGTACCGCGTCGTGGGACAGGGTGAAGCCCGCCTTCTCCAGTGCTCGGCAGGATGCGGTGTTGTCCTTCTGGGGAGTGGCGACGATCGTGGAGACGTCCGGGTGGAGGCGGAAGAGCACGGCTGCGAACGCGGAGATCACCCGCGAACCGGTCCCGTGGCCGCAGCGGGACGCGTCGCCGATGAGGTAGTCGATGCCCGCGGCGGCCGGAATGCCGATGGCGCGGTCCCCGGCGGGGAGATCGGCGTGGCGGTAGCCCTGGATCATTCCGATGGGGTCGCCCCCGGCCTCGATGACGAAGCAGCGGGTCGGTCCTGTCCCGTCGATCCGGGGCCCGTACTTGCGTTCCACCTCTTCCGGGCTGAGGGCGTCACGCCACCACGCGCGGACATGAGGTGCGCTCAACCACCGGTGCAGAAGGGGGAGATCGGCGTGACCGAGTGCTCTGAACTCGATCGGTCCCGGTGAACCGGAGCGGGATGGCGCGGCGTTGGGCATGGTCCACCTTGTCAGATCCGCCGGACGATGTCAGCGGCGTGGGCGGCCGGCCGTCGCCGACGGCTCACCGGCCCGGTGTCCGGTGGGAGGACTCCGCCTCCACCAACTGGGTCAACCGCTCGGGGGTGAGCGGGTGTTCCGGGTCCTTGAGCAGGTTCTTGCCCTTCAGGAACACGGCCGGTGTGGCCCGGACGGCGGTCTGCCGGTCGAATTTCTGCTGCACCTTCTTCACCCATGTGTCGTGCGTGCCCTCGCTGACCGCGGCGGTGAACTTCACCATGTCCAGCCCGGCGACCTTCCTCCCGAGGTCCAGCAGGGCTTGTTTGTCCCCGAAGGTGTCCTCCCTCTCGGAGGGCGGAGGGGAAGCGTAGAGGGCGTCGTGGTACTCGCGGAACTTCCCCGCGTTCTGCGCTGCCGCCAGGGCGTTGGCGGCGTACTTCGACCCCTTGCCGGAGACGATGCGGTCGACGAAGGACAGGATGTGGTAGTCGACGCGCAGCTTGCCCTCGTCCTGGAGCTTGTTGATCGTCGCGTGCAGCTCGTGCTCGAACTTGGCGCATCCCGGGCAGCGGGGATCCTCGTAGACCGTCAGGGTCGCGGGGGCGTCCGCCCGGCCGCTGGGGATGACCAGCTTCTCGTCGCCCGTGGCACCCGCGGGCGCGATGACCGGCCGGTTGTCCGCCGTCCGGCCGGACTGCACCACGACGGCGCCCGCGACGACCGTGACCAGGGCCGCCACGACCCCGGCGCTCACCGCGGCCTTGCGCTTGCGGCGGGAGCGCCGGGCGGCTCGTTCGCGTTCGGCCCGCAGGCGTTCGCGTGCCTGACGGGCCCGGGTACGGGCGGTGGACTTGCTCATGCGGGACCTGTTCGGGAGAGAGGGGGTGAGGGAGGGGTGAGGTGCGGGGCGCCGTCACGGTGCGAGTGCGGCGTCGAGCGAGAAGCGGCTCACGGGCCACCGGGCCGCCCAGGCGCTCAGGACGAGCAGCCCGGCGTCCCTGAGGACTTCCCGGAGGTAGTGGGTGTCCGCGGAGTCGACCTCTCCGCCGCCGCCGAAGCAGCCGCAGTCGATGCTCAGGCCGCGGGCCCACGCCTGCACGATCCCGGCCAGGAACCCGGTGAGCAGCAGCGCGGACAGCACCGCGGCGAGCCGGACCCGCAGTCCCGCCAACAGGAGCCCTGCGAGGGCGAGTTCCAGCGCGGGCAAGCCGTGGCCGACCGGAGTGACCAGCGCTTCGGGCAGGATCCGGAAGGCGCGTACCGCCTGGACGGACGCGGCCGGGTCCTGGATCTTCGTCCATCCGGCCCAGCCCCAGACGAGCGCGAGGGCGAGGCGTACGGCCGTGCTGAGGCCCGGCAATGCCCGCCGGACCCGGTCTCCTCGCGCGGGCGCCGGAGTACGGGTCGAAAGGCGCGTCGTCACCTGGGATTCCTGTTCGCTCGGCCGCGACCGACGCCTTGCCGGTCCGCCGTCTCAACCTCGCCCAGACCGCAGCGGGCCGGTAGCGGCAGCCGTTCGATGGCCTCATAAGGCGGGCCTATGGGTGACGTGGAGGCGGAGGAGTCCCTCGGTCGTCGGGAGTAGGTCCGGCGCCTGAGGCGCGCTGCGCGCCCGCCTGGCTAGGGTCGGTCCCCATGGAGACCACGGGAACCGCCCGTCGCCGGACGGCGGAGCGCACGCGCGACGTGCTGGAACGGCTCGGCACCGAGCGGGACGTATGGGTGGCGACGGCGCACCCCGACCACGGACCGCACCAGGTGCCGCTGTGGTTCCTGTGGGACGGGCGGGCGGTGTGGATGTGCACCGGCGCCTCTTCGGCCACCGTGCGGAATCTCCGCCGGGAGCCGCGCGTGCGGCTGTCGCTGCCGGACACCTTCGACGTGGTGCTCCTCCAGGGCGAGGCGGAGTGCTTCCCGGACCAGGAGGTGCCCGCGGAGGCCGCGCAGGCGTACGCGGGCAAGTTCGGGTGGGACCCTCGCGCGGAGGAAGGGTCCTTCGTGTATGTGCGCGTGGTCCTGAGGACAGTGCGCGCGTGGCGCGGCGAGCCGGAGCTGCGGGGGAGAGTCGTCATGCGGGACGGGGTGTGGCTGGACCGGCGGCCGTCCACCGCTGGCGTGCCTGTCACCTGAGAGCGCCCGGTTCGGCGCAGCCGCCGCCGGTCACACCGCCGAGGCCGGTTCCGGTCGGAGATGCCCGGAACCGGCCTCGGCCGCTGCGCGAGGCGGTGGCCCGGCGGCCCGCCGCCACCCCGCATCGTTCACACGCGCATCACCAACTGCTCTTGGTCACCCCGGGAAGCTGCCCCGCGTGGGCGAGCTCGCGGACGCGGATGCGGGACAGGCCGAAGGTGCGGAGGTGGCCGCGGGGGCGGCCGTCCACGGCGTCGCGGTTGCGGACACGGGTGGCGGAGGCGTCGCGGGGCTGGCGGCGCAGTTCCCGCTGGGCGGCGGCCCGGTCCTCGGCGGAGGTGTCCGGCGAGGCGAGGACCGCCTTCAGCTCCGCGCGGCGCGCGGCACAGCGGGCCACGGTGCGGCGCCGCTGCTCGTTCTTGGCGATCTTGCTCTTCTTCGCCATCAGACCTTCCCTCCCCGGGCGCGGATCCGGGCCACCGCCGCCTCGATGCCGATCGCGTCGACCGTCTTGAGTCCCTTGGCGGAGAGGGTGAGCCGGACATGGCGGCCCTCGCTGGGCAGCCAGTAGCGCTTGTGCTGGATGTTGGGGTCGAAGCGGCGCTTGGTGCGCCGGTGCGAGTGCGAGATCTGGTGCCCGAAGCCGGGCCGGCGGCCGGTGAGTTGGCAGTGTGCTGACATGTTCCTCGTTCCTCCTTGGTACCGGGGCGGCACTCTAGCAGCTTAATGAAAATGAAAACCAATACGTGTATGGTGCCGTCCATGGCCCGTAACGAACTGCGCCCGATCATCAAGCTGAGGTCCACCGCCGGCACCGGCTACACCTATGTGACCCGCAAGAACCGCCGGAACGACCCCGACCGGCTCACCCTGCGCAAGTACGATCCGGTCGTCGGCCGCCACGTCGACTTCCGAGAGGAGCGCTGAGCGCGATGAAGCCCGGAATCCACCCCGAGTACGGCCCGGTCGTCTTCCGTGACCGCGCGGCCGGCTTCGCCTTCCTGACCAGGTCGACGGCGACGAGCGACAGGACCGTCGAGTGGGAGGACGGTCACACCTACCCGGTGATCGACGTCGAGATCTCCTCGGCGAGCCACCCCTTCTACACCGGCACCCAGCGGGTCCTGGACACCGCCGGACGTGTCGAACGCTTCCAGCGGCGCTACGCCCGAGAGGGCGGCCGTGGCGGTGGCGGACGTGGCGGACGTGACGGCGGACGTGGCGACGCGGGGCACAACGGCCTTACCGGAGGCGGACAGTGATCGGCCGTCAGGGACGCCTGCCCGTCGCGATCGTCGCCGGACTGCACGCCGACGCCCGCCGGACCGCCGTCGAACAGATCCTGCGCACGGTTCCCGGCTCGGTCGCGCTCCACCACGACCTGACGGCCGCCGCCGACCGCGCGGTGCGCCGCACCGTACGGGACGCGGGCGCCACTCTGAGCAGCGGCGAAGCACCCCTGGTGAACGACTGCGCCTGCTGCGCGCTCCGGGAGGACCTGCTCCCCGAACTGCTGCGGCTGGCCGAGGAGGGCCGGTACCGCCTGGCCGTCGTGGAGCTGTGGGACTCCGTGGAGCCCCAGGCCATGGCCCCGGTCATCGCCGCAGCGGACGGACCGCTGGTCCTCACGGGGACCGCCACCGCGGTCGACCCGGCCCTCGTGCTGCCCTACCTCGCCAACGGCGACGACCTCGCCGACATCGGGCTCGCCGCCGCCCCCACCGACCAGCGCACGGTCGCCGACACCTTCGCCCGGCAACTGGAGTACCCCACAGTCATCGCCGTCGTCGAGGGCACGCAGGCCGGACCGCACGTCGAGGCCGCCGACGACACCGACCACGCCCTGCTCGTCCAACTCACCCCGGGCGCACGCAAGGTGCGGGCGGACGGCGGCGCCCTGGCGGACGCGCTGCTGGCGGGCTTCGACGTGACAGCGGCGGCGGCCCGGGTGCACCCGGCCTGCGCGCTGCTGCCGCAGGACTGCGACGAGCACGGCGTCGGCACCTTCGTCTGGCGGCGCGAACGCCCCTTCCACCCGCAGCGCCTCTACGCGGCACTGGAGGACCTGACCTGCGCCGCCGCCCGCAGCCGCGGGCGGTTCTGGCTGGCGGACCGCCCTGACACCCTGCTCACCTGGGACGCGGCGGGCGGTGCGCTGTGTGTCGAATCGGCGGGCCCCTGGCTGGCCGCCCTGCCCGACGCGGCCTGGGAGATGGTGCCCGCCGAACGCCGTCTCGCCGCCGCCGTGGACTGGCATCCCGCGCACGGCGACCGCTGCCAGCACCTCAGCTTCACCTCGCCCGGCCTGGACCGGGACGGCCTGGCGGCCGTGCTCGACGCCTGTCTGCTCACCGACGAGGAGTACGCGGCGGGCCGGGAACGCTGGCAACAACTCCCGCACGCCTTCGACGACTTGCTCGACCCGGTGGTCTGACGGACCGCCCCCGGCCCGGCCCGGGAACCGGGAATCCCGCCCGCCCGTCCCCGCACCATCACCTGAGGAAAGGACCGCACCACGCCATGCCCCGCCCCGCCACCACCGGCCGGAAGCATCCCGAGCGCCGCCGCGCCAACCCGCTGGACGCCGCCGGTATCACCTTCATCGACTACAAGGACACCGATCTGCTGCGGAAGTTCCTCTCCGACCGGGGCAAGATCCGCAGCCGCCGGGTGTCCGGGGTGACGCGGCAGCAGCAGCGCCGGATGGCGCGGGCCGTCAAGAACGCCCGTGAGATGGCCCTGCTGCCGTACGGCTCCCGGTAGGCGACGCCGCGGGAGCTTCGTACGGACACCTGTCCGTACGAAGCTCCCGAACTCGTGCTCCGGCTAAGGAACGTAGGGGTACCAGTCGCTCCAGCCGCCGGTCCCGAGGTACGAGTAGTAGACGTGGTTCGTCGCCGTCACGGCGTACACGCGCCGCTGCGTGCTGGGCCGGATCTCCCAGTTGCGCATGGTGGCGGCCCGGCCGTTGCCGACCCGGACAGGGCCGTTGCTGCCGGCCGAGATGCGGTAGATGTAGTTGTTCGGAGGGCTCACGGCGAACACCTCGTCGCGCTGCCCGTCGTGGTCCCAGTCGGGCGACAGGGTTCTGCTTCCGCAGACGTACGGCATCGCGTGGCCGAACGCCGTGAGCAAACAGGTTGCGGGCGCGGCGGGTGCGGCGTGCGCGGGCAGTGCCGCCGGAGCCGCCAGGGCGATGACACCGGCGGCGACGACCGCCGACTTGCGGAGTTTCATCGGCTCTCCAACCGATCGCGGGGCGGTGGCGTCAGGGGTCCACGAACGGATTGCGCACCCACTTGGTGGCCGATGTCTTCGGCGGCTCCTCGGAGCCGCCGAAGGCGACGCGCGCGTAGTCCAGCCGTTCCCCGTTCTGGAAGTAGGTCAAGAGGACATGCCGCCAGGCGTAGCACTTCTTGTCACCGATGGGTACCTGGAAGACCGTCGGTGCCACCCTGATCTTCGAGGTGCCGCCCGCGAACACATATCCCTGGAGCCGGGCCGTCGCCTTGTTCTTGTCGGCCGGGCTCGCGTCGCACAACTGGAGCGTGATGTCTTCCATCCGCCGCGCATTGACCCACTGACCGCTCCAGTCCACCCGGAACCCTCCCGAGTCCCCAGAGGGAAACTGCTGGGCGGCCGCCGCCGGACCGGTCAGCCCGGTGGTCGCTGCGGCGAGAGCGGCGGCGAGCACCGCGATTCCCTTGGCTGTCACTGCCTTGATTCTCACAGTACCGGTGTCCCCCTTGCCGGTTGACGAGGCGTCATGCCCCGCCGGTCGGCACGCACGCTAGCAGGCATGTGCATGATCCGGACAGTTCTGCCCATAAATGGACTCAGGGTAGGGGTGGGGGCGGGGCGGCGTGGTCCGCCGCGTCGGCGTAGCCCCGGTTGCGGACGATGTCGTGGGTGAGGCGGGTGAACGCCTGGGCGGCGGCGGTCTCGTAGGCGTTGCCCCGGCGCAGGAGGGTGACGGTGCGGGCGGGGAGGGCGGGGGTGAGGGGGACGGGGGTGAGGTGGCGATGGTCGTGGGTGATGGCGTCGGGGAGCACGGTGCTGATCGTCGTGCGGCGCACGATCTCGACGAGGGCCTGGACGGAGTTGGCCTCGACCGCGATGCGCGGGCGCACCCCGTGGGCCGCGAAGTGGGCGTCGATGTGGCCTCGGGTGGCGAAGTCACCGCTGAGCAAACCTAGGTGATAGCCCGTCAGTTCGTGGATCGGTAGCGGGCGGGGCGGGCCGTCCTCCGGGGTGCGGGCACCGGTGACCAGGCTCAGGGTCTCGGTGAACAGGGTCGTCGCGGTGATCCCGGGCAGATGGGTGCCCGCGAAGGCGATGCCGAGGTCGATGTCGTCGGCGAGCAGCGCCGACTCGATGCGGTCCTGGGTCATCTCCTTCAGATCCAGGGTGACGCCCGGGTGCCGGGTGTGCAGTCCGGCGACCAGGGGGCCCACCAGATACGCGGTGAAGGTGGGCGTCACGGCCAGGCGGAGGTGGCCGCGCGTGAGGTCGCGGACGTCCCGGACGGCGCGCTCGGCGGCGGCCAGGTCCCTGAGGGCCCGGCGGGCGTGCAGCGCGTAGGTCTCACCGGCGTCGGTGAGCCGCACGCTACGGCCGGTCCGGTCGAGCAGCTGTGCGCCCACGGTCCGCTCCAGCTGCCTGACCTGCTGGGAGAGGGTCGGCTGCGAGATGCGCAGCTCCTCCGCGGCGCGGGTGAAGCTGCCGTGCTCGGCCACGGCGAGCAGATAGCGCAGATGACGCAGTTCCAGGGCCATGGACGCCACTGTAGGGCCGGGCGGGAGTCGGGTCGCGGCCAAGTATAGATATCAGCAATGGCAGGCATGAGTATTGCGTCTTGGACACTATAGGTACAGGTCATGCAGGGTGGATGCATCGAGGCCGACCGGCCGGGCCCATCGAGGGACCCGCCGAAGGCCCACCGCAGACCCACCGAAGGGAGTGCCCCCATGCGTGACCTCGCCGAGGGCGTCTCGCGATTCCAGCGGCACGTCCATCCCGCCAAGGCGGACCTGTTCGCCCGTCTCGCCGGGCACCACGCGCCGCACACGCTGTTCATCGGCTGCTCCGACGCCCGCGTGGTCCCCGAACTGATCACCGCCAGCGAACCGGGCGAGCTGTTCGTCGTCCGCACCGCGGGCAACCTCGTCCCCGCGTACGCACCGGGCCCCGACGCGGTGGCGGCCGGTATCGAGTACGCCGTCGCCGTCCTCGGCGTCCGTGACGTCGTGATCTGCGGGCACTCGGGCTGCGGCGCGATGACGGCGCTGGCCGAGGCGCACGACCTCAGCGGTGTCCCGGCGGTCGCCGGATGGCTGCGGCACGCGGACGCCTCCCGTGCCCGCACCGCCGTGCGCGGGGACGTCACCGCCCTGGTCCGGCAGAACGTGCTCGCCCAGCTGGCGGCCCTCGCCACCCACCCCTCCGTGGCCCGCGCCCTGGCCGAGGGCACCCTCACCGCGCACGGGTGGGTCTACGACATCGCCACCGGCGGGGTGGAGGTCCTCACCTCCGCCGCTGCCCCCGCCCCGGCTGCCCCGGCCACCCCGGCTCCGGCGGCCTGACCGCCGGGCCCCGGCCCCGGCGCCCGTCCGCCCTCTCCGGGCTCCGGGCACCCCTGTCTCCCGGCCGTCGCCGTGTCGCGGCGGACCGGGCGTTCCCCCACCCTTGTATCCAGGAAGGACATCCCCTGATGACGCACGCCCAGCTCGACCCCACCGCCCGGCAGGCCCTCGCCGTCACCGCCGTCGAGGCCAAGATCCGCAAGGACCTCAGCTGGCAGCAGATCGCGGACGCGGCCGGCCTCTCCGTGGCCTTCACCACCGCCGCCGTGCTCGGCCAGCACGCCCTGCCCGAGCGGTCCGCCGCGGCCGTCGCCGAGCTGCTCGGCCTGGACGACGACGCCGTGACGCTGCTCCGGACGATCCCGACCCGCGGCTCCCTGGCCGGTGCCGTGCCCACCGACCCGACCATCTACCGCTTCTACGAGATGCTCCAGGTGTACGGCACCACGCTCAAGGCACTCGTGCACGAGCAGTTCGGCGACGGCATCATCTCCGCGATCAACTTCAAGCTGGACGTGAAGAAGGTCGCCGACCCCGAGGGCGGCGAGCGCGCCGTGATCACCCTGGACGGCAAGTACCTGCCGACCAGGCCCTTCTGACCGCCCGGCCGCCGGTGTACGGGGCCGGGCCGGGGCGGTCGTACCGCGACTTCCCGGCCCGCCCCGCCCGGACCTCCGGGCCCGCCCTGACGTCCGGGGCCGCCCCGCCCGAGCCCTCACTCCGCAGAACTCACCGAAAGCCGCTCCACATGGACTTCGTACAGCGCACCATCGACCTCGCCCGCCGCAATGTCGCCGAGGGCGGGCGCCCGTTCGCCACTGTCATCGTCAAGGACGGCGAGATCCTGGCCGAGAGCGCCAACCAGGTCGCCCAGACCAGCGACCCCACCGCCCACGCCGAGATCCTCGCCGTACGCGAGGCGTGCACCCGGCTCGGCACGGAACACCTCGTCGGTGCCACCGTCTACGTCCTCGCCCACCCCTGCCCGATGTGCCTGGGCTCGCTCTACTACTGCTCGCCGGACGAGGTCGTCTTCCTCACCACCCGCGACGCCTACGAACCCCACTACGTCGACGACCGCAAGTACTTCGAACTCGACACCTTCTACGGCGAGTTCGCCAAGGACTGGCGCGAGCGCCGACTGCCGATGCGGCACGAGCCGCGCGAGGACGCCGTCGACGTCTACCGGCTGTGGCAGGAGCGCAACGGCGGTGAGCGCCGCGTCGCCGGTGCCCCCACGGCCGCCTGAGGGGCGGTGCGACCGTGAACCCCACCGAAGCGTCCACCAGGGATTCCGGAGGAGAGCCCTCCGGGCGCTCCTCCGCCCGCCGCCCCGCCGAGGCGACCGCCGCCGACCTGCCCTACCTGGAACGCGCCGTCGACCTGGCGGCCGAGGCGCTCGGCGCCGGGGACGAGCCGTTCGGTTCGCTCCTGGTCGGCGGCGACGGGCGGATCCTGGCGGAGGACCGCAACCGGGTGCACACCCTGGGCGACCGCACCCGGCACCCCGAGTTCGCCCTGGTGCGCTGGGCCGTCGAGCATCTCGACGCGCGCGAGCGGGCGGCGGCGACCGTCTTCACCTCGGGCGAGCACTGCGCCATGTGCGCCGCCGCCCACGGCTGGGCCGGGCTCGGGACCGTCGTCTACGCCCACTCGGCCGCCGAGCTGACCGAGTGGCTGACCGCCCTGGACGCGCCGCCGTCCCCGGTGCGCTGTCTGCCGCTGCGGGACGTGGTGCCCGGCCTCGACGTGCGCGGGCCCGCCCCGGCGCTCACCTCCCGGCTGCGCGCGCTGCACCACGAGTTCCACCGGCGGCGCACGGACGGCTCGTGACTGGCCGACGCCCGTGCGCGGCTACAACACCGCGATGCCCAGCGGCCGGTGACCGGCCGTCAGCCGGGTGACGCGGCCCGTGCCGAGGTCGACGACGCTGATCCCGTCCCAGTGTCCGTCCCGGGTGAAGCCGCCCGACACATAGGCGGTCCGGCCGTCCGCCGACACGGCGACGTCCTCGTGCGGCCCGTCGAGCGGGACGACCCGCTCACGGCCGCCGGGGGAGCGCACCGTCAGTGACGGCCCCCGGTCCCGGGACGGATCGATCGGCCCGGTGCCGACCACGTACAGCGTGCCGTCCGCGCCGATCGTGACCCCGTGCTGATGGGTGTCGGCGGTCATGGGCTCGACCCGGACCCGGCCGGAGCGGGGGTCCACCACCGCGAGCCGCTCGCCCTCGAACGGCAGCAGCAGCGCCCCGTCGGACGGCCGTACGGCCGCGTAGTGCGGCTTCAGCCATGAGCCGAGGCCGCCCTCGGTGCCGTACGGGGCCACCTCGACGCGGCGCGCGGACCAGGTGCCGGTGTCGACGACCGTGACGTCGAACGAGTCGTGCCCGGTGGCATAGACCTGGCGGCCGTCGCGCGAGACGTCGACGTCGAAGGGGCGGCGCCCCACCGGCACGGTCCGCACCACCGCGCGACGGCGCGTGTCGATCACTTCCAGGGTGCCGTCACCGCCGGGGACGTTCACCCCGACGTACACCCGCGTGCCGTCCGGGGACAGCGCGATGCCCATGCCGCCGCCCCGGTACTCACCGGTGGTCACCGGGCCCGTGGCCGTGGCGTACCGGATCAGCGCGACGCGGCGCCGGGCCCCGGTGTCCACGACCGCCACGCCCTCGGCCGTCGCCACCCACGCCATGCCGTCGGCGCCCGGTGCGACGCCGTACGGAGCCGTGCCCACGGTCACCGAGCCCAGTACGGCCGCGCGGCCGCGGCGCGCCGGGTCGACGAAGGTCACCGTGTCGGCGCCGAAGTCGGTCACCAGCAGGGCGCCTTCGGGCAGCGCGCCCGCCGGGGACGGGTCCGCGGGACCGGCCGTCGCGGCGGGAGCACGGGCGGGAGCGCCCGCACCGTCGTCGCGCCCGGCGTCCGCCGCGCATCCGGCGAGCACCGCACAGGCCGTCAGCGCGGCCAGCACCGCCGACGCCCGCGATGCCCCGGCCCCCGGCCCCGGCCGCGTCATCGCCCTGCCTCCCGGCCGCCCGGACCCGGCCGCCCCTCGGCCTCCCGCAGGACGGCCGCGATCCCCGCGAAACCCCGGCGCTCCGCGTGGGCGAGCGCCGTCGTGCCGTCGCCGTCCGGCAGCAGCGGGTCGGCGCCCGCCGCGAGCAGCACCTCCACCACCTCCTGGTGGGTGCGTCCGCCGTCGCCGAGGATCACCGCCTCCAGCAGGGCGGTCCAGCAGAGCCGGTTGACGTGATTCACGTCGATGTCCGTCTCTGCCAGCACCGCCCGTACGTACGCCACATGGCCGCGCTCGCTCGCCGGGATCACGGACACCCCGCCGAACCGGTTGGTCAGCGTCAGGTCCGGGCCGCCGGGCAGCAGCGCGCGCATCATCGCCACGCTGCCGGTCACCCCGGTCACCAGCCAGGCGCTGTCCTGCCGGGCGTCCTGCGCGTTCACGTCCGCGCCCGCGCCGACCAGCGCCTCGGCGGCGGCGACCTGGTCGGCGAGGGCCGCCCGCAGGAGCGGTGTACGGCCGTCCTCGTCGCGTGCCTCCAGCCGGGCGCCCGCGTCCAGCGCGGCGCGTACGGCGGCGGTGTCACCGCGCCGCGCGGCGTCCAGCAGGGCGCGGTCGGCCGGGGAAATCGACTTCTTGGCCACGACGGAACTCCTCCACGGGGTGGCAGCGGACAGGAACGAGTGTGCTGGGCCGCGGGCGGGCGGTGGGAGCCGGGGTCAGCGGCCGTTGCTGATCGCCGCCACGCCGGCCTGGGCGAACTTCTCGTCCAGGTCGCCGGAGGGCGCGCCCGCCACGCCGACGCCCGCGATCGGCGCGTTCTCGTACGCGACCGGGGCGCCGCCCGCGAGGAACAGGGTGCCCGGGATGTCCTTGAGGGTGGGCGCCCCGTCCAGGCGCTTGACCAGCTGGGAGGTGGGGGCGTTCCAGGACACGGCGGTGTACGCCTTCTTGATCGCGGAGTCGTAGGACTGCGGACCGGCGCCGTCCCCGCGCAGGGTGACGACCGTGTTGCCGTTGCGGTCCACCACCGCGACGGTCACCCGCTGGCCCTCCTTCTGCGCCGCCTTGAGGGCCGCCCGCGCGGCGTCGGTGGCGGCCTCGACCGTCAGATGGGTGCTGGTGGTCGTGGCCCTGCCCTTCACCGCGGCGGTCGCCGCGACGGGGGCGGCGGCCGGGGTGTCGGCGGAGGCGGACACCGCGCCGGCCACCCCGGCACCGACCGCCGCCACGGCCGCCACGGCGGTGACGGTCCTGGCGCGGGTGGAGAACTTCTTGGCCTTGTGCTGCATGACGGGCAACTCCCCGGTGGTGTCGTGGCGCGGTGCTGTCCGCGCCGTGCCTCCAGCCTCGGGCCCCTCACCCCGCGCCGCCGTCGGCGTACCGGCTCGCTCCGGCGCGCGGTACGGCTGACGGCGGGGTCATCCGAACGGTTGACCCCGCGAGGCGCGGCCGGGGCGACAATGTCAGTGCCGCCGTACGCCGATGCCGTCGGCGCCGCCGTGCGTCCCGGTGCGGGAAGATGCCGCAGCCGGTTCCAGAACATGACAGAAGGCGCCAGAAGCCCCGTCCGGGGAGGAGCGGAGCAGTCCATGCAGTCCAGCAGCCGTCCCGTCCCGGGCGGGCCGAGGTCCGGCGACGGCGGGGCGCGCGGGCTCGCGTTCGCCGTCCATCTGGCGTTCTTCCTGCTGCTGGGTTCGGCCCTGGCCCGCTATGTGCAGCGGCACGGCGCCCAGCCGCAGGTGCCCGCCGTCCTGGCGCTGGCCGGGGCGCTGGCGGTGCTGTACGTCATCGGCGGGCGCACGGCCGACGGGCCGCCCGGCGACCGACTCGCCGCCGGGGACGCGGGCGCCGCGGGCGCGGCCCCCGGACAGCGGCGGCCGTCGCCCGGCGGGCTGCTGCGGCTGGGCGCGCTGGTCGCGGTCTGGGCGGTGCTGGTCGCGCTGGCGCCCAGTTTCGCCTGGTGCGCGGTGCCGCTCTTCTACACCGCGCTGCGCACTCTGCCCGAACGCGCCGCGTACACGCTGGTGGCGTTCTTCACCGCCTTCGTGGTGGTGGCGCAACTGCGGCTGGCCGACCGGATCGACGTCGACCTGGTGGTCGGCCCGCCGGCCGTGGCCCTCCTGGCGACCGCCGTCTTCACCCGCATGGACCGGCAGGCGACCCGTCAGGCCGCGCTCATCCGCGACCTGGTCCGCACCCGCCGCGAACTGGCCGCCACCGAACGCCGCGAAGGCACCCTGGCCGAGCGCCAGCGGCTCGCCATGGAGATCCACGACACGCTCGCCCAGAGCCTGTCCAGCCAGCGGATGCTGCTCCAGGCCGCCGACCGGCTGTGGCACACCGATCCGGAGCAGGCGCGCGCCCATGTGCGCACCGCCGGCACGATCGCCGAGCGCAGTCTCACCGAGGCCCGCCGGTTCGTGCACGACCTGGCACCGGCCGACCTCGCCGAGGGCGACGGCCTGGAAGCGGCGCTGCGCGGCCTCGCCTCCCGCGAGAGCACACCCGAGCGCACCGTCACCTGCCACATCGACGGCACCCCGGGGCCTGCCGGGCTCCCCGACCGGGTGCAGTCCGCGCTGCTGCGCATCGCGCAGGGCGCCCTCGCCAACGTCCGTGAGCACTCCGGCGCGACCCGGGCCGCCCTCACCCTCACCTATCTGGGCGACCAGGTCCGTCTTGACGTCGCGGACGACGGGCGCGGCCTGGACACCGGCGCGCGGGCGGTGCGCGCCGACGGGCCCTCCGGGGTGCGCGGGCACGGGCTGCCCGCGATCCGCGCCCGGGTCCGCCAGCTCGGCGGCACCCTGACCGTCGAGTCCGCGCCCGGCGACGGCACCGTCGTCTCGGCCGCCGTACCGCTCCCCGCGGCACCCGGCCCCGGCTCCAGTCCCACGGAGGTCCCCGCACCGTGAACCACCCCCGACCGACCGGCTCGACCGGCCCGGACGCAGCTGATGACCCGACCGGCCCGTACGAAGCAGATGTCCCGACCGGCTCGTACGACGAGGCTGATGAACCGTACGGACCGACCGGAGCACAGCAGCGGGCCGCGTCCGCCACGCCTGCTGCGGCGCCGTCCGTGCGGCTGGTGCTGTGCGACGACCACGCCGTGGTCCGCGCCGGTCTGCGCGCCCTGCTGGGCAGCGCGGCGGGCATCGAGGTGGTGGGCGAGGCGGACAGCGGGGCGGAGGCGGTCGCGCTCGCCGCGAAGCTCGCCCCCGACGTGGTCCTCATGGACCTGCAACTGGGGGAGGCGATGGACGGTGTGGAGGCCACCCGCCGGATCACCGCCGCTTCCGGTGGCGCCGTCCACGTCCTGGTCCTGACCACGTACGACACCGACGCGGACATCACCCGTGCCATCGAGGCGGGCGCCACCGGGTACCTGCTGAAGGCCGAGCGCCCCGACGAGCTGTTCACGGCGATCCACAGCGCCGCCGCCGGCCGTACCGCGCTGTCGGCGCCGGTCGCCCACCGGGTCATGGCCCGGATGCGCAGCCCGCGCCCCGGCCTCACCGACCGCGAGCGCGACATCCTCGGCCAGCTCGCCCGCGGGCTCACCAACCGGGACATCGCCAAGGCCCTGTTCCTGAGCGAGGCCACGGTCAAGACCCACCTGGGGCGCATCTACGACAAGCTGGGCGTCGACACCCGCGCGGGCGCCGTGGCGGTGGCCAAGGAACAGCGCCTGCTGCCCTGAACCACCACCGGGACCGGCCCCCGGCCCCCGGCCTGCCTACCGCCGGTCGGCGGGAGGCGGATCGAGCCGGAGCCCCGGACCCGTCCTCGGCAGCAGCGCGGCGTACAGCACCGACGCGACCACCAGGCCCACCGGCAGGGCGAGGTCCACGCCGCCGAGGGCGGACGCGATCGGCCCGGTGTAGTAGAGGGTGTCGACGCACAGGGACGCGACGGCGGTGCCCGCGAGGACGGCGACCGCTCCGGCCCGGTTCACGCCGCCGGAGTACCAGAAGGAGCTGCCCGGCGTCTCGTCCATCAGGGCGCGCCCGTCGTAGCGGTTGCGGCGCAGCAGGATGTCGGTGGCGTAGACGGCCATGCTGGGGCCGAGCAGGGCCACGGTGAGCTGGAGGACGTTGTTCACCGTGTCGAGGAAGTTCGACACGAGCAGCGCGTACAGGGTGAGCGCGACCGAGACCGTGCCGTCGACGAGGACGCTGAGCGAGCGGCGGATGCGCACGCCCACCGCCTGGAGGGCCAGGCCCGCGCTGTAGGCGGTCAGGGCGTTGATGGCGACGGTGCCGAGGATCAGCGCCAGCAGGAAGACCGGGTCGAACCAGCCGGGCAGGATCCCGCGCAGCGCGCTCTGCGGGTCGGTCATGTCGACGGCGGTCGCGGCGAACGCGCCCAGCGCGCAGACCAGCGTGCCCGGCAGGAAGCCGCCGAGCGCCGTCCAGCCGACGATCGCCCGCGCCGATGTCGTACGGGGCAGATAGCGGGAGAAGTCCGCGCTGGTCGTGTACGACAGCGGGCCCGAGGCGACCAGGGCGATCCCGCCGAGGACGGCCGCCCACAGTCCGGTGCCGGTCAGCGGCTGCTCGGGCGTGTAGGAGAAGTCCGCGTGCCGGACGACGGCGACCGCGACGCCCGCGAAGGCGATGGTGAGGGCCAGGGTGATCGGGAGGTACAGCTTCATGATCAGTGCGTGGCCGTAGACGCTGATGGTGAGGGTCAGGGCCGCGACGAGCACCACCACGACGATCTTCACCCCGGTGTTCACCGGCAGGCCCGCCTCACCGGCCAGGGAGAAGGCCGCCGTCGCGGCGGCGGCGAGGTTGAGCGCGAAGTAGCAGACGGAGATCAGCCAGCCGACGACGGCGTTGTTCACGCGGTTGCCGCGGATCCCGTACATGGCGCGGGTGATCACCTCGCTCGGTGTGCCCGCGGCCGGGCCGGAGACGGCCAGCACCCCGGTCAGCAGCCAGAACGCGTTGCCCACCACGATCACCGCGAGCGCCTGCCACAGACCGAGGCCCATCAGGACGAGCGCGCCGCCGACCACCAGGCTCAGGTAGTTGACGTTCGCGGCGGCCCACACGGAGAACAACTCCCGTGGCCGACCACGGCGTTCGCCGTCCGGGATGTGGTCGATGCCGTGGGCCTCGACGCGCGCCGCGCGCTCGGGGGGCGGCGGCGCGCCGGGACGGTCGTCGACGTCCGGGTGCGGGTCGGGGATCGTGGACGCCATTGTCCCTCCGGGCGTTCGGAGCGTGCTCACCGGTCGGAGCTTGCTTATTGGTCGGTCACTCAATAGCATCCGGCACATGTCGTCAAGCGTCAGCCGCAAACGAATTCGCAAAGACCCGGCCACCCGGCGTGCGGAGATCGTCGGCACCGCCGCGGCGATCGCGCTGGCCGAGGGGCTGGAGTGCGTCACCCTGCGCCGGATCGCCGAGGAACTGGAGGTGCGCCCGGGGCTGATCAGCCACTACTTCCCCGCCGCCGACGATCTCGTGGCGGAGGCGTTCGGCAGCGCCGCGACCGGCGAGCTGGACGCCCTGGTCCCGGCCGGGCGGCCCGGCGAGACGCCCACCCTGCGCCTGGCCCGGTTCCTCGCCCGCACGACGGGCGACGCCTACGACACGATGAGCCGGCTGTGGATCAACGCCCGGCACCTGAGCCGCTACCGGCCCGAACTGCGCGAGCGGGTCGTCGGACAGGAGGCCGCCTGGCGCGGTCGTCTCGGCGCGCTCGTCCAGGAAGGCGTCGACGCGGGCGAGTTCCGCCCGGCCGACGTGTCCGTGGCCGTCGTCCAGATCCTCGTCGTCCTCGACGGCCTCGGCGCGCACGCGAACACCGGTACGGCCGAGCACCCGGCGGCGGTGAGCGGCATGGCCGCCGCCACGGCGGAGAACGCGCTCGGGCTGCCCGCGGGCACGCTCGCCGCACCCGCCGAGGGCGCGGTTCCCGCCGTACGGAACGCCCCCGACGAGGGGAGCGCCCGCGCGTCGGCACGGACCACGGCCGCCGCCGCTGCCCCCGCCGCGTCCACCGTCGCCTCCGGCCCTGGATCCGGCTCCGGTCACGGGCCCCGGTCCGCTTCCGGAGCGGCCCCGGCCGCCCGCACGGAGCCCTCGGAGCCCCTGGAGCCCTCGGAGTCCTCCGCCCCGTAGCGGCGCCACCGCCCACCGCCCCACCGGACCCCGCACACCCCGCACATCCGCACCACCAGTTCGCAAGGAGTGACCCGTGTCCCCCGATCTCGTCCTGCTCTCCGCCCGGCTGCTCGACCCGGGCACGGGCTCGCTCCTGCCGCACACCGCGCTGGCCGCCGGAGACGGCCGTATCACCCACCTCGGGGACGACCGCGAGATCCGGGCGCTGGCCGGACCGGCGACCACCGTGATCGACCTGAAGGGCGCGGTGGTGACCGCGGGCTTCACGGACGGCCATCTGCACCCGGTCTCCGGCGCCGAACGCACCATGGGCGTGGACCTCTCCGCCTGCCGCGACCTGGCGGACGTGCGCGCGGCGCTCGCCGGGCCGGCCGCGGCGCTCGCGCCCGGCGGCTGGCTGCGCGGCTGGGGCCTGGACCCGAACACCTTCGGCGACGCGCCCGTGGCCGCCGCGTCCCTCGGCCCGGTCCTCGACGGCGTACCGGCCCTGATCGACCTGTTCGACGGGCACTCCATGCTGGCCAGTGCCCGTGCGCTGGAGCAGGCGGGTGTCGACGGGCCCCGCCGGTTCGAGCAGGCCGCCGAGATCGTCTGCGACGAGGCGGGCCGCCCCACCGGGCTGCTGCTGGAGGACGCGGCCTGCGAACTCGTCGAGGCCGTCGCGCCCCGGCCCACCGGGGACGAGGTGCGGGCACGGACCGCCGAGGTGCTGCGGGAGATGGCCGCGACCGGGCTGACCGGCGGGCACGCCATGGACGCGAACGGCGCGACCCTCGACATTCTCGGCGCGCTGGAGGGCGACGGCGAACTGCCCCTGCGGCTGCGGGTGGCGCCCTGGTGCCAGCCCGGCGCCGACGCGGAGGCGGTCGACGGACTCGTCCGGCAGCAGGGCACCGGCGGCAGGCTGTGGCAGGTCGCCGGGGTGAAGATGTTCATGGACGGCACCATCGACAACGGCACCGCCTGGCTGGAGAGCCCCGACTGCCACGGGGAGTCCCGGGACGCCTTCTGGCCCGACCCCGACCAGTACCGCCGGGTGGTCGGCGCGCTGCACCGGGCCGGGGTGCCCACGGCCACCCACGCCATCGGGGACGCCGCCGTGCGTCACGTCCTGGACTCGGTGGAGCGGGCGCAGGCGGAGAGCCCGGCGGCGGACGGCGCGACGGTACGGCACCGGGTGGAGCACATCGAGACCGTCCCGGACGACACCGTGCCGCGCTTCGCCCGGCTCGGGGTGGCGGCCTCGATGCAGCCCACCCACTGCTGCGAGTACACGCGCGCCGACCACACCGACAACTGGTCGCGCCGCCTCGGCGAGGAGCGGGCGTCGCGGGCGTTCCGCTGCCGCGACCTGTGGGACGCGGGCGCCCGGGTCGTCCTCGGCTCCGACTGGCCCATCGCGCCCTATCCGCCCCTCGGTGTCATGGCGGGCGCCCGGCACCGCCGCCCCGGCGACCTCTCCCGGCCGCCGCACGGCCCCGAGCAGGCGCTGACCCCGCTCCGGGCGCTGCGCGGGATCACCCTCAACCCGGCCTGGGTCGCGGGGGAGGAGCACCGGGCCGGCCGTCTCGCCGTCGGGTACCGTGCCGATCTCACGGTGCTCGCCGACAACCCCCTCGACGTGGCCGACGCGGATCTGGCGGAGCTGCCGGTCCTGCTCACGGTGGTGGCCGGCCGCCCCACCCACCGCGCCGCCGGGATCTGAGCACCGGCCGGGCGAGGCAGCGGGCGACGGGCGGAGCGGCGGCGGACGGCGCGGTGGCGGACGGAGCGATGGCGGCGGACGGGCCGCCGGAGCGCTGGTCCACGGGTCATCAGATGTCTGATGTCGTACCTTGATACGCTGGGGTGCGGCCTGCGCAAGGGGCAGGCGCAGTCATCGAGGAGGGGGCAGGAGTGAACCCGTCGCGTCCGCAGGAGTTCCGGACGACGGCCCGGCCGTCGCTGCGGCAGGAGGTCTCGGAGGCGATCAAGAGGTACATCCTCGACAACCGCCTCAAGCCGGGGGACCCGCTGCCGTCCGAGGCCGAGCTGTGCGCCGCGCTCGGCGCCAGCCGGTCCAGCATCCGCGAGGCGGTCAAGGCCCTGGCCGTGCTCGACATCGTGGAGGTGCGGCACGGCCACGGGACGTACGTGGGCCGGCTCAGCCTGTCCGCGCTGGTGGAGGGCCTGGTCTTCCGCGGCCTGCTCAGCCCCCAGGACGACTTCCGGATCCTGTCCGAGCTGATCGAGGTGCGCGAGCTGATCGAGCGCGGCATGGCCGAGCGCATCCTGGCGGCGCTCGCCCCCGGCGATCTGGACGCGCTGGACGCGCTGGTGGACGAGATGGACGCCCTCGGCGCCGCGGGCGAGGACCTCGCGGCCTGTGACCGCGCCTTCCACGAACGGCTGATGGAGCCGATCGGCAACCAGCTGGTCAGCCAGCTCTCCCAGGCGTTCTGGGACGTGTACGCCCTCGTGGCGCCGCATCTCCAGGGCGGCTCCGAGGCGGACGAGGCCGGTACGGTCGCCGACCACCGTGCCCTGGTCCGCGCGGTCAGGGACCGCGACGCGGACGCCTTCTCGCGCGCCCTCGCCGGTCACTACGCACCCGTACGCGCCCGGCTGGCCCAGGCCCGCGCCGCTCAGGACGGCACGGCGACCGGGGCCGCGCCCGCCTCCTGACACCCGCCCGGCCCGGCGTCCTCCGCCGCCCTCCGGTCGTTACCCCGTTCCTCCGGCTCCCGGGAGCTTCGAAGCCCCGGGAGCCGGAGGAGCCCCGGGGTGCCCGGTGTGTCGACTGTGATTGTCATGTGCATGCCATGCATCGACATGTATCGCTCCCGCCCTGCCCCCTTCACGTCCCCACCTGTGACCCACCTCCCTCTTGACCCGCCCGCCCGAAGGGTGCTTAAAGTTCGGACGTCAGACGTCCTACGTCCCTGTCCGGCACCATCCACGGAGAAGTACTCATGCCCTTGACCGCACCCCTGCGCGGCGTCGTCCCGCCCGTCTGCACCCCGCTCGACGCCCAGGGAGACATCGACACGGGCTCCCTGGCCCGGCTGGTCGAGCACCTGCTCGACGGCGGGGTCCACGGCCTGTTCGCCCTCGGCTCCACCAGCGAGGTCGCGTACCTCACCGACGAGCAGCGCGGTGCCGTACTGGAGACCGTGGTGAACGTGGTCGACGGGCGGGTACCGGTGCTCGCCGGGGTCATCGACACCACCACGCCCCGCGTCCTCGACCACGCCCGCGCCGCGGCCCGGCTCGGGGCCGACGCGCTGGTCGCCACCGCGCCCTTCTACACCCGCACCCACCCCCGGGAGACCGCCGCGCACTTCCGCCGCGTCCGGGACCGGGTGGACCTGCCGCTGTTCGCCTACGACCTCCCGGTCTCCGTGCACAGCAAGCTCTCGCCCGCCCTGGTGCTCGACCTGGCCGCCGACGGCACCCTCGCGGGCGTCAAGGACAGCAGCGGCGACGAGGGCTCGCTGCGCCGCCTGCTCGTCGCGCTCGGCGGCCGGGAAGGGCGCGCCGCCGGACCGGTCCCCGCCTTCTCGGTGCTGACCGGGTCCGAGCTGACCGTGGACGCGGCCCTGCTCGCGGGCGCCGACGGCGTCGTCCCCGGACTGGGCAACGTCGACCCCGCCGGTTACGTACGCCTCCACGACGCGGCCCGAGCCGGTGACTGGTCGCGCGCGGCCGCGGAGCAGGAGCGGCTGGCCGCCCTGTTCGCCATGGTCGACGCGGGCCCCGAGGACGAGATGGGCCGCAGCTCCTCCGCGCTCGGCGCGTTCAAGGCCGCGCTGCGGCTGCTGGGCGTCATCGACCACGGCGACACCGCGTTCCCGCAGATCCCGCTGAGCGCCTCGTCCGTCGCCGCCGTCGCCGCCCGGCTGCGCGCCGCCGGACTCACCCCGGTCCGATGACCGCCGCCCAGCCGTCCGGTACGGCCGGACCCGGCCCCGGGACGGGCACGGCGGCCGGTCCCGTCATCGGCCTCGACCTCGGCGGGACCAAGATCGACGCCGCCCTGGTCGCCGCGGACGGCACGGTGCTGCGCCGCCGCACCCGGCCCACCCCCGCCCGCGCGGGCGCGGCGGCGGTCCTGGACGCGCTGGCCGCCGCCGCCCGCGAGGTGGACGACGGCGCCGGGGCGATCGGCGTCGCCGCCGCCGGTGTCATCGACCCGGTCACCGGGACCGTCACCAGCGCCACCGACTCCCTCACCGGCTGGGCCGGCACCGCACTGGCCGCGGGCCTGTCCGCGCGCACCGGCCTGCCGGTCGCCTGCGACAACGACGTACGCGCCACCGCCGCCACGGAACTGGCCGCGCTCGGCGGCCCGCGCCGCTCGCTCGTCCTGGCCGCCGTGGGCACCGGGGTCGGCGGCGCCGTCGCGGTCGACGGCCGGATGCTGCACGGCAGCGCGGGCATCGCCGGTCACCTCGGCCATGTGCCCAGCCCGGAGGCCGAGGGGCTGCCCTGCACCTGCGGCGGCAGCGGCCATCTGGAGGCCGTGGCCGCCGGGCCCGCCATCACCGCCCTGTACGGACGGCTCACCGGCGAGCCTGTCGCACAGCTCCAGGACGTGGCCGGGCGCGCCGCGCGGGGCGACGCCGCCGCCCGGCGGGCGATCACCACCGGGGCCCGCGCCACCGGACGGGTGCTGGGCGGTCTGGCCAACGCGCTGGGCCCGGACCGGGTCGTCGTCGGCGGCGGCGTGCCGCGCATCGGCGCGCTGTACTGGACCGCGCTCACCGAAGCCTTCCGCGCCGAACTGATGGCCCCGCTGCGCGCGCTGCGCCCCGTGCCCCCGCGCCTGGGCGCCGACGCGGCCGTCCGGGGCGCCGCCCTGCTCACCCGCACCACCCCGCTGCACGGTCCCGCGGCCCCCGCGCCCGGCCCGGCCGTGCCCCAGCCCCCACCCGGAGGAACCCGATGACCCTGTCCGCGGCATCCGTCGCCGCCGCCGTCCGCGGCCGGCTGATCGTCTCCTGCCAGGCACCGCCCGGCGACCCGATGCGCGGGACGCCGACCCTGGTCGCGCTGGCCCGCGCCGCCGCGGCCGGGGGCGCCGCGGGCATCCGCGTCAACGAACCCGAGGTGGTGGCCGCCGTCCGGGCCGCCGTGGACCTGCCCGTGATCGGCCTGTGGAAGGAAGGCGACACCGGCGTCTACATCACCCCGACCGTGCGCCACGCCCTCGCCGTCGCCGAGGCCGGTGCGCACGTGGTCGCCGCCGACGCCACCGGGCGGCCCCGCCCGGACGGCGGCTCGTTCGCCGATCTGGTGGCCGCCGTGCACGCGGCGGGCGCCCTGGTCATGGCCGACGTCGCCACCCTGGAGGAAGGCGTGCGCGCCGCCGGACAGGGCGCGGACTTCGTCTCCACCACCCTGTCCGGATACGTGCCCGGATCCCCGCGGCGGTCCGGACCCGACCTGGACCTGGTCGCCGCCCTCGCCGCCGCGACCGCCGCCCCGGTCGTCGCCGAGGGCCGTATCGGCACCCCCGAGGAGGCCGCCGCCGCGCTGGAGAAGGGCGCCCACAGTGTCGTCGTCGGCACCGCCATCACCGCCCCGACCGCGCTCACCCGGCGGTTCGTGACCCGTCTCACCCGTCCCTGAGCGTTCTCCCTCGTTCCCGACCGCACTCGACGACGAGTCCGTCCGGCATCCTGGAGTCACCGTGCCCCACACCACCGCGCCGCCCTCGTCCCCCTGGTACCGCCAGGTGGGCCGCAGCCAGTGGAAGTCGTTCTTCGCCGCCTGGATCGGCTATCTCCTCGACGGCTTCGACTTCGTCCTGATCACCCTGGTGCTCACCGAGATCAGCGACGACTTCCACCTGGACACGGTCCAGGCCGCCAGCCTGGTCTCCGCCGCCTTCATCACCCGCTGGCTCGGCGGGGCGGTGCTCGGCGCCCTCGGCGACCGCTTCGGCCGGAAGCTGTCGATGGTGGTGAGCATCCTGCTGTACTCGCTGGGCAGCTTCGCCTGCGGGTTCGCCTGGGACTACACCAGCCTGTTCGTCGCCCGGCTCGCCATCGGCATGGGCATGGCGGGCGAGTACTCGTCCAGCGCCACCTATGTGATGGAGAGCTGGCCGGTGCACATGCGCAACCGGGCCAGCGGCTTCCTGATCTCCGGATACTCGGTGGGCACGGTCCTGGCCGCCGAGGTGTACAAGTGGGTGGTGCCGAACCTCGGCTGGCGCTGGATGTTCTATCTGGGCCTGATCCCCGTCCTGATCGCGCTGTGGATGCGCCGCGCCCTGCCCGAGGCCGCCGACTGGAAGGCGTCCGTCGCCGAGCGCGGACAGCGGCCGAACCCCTTCCGCCCGCTCTTCGCCACCTCTGCCAGGGCCACCGTGAACGTGGTGCTCGCGGTCGCGGCCACCGTCTCGCTCTTCGCGGTCTTCACCCCGCTCGGCGACGGCCTGGTGCCGCTGCTGTCGGTGGTGGCCGGAATCTGCCTGATCGCCTTCGCCGTGCAGCTCGGCGGGCGGCGCGGCTGGCTCCTCTATGTCTCGATGATCGTCACGATCTTCTTCGCGTTCCTGTACTCCTGGCCCATCCAGGCGCTGCTGCCCACCTATCTGAAGTCCGACCTGGGCTACGACCCGGGCCAGGTCACCGACGTGCTGTTCTACGCGGGCTTCGGCACGATGGCCGGCTGCTGGCTGGCGGGCTTCGTCGGCGACTGGATCGGCACCAAGAAGGCGTACGCCTTCACCCTGCTCGCGTCGCTGGCCTTCGTCTTCCCGGTGTTCGCGGTCAAGGACAGCCTGCCGCTGCTCGGCGTGCTGCTGTTCGTGCTCCAGGCCACCAGCTTCGGCATCTCCGGGCTGCTGCCGCGCTACATCGGCGGGCACTTCCCGACCCACTCCCGGGCCGCCGCCCTGGGCTTCACCTACAACGTGGGTGCGCTGGGCGGCGCCGTGGCGCCCGTGCTCGGCGCGCACCTCGCCTCGGGCATGGACCTGGGGCAGGCGCTGGCCGTCCTCACCTTCGCCGGGACGATGATCGTGGTGCTGCTGGTCGGTCTCGACGTGCCGGGCAGGCTGGGCCGGCTGCTCGACCCGGAGGGCCCGGCCGACCACCTCATGGGCGAGGACGGCGGCGGGGCACCCGAGGGCACACCGCAGCACGCGCGCCCCTGAGGGCCGTGCACCGCGCGAGGGACCCGGCTCAGGCCACGTACCCGACGTGCGCCAGCGCCTGCTTCAGCAGCACGCCGTGCCCGCCCGGCATCTCGCTCTGGAGGGCGGCGGAGACCGCCTCCTGCGGCGTGAACCAGACCAGGTCCAGGGCGTCCTGCCGGGGCCGGCAGTCACCGGCCACCGGGACGACGTACGCGAGCGAGACGGCGTGCTGACGCGGGTCGTGGTACGGCGTGACGCCCACCGTCGGGAAGTACTCCGCCACCGTGAACGGCTGGAGGGAGGCGGGCACCCGGGGCAGCGCCACCGGCCCGAGGTCCTTCTCCAGGTGGCGCAGCAGGGCGTCGCGCACCCGTTCGTGGTGCAGCACCCGGCCGGAGACCAGCGTCCGGCTGACCGTACCGTCCGGTCCGATGCGCAGCAGCAGTCCGATGCTGGTCACTTCGCCGCTGTCGTCGACCCGCACCGGCACCGCCTCGACGTACAGGATCGGCATGCGGGCGCGCGCCGACTCCAGTTCGTCGGTGCTCAGCCAACCGGGCGTGATCTCGGTCATGTCAGACATTGCTTGATCATACTTTCAGTCATTCCCGATGGGGGAGGGCGGCGGGCGCGCCGCCCCGCGTCACGGCTTCACGGCCACCGCGCCGAACTGCGGCACCACGGCGGACGGCCCGGCCTCGGGCCGCCACCGCGAGCAGGGCACCAGACCCGGCTCGACCAGGTCCAGGCCCTCGAAGAAGGCGGCGACCTCGGCGCGCGGCCGGGCGGTGATGGGGGGAGTGGCGTTCTCGTTCCAGAACGCCATGGCACCCACGTTGCCCTCGCCGCCCAGGTCGGCGTCGAGGGTCGGGTGGGTGAGGACCAGGAAGCTGCCCGGCGGGACGGCCGCCACGACCCGGCGGACGATCTCGCGGGCCTTGTCGGTGTCCAGGACGAAGTTCAGGATGCCGAGCATCATCACCGCGACCGGGCGGCCGAGGTCCAGGGTCTCGGAGGCCCGCTCGACGATGGCGTCCGGGTCGTGCACATCGGCGTCGATGTAGTCGGTGGCCCCGGCGGCGGTGCTGGTCAGCAGGGTGCGGGCGTGGGCGAGGACGATCGGGTCGTTGTCGACGTACACGATCCGCGCGTCGGGGGCGAGCCGCTGGGCGATCTCGTGCGTGTTGTCGACCGTGGGCAGCCCGGTGCCGATGTCGAGGAACTGCCGTATCCCGCGCTCGGCGGTCAGGAAACGCACCGCCCGGCCCAGGAACTCGCGGTCCGCGCGCGCGACCTCGCGGATCACCGGGAACATCCCGGCGACGTGCTCGCCGACCTGCTGGTCGACCTCGTAGTTGTCCTTGCCGCCCACCCAGTAGTTCCAGACCCGCGCGTTGTGCGCCACCCCGGTGTTCAGCCTCGGCGACCCGCCCGACGGGGTGTTGCTCTCGCTCACGTCCGTGCTCCCTGGTTCGTCTGTGTCCGTCGTACGTCCCGGTCGTCAGTGTCCGGTCGTACGTCCCGGTCCCGTCTACGCGTGTATCACGGCGGCGTCGTCCACCCGCCGGTCCCAGCCATTGTGCCGCGCGGTGATCACGGTGTCCCGGGAATCGGCGGACCGGACCGGACGCGCGCCCCGCGGACGGCGTTTGCCCGCGGGGCGCGCGCCGTGTTTGTCTCGGAGACCGGCGGGCCGGGGCCCGGCCGTGCGGCCCCGCCCCCGGCCCGCCGCCGCACCGCCCGCCCGCTCCGCCCTCCCACAGGAACCGGTACATGTCCAGCACCCCCTCGCCCGCGCTCACCACCGCCGACGACGGCGCCCCAGGCCCCGCCGGATCCGCTGGTTCCGGCGCCCCTGCCGACATACGTCTGATCGTCACGGACATGGACGGCACGCTCCTCGACGACGGCAAGCGGATCCCGCCGGGGCTGTGGCCGGTCCTGGCCGAGCTGCGCCGCCGCGGAGTGCTCTTCAGCCCGGCCAGCGGACGCCAGTACGCCACGCTGGCCGAGCAGTTCGCCGGTGCCGACGAGGGCATGGTGTTCATCGCGGAGAACGGCACCTATGTCGTCCGTGACGGCGTCGAGCTCAGCTCCGACCCGCTGGACGCGGCCGTGGCCGCCCGGCTGGTCGCCACCGTGCGGGAACTGGCCGGGCGCGGCGCCGACGTCGGCGCCGTGGTCTGCGGCAAGCGGTCCGCCTACGTCGAGCGCAGCGACGAGCCGTTCCTCGCCGAGGTCCGCAAGTACTACGTACGGCACCGCGTCGTGGCGGACGCCACCGCGGTCGACGACGACATCATCAAGGTCGCGCTCTTCGACTTCGGGTCCGCCGAGCGGACCGTCGCCCCGGCCCTGGCGCCGTTCACCGCCACCCACCAGGTGGTCGTCTCGGGCGAGCACTGGGTCGACGTCATGAACCGCACCGCCGACAAGGGCGCCGCGCTGCGCCGCCTCCAGCGGGACCTGGGCATCACGCCCGCGCAGACCCTGGTGTTCGGCGACTACCTCAACGACCTGGAGATGCTGGACGCCGCCGAGTGGTCGTTCGCCATGGAGAACGCGCACCCCGAGGTCGTCCGGCGGGCCCGCCACCTGGCCCCCTCCAACAACGACAACGGCGTCCTGCGCACCATCGCCCGCCTGCTGGACCTCCCGGCGCAACTGCCGCCGGCCGGGCCGCGCGCGGCGGGCACGGGCACCGGCGCACGGGACTGACGCGGCGCACGGCGCGGGCGCCGGGCTCACCGGACCGACTCCGCCACCTTCTTGTCCAGCGCCGCGCGTACGAGCGCCGCCGCGAGGGCGGCCGGATCCGTGTCGCCCGCCACCGAGGCCAGCCGCTCCGGGTCCTCGGGCAGCCCGAGGCGCTCCGCACCGGACAGCGCCTTGGCGTCCAGGTACGGAGCGATGTCGGTCCACACGGCCTGCGCCTCGCGCAGGAAGATGTCGGCGCCCGCCGGGCCGAGGCCCGGGACCTCCTGGAGCAGGTCGCGCAGCGCCGCCACGTCGCCGCCCGCCTCCCGGTGCAGCCGCCGCAGATCGCCGCCCCAGCGCTCCTGCACCAGTTCGGCGCCCTCGCCGAGCTGGGTGGCGGTGCGCTCGTCGTAGCGCCGGTAGCCGCCGCGGCCCAGCGCGTCCACGCGCCGCTGCCACCCGGCGGCGGCCATGCGGCGCGGATCGCGCAGCCCGGCCTCGGACAGCTCCCTCGCCGCCGCGACGGCGACCGAGCCCCGGATCCGGGCGCTGAGCAGCACGGCGAGGACCAGCAGCCGGTAGAGCGGCTGCGGGGTGTCCTTCAGCGGGATTCCGGCCTCGTGGGCGAAGGTCTCGCCGTGCTCGGCGACCAGGTCGCGCACGATCCCGGCCTCACGGCTCCGCGTCCCCGCGCTCACCGGACGTCTCCGACGGCCTCGGCTGTCGTCCCGACGGTCTCGACGGCTCGGTCCATCACGCGCCTCTCTCACCGGTCGTCCCGCGGCACCCGCCGGAACCCGCCGACACCTCTTCGGCGGTCGTGCGCCTCTCGGCGGCCGTGAAGTCAGTCGGCCGTGCGGTCAGTCGGCCGTGCGGTCAGTCGCGGGAGACGTTCTCGGCCGCGAACATCCAGCGCTGCTTCTCCAGCTCCGCGGTGATCGTGATCAACAGGTCCTGGGTGACCGGGTCCGGCTTCTCGGTCGCGTCGATGCGCTCGCGCAGCCGGGCGATGGCCGCCTCCAGCGCCTCGACGATCACCTGGACGACGTCGTCGTCACGGATCCAGCCGTCCTTCGGGCTGGGCAGCGTGAACGCGGAGGCGATGGTCTCCGGGCGGCCGTCCGGCGGCAGGCCGAGCGCCGAGGAGCGCTCGGCGACGGTGTCGGCGAACTCGCGGGCCGAGGCCACCACCTCGTCCAGTTGCAGGTGGATGGAGCGGAAACGGGGACCGACGATGTTCCAGTGCGCCTGCTTCCCGATCAGCGACAGGCCGAGGAGGTCCACCAGGGTGCTCTGGAGCGCCTCCCCGGTGACCTGGCGTGCCGCCTCGGGAATCGTGCTCTTCACGACAGTCATGCGGTGGTTCTCCCTCGTGGGGTCGTCTCTGGCGGTACCGGGCGGGTGCCCGCCGGAGACCGTCGCAAACCGGTCCCGCCCCGGCCGGACCGCACGGGGAGGCGGGGCGGGTCAGCGGGGCAGGACCCGCCGGAGGAAGGCCGTCACGTCCGCGAAGACCTGGGCCCGGTCGGTCTCCAGGAACACCTCGTGCCGGGCGCCCGGATAGATCCGCTCGGTCAGCTCGCCGCCGCCGTCCGGGCCGCCGGTGAGCCGCTCCACGCCGGCCCGGCTGCCGTCGAGCGGCACCAGCCGGTCGTCGTCGCCGTGCAGCCACAGCACCGGGAGCCGCCCCACGTCCCCGCCCTCGGCCACCGTCCGCAGGGTCCGCGCGAACGCCTCCAGCGTGGGCCGCTTCATCGGGCTGTGCCACACCAGCGGGTCCGCCCGGTACGCGGCGCCGACCGCCGGGTCCCGGGAGAGCGCGGCCGGGCTGATCGGCGTGTCGGGGATCTCGTCCAGGGCGAGCAGCCGGCCGGGCAGCTCCCAGGCGCCGATGACCGGCCCCGACAGCACGAGCGCGGTCAGCTCGGCGCCGTACCGCTGGGCGTAGCGGGCCGCGATCAGACCGCCCATGGAGTGGCCGAGCAGGACCAGCGGCAGCCCCGGGTGCGCGGCGCGGGCGAGGTCCGCCACCGCGTGCACATCGGCGACCACGTCCTCGAAGTCCTCGATCACCGCCCGTTCGCCCGCCGAGCCGCCGTGCCCGCGGTGGTCGGGGGCGTACACCGCCGCGCCGAGCCCCCCGAGCACACCGGCCACCTCCTCGTACCGCCCGGCGTGCTCGCCGTAGCCGTGGACCAGCAGGGCGAGGAAGCGCGGGTGCGGACGCGGCCACACGCGGACGCGGACGGCGCCCCGGGACCCGGTGAGGACGTGCTCGCGGGTGTCGCTCATCTCTCCTCCAACGGCGTCGGCGGACCCTGTGGGGATCTTCCCAGCGGGCCGGTCCGCGGGCTATAGTCCAGAACAGTATAAAACTAGCAGTGCTAATTAATGATTGTTGGCCGTACGCGGCCGAGCCGGCCGAGTGCCCGTCCGGGCCCGCGCGGCCGCCGCCGGTCCGTACGCCACCGTGCGAGCCTCCTGGGAGACCTGCCGTGCGCCCCGTCCACTTCGCGGCCGCCCGCCGCACCCCGATCGGCAAGGTGCGCGGCAGCCTGTCCTCCGTGCGCCCCGACGACCTGGCCGCCGCGGTGCTGCGCGCCCTGCTCGCCGACGCGCCCGCGCTCGACCCGGCCCGCGTCGACGACGTCTACTGGGGCGCCGCCAACCAGGCGGGCGAGGACAACCGCAACGTCGCCCGGATGGCCGCCCTGCTCGCCGGACTCCCCGAGTCCGTGCCCGGCGCCACCGTCAACCGGCTGTGCGCCTCCGGGCTGGAGGCGGTCACCACCGCCGCGCGCGCCGTGGCCGCCGGAGAGGCCGACATCGTGCTCGCGGGCGGCTCCGAGTCGATGAGCCGCGCCCCCTTCGTGCTGCCCCGCCCGGACGAGGCGCTGCCGCACCGTATGGAGACGTACGACACCCGGCTCGGCTGGCGCCTGGTCAACCCGGCGATGAAGGATCTGCACGGGCTGCTGTCCATGGGGGAGACCGCCGAGGAGGTCGCCGCCCGGTACGGCATCACCCGCGAGCGGCAGGACGACTTCGCGCTGCGCAGCCACCGGCGCGCCGCCCGCGCCCGCGCCGAGGGCCACTTCGACCGGGAACTCCTGCCCGTCGAGCGCCCCGACGGCGTCCTGGTCGACACCGACGAGTGCGTCCGCGAGGACACCTCGTACGAGAAGCTGGCCCGGCTGCGGCCCGTCTTCCGCGAGGGCGGCACGGTCACCGCGGGCAACGCCTCCCCGATGAACGACGGCGCCGCCGGACTGCTCCTGGTGAGCGAGGAGGCCCTGGACGACCTCGGTCTGACGTCCCTGGGCCGCTATGTCGCCGGGGCCTCGGCGGGCGTGCACCCGGACGTGATGGGCATCGGCCCCGTCCCCGCCACCCGCAAGGTGCTGGCCCGCGCCGGATGGGAGATCGGCGGCATCGAGGAGGCCGAGTTCAACGAGGCGTTCGCGGCCCAGGCCCTCGCCTGCGTCGACCAGCTCGGCATCGACGAGGACCTGGTCAACCCGAGCGGCGGCGCCATCGCGCTGGGCCACCCGCTCGGCTGCTCCGGCGCCCGCATCCTCACCACGCTGCTGCACCGCATGCGCCGCACCGGCGCGGCCCGCGGCCTCGCCACGATGTGCGTGGGCGTCGGCCAGGGCAGCGCCGTCCTGGTCGAACGCCCCTGACCGCCCCGCCCTGCGCCGCCCCGCCCCCGGCTCTCCGGCCGCACGCACCCCCCACGCCACCGATCCCACCCGAGCCCCACCACAGCACCATCAGCACCATCGCCGCACCACAGCACCACCTAGGGAGCACCCCCATGGCCACCCTCTCCGTCGCCGCGATCCTCGCCGAGAACGCCCGCCGCCGCCCCCACCGGACGGCCCTGGTCGAAGGCGACCTGCGGCTCAGCTTCGCCCAGGTGTGGCAGCGGGCCCGCGCGCAGGCCGGGGCGCTCACCGGGCTCGGGATCCGGCCGGGGGACCGCGTCGCCCTGATGGCGCCCAACATCGCCGAGTTCCCGCAGGCGTACTACGCCATCGCCGCCGCCGGGGCGGTCGTCGTCCCCGTGCACCTGCTGCTGTCCGCCGCGGAGGTCGAGCATGTCCTGCGGGACAGCGGCGCCGCGCTGCTGCTGTGCCACCCGGCGCAGGCGGACACGGGCACCGCCGCCGCCCGCGCCACCGGGGTGCGCGTCGTCACCCTGGGCGCCGAACTGGAGTCGCTGGCGGCCGGCGCCGAACCGCTGCCCTCCTACGTCACCCGGGCCGCCGACGACCCGGCCGTCGTCTTCTACACCAGCGGCACCACCGGCGTCCCCAAGGGCGCCGTGCTCAGCCACTTCAACCTGGTGATGAACGCGACCGTCAACGCCTTCGACGCCAACGACATCCGCCCCGACGACATCGCCCTCGGCGCGCTCCCGCTGTTCCACGCCTTCGGCCAGACGGTGTCCATGAACTCCACCTGGCGGGCCGGGGCCACCCTCGTGCTGCTGCCGCGCTTCGACGCGTCCCGGGCGATCGAGCTGATGGTGAAGGAGGACGTCAACACCTTCCACGGCGTGCCGACCATGTTCGTCTCCCTGGCCGCCGCGGCGCCCGGCGCCGACGTCCTGCCGGACCTGCGCCTGTGCGTCTCCGGCGGCGCCTCCCTGCCGGTCGCCGTGCTGGAGCGGTTCGAGGCGGCGTTCGGCGCGAGGATCCACGAGGGCTACGGGCTCTCGGAGACCTCCCCGGCCGCGGCCGTCAACCAGCCGGTGTTCGGCACACGGCCCGGCTCCATCGGCCACCCGCTGTGGGGCGTGGACGTCGAGATCGCCCGCGCCGAGACCGAGGACCGCGTCGAACTGCTGCCGCCGGGCGAGGTCGGCGAGGTCGTGGTGCGCGGCCACAACGTCTTCTCCGGGTACCTCGGCCGCCCCGAGGCCACCGCCGAGGCGCTCGTCGACGGCTGGTTCCGCACCGGCGACCTCGGCACCAAGGACGACGAGGGCTTCCTGCGCATCGTCGACCGCAAGAAGGACGTCATCATCCGCGGCGGCTACAACGTCTACCCGCGCGAGGTCGAGGAGGTGCTGCTGCGCCACCCCGCCGTCGCCCAGGCGGCCGTCATCGGCCTGCCCGACGAACTGCACGGCGAGGAGGTGTGCGCGGTCGTCGTCCCGGCACCCGGCGCCGGGCCGGACGCCGCCGCCGTCACCGCCTGGGCCAAGGAGCACCTGGGCCGCCACAAGTACCCGCGCCGCGTGGAGTTCACCGACGCGCTGCCGCTCGGCCCCAGCATGAAGGTGCTCAAGCGCGAGCTGCGGGCGCGGTACGCCTGACGGGACCTGCACCGGAACTCCCGCCGGAACACCTGCCGGAACTCCCGCCGGAACAGACGCCGGAACACCTGCCGGACCACACGCCGGACATCTGACGCACACCCCGCCGGAGCCCGCACCGCGCGTGCGGACATAGCATCGGTGTCCGCATGGACACGATGAATCTGTGGCACCTCACCGGCTGGGGCTTCGCGGCGCTCGCCTTCGCGGCCCTGCTCGTCGGCTTCTCCAAGACCGCCGTCAGCGGGGCCAACACGGTCAGCCTCGCGATCTTCGCGGCCCTGCTGCCCGCCCGCGCCTCGACCGGGGTGCTGCTGCCGCTGCTGATCGCGGGGGACGTCCTCGCCGTGCTCACCTACCGGCGCCACGCCCACTGGCCCACGCTGTGGCGGCTGTTCCCGGCCGTCGCCGCCGGGGTGGTCGTCGGCACGCTGTTCCTGCTGTGGGCCGACGACGGGGTCGTACGCGTCTCGATCGGCGCCATCCTGCTGCTGATGGCGGCCGTCACGGTCCTGCGGCGCCGGGCGGCCGACCGCCCCGGTGGACCCGAGGCGGTCACCACCCGCTCCGGCCGCCTCAAGGCCCGCTCCTACGGCGTCCTCGGCGGCTTCACCACGATGGTCGCCAACGCGGGCGGCCCGGTGATGTCGCTCTATCTGCTCTCCGCGGGCTTCCGCAAGCTCGGGTTCCTCGGGACGTCGGCCTTCTTCTTCCTGATCGTCAACGTCGCCAAGGTGCCGTTCAGCGCGGGCCTCGGCCTGATCGACGGCCGCTCGCTGCTGCTCGACGCGGCCCTCGCGGTGTTCGTGGTGCCCGGGGCGCTGCTCGGCCGGTGGGCCGTCGACCGGATCGACCAGCGGCTCTTCGAACGGCTGGTGATCGCGGCGACGGTCGTGGGGGGCGTGCAACTGCTGCTCACCTGAGGCACGGCCCGGGGTACGTCCTACGCCCTGCGCCTTACGCCTTACGAGGCCGTGGACGCCGGGGCCGAGGCGGACGCGGTGGCACGGGCCAGGGCCGCCCGCAGCCGGTCGTAGCGCTGCACGTTCGTCCAGTCGTCGGCACGCCGCGGACGCCCCGCGCAGAGGCCCCACAGAGCGGCCATGATCACGGTCGCCAGCGGGATGAGCAGCCAGGTCAGTGGGTCCAAGGTCGTCCTCTCCCTTCCCAGTGGATCAGTGGGTCAGGGGCGACCATGACATACATGATCAGTTCTACATACTGGTACGAAGAGCGACGTTCCGCTTTTCACCCGGAAGGATCCAGTACGGCGGGCGGCCCCGGCCCGCCGGCGGGCGCGAGGGCAATGATCCGGTCGGCGGCAGGCCAAGTGATCGTTAAGATGAGCCGGTTGCCGCGACCCGGAGGCGGTGGCTCGGCTGCCGCCGTGCCCACCACCGGGACGGGGCGGGCACAGGGGGTAGGGACAGTGTCGACTTCGGGGACAGAGGGCGGTCTACAGGTGCTGGTGGCGGATCGGTACCGGCTCCACGCGGTCATCGGGCGGGGCGGGATGGGGGAGGTCTGGCAGGCCCAGGACGAGGTCCTCGGCCGGCCGGTCGCGGTCAAACTGCTGTTGAGCGACCTCGCCGACGCCTCGGCCGAGGCCCGCTTCCGGCTGGAGGCGCAGACCTCCGCCCGGCTCCACCACCCGCACGTGGTGGGCACGCTCGACTTCGGCACCTGGGAGCACCGCTGCTTCCTCGTCATGGAACTGGTCGACGGCGGCAGCCTCTCGGGCGAACTGAACGCGGGCGGCCCGCTCACCCCCGACCGGCTGGCCCAGGTCGCCGAACAGGCCGCCGAGGGCCTGGCCGCCGCCCACACCCAGGGCATCGTGCACCGCGACATCAAGCCGGGCAACCTGCTCAGCGACCGCGACGGCACGGTCCGCATCGGCGACTTCGGCATCGCGCGCTTCCTCGACGACCCGTCCGCCGGACTCACCACCACCGGGCAGATCGTCGGCACCGGCCTCTACCTGGCCCCCGAGCGCGCCATCGGCACCCCCGCCTCCCCGGCCTCCGACCTGTACTCACTGGGCTGCGTGCTCTACCAACTGGCCGTCGGCCGCCCGCCCTTCGAGTCGGACACCGCCACCGGGCTGCTCTACCAGCACGTCGACTCCCCGCCCGTGCCGCCGCACCAGCGCGGCGCCGTGCTGCCGCCCGCCTTCGAGGCGTACCTGCTGAGCCTGCTCGCCAAGCGGCCCGAGGAGCGGCCCACCGCCCGGCAGACGGCGGACTGGTTCCGCAGCGGCGCCTGGCGGGGCGCACCGGAACCGCTGCCGCCGGAGCTGCCCGGCCACGCCGTCGAGCCCTACGCACCCGCCTCGCCCGCCCGGCACCGGGCGGCGCCCCAGGGCGCTCCCGACCGCGCCGCGCACCCGCGGGCGTCCGCCGTGGACACCGGCTGGAACACCACTGTCCACCGCGTGCCCGCGCGCCGCCCCGGCCTGCGCACCTCGCTGCGCCGCCACTCCCGCCTGGTCGCCGTGCTCGGCGGTGCGGCCCTGTTCGTCTGCGCACTGCTGCTCGGCATGAGCCTGTTCCAGGCGTAGCCTGCCGGGCATGCGGATCTCCGTCTCCTCCGACCTGGACGCGCCCGTGGCCCGCGCCCTGGTCGCCGCGCTCGCCAAGCGCGGCCACGACGTCACCGCCCACGGCGCGCTGCGCCCCGGCGGCGACCCGCGCTGGGCGGTGTGCTCACAGGCGGCGGCGCGGGACGTCGCCGAGGGCCGCTGCGACCAGGCGGTCGTGTGCTGCTGGACCGGCACCGGCGCGTCCATCGCCGCCAACAAGGTGCCCGGCGTCCGCGCGGCCCTGTGCACCGACGCCGCCACGGCGGAGGGCGCCCGCCGCTGGAACGACGCCAACGTCCTCGCCCTCGGCCTGCGGCTGACCTCCCAGCCGCTGCTCGACGAGATCCTCGACGCCTGGTTCGCCGCCGCACCCAGCGAGGACGCCGAGGACCGCGAGAACATCGCCGTCGTCGGACGCCTGGACGAGGCGAGGGCCCAGGAGGCGTGACGGGCCGGGGCCACCGGGACGCCGGTGGTCAGCCGGGCAGGCGTACGGCCTCCGCCAGCGCGTCCGCGCGGAACAGCGCGTGCCCGGCGGCGACGCGCCGCGCGCGCTCCGGACCGCGCGCCGTCAGCCGGGCGAGGGAGTCCAGCAGCCCGGCCTCGTCCGGTACGTGGTCGGACACCCCGGCCGCCGCCATCCGGCGGACCCCCTCCGCCCCGTGCCCCGGCAGCGGCCGGTAGCCCACGACCGGCAGCCCCGCGGCGAGCGCCTGGACGGCGGTCTGCCCGGCCGCGTTGTCCACCAGGGCGGCGCAGGCGCGCAGCAGGGCGGGCATGTCCGTCACCCAGCCGGGCGTGAGCACCCCGGGCACACCGGACAGGGCGCGGCGCAGCCGGTCGTTGCGCCCGCAGAGCACGACGGGCAGGTAGCCGTGCGCGGCGAGCAGCCGCGCGGTGCGGTGCAGCCGCGCCCCGGCCCCCCAGGCGCCCGCCGAGACCAGGACCGCCGGACGACCCGGTCCGTACGGCTCGAAGCGACGCCGCCACTCCGCTGATTCCGGTGAATCCGATGAATTCGGCGACCTCGGTGACCTCGGCGACCCCGACGACTCTGGGGGGCGCGTCGGCTCCGGTGTGCCGGGGGCCGGTCCGGCGAAGAACGCGGGGTCCACCACCGGGCCGGTCACCCGGGCGGGCCGCCCCAGGGCCGCGCGCACCTCGTCGGCGGCCCGGTCCGTGAGGCACAGGTGCAGATCGTTGCCGGGGTGCAGCCACTGGCGGTGCACCGCGAAGTCCACCACGACCACCGCGCTGGGCACCCGCAGCGCCCCGCGCGCCCGCAGATGGCCGGTGAGCTGGGCCGCCAGATGGAACACCGGCACCACCACATCGGCACGCGTCTGCCGCACCAGCTCCAGCAGCCGGTCACCGGCCAGCCGCGCCAGCGGCGTCCCGCTCGGCCGGGGCCGGGGACCGGGCCGCAAAAAGAGGTCGTAGACACCGCCGTAGAGCCACGGGCAGTGCCGTACGGCGGCCTGGTAGCCGCCGCGCAGCCCCGTCCCCAGGCCCCAGGGCAGCAGCTCCAGCACGTCGACGGCCCGCGCCTCCTTCCCGGCGGCGCGGGCCCGGCGCACCAGCTCGGCGGCGACCGTGTCGTGCCCCGAGCCCATGGACGCGCTGACGACGAGCAGCCGCCCGGCCCCGGCGGCGGTCCCCTCGGCGGCGGGGCCTTCGGACGCGGCGGGAGCGGCGGCCCCCGGGCCGGTCAGGGGGCCCCGAGCGGCGGGCACCGGTGGCGGTACGGGCGTTTCGGACGACACTGGAAGTGAGTAACCCTCACGCACCGCAGCCAAACGAACCGCAGTCACCCGAACGGACACCCAGCCCGTCTGGACGGACACCCCCGCCCGTCCCGCGTCTCAGACACGGACACCCCCGCCAGTCCCGCGTTTCAGACCCGGCCCCCGGGACGCTCCACGCCCGGCACGCCGTACCGGACCGCCGGGGCCGCACCGCCGGTCCCGGGCCCGTCGATCCAGAGGTGCCCCGATGACCCAAGCCCCTTCCCGCGCACGGTCCGGCTCCGGGACCCGCCCCGGGGCACCGGCGGCGCCGGGCACCGAGCGTCGCGGAGGCGACGGCGGCAGACCGGCCGGCGGGGGCGCGCTGGTCACCGGCGCCTCCTCCGGGATCGGCGCGGCCGTCGCCCGGCGGCTCGCCGCCGAGGGCGGCTGGCGGATGGTGCTCAACGGACGCGACCGCACCCGCCTGGAGGAGGTCGCCCGGGGCACCTCGGCACTGGCCTACGCCGCGGACCTGTCGGGGCCGGGGGCCGAGCGCCGCCTCGCCCAGTTCGCCCTCGACCGCGTCGGCGGGGTGGACCTGCTGGTGGCGGGCGCGGGCATCGGCTGGGCCGGCCCCTTCAGCACCATGCCCCAGCCCGCGATCGACGAGGTCTTCGACGTCAATGTGCTCGCCACGGTGCACCTGGTCCGGCTGCTGCTGCCGCACATGGTGGGACGGGGCACCGGCCGCGTGGTCATCATCGGCTCCCTCGCGGGCACGGTCGGCGTACGCGACGAGGCGGTCTACTCGGCCGCGAAGGCCGCCCTGGCCACCTTCGCCGACGCCGTCCGCTACGAACTGCGCGGCACCGGCGTCGGCATCAGCCATGTGGTGCCCGGCGTCGTGGACACGCCCTTCTTCGACCGCCGGGGTGTGCCGTACCGGCGCGCGCGGCCCCGGCCCGTTCCGGCGGGCCGGGTCGCCGACGCCGTGTGGGAGGCGGTCGCCCGCGGCCGGGACGAGATCTACGTCCCCGGCTGGACCCGGCTGCCCGGCCGGATCCGCGGCGCCGCACCCGCCCTGTACCGGCGCCTCGCCTCACGCTTCGGGTGAGGGCCGATGCGCGGGAACAGGCCCATGAGCGGCGGGGGACCAGCGAAGGGGGCGGGCCGGTGGGCCGAGGGCGTGGAACAGCGCTCTACGCCGGTGCCCCGCACGCCCCTTCCCACCGCGGAAAGCGCCACCCCCGTCGCCTCCGCCACCTCCGTCGCTCCCGTCGGCCCCCTCGCCTCGGCGGGGACGCTCGTGCCCGTGGCCTCCCTCGCCGCCGTGGCCGCCCTGGCCGCCGCGCACATCGCCCCGGCGGCGTCCTGGCTGCCGCGCTTCCGCTCCCGCTGTCTGCCGCACCTGGCCGGACACGGCCGGACCGGCCATGTCGCGCTCACCTTCGACGACGGCCCCGACCCCGCGAGCACCCCGCACTTCCTGGACGCGCTGGACCGGCTCGACGTCCGCGCCACCTTCTTCGTGCTCGGCGAGAGCGCGGTCCGCCACCCCGGACTCGTCCGCGCCATCGCCGGACGCGGACACGAGATCGCCGTGCACGGCTGGACCCACAGCCGCCCCTGGCTGCCCGACCCGGGCCGGGACCTGCGGGAGACGGCGCGCGCGGTCCGCGCCGTGCACGCTCTCACGGGCCGCCGCCCGCTCTGGTACCGGCCGCCCTACGGCATCCTCACCGGCGGCCGCTGGGCCGCCGCCCGGCGCCTGGGCCTGCGGCCCGTGCTGTGGAGCGCGTGGGGCCGGGACTGGACGGCGGACGCGACCGCCGCCTCCGTGCACGCGAGCGTCATGGCGGATCTGCGCGGCGGCGGCACGGTCCTGCTGCACGACACCGACCGCGCCTCGGCCCCCGGCTGCTGGCACGCCGCCCTCGGCGCCCTGCCCGGCCTCGTCGCCGCCTGCCGGGAGGCCGGCTGGGACGTGGGCACCCTGGCGGAACACGAGGTGACCGGCCGGACCGGGAGCCGTCGGCGCACCGGCGCACACCCCCCGGCCGCGCCGCCTCCCGGCGCCCCGCCTACCCCTGCGGCCTGCGGCGCAGCAGATACGTGTCCATGATCCAGCCCTTGCGCTCCCGGGCCTCGGCGCGCAGCCGCTCGATGCGCGGCCCGGCCTCGGCGATCGGACCGGAGGCGAGGATCTCGTCCGGGGTGCCTATGTAGGCGCCCCAGTAGATGTCGATGTCCTGGTCGGCGTACTGCCGGAACGCCTGCTGCGCGTCGAGCATCACCACCACGTCGTCCACCCCCTCGGGGAACCCCTCGGCCAGCCGCCGTCCCGTGGTGATCTGCACCGGCCGGGCCACCCGGTTGAGCCCGGTGCGGTGCCGGGCCACCAGCGCGGAGACACTGCTGATGCCGGGCACCACGTCGTACGAGAACTCCACGGCACCGCGCGCCAGCACCTCCTCCAGGATGCCGAGGGTGCTGTCGTACAGCGCGGGATCGCCCCAGACGAGGAACGCGCCGGTCTCGTCCTCGCCCAGCTCGCCGGTGATCAGCCCCTCGTAGATGTCCGCGCGGGCGCTGCGCCACTGGTCGACGGCGGGGGAGTAGCCCCGGCCGCCCGCCGCGCGGTCCCGCTCCGGGTCGCGCGCCTCCACCACCCGGTACCCGCCCTCGGGCAGATGGGCGTCCAGGATGTCCCGGCGCAGCCGCACGAGGTCCGACTTCACCTCGCCCTTGTCCAGGACGAAGAACACGTCCGTGTCGCGCAGCGCCCTGACCGCCTGCAACGTGAGCTGGTCGGGGTCGCCCGCACCGATACCGATGACATGAATCTCTCGCACCCTCCGAGTGTGCCGCAGGGCACTGACACCGCGTGCACCAGGTGCTGCGCCCGGTCACCGGCGGCGCTTTTTCGGGGCGGATCCGCCGGGGCGCCTACGCTCCGGCGCTTACGCCCCGGCGCGCAGCCGGGGCGCGCTCCGTGCCGCGTCCACCACCCCGGCCGTCCCGTCCTCCACCGCGTCGGCCAGCGCCCGCGCCCAGCCCACGAGCCCGGCCGCGTCCATGCCGTACGGCTCCCGCACCCCGGAGTCCGCCGTCCAGTCCCGTACGCCCTGCGCGCCGCGCCGCAGCAGGCGGGCGCCGCCGGTCACATTGCCGCGGGCGGAGTGCGTGAGGCCCACCGCGAGCTGGGCCAGCGCGCGCCACAGCCCGCGCTCGCCCTCGGGCCCGGACTTCCAGGCGTCCTCGAAGACCTCGTGCGCGTGGAACGGCCGTCCCGCGTCCAGCAGCGTCTGCGCCTCGGCGACCGTCCGGTCCGGGGTGCGCACCACCCCCTCGGGCTGCCGCGCCACTCCGTCCGCGCCGTAGGGCAGCGGGCGCCCCAGGCCGTCGCGTGGCCGGGCGTTGCGCGCCCGCCCCTCACTGTCCCGGTCCCGCGCACCGGCCACCCGGTCGGATGATGTGCTGCTCATACCCACGATTCTCCCTTGTCGCCGTGCCGCCCCGAGTGCCCCCTTCGGCACCGCCCCCGGCGTGCGGTAAAGTGACCTTCGCGCGATCACGCGGTCCACCGCACGAGAGCGCATCGGGACGTGGCGCAGCTTGGTAGCGCACTTGACTGGGGGTCAAGGGGTCGCAGGTTCAAATCCTGTCGTCCCGACTGGAGACAGTCGCAGGTCAGGGCCGGTTTCGGAGGAATTCGAAACCGGCCCTTGATCATTTTTGGGGACCAGATGGGGACCGGCGTCCTTGACGGGGGTCAGCGGGGCGCGACGATCGGGCTCGGCAGCGAGCGAGGTGCGCGAAGAGCGCTGAGGCGTGCGGAGAGCGCCGCCCCGGCGGCCGTAATGCCGCCGGGTCTTTGCCGCCGGCCGACGACACGACCCCGACGCGGTGCTCCGATTCCGCGACCAGGCCCTTCTTCACCTCGACACGCCCGACGACTGCACGCCCTGGTGGGCGGCCTGGCTGACGAAGGACTCCGTGGACGCTGCCACCGGCCGGGCCTGGCTCGCCTGTGACCAGCCCGTGCGGCCACGACGACAAGGCGCGCGAACTGCTCGGCCAGGCCGAAGGACTCATCAGCACCGTCAGCTCCCGCCGCAGGCCCTGCTCGGCGCCGTTTCGACCACGGTGCCACCCACCCAAGGGTGCCCCGAGGCACCCTTCGACCTGCACCACTACAGGGACATGGATGGACGACGCGTGCATGTACCGATTCACCGTCGGCCAGGCGCAGCGAATGGCCGATTCGTGGGTGGCCCACCGTATGCCCACGGGCAGCGGCTCCTGATCTTCGGGTCATCCCGCCTGGCGGCTCGCCTGTACACGGTGGGCCGCTACGCGTGTTCCGGCAAGCGGGTCCCTGGTTGTCCGACGGGCCGCGTCGCCGACCCCTCACCCGACAGCACCGTCACTCGAACGGCCTAACGTGGCGTGCCACCCATACGGGTGAACATCACGCTGGTGAGTGTCCCAGTCAAGGCAATCCGCAGAAGGGGAAAACAAATGCGCATTCGACGAGCCCTCGCCGCCGTCATCGCCACGGCAGCCCTCACCGGACTCGGCCTCACGGGCGCCGCCACCGCCACCGCCGCCACCCACACCCCGAGTCAGGACGGCGCCGCCCTCACCCCGGGCGAGTGCACGGCGGGCGGCGGAACGGTCGACTGGAGCAAGGCGCAGATACCCCACACCGGGACCTGCGTGGGTGGTACGCAAAACGGCAAGATAGTCGACTGAACGCCACTGGGTGCTCCGCAGCCGCGCGCTGCGGAGCGCTCCCGCGCGCGCAGCCCAGCTGATCGCCCGACGCGGCGTCGCCCACGGCTCCGGACTGGAAATGATCTCCGAGGTGGTCGGACCACTCCGGAACCGGTGATCTGGGGGTGCGAAGTGGCACGGCCGAAGCCGTGGGAGGTCGGCGATGAGCTGTGGGCGGTGATCGAGCCGCTGCTGCCCGAGGTCGAGTGACGGACCAGGCACCCAGGACGCAAGCGGCATCCGGACCGGCTCCCGAGCTGAGCCGAGGGTCAGTCACAGATACGGGCGGTCGTTACGCCGCCGCCCGCATTCTCGTCGTCCGTGCCAAGGACCGCGACGCCGGAGCCGGACACGCAGTCCAATGCCTCGACCTTGTGGCCCTTGAACTTCCGCAGCACCTTTGGGGACTTGGCCACCGTGAGCCGCACCTGGCCCGAGCGGTCGAGCGACACCGAGCCCGCGTCGCTCACCGCCGAGTCGAACGGCCCGTCATCACCCTCGTCCGACGCCGAAGCGATCAGCAGCCGGCCCGAGTCTGTGACGGAGAGGTCGGAGACGTGCCGGACGTCTCCCGTGGGATACGGAGCACGGTAGACGGCCTTCGTCACGGCGCCGAACACCGACTCCCCGTACGTGTTGAACGACAGTGGTGCCGCGTAGAGCGTCGCCGCTCGGTCATCGCCCTCGCCCCTGTCGGCCCAGACCGCCACCAGCTTGCCATGGCGCGAAACCAGCGTGAGGCTCTCGAAGTTGTCGCCCTGACCGATCGCCGGGAGCGGCGAGAGGTCGCGGACCTCGGCCGCGTTCCCGTCGTCGGTGACCTTGAGGTGGTACATGAGTCCCCGGCTCGCCACGGCCAGGTACTCGTCGGAGGTGCCGGGCACCGCTTCGAGAGCCTCCAGGTCGATCGGCTCGGCATCGCCCCTCCAATCGAGCGGCTGCACGACGGTTGCGCGCCCAGGCTCACCGGGGCGGTAGGTGAGTCGGGCGATGCGGTTCTCTCCGGGCAGCTTGTTGTCCCGGGCGATCAGGGTTCGGTAGGTGCCGCCCGAGCGTGAGACGACGGCGAGCCCGCTGATGCCGCTTCGCATGTCGTGTCCGGCCGGTTCCCATCGGGGGGCCGTGGTCGTCGGCGCGTCACTTGTCCGGGCCGCGGTCACTCCTGTGGTGGCGACCACGGCAGCCACCGCACCGAGCAGGGCGATTGCGGGCAGGACGGCCTTACGCATGCTCATGAACTTCTCCTGGCGACGTGACGCGCGTAGACGATCGGGTTGGCCGGGAACGTAACGGCCCGAGCAGTCTCCCGGTAAGAGGCGTGACCATATGACCGGTGGGTAATCCGGAGAGCCGCCGAGCCTGTCTAGTAAGAACTCCTATCGGAATGACTTCAGGCGTCGCCGGCCGATGAGTGCGCATCCGAGGGTGAGGGGGGCTTCGTGGATGTCGTCGCGTATCTCCCAGCGGATCCGCAGGCTGTGGAACAGGACAGATGGGCGAACACGCGCTCTGCGTATCAGCGTTGGGCGGCCAGGCCGGAGCCGTGCTCGGTGCCGCGGCGCGCGATCAACGGCTTCACGCCGAGGCCCCGGACCAGGCGGCGGTACTTGTCGTGGCCGTAGCTGCGGTCGCCTAGCGACCGTTTGTGACGAGGACAGCCCGAGGGTCAGGGTGGCGCACTTGGGGACCAGTTGGGGACCAGCGTCCATGTCGTAGCACGTGTCATGATTTTCCCCCCGACCCATCGATCTGGGGGTCAAGTCAAGGGGTCGCAGGTTCACATCCTGTCGTCCCGACTGGAGACCGCCCCTGAGCGTTTTCCGGTTCCGGGGGGGCGGCCCGGTCCGGTACGGGCCGCTCAGCTGCTGTCGGAGCGTCGCAGCAGCCGGACGGCGAGTGCTCCCGTGGTGATGGCGACGAGCGCGCAGGCGGCGCAGGCGAGGGACATGCGGGGGGCGGTCGAGGTGTGGGTGAGGGTGCCGCAGACCGCCACGCCGAGGGTGAGGCCGAGCTGCCGGACGGCGTTGGCCGCGCCGCCGGCCGCGCCCGCGTGGTGGGGCGGGGCCGTGGCGATGGCGACGGCGGGCAGCACGGGCGAGACCACGCCCGCGCCGACTCCGCTGAGCACCAGGAACGGCAGCAGCACGGGCCAGTCCGGCCGCCCGGCCACCGCGGTGGCGGTGAGCGCGCCGACGCCGACCAGGATCGTGCCCGCGCCGAGGGTCCAGGCCGGGTGGAGCGCGTGGAGATGCCTGCTGACCAGGCCGGAGACCGCGACGAAGACCACGAGCTGGGCGACGAGGACGAGGGAGACGGCCGGCGAGGCCAGGCCGAGACCGGTCTGCATCCACGTCGCCAGGGCGGGCAGCGCCCCGAACGCGGCGAAGTAGTAGCCGAAGGCCGCCAGCAGGACCGCGACGAACCTCGGTGCCGTGATGAGCGCGGGCGGCAGGATGGGCCGCGGGCAACGGCGTTCGGCCAGCACGAACCCGCCCCCCGCGCACAGGGCCGTGAGCCAGCCCGCGAGCGAGTCCGGCGCGCCCCACCCCGATTCGCCGCCGGAGATCACCGCGTAGGCGAGACCCGTCACCGCGACGCTGACCAGCACGATGCCCGGCCAGTCCACCCGGGTGCGGAACAGCCGCCGGGCCGTCCGGGCCCCGCACGGGGTGAAGCCCGACTCCGGTGCCGGGGCCGGGGCGGGGGCCGAGGCCGGTGACGGAGGCACTGTCGCGTGCGGCAACGAGCGGGCGGCCAGCGCCAGCGCCACGGCGCACAGGGGGAGCGAGCCGAGGAACAGCCAGCGCCATCCGGCGTACTCCGTCAGTACGCCGCCGCAGACGGTGCCGACCGCCGACGCGGCCCCCGCCACCGCGCCCCAGACCGCGAACGCGGTCGCCCGCTGCCCGGGGCGTGCGTAGGTCAGTCCGATCAGCGGGACGATGGTGGCGAGCATCGCGGCCCCGGCCACGCCCTGGCCGGCCCGCGCCGCGATCAGTAGGCCCGGCGAGGTGGCGAGCCCGCACGCCAGGGTGGCCAGGGTGAACCCGGCCAGCCCCGCGAGGCACACCCGGCGGCTGCCGAGCGCGTCGCCGATCGCACCGGCACCGAGCAGCAGTCCGGCCAGCGCGAGGGTGTAGACGTCGATCACCCACTGCTGGGCGCCGTGGTCCGCGCCGAGACCGGCGCCGATGCCGGGCAGGGCGACGGTCACGACCGTCGTGTACAGCAGGAGCAGGAACGTACCGAGGCAGCAGGCGGCCAGCGGCAGCCACCCCGGTCCGCTCCCGGTCCCCGCCGGGGCGGCGCGCGAAGGGGCGCGAGGGGCGTCGGGCGTCGTCGGGGGCAGGGTGCGGATGCGGTCGCGGGCGGTCATGGCCCGACAGTGATGTAATGCTCTTGTGCATGTAAACCCTTACGGGCGCCCGCTGCTGGACAACGTGACCGACCTGCTCAACCGGCCGCCCACCGGCATCGAGGACATCACCGCGCGCTGGGTCGCCGTCGGCATGCCCCTGGAGAACGAGGCCCGCGAGGGCGACGCCGCACTGGTGTGCGACTATCTCCGCGGCTGGCGGCGCCTGGTCGACGCCGAGGACGAACCGGCCCGCGTCGCGGTCCTCAACGCGCTGCTGACCCGCTACGCGGGGCCGCCCACCGTCACCGACCACGACGGCAGCGGCTGGCACCTGCACTACCGGCCGGACGGCGCGGGTCTGGGCGCGGTCCTCACCGCCTCCACCACCGTCGCGGCGGCCCAGCACCTCACCGCGCACGGGATGCGGCGCCTCGGCCGCTGCGCCCTGCCCGAGTGTGGTGACGCCTACGTCGACCACAGTCGGCCGGGGCGCCAGCGGTACTGCTCCCACGCCTGCGCCAACCGTGACGCCGTACGGCGCCACCGCCGGGCCGCGCGGGAGGCCGCCTCGTAGCGGACGGGAGAGCCGAGCGGCCGCTGCGAGGCGCCGCCGCGGCGCGGTGCGGCGGCGGTGAGATGCGCGGCAGTGAGGGGTGCTGCTGAATTGCAAAAGTTCGCAATTGGTTAGATGCTGTGTTGGCTGTGCCCGCAGGAAGCGCGGGCACAGCCTTGTGCGTGCGCCCGGCCTGGGGCGGACGGCGGGAGAGTCGACAGTCGAGGGGTCGGGCCGGTGCCGGTACGGAATGTGCTGCGGAAAGCCGAGGTCGTCGCGCGATGAGCACCCCGCTGACACGGGCCGCCCGCTCGGCGCGCTCGCTGCTGCCCGCGCGGTCCGACCTGGCGGACGTCCGCCGGGATCCGCGCCGCGACCTGCTGGCCGGTCTGACCGTGGCGATCGTGGCGCTGCCGCTCGCGCTCGGCTTCGGGGTGTCCTCCGGACTCGGCGCGGAGGCGGGCCTCGCGACCGCCGTGGTGGCCGGGGCGGTCGCGGCTGTCTTCGGCGGGTCGAACCTCCAGGTGTCCGGGCCCACCGGTGCCATGACCGTCGTCCTGGTACCGATCTTCGGCCGGTACGGGGCGGGCGGGGTGCTCACCGTCGGCCTGATCGCAGGCTTCCTGCTGGTCGCCCTCGCCGTGCTGCGGGCGGGGAAGTACATGCAGTACGTGCCCGCCCCCGTGGTGGAGGGCTTCACGCTCGGCATCGCCTGTGTGATCGGCTTGCAGCAGGTGCCGAACGCACTGGGCGTGGCCAAACCCGAGGGTGACCGTGTGCTGGTGGTGACCTGGCGGGCCGTCGAGGAGTTCGCGAGGACGCCGAACTGGACGGCGGTCGGCCTCGCCGTCGCCGTGGCGGCGCTCATGCTGGCCGGTGCCCGCCGCCGTCCCGCCGTCCCGTTCTCCGTCGTCGCCGTCGTGGCCGCCACCGTGGTGGCGCGGCTCGCCGGTCTGGACGCGGCCGCGCCGATCGGCGACCTGCCCGCCGGACTGCCCGCGCCGTCGCTGGCCTTCCTCGACGCGGGAGCGCTCGGCTCGCTGCTCGCACCCGCGGTCGCGGTGGCCGCCCTGGCCGCGCTGGAGTCGCTGCTGTCCGCCTCGGTGGCCGACGGGATGACGACCGGACAGAAGCACGACCCGGACCGGGAGCTGTTCGGGCAGGGCCTCGCCAACATCGCGGCCCCGCTGTTCGGCGGGGTGCCCGCCACCGGCGCCATCGCGCGCACCGCGGTCAACGTCCGCACCGGGGCGCGCTCCCGGCTCGCCGCACTGACCCACGCCGCCGTCCTCGCGGTGATCGTCTTCGCCGCCGCGCCGCTCGTGTCGCAGATCCCGCTCGCCGCGCTCGCGGGCGTACTGCTGGCCACCGCGGTCCGCATGGTCGAGGTGGCCTCGCTGAAGGCGATGGCGCGCGCCACCCGCTCGGACGCGCTGACCCTCGTCCTCACGGCCGCCGCGACCCTCGTCCTCGACCTGGTCTACGCCGTGATCATCGGCCTCGTCGTCGCGGGCGCCCTCGCCCTGCGCGCGGTCGCCCGGCAGGTCCGCCTAGACCGGATGCCGCTGGACGAGCCGGACGAGCCGGACGGGCGGGACGACGGGGAGGGCGAGCGCACGGCCGCGGCCGACGCCCTGTCGGCCGGGCACATCGTCGCCTACCGCATCGACGGGCCGCTGTTCTTCGCCGCCGCCCACCGCTTCCTGCGGGAACTGGGCGAGGTCGCCGGGGTCCGGGTGGTCGTCCTGCGCATGTCGCGGGTGACGACGGTGGACGCCACCGGCGCGCTGGTCCTCAAGGACGTGGTCGAGAAGCTGAACCGGCGCGGCATCGCCGTGATGACCTCGGGGATACGGCCGGGACAGCGCCGGGTCCTCGACTCGGTCGGCGCGCTGGAGCTGCTGCGCCGCGAGGGCCGCGAGTACGCGACCACCGCGGAGGCGCTGCGCGGCGCGCGCGACCACGTCGACCTGGCCGGGCCGCTGCCCGCCGAACCCGCCGCCGAACCCGCCGCCGTCCCCGCCCGGCCGCAGCGCGGCAGTGAGGAACCCGTCCGATGAGCACCGCCCGCGCAGCGCTGCGCATGACCGGGGTCTCCGGCCCCGAGGCCCCGTGGCTCCTGGAGGGCGGCCGCCCGGGGCGGCCGGTGTACGCCCGGCGGGAGCGGGCAGCGGTCCGTCCCGGCCGGCCCGGGTACGGGGCTGAAGGAGCATGACCGTGACCACGCGGCTCGAAGCCCTGCCCCACCGCCACGTCCTGACCGTGCCGACACTGCCGTCCGCCGTGCGCCTGGCGCGGGAGACCGCCGAGCAGGCACTGACGGAGTGGGGTGTCAGCCTGTTCCATCCCGCCGTCGGCCAGGCGCTGCTGATCGTCAGCGAGCTGGTCACCAATGCCGTACGGCACGCGGCCGCGCTCTCCCCGCAGACCACTGTGCTCTACGCGGCGGGCGCGGACTGCCTGGCCTTCGGCGTCCACGACCGCCACCCCTACCGGCCGCGGCTGACCGGGATGATCGGCGGTACGGCCGCCGGGGGCCTGGCCACCGTCATGGAACTCACCCTCGGCCTGGGCGGCACCGCGGTCGTGCGCGGCGACGCCGACGGGCAGGGCAAGACGATCTGGATCACCCTGCCCCTCTGAACCCGGAAGACACGGTGTATAGAATTGCTGACCTCGGCAATCGACGAGTTCGGCACGACGAGTGGGTGGATGTGATGCGCCGAGGTCCGGTCCGGTCGGCCGTACCGGCGGGCGGGAGAGGCGACGGCAGCAGCATGAGCACCCCGCTGTACCAGCTGAAGGCCGAGTTCTTCAAGACGCTCGGCCATCCGGCGCGCATCCGCGTCCTGGAGCTGCTGAGCGAGCGCGAGCACGCGGTCGCCGAGATGCTGCCCGAGATCGGTATCGAGCCCGCGCACCTCTCCCAGCAACTGGCCGTGCTGCGCCGCGCCAACCTGGTCGTGACCCGCAAGGAGGGCTCGACCGTGTACTACTCCCTGACCAGCCCGCATGTGGCGGAGCTGCTCAGGGTGGCCCGCACCATCCTGTCCGGGGTCCTTGCGGGCCAGGCCGAACTGCTCGCCGACCTGCGGGCCGCCCAGGGTGAGGGCGGCCCGCAGGCGTAGGCGGCATCGGACGGCGGCCGCCCCGCGCCCGTGATGGTCAGCGCTCTGCCGGCGCGGGGCGGCCGTCCGGCTCAGTAGGCGGTGGCGACGCTCACTCCGCTGAAGCCGTTCACCGCGTACAGGCTGATGTAGTGGGTGCCGGCCGGCGGGTTGTCGACCGTCAGGGTGTGGCTGTTGCCGGGGCCGGTGGCGCGCTGGGTGTAACTGCCGGTGCCCGCCCAGCCGACGGCGCTGTAGTACAGGTCGGCGTCGCCCGTGCCGCCGGAGGTGGTGACGGTCAGCCGGGAGGTGCCGGCCGGGACGCGCAGATAGAGGTAGGCGTAGTTCCCGGTGGTGGCGGACTGGCCGGCGCGTGTGCAGTTCTGGCCCAGCTCCCGCGCGTCGGTGCCGGTGCACGGGGTGCCGGGCGGGGTGGTGGTGCCGCCGCCGCTGCACCTGCCGGCCGCGCAGGACGCCAGCCAGGTGCGCCAGTCGCTGTCGTAGCGGGTGCCGATGGTGCCGGTGAGATAGCTGCGGGCGGCGTTCCAGTCACCGGCGCGGTAGTCGCCGAGCACCGTGGCCATGTCGGAGGGATGGTGCTCCAGCATGTACCGGACGGCGAGATAGCCCCAGCGGTAGACGCGGGTGGTGTCGTTGTCGTAGGTGGTGTCGAACAGCGTGCTCAGGGCGTACGTGCCGCGGCCCGCCTCGTCCATCGCCTCGGGGTAGGGGACCCCGCGGTAGGAGTAGGAGACGTACTCCGCGAAGCCCTCGATCCACCAGACGGTCGGCGTGGTGACGCCCGCGTCGAAGTCGCCGTACATGTCGAAACGGCCGTCGAGGTAGTGCGTGTACTCGTGGTTGAGGTTCCAGATCTGGAAGTCCGGGCGCAGCCATTCGGCCTCGTAGGCGACGAAGCGCGGCTGGTTTCCGGCCGCCGCCGGGTCGCCCTCCAGATACATGCCGCCGTTGTTGGTGTCGATGCCGTACATGGCACCGGCGTAGGTCTGGTAGTCGGCGCTGGAGTCGTAGACGACGACCTCGATGGTGCTGTTGCGGTCACCGGCCACCGGGCCCTTGTCCTTGACCACACCGTGGAAGTAGGCGTCCTGGCTGCGCAGGCTGGTGCAGGTGGCGGCCAGTTCCGCCGAGGTCATCTGCTGCGCCTTGATCGTGATGCTGGAGCTGCACGGGTAGGTGGTGGTGAGGACGGCCCTGGTCAGCTGCGCCGCGAGGTCGCAGGTGCCGTACACGGAGCAGTTCGCCCGGTCGTAGTAGTCCGTCATCTCGGCGACGCCGACCCACAGCGGCGCGGTGGCGCCGGTGATCGAGCCGGCGTGCAGCAGGGCGACGGCGAGCGGCTGGACCTTGGACCGCAGCGAGGCGTGCTGGAGGAACCGGCCGAGTTCCCGGCCCGCGTTGGACGTCAGATACGACTGGTCCGTGCCGAGCAGGGCGAGGTGGCCCGAGGCGAAGCGGTACAGGGAGTCGATCAGGCTCGGGTCCGCTTCGACCGCCGTGACGAACTCGGGCACCTGGTGGCCACGGAAGGTCACCGTGTACACGTTGTTGACCGCGTTGAGCATCCACCAGGACGCGTTCCACGACGTGTCGTAGTCCGCCAGCAGCCGCTTGAGGACGTAGAGGTAGCGGGCGTTCTCCTCGGCGCTGTCGATGAGGGTGACGGCCTCGGCGAGGGTCTCGCCGTTGGCGTCGGTGACGTCGTGGGAGTGCGCGCTCGCGAAGAAGGCGTCGAGGCCGCCGCGGATCGCGGTGCGCAGGGTGCTGCCGTAGGGGCCCACCGTGCCCGCGTTGTAGTACTGCACGTAGTAGCCGGCGCGCAGGTAGAGGACGGTCTGCGGCATGCCGGTGCTCGCGTCGCCGGGGTAGGCGGCCGAGCCGTCGCGCAGCGCGTCGGCGACGGTGGCCATCTGGGCTTCGCGGAAGGCGTTGCGCGCGTCGTTGCCGGTCAGGTTGAACAGAGTGTTCACGCAGTCGGTCGTGGATGTCTGGATCTGCCGCACCAGAGCACTGCCGGTGCGGGTGGTGAAGCCGGAGACGTCGCACGTGGCGGCGGCGCGCTGTTTCCCCGCAGCGTTGCCTGCCGCCGTCTCCATCGACTTGGAGGGCCGCACCGGCGGCTTCGCCGTCTCGCCGTAGGGCTCCTTGAGGGCGTCGTCGCTCGCGGCCAGTGGGGGCAGCTCGGACGCCTTCAGGCGTCCCCGGCCCGTGTGTCCGGCCGCGGTCGTGGCGGACTGCGCCGCGGGTGGGGCTCCGGTGTGCCGCGCGCCGTGCGCCGCGGGGGCGGGCGCGGCGGACGGGGCGGACGCGGGGGTCGCCGTCCGCGCGTCGGCCTGCTGTGCCGGCAGACCGACGGCCAGGGCGAGGGCCAGGGCCAGCGGCACTGCCGCGCCCAGACTTCGCCGGGCTCGCCGGACCGGTGACTTTCTCACTGCGCCTCCCATGAGGGGTCGGGCCACGCGGTGCGTGGCCGATGGGATGGGGAGGTCGTGTTCAGGGGAGGGCCGTGCCGCCGACGGATCGGATCGCACGGCCGCGCCACGATTGACATGGCCACGACCTGCGCCATGTACCATTGCACAGGTCACATGTCTCAGGGAAGGCGTCTGGAGGAATTGAGGGCTTCCCGCAGATGGACGGGGAGGGGCGGGGCGGCCGGGCGTGCGGCGGCAGGTGTCCGTACGGCGGCGGGGCACACGAAAGCCGCCGCGCCGGACTCGGCCGGCGCGGCGGGATCGGGACGGGAGGGACGGGTGGGACGGGTGAGAGGGGGGCGGTCCGGGTGGCGGGCAGGGTCAGCGGTTGCCGAGCCGCAGGGCCGGTCCGGGCTGCTCGGGCTCGGGCCGGCCGTCCGCCCACAGGGTGCGCACATGCGAGAGGTGGCGGCGCATGCACTCCTCCGCCTCCCGGCCCCGGCCGGCCACCAGCAGATCGAGGAGTTCGACGTGCTCCTCGGCGGAGGCGACCAGGCGGCCGGTCTCGTTCAGGCTGCCGAGCCCGAACAGCCTTGAGCGCTTGCGCAGATCGGCCACCACGGCCACCAGGTGGTGGTTGCCCGCCAGGGACAGCAGTTCCAGATGGAACCGGTGGTCGGCCTCCAGGTACTTCAGGACGTCGTGCTCCCGCGCCGCCGTGACGATCTGCTGCGCCAGCGGGCGCAGCGCCTCCAACTGCTCGGTGGTCGCCGACGCGGCGACGCGGCCCACGGTGGGGACCTCGATCAGGGCACGGATGTCGGTGAACTCGTCGAGGTCCCGCTCGGTCATCTCCGTGACCCGGAAGCCCTTGTTGCGCACCGCCTCGACCAGGCCCTCCCGGGCCAGGTCCAGCATGGCCTCGCGCACCGGGGTGGCGGAGACGCCGAGTTCGCCCGCGAGGGCGGGAGCCGAGTAGATCACCCCCGGGCGCAGCTCACCGGCGATGAGCGCCGCCCGCAGCGCGTCGGCGACCTGGTCGCGCAGATGGGTCTGGACGGAGATCGCCCGCGGTTCGAGATGGGCCATCTGTGCGCTCCTCCGTGTGACCGGTCTGCGGTGCTCAGCCCGATGACCTCCCACTATACAATGTCACGTTGCTCCATGGCCGGGTCCGGGCCCGGGTCCGGGACCGCCGGAGCCGGACGGAGCGCCGCCCCCGGCGAAGGCGCGCAGGATCCGTTCGGCGGCGAGAGTGGCCGTCAGACCGCCCTGCCTGACCTGCTGTTCCAGCTCGGGCGCGAGAGAACGGACGGCCGGGTCGGCGTGCAGCCGGCCCAGCAGCTCGTCGTGGACCATGCTCCAGGTCCAGTCGACCTGCTGCGCACGGCGCTTGGCGGTGAGGCGGCCCGCCGAGTCCAGCAGGACGCGGTGCTGCTCCAGGCGTTCCCAGACGGTGTCCAGACCGGTCGACTCGCGGGCGCTGCAACTGAGCACCGGCGGCGTCCAGAAGGCGTCCTTCCCGTGCATCAGCCGCAGCGCACCGGCCAGTTCGCGGCCCGCCGCGCGGGCGTCGCGCTCGTGCGGCCCGTCCGCCTTGTTCACCGCGATCACATCGGCCAGCTCCAGCACACCCTTCTTGATGCCCTGCAACTGGTCGCCGGTGCGGGCCAGGGTGAGCAGCAGGAAGGAGTCGACCATGCCCGCGACGGCCGTCTCGGACTGGCCCACCCCGACCGTCTCCACCAGCACCACGTCGTAGCCCGCGGCCTCCATGACCACGATCGACTCGCGGGTCGCCTTGGCCACCCCGCCGAGCGTGCCCGCGCTGGGGGAGGGCCGGACGAACGCCGCCGGGTCGACGGCCAGCCGCTCCATACGGGTCTTGTCGCCGAGGATGGAACCGCCGGTCCGGGTGGAGGACGGGTCGACGGCGAGCACCGCCACCCGGTGCCCCTGCCCGGTCAGCATGGTGCCGAAGGCGTCGATGAACGTCGACTTGCCGACGCCCGGCACCCCGCTCACCCCGATCCGCCGGGCCCGGCCGCTGTGCGGCATCAGCTGGGTCAGCAACTCCTGGGCCAGCGCCCGGTGCTGCGGCCGCACCGACTCCACCAGCGTGATCGCGCGGGCCACCAGCGCCCGCTTGCCGTCCAGGACGCCCTTGACGTACGTGTCCAGATCGATGGCCATCAGCTCACCGGCTCACAGCTCGTCGTGGCCGAGATCCGCCGCCAGCCGCGTCACCAGGTCGCGGGCCGCGTCGGGGATCACCGTGCCGGGCGGGAAGACGGCCGTCGCGCCCATCTCCAGGAGCGTCGGTACGTCCTGCGGCGGGATCACCCCGCCCACCACGATCATGATGTCGCCGCGGCCCTCCTCGGCGAGTGCCTCGCGCAGCGCGGGCACCAGCGTCAGATGCCCGGCCGCCAGCGACGACACCCCGACGATGTGCACGTCCGCCTCGACGGCCTGCCGGGCGACCTCCGCCGGGGTCTGGAACAGCGGGCCGACGTCCACGTCGAAGCCCAGGTCGGCGAAGGCCGTGGCGATCACCTTCTGGCCGCGGTCGTGCCCGTCCTGGCCCATCTTGGCGACCAGGATGCGCGGCCGCCGGCCCTCGGCCTCCGCGAAGTCGTCCACCACCGCGCGGGTGCGGTCCACGTTCGGCGACTGGCCTGCCTCGTTGCGGTACACACCGGAGATGGTACGGATCTGGCCCGCGTGCCGCCCGTACACCTTCTCCAGGGCGTCGCTGATCTCCCCGACGGTCGCCTTGGCGCGGGCCGCCCGCACCGCCAGCTCCAGCAGGTTGCCCTCGCCGCCGGCCGTCCGGGTCAGGGCGTCCAGCGCGTCCCGGCACGCCGTCTCGTCCCGTTCCTCGCGCAGCCGCCGCAGCTTGGCGATCTGCTGGGTGCGCACCGAGGAGTTGTCGACCTTGAGCACCTCGATCTGCTCGTCGCTGTCCACCCGGTACTTGTTCACCCCGATCACCGGCTGCCGACCGGAGTCGATGCGCGCCTGGGTGCGGGCCGCCGCCTCCTCCACGCGCAGCTTGGGGATGCCCGCGTCGATGGCCTGCGCCATGCCGCCCGCCTGCTCCACCTCCTGGATGTGCTGCCACGCCCGGCGGGCCAGGTCGTACGTCAGCCGCTCCACGTACGCGCTGCCGCCCCACGGGTCGATCACCCGGGTGGTGCCGGACTCCTGCTGGATCAGCAGCTGGGTGTTGCGGGCGATGCGCGCGGAGAAGTCGGTGGGCAGCGCCAGCGCCTCGTCCAGGGCGTTGGTGTGCAGCGACTGGGTGTGCCCCTGGGTGGCCGCCATCGCCTCCACACAGGTGCGCGTGACGTTGTTGAACACGTCCTGCGCGGTCAGCGACCAGCCGGAGGTCTGCGAATGGGTGCGCAGGGAGAGCGACTTGGCGTTCTTCGGGTCGAACTGCCTGACCAGCTTGGCCCACAGCAGCCGGGCCGCGCGCAACTTGGCGATCTCCATGAAGAAGTTCATGCCGATCGCCCAGAAGAACGACAGCCGGGGCGCGAAGGCGTCCACGTCCAGGCCCGCGTCCCGGCCCGCCCGGATGTACTCCACGCCGTCCGCCAGCGTGTACGCCAGCTCCAGGTCGGCCGTCGCGCCCGCCTCCTGGATGTGGTACCCGGAGATCGAGATGGAGTTGTAGCGGGGCATCCGCTGCGAGGTGAAGGCGAAGATGTCGGAGATGATCCGCATCGACGGCTTCGGCGGATAGATGTAGGTGTTGCGGACCATGAACTCCTTGAGGATGTCGTTCTGGATGGTCCCGGCCAGCTTCTCCGCGGGGACGCCCTGCTCCTCCGCGGCCACGATGTACAGCGCCAGCACCGGCAGCACCGCGCCGTTCATCGTCATCGACACCGTCATCCGGTCCAGCGGGATGCCGTCGAAGAGCTGCCGCATGTCGTAGATCGAGTCGATCGCCACGCCCGCCATGCCGACGTCACCGGTCACCCGCGGGTGGTCGCTGTCGTAGCCGCGGTGCGTGGGCAGGTCGAAGGCGACCGACAGGCCCTTCTGACCGGCCGCCAGATTGCGCCGGTAGAACGCGTTGGACTCCTCCGCCGTGGAGAAACCCGCGTACTGGCGGATCGTCCAGGGCTGGTTGACGTACATCGTCGGGTACGGGCCGCGCAGATACGGGGCGACGCCCGGGAAGGTGTCCAGGAAGTCCAGGCCCTCCACGTCCTGCCCGGTGTACAGCGGCTTGACGGTGATGCCCTCGGGCGTCTCCCACAGCAGGTCGTCGCCGTCGGCGGCCTTCTGCACGGCGGTACGCCACTCGTCGGCGCCGCCGTCGGGGCGCGGCTGACCCAGCTCGATCGCCGAGAAGTCGGGGACGGACATCAGGACACTCCCATGCGGTCGAGTGCGGCAAAGAGCACGGCGACGGCGTCGCAGCCGGCGAAGACATAGGTGTCCACGTCCTCGTACGGTCCGGGGCGGCCGGCGAGGAACACATGCGCGGCGCCCGCCTCCCGCAGGCCCCGGACGACCGCGCCGGACTGCTCCTCGTACAGCGCGTCGCTGGAGCACAGGCACGCCTCGCGCGCGCCGCTCTCCTCGAAGGTGCCCTCGGTGACCGGTTCGATGCCGCCCGCCTGGAACAGGTTGGCGGCGAAGGTGAGCCGGGCGGTGTGCGCGGCGGCCGGGCCGAGCGCCGCCAGATACACGCGGGGCCGGGCCCCGGTCGCGGCGAGGTGGGCGTCGGAGCGGGCCCGCAGCTCCTCGAACGCCTCGTCCCGGCGCACCCGGGGCAGCCCGCCGGACGGCGGCTCGGGCGCCGGTTCGCGCACCACCGGCTTCTCCGCCAGGTGCGGGAACTCGCTGACGCCGGTGACCGGTTCGCGGCGCTTGGCGAGTTTCGCGCTGCGCGCGGCCCAGGTCGCCGCCAGCCGCTCGCCGACCAGCCCGGAGCGCAGCGCGGGCCCCTGGCCTCCGGCGCGCTCGATCTCCTGGAAGAACTCCCAGCCCGCGTGGGCGAGTTCGTCGGTCAGCCGCTCCACGTACCAGGAGCCGCCCGCCGGGTCGACCACCCGGGACAGCTGCGACTCCTCGACGAGGATGACGGAGGTGTTGCGGGCGATCCGCCGGGCGAACGCGTCGGGCAGGCCGAGCGCGTGGTCGAAGGGCAGCACGGTCACCGCGTCGGCGCCGCCCACCCCGGCGGCCAGCGCGGCCACCGTGGTGCGCAGGATGTTCACCCACGGGTCGCGGCGCGTCATCATCACCGAGGAGGTCACCGCGTGCTGGAGCTGACCGCCCGCGCGGGGTGCCCCGCACACCTCGGCCACCCGCGCCCACAGCCGCCGGGCGGCGCGCAGCTTGGCGATGGTCAGGAACTGGTCGGCGGTCGCGGTGTAGCGGAACTCCAGCTGCGCCAGCGCCTGGGCGGTGTCCAGCCCGGCCCCGGTCAGTTCACGCAGATAGGCGACGCCGGTCGCCAGCGAGCAGCCCAGCTCCTGCGCGGCCGAGCCGCCGGCCTCGTGGTACGGCAGCGCGTCCACGGTCAGCGCGCGCAGCCCCGGGTACCGTGCCGCGCACAGCCGGGCCGCCTCCGTCGCGGACGCCGGGTCGCCGGGCCGGCCGGTGCGGGCCTCCAGGCCCAGCGGGTCGGCGCCCAGATTGCCGCGGGCCGCGTCGGCGGCCACCTCGCGCGCGGCGAACAGCCGCAGCAGCTCGCGCGCGGCCGGTTCCGCCGCCTCGCCCGCGTCCAGCACGACCGGGGCCAGGTCGAGGTACACGCCGTCGAGGACGGTGCCGAGCGCGGAGACGGGGATGCCGCGGTCGCCGACGGCCAGCCACAGCGAGGTGACGCCGTTCTCCAGGTCGTTCAGGACGGGCGCCGCCTCGGCCACCGTGTGCCGCTGGCGCACGTCCCAGCCGCCGACCGTGCTCCCCTCGGCCTTCCCGCCGCGCACGAACGGCGGGAAGCCGGGCAGGCCGGGGTCGGGCGCGTGGTCGCGCGCGGTGTACAGGGGGCGGGCGCGCAACCCGTCCTCCAGCGCGGTGGACAGAGCGCCCTCCGCCTCGTCGTCCGGTACTTCCCGGCCCGACTTGCGCAGCACACCCGCCACCAGGTGGCGCCACTGCTCATGCGTCGCGTCAGGGAAGTCGGCCGCCAGGGAGAGCCCGTCGTCAGGCAGGACCGTCATGGTCGGATGCTAGGACAGTCCGGTGGAGCGCAGGCAGAGGCCGAGGTTGTGACCTTGTTCTCTCCCCGAGTGTGGCGTAGGCCGCTCGGGTGAGTGAGACGACGACGCGCCGCCGCGCGCCCGGAGCACCGGGAAGAGCGCCGGTGGCGGGGCGGCGCGTCGCCGCGCGTCCCGACGGCGGGCGGGCGGCGGGACCGGGGCCGCGCGGCCCGGCCGCCGGGGTGGGCCGTCGTGGTGAGCGGCCGGGCCGGTTCGGCGTGTCCTGACGCGCCGAACCGGTCGGTGGGACTGTGGGTGGCCGTGGGCGTGCGGTGTTCAGGCGGGTGCGGGTGTGGAGCGGTCGGGGACGGGGGTCTTGTCGCGGCGGGTCTCGATGCCGGCGCAGGGCAGCGTCACCGCGGTGGGCGGCCGTGCCCGGCCGCGCGGCCCGGCCGCCGGGGTGGGGCGTCGTGGTGAGCGGCCGGGCCGTGCGGTGGTGCCTGTCGTGCCGGGCCCGTGGGCGTGGCGCGGTCGCGTGCCGGTCAGGCGGGTGCGGGGGCCGGGCAGGCGGCCACCGGGGTCTCGGGGAGGGGGTCGGTGTCCGCGCCGGGCAGCATCACCCGGGCGCTCTCCAGCAGTGCCGCCGTCACCTCGTCGAGGTCGAGGCGGCGCTCCACGGCGCGTAGCTGGGGCAGACCCGCGCGGGTGCTGGCGCGTGGCGGTGCCAGCAACTGGCAGCAGTCCTCGTCGGGCAGCACCGAGATCTCCGCGGTGCCGACGCGCCCCGCCTCGTCGATGATCTCCTGTTTCTCCCAGCCGATCAGCGGACGCAGCACCGGCAGCGCCGCCGCCTCGTCCACCGCCGCGAGGTTGGCCAGCGTCTGGCTGGCCACCTGCCCCAGGCTGTCGCCGGTCACCAGCGCCTCGGCGCCGGTACGGGCGGCGAGTGCCGAGGCGGTGCGGACCATGAGGCGGCGCTGGGCGACGACCTGGAGCCGCCCGGCGCCCGCCACGGCGAGCTGCTTCTGCGCCTTGCCCAGCGCGATGACGTGCAGCCGTCCGGGCGGCTGGTACCGGTTCAGCTCCCGGGCCAGGGCGTACGCCTTGTACACCGACGCCGGGTTCGTGTACGGGGCGCCGCTGAAGTGCACGAAGTCGCAGTGCAGCCCGCGCCGCATGGCCCGGTGCGCGGCCACCGGAGAGTCGTAGCCCCCGGACAGCAGCACGAGGGCCCGCCCGCTGGAGCCGACCGGCAGCCCGGTCAGCCCCCGGTGCCGCCGCCAGGACAGATACGTCTCCTTGCGGTCGATCTCCACGGACAGCGTCACCTCGGGCCGGGTGAGGTCGACGCGCAGTCCGGGGACCGCGCGCAGCACCTCCGCCCCCAGATACCCCGCCACCTGCGACGACGTCAGCGGGAACTGCTTGTCCCGGCGCCGGGCCCGGACCGCGAAGCCGAGTCCGGGCCGCTCGGCACCGGCCGCGCGCAGCTCCGCGACGGCCGTCCGGGTGATCTCCTCCAGGGTGCTGGGCACCCGCAGGGCCGGTTCGACGGAGTTGAAGCCGATCACCCGGCGCGCTCGCTCCACCAGCGCGTCCTGCGGGACCTGCCCGCCGACCACGGTGACGTTCTGCGCGGTCTTGATCCAGGTCGAGCCGCCGATCCCGCGCAGCGCGATCCGCAGGTTGTCGTGCAGCCGCTCGGTGAAGCGCTGCCGGTTGCGGCCCTTGAGGAAGATCTCGCCGTGCTTGAGCAGGACGCAGGCGCCGTGCGGCGCGGTGCCCGCCCGGGGAGCGGGCACCTGGGGGTTGCCGGACATATGAGCCTCTCAGAAGTCCCAGTCGTCGTCGGAGGTGTTCTCCGCCTTGCCCATGACGTACGAGGAGCCGGAACCGGAGAAGAAGTCGTGGTTCTCGTCCGCGCCCGGCGAGAGCGCCGCCAGGATCTCCGGGTTGACCTCGGTCTCCGCGGCGCCGAAGCGGGCCGGGTAACCGAGGTTCATCAGCGCCTTGTTCGCGTTGTAGCGGACGAAGACGGCCACGTCGTCCATCAGGCCCAGCGGCTCGTACAGCTCGCCCGAGTAGCGCAGCTCCAGCTCGTACAGCTCCTCCAGCAGCGCGTGGGTGAAGGCGCGCATCTCCTCCTGGCCCGCCGCAGTCAGCCGCTCCAGGCCGCGCTGGAACTTGTAGCCGGAGTAGTAGCCGTGCACCGCCTTGTCGCGCAGGATCAGCCGGATCATGTCGGCGGTGTTGGTGAGCAGCGCGTGCGTGGAGAAGTGCAGCGGCAGATAGAAGCCCGCGTACAGCAGCAGGGACGACAGCAGCGTGGAGGCGACCTTCCGCTTGAGCGGGTCGTCGCCGTAGTAGTGCGCGAGCACCGTCTTGCAGCGCTGCTGGAGGACGTCGTTGGCCACCGCCCAGTGGTAGGCGTCGTCGATCTCCGGGGTGCTGGCGAGGGTGGAGAACACCGAGGAGTAGCTGCGGGCGTGCACGGCCTGCATGAAGGCGATGTTGGTGTAGACGGCCTGCTCGTGCTCGGTGCGCGCGTCCTGGATCTGCACGATCTCGCCGACCGTGGCCTGCACGGTGTCGAGCATGGTCAGACCGGTGAACACCCGCATGGTCAGGGTGCGTTCGTCCGCGGTGAGCCGCTGCTGCCAGGCGCCCACGTCGTTGGAGAGCGGCACCTTCTCGGGCAGCCAGAAGTTGGCGGTGAGCCGGTTCCACACCTCCAGGTCCTTCTCGTCGGTGACGCGGTTCCAGTTGACCGGGCGCAGCCGGGCGGCCGGGTCCTGGCGGAAGGCCGGCGGGGTGACCGAGATCTCGGTCAGCGGGGCGGGGGTGGTGGTCATCGGGGTGCTTTCGTGAACGGGGCGTGCGAGGGGGTCACAGGGTGCAGGACAGGCAGTTCTCGATCTCGGTGCCCTCCAGGGCCTCCTGGCGCAGCCGGATGTAGTAGAGCGTCTTGATGCCCTGGCGCCAGGCGAGGATCTGCGCCTTGTTGAGGTCGCGGGTGGTGGCCGTGTCCCGGAAGAACAGGGTGCAGCTGAGCCCCTGGTCGACATGGCGGGTGGCCGCCGCGTAGGTGGCGATGATCTTCTCGTAGCCGATCTCGTACGCGTCCTGGAAGTACTCCAGGTTGTCGTTGTCCATGTGCGGCGCCGGGTAGTAGACGCGGCCGAGCTTGCCCTCCTTGCGGATCTCCACCTTGGAGGCGATCGGGTGGATGGAGGCGGTCGAGTCGTTGATGTAGCTGATGGATCCGGTCGGCGGCACGGCCTGGAGGTACTGGTTGTAGATGCCGTGCTCCCGCACCGACCGCTTCAGCTCGCGCCAGTCGTCCTGGGTGGGCAGCGCGATCCCCGCGTCGGCGAACAGCTCCCGCACCCGCGCGGTGGCCGGCTCCCACGCCCGCTCGGTGTACCGGTCGAAGTACGAGCCGTCGGCGTACGCGGACTTCTCGAACCCGTCGAAGGCGGTGCCGCGTTCGATCGCGATCCGGTTCGAGGCGCGCAGCGCGTGATAGGCGATCGTGTAGAAGTACAGGTCGGTGAAGTCGACGCCCTCCGCGCTGCCGTAGTGGACGCGCTGCGAGGCGAGGTAGCCGTGCAGGTTCATCTGGCCCAGGCCGATGGAGTGCGAGAGGTCGTTGCCGTGTGCCACGGACGGCACCGCGTCGATGTGCGACTGGTCGGAGACGGACGTCAGACCGCGCACCGCCGTCTCCACGCTCGCGCCGAGGTCGGGGGAGGCCATGGCGGCGGCGATGTTCAGCGAGCCCAGGTTGCAGGAGATGTCCCGGCCGACGGTCTCGTAGCCGAGCGAGGCGTCGTACGTGCTCGGCGTGTTGACCTGGAGGATCTCCGAGCACAGGTTGGACATGTTGATCCAGCCCGGGATCGGGTTGGCCCGGTTCACGGTGTCCTCGAACAGCAGATACGGGTAGCCCGACTCGAACTGGAGCTCCGCGATCGTCTTGAAGAACTCGCGGGCGCTGAGCGTGGTGCTGCGGATGCGCGGGTTGGCGACCAGGTCGTCGTAGTGCTCGCTGACGGAGAGATCGGCCAGCGGCCTGCCGTACTCGCGTTCCACGTCGTAGGGCGAGAACAGGTGCATGTCCTCGTTGCGCTTGGCCAGTTCGAAGGTGATGTCGGGGACGACCACGCCCAGCGACAGCGTCTTGATGCGGATCTTCTCGTCCGCGTTCTCCCGCTTGGTGTCCAGGAACCGCATGATGTCCGGGTGGTGGGCGTGCAGGTAGACCGCGCCCGCGCCCTGGCGCGCGCCGAGCTGGTTGGCGTAGGAGAAGGAGTCCTCCAGCAGCTTCATCACCGGGACCACCCCGGAGGACTGGTTCTCGATCTTCTTGATCGGGGCGCCCTGTTCGCGCAGGTTGGTCAGCAGCAGCGCCACCCCGCCGCCGCGCTTGGACAGTTGGAGCGCCGAGTTGACGCCCCGGCCGATGGACTCCAGGTTGTCCTCGACGCGCAGCAGGAAACAGGAGACCAGCTCGCCGCGCTGCGCCTTGCCCGCGTTGAGGAAGGTCGGGGTGGCCGGCTGGAAGCGGCCGGTCATCATCTCGTCCACCAGCCGGGACGCCAGCGCCTCGTCCCCGGCGCCGAGGAAGAGCGCGGTCGCGGCCACCCGGTCCTCGTAGCGCTCCAGGTAGCGGGAGCCGTCGAAGGTCTTGAGCGTGTACGACGTGTAGTACTTGAACGCGCCGAGGAAGGTGCGGAAGCGGTGCTCGTGGGCGTACGCCCGCCGGTACAGGCCCTTGACGAACTCCCAGTCGTAGCGCCGGATCGGGGCTTCCTCGTAGTAGTCGTTCTCGATCAGGTGGTCGATCTTCTCCTTGAGGGTGGGGAAGACCACCGTGTTCGGGTTGACGTGCTGGAGGAAGTACTGGCGTACGGCCTCGCGGTCCTTGTCGAACTGGATGCGGCCGTCGCAGTCGTACATGTTCAGCAGGGCGTTGAGCGCGTGGTAGTCCTTGCGCGTACCGACCGATTCGCGCGGGGCGGTGATCACGCCGCCGCCGATGAGTGTCGTGTCCAAAACGTCCTCAGTCCTTCCCTCACGGCACGGACGTCGCGCTCCGTGCCCAGCAGTTCGAATCGGTACAGCTCGGGAACCCCGCACTTCGCCGCGATCACCCGTCCGGCCAGGCAGTAGTCCGCGCCGAAGTTGGTGTTGCCGGACGCGATGACCCCGCGCAGCAGCGCGCGGTTGGCCTCGACGTTCAGAAAGCGGATCACCTGCCTGGGGACCGCCCCGGCGCGTTCGCCGCCGCCGTAGGTCGGCGTGATCAGCACATACGGCCCGGCCACCCGCGGCAGGCCGGCGCGGTGCGGATGCAGGGGGATGCGCGTGGCGGGCAGACCCAGCTTCTCCACGAAGCGCTTGGTGTTCTCCGAGACGCTGGAGAAATACACGAGGCCGCTCATCGACCGCCGCTCCTCTCGCTCGTTCCCGTCCCTGTCCGAGGACCGGGGGAGGAGGAGCGTCGCGGCGCGTACGGCGGGGCCGGGCGGCGGCGGAAGAAGGGCACGCCGGACCCGGGTCCGTGCTGCTGCCACGCGGCCCTCCCTCGGGGCCTCGGAGCACGCACGCCGCTCGTCGGCGTACGCACCGGTGGCAGGTCTTCGGACTCGCGGGCGTGTCTCGTGTCGTACGAGACGTCTACTGGCCGTCGCTTCCCAGGCCCGGTCCACCGGGTCCAGTGCGTATGACGGCGGTCGTTCCCGCTCACCGCTGCGGGGCAGTCCCGGATTCCCACCGGGTTCCCTCTTGCCTCGCCGGGCACCGGAGTGCCTGGCGAACCACCAGCACGGCCAACACTACATCTAGAACACTGCCGTGGTGCACAGCCCCAGATGTTGTGTCTTCGGGAAAACTTAGGTATACCTAAGCCCTGTCGCGGTGGCGGCGGCGCACGGCGCGCGGACCCGGAAACGGCACGGGCGGGAAGCGCCGTACCCGCGCTGCCCGCCCGTCTCCCGGGGCACCGCCGCGGCCCTCACCGCACCGGTGCCGTCGCGCACCCCTCGGCACGCGCCGCGCCCGGACCCCTCAGTCCGGCCGCAGGCTCATCCCCGCTCGCACCCCCCGGCTCCCGTGCGGCGCACCAGGTGGCGCGCGTACGCGTCGGGGGTGAAGAACAGCGGCAGCTCGGCGGCGAGCGCGGTGCGCTCGAACAGCGCGCGCACCTCCTCCAGCGGCGCCCACGGGTAGGCGGCGCCCAGCGCGGCCAGCTCGTCGTCGAGCACCCGCTCCACCGTCTCCCGGTCGACCACCCGGTGCCGCAGCCACTGCCAGATCCGCGTCCGGGCCACCTCGGCGTCGGCCGTGTCCACCAGCACCCCGTCCACGACGACGGTGCCCCGCCCGCCGAGCCAGGCCGCGAAGCAGCGCAGCGCGACGGCGACGCTCGTGCGCACCCCCTCCGGGACCGGCGGGGCGCCGGTCCGGCGCACCGACAGCAGATCGGCGGCGCTCACCTCGACGTCCGCGCGGGTGCGGTCGAGCTGGTGCGGCCGCTCGCCGAGGACCCCGTCGAACGCCTCCCGGCAGACCGGGACCAGCTCGGCACAGGCCACCTGGGACCCGTCGAAGCCGTCCTCCGCCTCCCGCTCCTTGTCCAGCCGGACCGCCGCGACAGCCGCCTCGCGCGCCGCCGCGTCCGCGCCCGGCACCTGGGCGGCCCGGCCGCCGACGGCATGCGCGCCGCGCCGGTGGCAGGTGCGCACCAGCAGCTCGGTGTACGCCCGCAGGAACGGCGCCGTCATCGTCACCCCCGCGCGGTCCGGCAGCAGGAAGTCGGTGCGGTGGCCGAAGGTGCGCACAAGACTGAACAGGTAGTCCCGGCGGCCCGCGGTCAGGCCCGCGCCGTGCTCGCGCAGCTCGTGGAGGATCTCCTCCATCTCGAAGGCGGCGGTGACCGTCTCGATCAGCACGGTGGCCCGGACGGTGCCCCGGGGGATGCCCAGCAGCTCCTGGGCGAGCAGGAACACGTCGTTCCACAGCCGTGCCTCGTACCGGTTCTCCAGCTTGGGCAGCGAGAAGTACGTGCCGCTCCCGGACTCGGTCAGCCCCCGGGCGCAGTGGAAGAAGTACAGGCCGAAGTCGGCCAGGGCGGCGGGCACCGGTGCGCCGTCGTGCTCCAGGTGCGCCTCGTCGAGGTGCCAGCCGCGCGGGCGGACCATGACGGCGGGGAGCCGTCCGCCGTCCGCCCGGTGCTCCCCGCCGCCGGGTGCGGGCAGGCCGATCCGGCCCTCGACGGTGTCCAGCAGGGTCAGTTGCCCGCCCACGACGTTGTCCCACAGCGGTGCGGTGGCGTCCTCGAAGTCGGCCGTCCACACCTGGGCGCCGGAGGTCAGCGCGGCGACCGCAGTCCGGCGGTCGGGCGGCCCGGTGATCTCCACCCGTCGGTCGGCCAGACCGGGCGCGGGCGGCGCGACCCGCCAGAACGGGTCGGCGCGCACCGCGGCGGTCACCATGGGGAAGTTGGGCGGAGAGCCCGCCGCCAGCCGCATCGCCTGGCGGCGCCGCTCCTTCAGCAGGCCGCGTCGGCGCTCCGCGAACGCGGCGGCCAGCCGGCCGACGAAGTCCAGGGCCTCGGGGGTCAGGATCTCCTCGTGCCGGGGGCCGGGAGCGGCGAGGACACGGACGGGCCGGGGCGGTGCGAGGGTGGTCATCGGGTTCTCCTTCGGACGCGACAGGACCCACGTGCGGCCCCGGGCGGGGGCCGCGCCGTACAGCCGTACAAGCCGTACCGCCGTACAAGCCGTGCACCGCCTAGTGGAACTGCTCCTCCTCCGTGGAGCCGGCCAGGGCGGTGGTGGAGGAGGCGGGGTTGACGGCCGTGGAGACCAGGTCGAAGTAGCCGGTGCCGACCTCGCGTTGGTGCCTGACCGCCGTGAACCCGTCGGCCTGCGCGGCGAACTCGCGCTCCTGGAGGTCGACATACGCGGTCATGCCGTGCTCGGCGTAGCCGCGGGCCAGATCGAACATGCCGTGGTTGAGCGAGTGGAATCCGGCCAGCGTGATGAACTGGAACCGGTAGCCCATCGCGCCCAGTTCACGCTGGAACTTGGCGATCCGGTCGTCGTCCAGGGCCGCCTTCCAGTTGAAGGACGGCGAGCAGTTGTACGCCAGCAGCTGGTCCGGGTACCGGGCGTGGATCGCCTCGGCGAACGTGCGCGCCTGCTCCAGGTCGGGCGTGCCGGTCTCCATCCACAGCAGGTCGGCGTAGGGGGCGTAGGCCAGCCCGCGGGCGATCACCGGGTCCATGCCGCCGCGGACCCGGTAGAAGCCCTCGGCGGTGCGCTCGCCGGTGGTGAACTCCGCGTCCTGTTCGTCGACATCGCTGGTCAGCAGGGTGGCGGCGAGCGCGTCGGTGCGGGCCACGATCACCGTGGGCACATCGGCGATGTCGGCGGCCAGCCGGGCCGCGTTGAGGGTGCGGATGTGCTGCGAGGTGGGCACCAGGACCTTGCCGCCGAGGTGGCCGCACTTCTTCTCGGAGGCGAGCTGGTCCTCGTAGTGGATGCCCGCAGCGCCCGCCGCGATCATCGCCTTGGTCAGTTCGAAGGCGTTGAGCGGGCCGCCGAAGCCGGCCTCCGCGTCGGCGACCACCGGCGCCAGCCAGTCGGTGGTGTCGCCCACGCCCTCGGCGGTGGCGATCTGATCGGCGCGCAGCAGCGCGTTGTTGATCCGGCGCACCACCTGGGGCACGGAGTTGGCCGGGTACAGGCTCTGGTCCGGGTAGGTGTGACCGGCCTGGTTGGCGTCGGCGGCGACCTGCCAGCCGGACAGGTAGACCGCCTGGAGACCCGCCCTGACCTGCTGGACGGCCTGGCCGCCGGTGAGCGCGCCGAGCGCGTGCACGTAGTCGAGTTCGTGCAGTTGCCGCCACAGCCGCTCGGCGCCGCGCCGGGCCAGGGTGTGCTCCTCGCGGACGCTGCCGGAGAGGCGGACCACGTCCTCGGCGCCGTAGGTGCGCTCGACGCCCTGCCAGCGCGGGTCGGTGGCCCAGCGCCGCGCGAGTTCCGCGGCCGCCTGTGTGTTCGGCTTGGTCATGTCTGTCACCGTCTCCTCGGTCTGCCACGGATGCGAATTCACCGGCCGTCATGGCATGCAATGGCACTGCGTGTCTTGAACGGCTCGTCGAAGGGTGCGGCCCGCCGCCACCGGTGGTGGGCGCACGTGAGCAACGTTGCCGGTCCAGGACGCCACCGGTGTCAGGATCTCCGACGTCAGGGCGGTGAATCGGACCCCGCTCCCCGGTGGCGCCGGCCCGTTCCGGCGGGCCGCACTACGACTCTGGCACTGGCACTGAGTGCCAACAACCGTGGACGGCTGCCAAGTTCTGCGTATCTTTCCCTCGCTTTTTGCCAAGGTTGCGAAGACCGCGCGCGACGCCGGTTCGCCTAGGCTGGGCGGGACGCGCCGTCGGCCCGGAGGAGTGAGCGGTGAGCAGGACGTACGCGGGCGCCCGGCTGCGGCGGCTGCGCGAGGACCGCCGGATGAGCCAGGCCGAACTGGCCCGGGTGCTGTGCATCTCGCCCAGCTATCTGAACCAGATGGAGCACGACTCCCGGCCGCTCACCGTGCCCGTGCTGCTCCGGCTGACCGAGACCTTCGGCATCGACCCGGGCTTCTTCTCCGAGCGCGACACCACCCGGCTGGTGGCCGACCTGCGCGAGGCGCTGGCCGGGGAGATCGCCGAGTCCCGGGTCACCGCGGCCGATCTCGCCGACCTCGCCTCCCGGACGCCCGCCGTGGCCCGGGTGCTGCTGGACCTCGGCCGCCGCAACCAGGAGCTGTCCGAGCGGCTGGCCGGTGCCACCGACGGCCGGGACGGCGCGCGCACCCCCGTCTCCTCACCGCACGAGGAGGTACGGGACTTCTTCTACCGGCGGCGCAACTACCTGCACGCCACCGACCTCGCCGCCGAGGACCTGGCCGCGCGGACCGGGGTCCGGCCGGGCGAGACGACCGCCGCCCTCACCGCCCGGCTCGCCGCCTCCCACGGCGTCCACCTGGCCGCCGAGACCGGCGACCGGCTGCACCACTACGACGAGAGCACCCGCACCCTGCACCTGTCCCCGCGGCTGCGCCCCGGCCGCCGCGCCTTCCGCATGGCCACCCAGCTCGCCCTGCTGGAACACGGCGACGACTTCGCCCGGCTGGCCGCCGAGGACTTCGCCCCCGGCACCCCGGCCCACGGCCTGACCCGCATCGGCATCGCCCACTACTTCGCCGCCGCGCTGATCCTCCCGTACACCGCGTTCCACGCGGCGGCCGAGGAGGCCCGCTACGACATCGAACGCCTCACCGACCACTACGGAGTCGGCTACGAGACCGTCTGCCACCGGCTGAGCACCCTCCAGCGGCCCCGGCTGCTCGGCGTCCCCTTCTCCTTCGTCCGCGTCGACCGGGCCGGCAACATGTCCAAGCGCCAGTCGGCCACCGACTTCCACTTCTCCCGGGGCGGCGGCACCTGCCCGCTGTGGAACGTGTACGAGGCGTTCGCCGTGCCCGGCCGCATCCATGTGCAGATCGCCGCCATGCCCGACGGGCGCCGCTACCTGTGGACCGCCCGCGCGGTCACCCGGCACCGCGGCGGCTGGGGCGAGCCCGGCCGGGTCTACGCCATCGGCCTCGGCTGCGAGATCCGCCACGCCCACCGCCTCGTGTACTCCGAGGGCCTGGACCTCGGCAACACCGCGGCGGCCACCCCCATCGGCATGGGCTGCCGCGTCTGCGAACGCCTCGACTGCTCGCAGCGGGCCGCGCCACCGCTCGGCCGCCCGCTGCTCATCGACCACCACAGCAGCACCTTCGTGCCCTATCCGGTCACGGGCGCCGGGCCGCTCACGTAGGCCGGGGCCAGGTCCGGGGCGGGGGCCGGGGAAATCCTCTGGCACGGTGGCGTGAGCGGGGCGGAGACTCCTCCCATGGCTGACATGGACGCGTTCCGGGAAGCGGTCCTCGCGTGGGCGTCGGGCGGACCCGGCGGTCCCGCGCGCGAACTGGCCGCGCTGCCGCCCGTCCGGACCGCCGTCCTGCTCGAAGGGCCGAGCGACGCGGCGGCGGTCGACGCGCTGGCCGCCCTGCACGGCCGGGACCTGGCGGCCGAGGGCGTCTGCGTGCTGCCGATGGGCGGTGTCACCAACGTCGGGCGCTTCGCCCGCCTCCTCGGCCCCACCGGTCTCGGCCTGCGCCTCACCGGACTGTGCGACGAGGGGGAGCGCCGCTACTACGCCCGTGCCCTCGCCCCGGCCGGTGCGGCACCGGACGCGTACTTCGTGTGCGCGGCGGACCTGGAGGACGAACTCGTCCGGGCCCTGGGCACCGCCCGCGTCGAGGAGCTGATCCGGGACGAGGGCGACCTGCGCGCCCTGCGGACCTTCGGGAACCAGCCCGCGCAGCGCGAGCGCACCGCGCAGCAGCGGCTGCGGCGCTTCCTCGGCACCAAGAAGGGCCGCAAGATCCACTACGGCCGGGTCCTCGTGGAGGCCCTCGCACCGGGGCACGTACCGGCGCCGCTCGCCGCCCTGCTCGCCGGAGTGTGACCGCCGGGCACCCGGGCGGGCGGCGCTCCGCCCGACCCCTCGTGAATTCCCCTACCGAATAGGGGGGTTCGCGGCGGCCGTAGGGGGGTCCGGGGAACGGGGCCCGCTGCTATACATGGACCACCAGTGCCTGCGAAGCGGGGAAGCCGGTGAGAATCCGGCACGGTCCCGCCACTGTGACCGGGGAGAGATCCCCGGAAGTCAGATTGCCGCCCGCAGGTGTCACGACGAGGCCCACGAGGATGGTGCTGATGCGTTACGGGAATCTCCCGCATGCCGAGACAGGGCGCCGCACGCTTTCGGCGCCGGGTTTCTCCATCCTCGCCTAGCCCCGTCGGGGGCCTATTCCGGCGTGCCCGCGCGCACGCGTTCCACGGTGACCGCACGCGAAGCGACCGCCCCGGCGGCCGTTTCCGCGCCCGTCCCGTGCCGCGTGGCCCGCACACCGCCCCTCCGACACCGCCGATTCCGCGTGCGTGAGCATCCGGGGATGGGAAGAGAAGAAGTGACAAAGATCGTTCTCTGGCGTCCGATGTACGACTCCTCGGGCGCCGAAAGACTGCGCGGCCTCGGCGCCGAAGTCGTCGTCGTGGATTCCTCGGAGGAATCCGAGGTGACGGCGGCGGTGGCCGACGCCGACGCGCTGTGGGTGCGCTATCCCGAGAAGGTCAGCCGCCGGATACTCGCGGCGGCCCCCCGGCTCACCGTCGTCTCCACCTCCGGATTCGGCACCGACAACGTCGATATCGAGGCGGCCACCGAATACGGGATCCTCGTCGTCAACCAGCTCGGTTTCGGCCGGATTCCGGTCAGCGAACACATCGTCATGCTGATCCTGGCCACGCTCAAACAGCTCAACTGGGCCGACCCGGCCACCCGCGACGGCTCCGCCTGGCGGCAGCGCAGCGATCTCAGCCTCCACGAACTGCACGGCAGGACGGTGGGCGTCGTCGGACTCGGCTACGTCGGCGCCGAGACCGCCCGGAAGCTGACCACCGGATTCGGCGCGGACGTACTCGCCTACGACCCGTACGCCGACCCCCGCATCGCCCATCTGGTCGGCGCCGAACTCGTCCCCGATCTGGACGAGTTGCTGTCCCGGTCCACGATCCTCGCGCTCGCACCCGCCCTGACCGCGACCTCGCGGGAGCTGATCGGAGCCGACCAGCTCGCCCGGCTGCCGCGCGGCTCCTTCGTCGTCAACTGCTCCCGCGGCGGCGTCCTCGACACCGAGGCGCTGGTCGCCGCGCTGGAGAGCGGCCATGTCGCGGCGGCCGGACTCGACGTCGTCGAACCGGAGCCGCTGCCCGCCGGGCACCCGCTGCTCAGCCACCCGCGCGTCATCCTCACCCCGCACACCGCCGGACTGACCGCCGAGACCATCGTGCGGATGACCGACTCCGCGGTCACCCAGCTCGGGACGGCGCTGCGCGGCGACCTCCCCGCCGCACCGGTCAACCGCGCCGCCTGGGACGGCGACCGCTCGCGCCGCAGGACCGTGCTCCCGTAGACCGCCGCGCACGGACCCAGGAACTCCCCAGGAAGGACGCCCAGTGGCTCACACCCGCACCACACCGGCAGACACCCCCCTCGGCGACGGTTTCCATCTGTACGACACCACCCTCCGCGACGGCGCGCAGCGCGAGGGGATCTCCTACTCCGTCGCGGAGAAGCTCACCACCGCCCGCACCCTGGACGCCCTGGGCGTCGGCTTCATCGAGGGCGGCTGGCCGGGCGCACTGCCCAAGGACACCGCTTTCTTCGCCCGCGCGGCGGAGGAACTGCACCTGAAGCACGCCGCGTTGGTCGCCTTCGGCAGCACCCGCAAGCCGGGCCGCAGCGCCGAGCAGGACCCGCAGGTACGGGCCCTGCTCGACTCCCGGGCCCCGGTGATCACCCTGGTCGCCAAGTCCGACCGGCGGCACATCGAACGGGCGCTGCGCACGGACGTGGCGGAGAACTGCGCGATGGTCCGGGACACTGTGCGCCTCCTGGTGGCCGAGGGCCGCCGGGTCTTCCTCGACGCCGAGCACTTCTTCGACGGCTACGCCGCCGACCCCGCCACCGCGCTGCGGGTGCTGGACGCCGCCATGGGCGCGGGCGCCGACGTCGCCGTCCTGTGCGACACCAACGGCGGCCAGCTCCCCGGCCGGCTCGCCGAGACCGTCGGCGAGGTCGCCGCCCGCACCGGGTTCCGTATCGGCATCCACTGCCAGGACGACACCGGGTGCGCCGTGGCCAACACGATCGCCGCCGTGGAGGCGGGCGCCACCCACGTCCAGTGCACCGCCAACGGCTACGGCGAACGGGCGGGCAACGCCGACCTGTTCGCGGTCATCGGCAACCTCACCACCAAGCTCGGCATGCCGGTGGTGCCGCGCCCCCGGCTCGGCGACCTCACCCGCACCGCCCGCGCCCTCGCCGAGACCGCGCACCTCAGCCCCGACCGGCACCAGCCCTACGTCGGCGCTGCGGCCTTTGCCCACAAGGCGGGCCTGCACGCCAGCGCGATCAAGGCGGACCCCGCGCTCTACCACCACATCGACCCGGACGTCGTGGGCAACGGCACCCGCATCCTGGTGAGCGAGATGGCCGGGCGCACCAGCCTGGAACTCAAGTGCCTGGAACTCGGCTTCGGACTCGACGACCTGGAAGTCCTCTCCCGGGCGGTCGCCCGGATCAAGCGTCTGGAGGCGGGCGGCTGGTCCTTCGAGGCGGCGGACGCCTCCCTGGAACTGCTCCTGCACGACGAACTGACGGCCGCCGAGCCCGGCGGCCGGGGCGGGCCGGGACGCCCGTTCCCGCCCTTCACCCCCCTGTCGTACCAGGTCGTGGAGCGCCGCGCCCCGGACGGCGCGGTCGTCTCCGAGGCGACGGTCCGGCTGAGCCTGCCCGACACGGACAGCACGGAGGGCACGGACGGGAACGACGACATGGGTGGCACGGTCGGCGGGCCCGGCACGGTCGGCAGCGCCCCGGCGACCGGCCGGAGCACCCGGGAGGCCGCCGCGACCGCCGAGGGCAACGGCCCCCTCGAAGCGCTCGACGCGGCCCTGCGCCGGGCCCTGGCCCCGCACCTGCCGTGGCTCGACGAGGTCCGCCTCGCCGACCACAGCGTCCGCGTCCTGGACGCGGTGACCGACGGCTCAGCGGACGGCTCCGCGGACAGCACCGCGCTGACCCGCGTCCTCGTCGTCTCCCGCGACGCCGAACGGGAGTGGACCACGACCGGTGTGCACGCCAGTGTCGTCGTCGCCGCCATGCAGGCCCTGACCGACGCCCTCGCCCACAAGGCACTGCGCGTCGCCGGACGGCCCCGGGCGAGCGTCCCGGCCTCCTGACCCGCCGACGCACCGTCCCCCCACACACACCGTCACCGCCCCTCTTCCGGCCCTCTTCCGGCCCCTTTCCGGTCCTCTTCCGGCCCGCCGTGTCCCCGTGCGCGGACACGGCGGCCGGGGCGCCGGACGGCACGCCCCGGTGCCCCGGCCCCGCCCCCGCCGCGCCCCGAAGAGGGGGCCGATAGGGTGTCCCCGCGCGGCGTGCGGGCCCGTCGCCGGGCGGTGGGAGCAGGTCCGCGGTTCATATGTCGGAGTCGGTCCGGGCGACGGGCCGGACCACGGCCGGGCGCGAGGGTCGCCCGGAGCGGACTGCGGGCGGCGGACGGCGGAGGACGGCGGAGCGGTGATGGCGGACGACCGGAACGGGCCACGGGACGGGGACGAGGAGCCGCGGACACGCGACGCGGCGGGGGAGGACCCGTACGCCTCACTGCTCGGCCTGCCGCTCAGCTCCGACCTGAACCGCATCGGCGAGCAACTGCACGCCCTGGCCCGTGCCCAGAGCACCCTTCAGGAACTCCTCCAGGCGGTCGTCGACATCACCGGGGACCTGGAACTGCCCAGGGTGCTGCGCCGTATCGTGCGCACCGCCATGGACCTGGTCGGCGCGCGCTACGGCGCCATGGGCGTCCTCGACGAGGAGGGGCGGCTGCTGGACGAGTTCATCCCGCTCGGTCTGAGCGCGCAGGAACTCGCGGACCTGAAGGGCGTGGAGCTGCCCCGGGGCCGGGGGCTGCTGGGCCACCTGATCCACCACCCCGAGCCGCTGCGGGTGCGCGACATCTCCCGGCATCCGGAGTCCGCCGGGTTCCCGCCCGGCCACCCGCCGATGAACACCCTGCTCGGCGTGGCCATCAGCGTGCGCGGACGCGTCTACGGCAACCTCTACCTCGCCGAGCGCAAGGACGGCCGGCCCTTCGACCGGCACGACGAGGGCGTCATCCGGGCGCTCGCCGGCACCGCCGGGGTGGCCATCGAGAACGCCCGCCTCTACCACCAGGCCCGCAACAGCGCCGAGCAGTTCCAGCGGCTCCTGCTGCCCCGGCTGCCCGACCTGAGACCCTTCGCCGCCGGCGCGGCCTACCGCCCGGCCAGCGCACCGGCCGCGGTGGGCGGCGACTGGTACGACGCGATGCGGCTGCCCGACGGCGCCTGCGTGGCCGTCATCGGCGACGTGGTCGGCCACGATCTGCGGGCCGCCGCCGACATGGCGCAGATCCGCAACATGCTGCGGGCGCTCTACTACGACCGGGGCACCCCGCCCAGCACCTCCCTCACCCGGCTCGACCGCATCATCCACTCCCTGGACGAGGCGCCCGTCGCCACCGCGCTGCTGGCCCGCCTCGAACCCGTCGAAGGCGCCTGGCAGTTGCACTGGTCCAGCGCCGGGCATCCGCCGCCGCTCCTGCTGCTGCCCGACGGCCGCGTCCGCTACCTGGACACCGACCCCGGACTGCCCCTCGGCGTGGCGGCCGACCTCGCCCGGCCCGACCACCGCGAGTCCGTGCCCGTGGACAGCACCGTCGTCCTGTACACGGACGGCCTGGTGGAGGTCCCCGGCCAATCCATCGACGAGGGCCTCGCCGAACTCGCCGCCACCGCGTCGCGCCACGCCGGACAGCCGCCCGAGGAACTGTGCCGGGCACTGGCCGAGCACCATCCCAGCGACGGCCACGACGACATGGCGGTCCTGGCCCTGCGCACCCCGCCCCTCACCGGCTACGGCCGTACGTAGGCCGCCGCCGGGAGCGACTGCGCCTCACAGCGCGTGGCGGCGGGCGGCGGCCTCGCGGTCGTAGGCGGTACGGGCCCGGACCGCGGCCTCGCGGCCGGAGACCTCGGCCACCGGCACGTCCCACCAGGCCGCGGCGGGCGGCGCCGCCGCGCCTCCGTCCGAGGTGTCCGTCTCGACGTACACGCACGTCGGCCGGTCGGCGGCACGGGCCGTGCGCAGCGCGGCGCGCAGCTCGCCCGCGGTCCGGGCGCGCAGCACGTCCATGCCGAGGCTGGCGGCGTTGGCGGCGAGGTCGACCGGGAGCGGGGCGCCGGTGAAGGCGCCGTCGGCCCCGCGGTGGCGGTAGGCGGTGCCGAAGCGTTCGGCGCCCACCGCCTCCGACAGACCGCCGATGGAGGCGTACCCGTGGTTCTGCACCAGCAGGAGCTTGACCGGCAGACCCTCCTGGACGGCGGTGACGATCTCCGTGGGCATCATCAGATAGGTGCCGTCGCCGACCAGCGCCCACACCGGCACGCCGGGCGCCGCCTGCTGCACGCCGATGGCGGCCGGGATCTCGTAGCCCATGCAGGAGTAGCCGTACTCCACGTGGTACTGGTGCGGCGAACGCGCCCGCCACAGCTTGTGCAGGTCGCCGGGGAGCGAACCGGCCGCGTTGATCACCACGTCCTCGTCGCCGACCACCGCGTCCAGCGCGCCCAGCACCTGCGTCTGCGTCGGCACGGCGTCGTCGTCGGCGCGGAAGGCGGCCTCGACCACCCGCTCCCAGCGCCGCTTCCCCTCCCGGCACGCGGCCTCGTGGGCGGCGTCGACGCGGTGCCCGGTCAGCGCGGCGGTGAGCGCGGTGAGCCCGGCCCGCGCGTCGCACACCACGGTGGTGCCCGCCATCTTGTGGGCGTCCGCCGCGCTGATGTTGAGGTTGACGAAGCGGACGTCCGGATGCCGGAAGAGCGTCCCCGAGGCCGTGGTGAAGTCGGTGTAGCGGGTGCCGACGCCGAGGACCAGATCGGCGCCGCGCGCCAGCCCGTCGGCGACCTCGGTGCCGGTGTGCCCGACACCGCCGACGTCCGCCGGATGGTCGTACCGCAGCGCCCCCTTGCCCGCCTGGGTGGAGGCGACCGGGATGCCGGTGGCGTCGGCCAGCGCCCGCAGCGCGTCCTCGGCCGCGCTGTGCCGGACCCCGCCGCCCGCGACGATCAGCGGACGGGCCGCCGACCTGACCGCCTCGGCTGCGGCGGCGAGTTCGGCCGGGTCGGGGGCGGGCCTCCGGACGCGCCACACCCGCTCCGCCCAGAACTCCTCGGGCCAGTCGTACGCCTCCGCCTGCACGTCCTGCGGCAGCGCGAGCGTGACCGCGCCGGTCTCCGCCGGGTCGGTGAGGACCCGTACGGCGTGCAGTGCGGACGGGATCAGCGCCTCGGGGCGGGTGATCCGGTCGAAGAAGCGGGAGACCGGGCGCAGCGTGTCGTTGACGGACACGTCGGCCGCCGAGGGATGCTCCAGCTGCTGGAGCAGCGGATCGGCCCGGTGGGTGGCGAAGTAGTCGCCGGGCAGCAGCAGCACGGGCAGCCGGTTGACCGTCGCCAGGGCCGCGCCGGTGACCAGGTTGGTGGCGCCCGGCCCGATGGACGTGGTGACCGCCATCGTGGACAGCCGCCCGCTGCGGCGGGCGAAGCCGACCGCCGCGTGCACCATCGCCTGCTCGTTGCGGCCCTGGTGGTACGGCATCACGTCCGCGTGCTCGACGAGCGCCTGTCCGACGCCCGCCACGTTGCCGTGGCCGAAGATGCCCCAGGTACCGGCGATCAACCGCCGCCGCACACCGTCGCGTTCGGTGTACTGGGCGGCCAGGAACCGGATCAGGGCCTGGGCGACGGTCGTCCGGCGGGTGCCGGGGGAGCGGCCGGGATCGGGACCGGGGCCGGGACCGGTCGCGGGGGTGCGGGTGCTCATCGGGACGGCTCCGGGGCGCGGTAGAAGGGGAGGCGGGGGTCGACGGGCTGCTCGGGCCAGATGCCGCGGATCCAGGCGTGGTCCGGGTGGTCGCGGATCAGCCACGCCCGGTCGGCCCCCGGGCCCGCCATGACGTTGAGGTAGTACATGTGGTGGCCCGGTACCGCCATCGACGGTCCGTGCCAGCCGTCCGGGATCAGTACCACGTCGCCGTCGCGGACCTCCGCGAGCACGTCCGTGTCCCGGCCCGGCCCGGACGGCGACACCCGCTGGTAGCCGAGCCCCGGCGTGCCGTCGTGGCCGCTGAACTCGCAGCCGAACTCGAAGTAGTAGATCTCCTCCAGGACGGACTCCTCGCCGGGCCGGTCCTCGTCGTGCTTGTGCGGCGGGAACGACGACCAGTTGCCGCCCGGGGTGAGCACCTCCACGGCGATCAGCCGGTCGCAGTCGAACACGCCCGCCGCGGCGAAGTTGTTGACCTGGCGCGAACACGATCCGCTGCCGCGCAGCTCCACCGGCACCCCGGCCGCCGGTCCGTACCGGGCGGGCAGGCGGCGGGCGCAGCGCGCGCCGGTGAGCGCGAAGCGCCCGCCCCCGCCGGACGAGACGGTCACCCGCGCGTCCCGGGGCACGTACGCGAAGTCGCTCACCCCGGCGAACACGCTCTCCCGGCCGGTGAGCGCGAACGTGCCGTGCCCGAAGCCGTCGGAGCAGCCGACCTCGCAGGCCCCGCCGAGCGGCAGGACGATCCACTCGCTGTCGCCGGTGTCGAAGGTGTGCGAGCCGCCCGGCGCCAGCTCCAGGATCCGGAGCGAGGAGTGGCCCCAGCCCGCGGACTCGGGCGTGACCCGCACGGCGTAGGGGCCGTCGGCGGCCCGGCCCGCGGGGAGATGGAGCCGGGGGCCGGGTGCGGCGGGGCCGCCGGCTCCGGGCGCGGCGGCGGGCGTGGACGTCATCGGATGATCTCCCTCCTCTGCTCCCCCGATCACACCCGAACACACCCGTTTCCGCCAGACCGCCGTGCGGAGCCCGTGTCCTGACCGCGGATCGGCGGCGGTGGATTGACAGCGGGCGCGCCACGGGGTGGACTCGCGGGGGAGGACGACGCGGGACCCCGCCGGGCCCGCACCGACGACCCCCGAAGGGAACGGCTGCCATGGCCACGGCCCCCGCGCTCGACCGGATCCGGGTCGGCTCGGCCCCCGACTCCTGGGGCGTCTGGTTCCCCGACGACCCGCGGCAGACCCCCTGGCACCGCTTCCTGGACGAGGTGGCCGAGGCCGGTTACCCCTGGATCGAACTCGGCCCGTACGGCTATCTGCCGACCGACCCGGCCCGGCTCACCGACGAACTGGACCGGCGCGGCCTGAAGGTCTCCGCGGGCACCGTCTTCACCGGCCTGCACCGCGGCCCGTCCGTGTGGCAGGACACCTGGGAGCACGTCGGCCGCGTCGCCGCGCTCACCCGCGCCATGGGCGCACGGCACCTCGTCGTCATCCCCTCCTTCTGGCGGGACGACAGGACGGCCGAGATCCTGGAGCCGCCCGAGCTGACGAGCGAGCAGTGGGGGCACCTGGCCCGGGGCACGGAACGCCTCGGCCGCGAGGTCAAGGAGACCTACGGCCTCGACATCGTCGTCCACCCGCACGCCGACACCCACATCGACACCGAACCGCACGTCGCCCGCTTCCTCGACGCCACCGACCCCGACCTGGTCCGGCTGTGCCTGGACACCGGGCACTACGCCTACTGCGGCGGGGACAGCGTGCGGCTGATCGAGACCTACGGCGACCGGATCGGCTATCTGCACCTCAAGCAGGTCGACCCGGAGATCCTGGCCCGGGTGGTGGCCGACGGGGTGCCGTTCGGGCCCGCCGTGCGGCGCGGGGTGATGTGCGAACCGCCCTCCGGGGTCCCGGACCTGGAGCCCGTCCTGGCCGCCGCGCAGAAGCTGGGCGTCGACCTGTTCGCGATCGTCGAACAGGACATGTACCCGTGCGCGCCGGACGCGCCCCTGCCCATCGCCGTACGCACCCGCCGCTTCCTGCGATCCTGCGGCGCCTGACGCGGGCGGGGGCGGACTGACGTCCACCCCGGTGGGGCGAACCGGCGGCCCGGTCCGCGCGGGTGTCCGGCGACCGGGGTCGCGCGGGTGTCCGGCGGCGGCCCGGCCGGACCCGCGTCCCGTCCCCGGGCGCACCGCCCGCGCTAGAGTCGCCCCTGGTACGGCATCACCGGCGGCCGTGACGGCCGCAGGTGGCGCGGTGCCGGTGCCGGTGCCGGACACGCCCTTCGACGGGGAGCCTCATGAGCACAGCGCGTGACCTGATGATCGTCGCCCTGGACACGGCACCGGCCCGCCGCCTGGAACGCGGCGACCTCTCGCTCGCGCTGGCCGGTGCGGAGGCGTACGACCTGCTCCGGGCCGGGACGATCGTCCTGGACGGCGGCGGACGCATCCTGCCGGTACCCCGCACCGGCCACGGACCGGGTCCGGAACCCGGCCCCGGCCCCGGCCCCGGACCTGCGGACCGGCTCCTGGAGGAGGCCGCCGCCGCACTCCGGCGCGAGGCGCCCTACGAGTCGCTGCCGGACTGGCTCTGGCGGCGCGGACGCGGCCTGGCCTCGCTCCGGCTGGCCGCGCTCGCGGAGGAGGGGCACGTGTCCTGGGAACGGAGCCGGTGGCTGCCGTTCCGCGGCGGACGCACCGTCCTCGGCGACACCGCGGCACGGCGGCGGGCGGCGTACCGCTGGGCCGCCGACGAGCCCGTACTGCTCGCCCTCGCCGCGGCGGCCGGGATCCGCGACGAGATCGCCCCGGACGAGCCGACGGCCACCGACGACACGGTCCTCACCGTGCTCGCCGCCGTGCACGACGCGGTGATGGAACTGGAGGCGGTGCGCCGCCGCCGCGCCATCGAGGACGCCGCCTTCGCCAACGTCTGGCGGGGTGCCTGAGCGCGGCGCCGGGGCCCGCCCCAGCCAGCCGCCGTCTCGGCGGCCTCCCGCCACCCGCCACCCGCCACCCGTCTTCCGTCTTCCGTCTTCCGTCTTCTGCCGAACGCTCAGAGATCGACCGCGTACACCTTGCGCAGCGTCTCGTGCACCGTCCATGTCGTACGGTCGCCCTCCCGCAGCACCGCCACGTCGCCGGGGCCGACGCGCAGGGTCGGGCCGTCATCCACCTCGATCGTCGCCGAGCCGCTGACCACGAAGAACAGCTCGTCCGCCTCGGTGTCGGTGACGACGCCCGGGGTGATCTGCCAGATCCCGCGCGCCTGCCGGCCGTCGGCCGACTCCCAGAGGACCTTCCCGGTGACCTCCGGGCTGCCGGAGACGATCTGTGCCGGGTCGAGCGGTTCGGGGACCAGCTCGCTGTCGGGGACGGCCGGTACGTGGAGCGCGAAACTGTGGGTCATGCGGGGACCCTAACGGGGGGACGCCGCCGCGCGGCGTGGACACAGTGTGCGGGATCGGCGCGCGGGCGCGGACACTTCGTCGCGCTCTGTGGAGTGGCGCGGGCGGGCGCCCCGGGTGATCGTTGGGGGGTTGCGACTCCGTACGCCCGGGAAGCGAGCAGCCCATGGCGGACCCCACGTCGGCCGTGCCCGCGCGGCCCGCCCACGACGACCCCCGGGCCATGCTGCTGTTCGGCGGGGTCTACGGCGCCGTCGTGGCCTGTGCCATGGTCGCCGCGCTCACCGAGTACGGGCACACCTCACCGGCCGCCCGCCGCTACGACGCCGCCTGGCTGCTGGTCACCGCCTTCGCCTCGGCCCTCGCCCACGGCTACTCCCACCACATCGCCGAACGCGGACCGCACCGGCGCGGCGAGGCGCTGCGCGCGCTCGCCGCCGAGTGGCCACTGGTCGCGGCCATGCTGCCCACGGTGCTGATCCTCGCCGGGGCCGGCTGGGGCTGGTGGTCCGCGGACGGCGTGGAGTACCCGGCGTTCGTCCTCAACATCGCCCTGCTGTTCGCCCTCGGCCTGGCCTCGGCCAGACGGGCCGGGCGGCGCTGGACGGCGGCGCTGGCCACCGGGTTCGTGGACGCCCTGTTCGGACTGCTCGTCGTGGTGGCCAACGCGGTCATCAAGTGACCTGGCGCCCGCGCGGTGGGGTGCGGGAAGCGCGGTGGGGCGCGGGAAAGGCGGGGCCGCTCCGGCCGCCCCGGACTCAGACTCAGACTCAGAGCACCCGTCCGGCCCCGGCGTCGTCCAGACCGGTGCATGCCACCCTCCCGCGCACCACGGCGCACGCCTCCACCCCGCGCGGCGAGGAGACGGCCAGCATCGGACTGGCGTCGCCTGCGGTGTCCGCGGCGGAGTAGGCGGCGGACAGGGTGTCCTCCTCGCTCCGCACGGAGACCTCCCGGGCCACCGCGCCGCGCACCGCCACCTGGGACCAGACGGCACGGCAGGACGGCGACCAGCGCAGCCGCACCGTGTACGTCGCGTCGGCGACGGAACTCTCGGTGCGGGCGTCCCGGGCGCAGGCCGAGGCGCCGGGCAACGCGCCCTGGCAGGACCGGCCGTGGCAGCGCAGGGCGGCCAGTACGGCGGCCCGCGCGCCCGGGGAGGCACCGCGCGAGGAGGTGGCCAGGGCCGTGACCACCGCGGCGAGCGCGGTGAGCAGGGTGAGCGCGGGCAGCACCAGCCCCCGGCCCCGCCGCCGCGGCCGGGCGGCGCCCGGACGGCCGGACGCTGCTTCGGACCCGCCTTCAGGGTCGGAAACGGTAGGTGGGACAGGCGAGGTCGGTGGGATGGGCGAGGTTGGTGGGACGGGCACGGTCGGTGGGACGGGCGCGGTCGGTGGGGCCGGCGCGCGTTGTGCGGGGACGCCGGGTGCGGAGTGCGCAAGCGGTGCGAGGTCCGCCCCGGTACAGGTGTCCGCCCGGGGCCCGGTCTCCACCGGTGCCGCCCAGAGGGCCAGTGCCGGGCCCGGGTCGGTGCCCGCGAGCCGGGCCAGCGCCTCCACGGCCGAGCGGGGCGGGTGCTTGGCGCCGTTGAGATAGCGGTGCCAGGCGGACTTGCTGTACGGGGTGCGCGCGGCCAGGGCCGCCAGACTGAGACCGGTGCGCCCCCTCAGCTCGCGCAGATTCGCCGCCAGCGGCCCGGACGAGGGTGCCGCTTCCTGGGGCTGGCGCATGTGCTGCTCCCGACTCCGTGCCGCTTCGGGTGATTTCACCCCGGATGCCCCCATGGCTTCCCGGGACGGGGGCACCGCCACACATCCGGCCGGTATGAGAAGGGTGAGCCGGGTACGGGCCCGCCGCCGCCCACGGGAACCAGCCGGGCGGCGGCGGCCCCGTCCGTCACCGGCCGCGACGGGCGCCGGTCACGGCCGGGGGAGGGGCGTCAGCACCAGGGCAGCGTGCCGCGCACCACCCGCACGTAGTGCGCCGAGACATAGCCGCGGCTCTGGGCGAGCCGGTACCACTGGCGTGTGCCGTGCACCGAGGAGCCGTTCGTCCGGCACCGGAGCGCCACCAGACTGCCCGCGCGCAGCCGGCCGGTCACCCGGTAGCCGGTACCCGGGCCGGAGCGGACCAGCAGCGGGGAGTGGCGGGTGATCACCCGTCCGTAGGCGTGTGTCGAACGGCCGTGCGTGGCCCGGTGGTTGACGTGGTGCGCGGGCCGTGCGGCGGGCGCGGACGATGTGGTCGGGGCGGCCGTCGACACCGCGGCGCGCGGGGTGGCGGGGGTGGCCTCGGCTGCCGTGGGCACGAGCGCGAGCATCGCGACCGTGGCCAGCAGGCCGCCGGTGAGGGTCCGTCGGATCATGGAAACCTCCGGGCTGTCGTTCCGGTGACGGTGACCACCTGACGTGATCACACGTCGCCCAGCGTTTCCGCGTCGGCCGCCCCCGATGCCGTCCCCGCGTCCCGGGGACGGCGGGGACGTCCCCGGGACCGCGCGGCGGGCACACCGCAACGATCGCTCCGGGGAATCAGCATCCGGCGGAAGCCGAGCTGGGCGCGGCCCTCACCCGCTGTGCACTCGCGAACTACTTGAGTAACGCAACGATATGGTAAACTGGAGCCATGGCCTCTGCATCATCCCCGTCGCCCGGACCCGTCTCGCCCGAAGTGGCCGAGATCGAGCGCGCGCTCACCAGGATCACCTATCTGAGCACGCGGGCCCGGCAGCACGAGAAGATGATGGGCCTGGCCGGAGTCCCGCTGGACCGCGCCGCGGTCGCGCTGCTGCGCCAGATCGCCGACTCCGAACCGCTGCGCCCCGGCGAACTGGCGCACCGCCTCGGCGTGGAGGCCTCGCACGTCACCCGCACCGTGCAGCAACTGGAGAAGACCGGGCACGTCACCCGTGTCCCCGACCCCGACGACCGGCGGGCCCAGCGCATCCGGCTCACCGAGACGGGCCGCGACGCCATAGCCCGGGTCCGCGAGGTCGGCGCCCGCGGCATGGAGGCCGCCCTGTCCAACTGGTCCGCGGACGAACTCGGCCAGCTCGCCACCCTGTTCCACCGCATGGTCGACGACTTCCTCGCCTACGCCAAGGACGTGGACCCCGACCACGAACCCACCGCCTCGCCCACCGGCTGAGAGCACCCGCGCGCGTGCGGTAATGTTTACCTGCGCGTTCACGCGGTCCACCGCACGTGAGCGCATCGGGACGTGGCGCAGCTTGGTAGCGCACTTGACTGGGGGTCAAGGGGTCGCAGGTTCAAATCCTGTCGTCCCGACTGGAGACAGTCGCAGGTCAGGGCCGGTTTCGGAGGCATCCGGAACCGGCCCTTGATCATTTTCGGGGACCAGATGGGGACCGGCGCCCTTGACGGGGGTCAGCGGGTCGCGACGATCGGGCTCGGCAGCGAGCGAGGTGCGCGGAGTACGCTGAGGTGTGCGGAGAGCGCCGCCCCGGCGGCCGTAACCCTGTGTACGTCGGGGTGTAGATAGGGCCGGGTGGTGGTCAGGGAGCCGTGGCCGGCGATCCGGCGGAGGACGTGTACCTGGACTCCGGCGAAGATGCGGGTGCTGTCGCTGCGATACTTCAATCCGGTCGGCTCCGACCCCGAGCTGCGTACCGGGCTTCAGCTCAAGCGGCCCAGCCACGCGTTGGGCAAGCTGATCCAGGCCCACCAGGCGGGCACGGCGTTTTCGGTCACCGGCGTGAACTACCCGACCCGGGACGGAACGGGTATCCGTGACTACGTGCACGTCTGGGACCTGGCCGCGGCCCACATCGCGGCGATCGAGCGCTTCGATACCATCTGCACTCAGGCGCAGCGGGCGGTGGCGGTCAACCTCGGTACCGGCAACGGGACCACGGTGCGGGAGCTGTGCGCGGCTTTCAACAACGTCGTCAGCATGCTGGGGTGGACGCCGAAGCTGTCCTTGGAGCAGAGCATCCGATCTGTGCTGGACTGGATTCCGGTGCGCGACAAGATGCTGAAGGACTGAGCTGTGGCGCCCACCCCCGGGAGGCGAGTGTGGCTTCCAGAGCGAGTAAATGCTGCATCGCCGGTGCCGGCCGCGCGACGTCCCAGCGGTGGTCTGCCGGGGCGTCGCGGTAGGCGCGGTGGGGGATGTGGTGGGCCTGGAAGAGCCGGTGGCTGGCATGCCAGTCGGCTTCCAGGGTGCCGGTGCCCCCGAGCGCGATGCGCGGGTGCGGCGTAGTGCTTGTGCGTGGCGGCGCAGGTTGTGCCGTGCGTCGTAGTCGTTGAGCCGCTCGGGGCTGCCGGCGGCCTCGATGAGCAGCGGGTGGGTTGCGTGGTCGACCAGCCAAGGAGAGTCGCTGTACGTCGGTGCGGCGAAGGCAGTGTGCTCGCGCAGATCCGGAGGCAGCCGCCCGATCTCGTCCAGGCTGTGGCCGTACTTGCTCCCGTCGCCCTCTCGACGGACAGGACGAGCACGATCCTTCGCACCGGCTGTTCGGGCGCGGTCACGGTGACTTGGGTGCCGGCCTTCTGGAACGGGCTGTGCAGTCGTACGTGGGTCCTTGCCGGGGAGGCTGGTCTCTCCGCGTCGTGTCCGGCGGGGAATTCAGGTGCGGAGGGCCTCACCGATCGACGCGCTAGGCGCAGATCTGAGACGCCGGAGGGCGATCCGGATCGGTGCCATGCTGAGCCCGTTCCATCCAAGAGGGGGAACCGTCGTGATGCGACATCTCCGCAAGCCGATATTCGCCGCCCTGCTCGCCGCACTCAGTGTCGTCGGCGCCTCGACGCTGGCCATCGCCGACACTGTGTCCCGCCGCTCTCCTGGCACCGAACCGCGAGCGGTCACTGCCGGGTCCACGCCTCCGTCGACCGTCGAGAGCTTCGAACATCCAGGAGCCGGTCGAATTTTTCAAGATAAGGGTATAAAGCTCTTCAAGGGGGACGGCCGGATTGTCTTCGCAGACTGCGATAATTCCTCTCAGCAGATACAGGTCTGGTCCCGCAAGAACAGTGACGGAAAATTCTGCTTCCGCACCACCTCCACCTCCGGTTATCTGAGCCCGGAAGTGCCCGAGGTGTATGCACTGCAGACTGAAGCGAGAGCTCTCCACGTAGAGCTGAGCGCCGAATGAAAGTCGCAGGAAGTGAACCTGGCCAAGGGCGAGTTCAAGGGAGTGGGCGAGGGAGTCGGCTCGGCGGCGACCGTGCTCCTTGAGCTCCGCGTGACCGGCTGAGTGGCACCGTGGTGAAGGCGGGTCCAAGGGCTCGACGGTGTGTGCGTCACTGGGCGAGACCAGGATTTCTCAGCAGCCCACCGCAAGCGTCCCTTTTTTGTCCGTCCGCAGCACCGCAGGGAGCCCCATCGCCGTGGCAGACGCCCGTTAGTTGCTGATGAACAGAATAGGGAAGCAGTGTTGTCCAACATAGGAATCTGTACTCGGCGGACTCGCGGAGCTGTAGCCGCCGGTGTCGTCCTGGCGGTCGACGCAGGGATGTTCACCGCGGGGCCGGCTGCGCAGGCGCTTTCGGGAAAGCCCGCAGCGGCAAGCGACTACGCGTTCGCCGCCCGGCTCCGCATCGGCGAGGGCGACACCATGCGCGCCTGCTCCGGCGCGCTGGTGCAGCAGCAGTGGCTGCTGACGGCCACGAGCTGTTTCGCTCCCACTCCGGGTGCCGTCGTCAAGCCGGGCAAGCCTGTGTTGAAGTCCAGCGCGACCGTGGGCAAGCAGACCCTCGACGTCGTCGAGGTGGTTCCGCGCGACGACCGGGACGTGGCCATGGTCCGGCTGGCCGAGCCCGTCACCGCGGTCAAGCCGGTGGTCCTGGCCGCCGACGCCCCCACGGCGGGTGAGACCCTGCTCGGTTCCGGATTCGGGCGGACCGCCACCGAGTGGGTCCCGGACCAGTTGCACACGGGTGACTTCCGGGTGGATTCCGTGGCCGGCACCACCGTGGCGCTGACCGGCCAGGACGGAGTCTCCGTCTGCAAGGGCGACGCCGGTGGCCCGGCCCTGCGCCGCAAGGGCGCTGAGGTCGAGCTGACCGCCGTCCACAGTCTTTCCTGGCAGGGTGGGTGCTTCGGCGAGACCGAGACCCGGACCGGTGCGGTGGACGCCAGGGTCGACGGCCTCGCGGACTGGGTGAAGGACGTCCGTAACCGCGACCGGAACTACTCGGCCGACATCGACAGCGACGGCAAGGCCGACATGATCGTTCACACCAAGGACGGCAACATCGCCGTCCGCGCCAGCCACAGCACCTACTGCGACCAGGGCAAGGTCATGATCACTCTCTGACCCGCTGCCTCCGTGAAGTGCCGGACGGCCGGCTCCTTCGCATGAGGTGGTCCGTTCTTCTGCTGCCCGGCCCTTTGTGGACAGAGGCGGTTCCCGGAGGGTCGGGCGGCGCCCGGACCAGCGAAGCGTCGGGCCGTTTCCGCGGCCAGGCAGAACATCCCGACGCCGAGAGGGTCCTGCCGGTCGCAGAAGCCCTGGTTCCGGGCGTGCTGACACCGGCTCATGAGATCGTGAAGTTTGAGAGGCGGGCGCCGTCGGCGCCGGTATCGACCGTACAGAACCGGACCGCTGTGCGGATGCCTGAGGCATCCCCGGCTGTTCGGACAAGGCGGCCAGATGGCCGAGAGGTGGGGGCAGGAACATGACAGGAATTAGTCGACGGGGGCTGCTGCGCGGGGGTGTGGTGGCCGGGGCCGTCACGGTCCTGGGGGCTGCGGCCTCGGCGGCCGGGGCCAGTGCCGAGGGCATCAATCCGACGGTAGCGGATGAAGCGGCGCACGTCCGGGCGCTGCGCAAGGCGCTGGACGACGCGGCGGCGGGCATTGTCGGCCCGCACGGCGTCGACGGCAAGGGCCGGATCATCGTGAAGGCCGGGTGCGCGGGCGTTCCCACCTACACGCTGCTCAAGACCCTGGTCATCGGCGGCAACACGGTTCTCGATGCCACCGGTGCGCGGTTCGTCGCCAAGTTCGGCACCGTCATGAAGCAGTACAAGCTGGACCGGACGAATTCGCACTCCCCCAGTCCCACGTATGTGACAGACAGTCAGGGCATGTTCACCGCGCCCGCCGTCAGCGGCACCAGGTCCACCATGCTGATCAACCATGTCGCCGCGGGCACGACGGGCTATTCGGCGCCGGGCAACATCATGGTCAAGGGCGGTGAGTGGGACCCCATCTCGGCGTGGGTGTGGGCGGATTCGGGGGCGGTGCGGGCGCGTGCCGACAAGGCTCCGCCGATGAACGTGCTGACCTTCACCCACACCCAGGACGTGGAGGTCGAAGGCGTGACGGTCTGGAACGTCAAGTGGTGGCACGCGGTGGAACTCAACGCCGTGCGCCGGGGCGCGGTCCGGGACTGCTTCTTCAAGGGCTGGGTCGAGAACCCCACGTGGGGCCTGTGGCAGGGTGAGGCCGTCCAGCTCGACCTCCCGCTCGCGAACAACACCTGGGCGGGGGCCAGTGACGGCACACCGACCGTGGATGTGCAGGTCCAGCGCAACTACGCCGGTGCGTCCGGCTCCCAGCCGTCCTGGGCGAAGCTGGTCGGCTCGCACACCGGCGGCGAGAAGGTGGGCCATGTGCACGCGCGCGTCCTGATCGAGGGCAATGTCGTGGACAACGCCAAGTGGGACGCCATCGGCGCGATGAACACCACCCAGATCACCGTCCGCGGCAACACGATCAACAACAGCGTCGGCGGGGTCTACGTCAGTTCCGTGTCGGCGAGGACGGTCAGCCAGCCACCCGTCCAGGTGGGACCGAACCCCATCTCCGGGATAGACATCGTCGACAACCAGGTGACGATCACGCCAGGCGCTTCCGGAGTCGCGCGCAACGCGGTCCGCGTCAGCGCGGACACGGTCGGGTTCGTCTCACCGGTGAGCGATGTCCTGGTCACCGGCAACCAGGTCAGCGGCGGAAGCTTCTACTACACCCCGAACGTGACGTTCCGGCCCGGCACCACACCCCAGGGCTGACCTCTTTCCGTCCCGGGTCTCACGGTGCGCGGTGCGGGGTCTCGCCCTCATCGATCGGGACCTGTACGTGCGGGCCGACGGGTTCGCCGATCCGACGCGGATGGCGACGGCGGGTTTCCCAAGGATCACGCATTCGCCACCAAGCCGGCGCTCGCCCTCGCGCAGACGAAACGGGCGCTGGCCGCCGGGATGAGACCGAAGTGGGCAACCGGGACGAGGTGTACGGACGCAGCCAGGAGTTGCGCGAGGCCTCGGACGGCGCCGACCCCGGCTATGTGTTCGCGGTACCCGCGAGGTTCCCATCCACCGGGTCTCGTGGAGTCCGAGCGGGCGCAGGATGCGGTCTTCGATCTCCTGGTGAACGGCCTGACCGGTCGCCTTCTGGATGATCATGCTGAGCAGGACGTAGCCGGTGTTGGAGTACTCCCAGCCCTCGCCGGGTGGGAAGTCCGGCGTGTGGGCCATGGCGCGGGCAACCAGCTGCTCGGGGCCGTAGACGTTGGCGCTGCTGGTAATACTCCTCCGGCGTGGTGTATCCGGGCAGGTCGTCACGGATGCCGCTGGTGTGCTGCAGCAGTTGGCGGATGGTGATCCGGTTGCCGTCGTTGCCGTTGCCCTGCACCACTCCCGGCAGCCAGTGGTCGACTGTGTCGTCCAGGGACAGCCTGTCCGCGGCATCCAGCTGGAGGACCACGGTGGCGACCAGTGTCTTGGACGTACTGGCCATGCGGAAGTAGCCGTCGGAGGGGACCGGGCGGCCGGTGTTCAGGTCGGCGGTTCCACTGGTGGCGACCGACTGCCGACCGTCAGGCCCGATCCTCCTGGCCTGCACACCGCTGATACCAAGGGCATGGATCGCCTTGGTGTCCTGGCGCAACTGCTTCACAGAAGCGGGACCGGCGGGCTGGGCGACGGCGGTGCCCACCTCGGCGGCGAGCAGCGTAGCTACACCGAGTGTCACAGCGAGGTGCTTTCGCAGAGTCGAAGGCATGGACGAACGCTAATTTCGCCCTCTCTGCGGTGCGATCCGGCGCACCCCAGGCCCGCGCTGGGGATATCCCCCCAGCGCGGGCCGTCACCCTGGCTTCGAGTGCTGGCAGCGTCAGGACGCCCGTGCGGTGCGGCGACCTTTCCTGCCGGTGCGGGCGTTGAGGAGTTCCACGCGGGTCATCGATGAGCGACCGGGGATGCCGGCCTCGACTCCGCGCGGTCCCCGCTCGACCTGAGACCCAGCGCTCTCTGTCGCCTACTAGCTGGCCTACGAGGTCGGCCTGTCTGCTCAACGGATTGTCCGCGGCAGGCCGCCTTATCGTGTCTCGTCCGTGCCCGTCGTGATCGGCTTGCAGTTGCTTCCGTGGGCCTTGCGCAGTCCGGGCTGCGGGCACCGGTACGTCCGGGCCGTGACGGACGTCGTCCCGTGCAGGTCCATCTCCATCAGGTAGCGGACCGTCCCGTCCGGCCAGTCCTGCCGTGCCATGACGGGCGCGTAGCGCCACCGCCCGGTGGACCACACAGCCGGCGCCGGACGGTCACTGGCCGGCTGGCCTGCTGCTCCAGGGAACGCCGCTCCCTTTCCGGTGCTTCTTCGACGCGCCTTTCCCCTGACCGGAAACATGACGGACCGGCCAGGACACGAGATGGCCGAGACGCGGACCGGCCGCGCGACGGACGCGCAGACGACAGGGTGGGGATGGCACAGCGGCTGGGCTCCGAACCCCGCCCGCGCCCGGGACAGGGTGCGACGGTCCTTGGGCGGCGGACGGGCGGTGTTCTGCCGCAGCTTCGTTGTGCGGCTTCCCGGACGCCGTCGTCACCTGGGTGTCATCGGCTGGAGCGATGCTGTGAAGGCAGCGAGCACGTGTGCGTTGGCCGCCGGGTTGTGGTTCAGGTCGACGGCCTGCTGCGGCAGCCCGTTCAGGTGGTGAAGGGTTTCGGTGTGCGCGCCGGGCGTTCCGCTGTTGTGTGCGTCGGTGAAGCCGAGGAAGTCGGGGTGGCGCTCCTCGCCCGAGGTCACGAAGACGTCGGCGGTGACCTTGTTGCTGCGGTCGGCGTTCACGTGCGCGGGTGCGCCGGCCGAGGAGGTCACGCGTGGCATGAGGACACCGGCCGCGGTGCCGGTGGTGGCCAGGGGCATGCCGAACCAGCGGGTGAGCTGCTCGGGCCAGATGTATGCCTTCAGTTCCCAGCCGGCCCCGGACAGCACGGCGCGTGCGCGGCCGGTGGCCAGGGCGTCGGTGACCTGCTGGTCCTGGGTGGGGTGCGGTGGTTCGCCTGCCTTGAGGTGGAAGCGGATGGCGTCGGTGAGGCGGAGGGCGTGCAGGAGTCCGAGGCAGCCGGTGGTGTTGCTGCGGGCGAAGCAGCAGTCGTTGGCCAGGAGGCCGCCCCCGAAACCCCGGACATCCTCACCGTCCACGAGCTCAAGCGGTTCGCGCGCAACGCGGCCGAGCTGATGACGCTGTCCGCCGAGCTCCAGGCCGGCGGCATCCAGCTCGAACTCCTCACCGGTCCGCTCACCGGGATCTACCACCCCAATGGCATGGGCACCATGTTCTTCGCCGTCATCGACGACGACATGCTCACCTTCGCCGTCGCGCGCGAGGACAAGGACGTCCCCGTCCCCGAGATCGCGAAGAAGCTGACCATCAAGACCCGGAAGAACGCGGGCAGGTCCCCGCCGGTCGTCTCGCTCTAAACGGGCGCTCGCGGAAGCCGAGGCCGACGACGGTCTGCCGCTGCGGCCCAAGCCTGTGCGCGTCCGGCGGCCCGAGGACCCACTCACCGGGTGTGGCCGCTGACCCGCTACGACCCGAAGGACCCGTTCAACGAGACGGTCGCCGCGTTCTGACGTCCAGGCCTCCGGCGGGCTCGGTGACCTGTACGCGCCGGTGCTGTCGCTGACGGTCGGCGACGCCGAGCGCGGCCCGCCCTGCTCGGCGATCGACCAGCAGTTCTTGCGCGGCAGGTCCGACAACAGCCCCCAGCACCAGTTCCCGCACCTGGCGCCAGGGCTCCACCCGCGCGAACCGGCCCATCAGGATCTCGAACGCCTCCTGCCAGCGGGCAGGGTCTACGCTGTGAACCGCGGCCACCGCAAGAACGTTGGTCTTCAGACACCGATGATCAGCGGTGGCCGAGCGCATGGGTGCCAGCGGGACGGAAGGCCCGTCGTGGAGGGAGATGCGGTGCTGGGACTGCTGGGTTTCTACGACGAAATCGACAACCGCCCCGGCCAGCCGAACGGATCCCTACGCGATGCCGTCCAGCCCGTCGGAGAGCCGGACGAGGCAGACCTGGTGGCCTACCTGGATGCTGGCCACATCCTCATCGACGTCATGGAAGGGGGCCGTGACGTCATCACCGGGAGCGCGCACCGCCACTCCCTGGGCTGCTCATCGCTGGTCACCGACGGCACCTGGCTCTGGCGCCAGGATTTCCCACACTACGTGGAAACGCACCACGTCCTGCTCCCCGAAGCGTTCATCGAGCACGCGCGTGACCTGAATTACCAGATGCCGGCCCTCGTCATCGCGCAGTTCGCCCCCCACTTCAACGAGACCATGCCCCTCGTCGGCTGGGCCGCGACTGTCCCGTGGCGGTCGACTGCGGCAGTGCTCGAACCCGAACCACGAACGGTCACCACCAAGGTCGAGTTCGACGCGGCAATGCTGGCCCAGGAACGAAACCGACCACACGGCAACTGGGCCAAGCCTCGCAAGCCTCGGAGAGCATGAGCCAACTCCAGCCAGCCACGATCTACGGCTGGAGTGCTGAAGGTGTTGCAGAAGGTCGGTGGTGGGCAGGGTTGAGTGGCGGCTGACCTGCTGTTTTCACCCTGTCAGGGCGAGGTTGTGCAGGGCGGCGACGGCCTGGACGGCGTGGTGGGTCCTCGCGCTCTCCGTGGCCACTGCCACGTTCCCGCAGGGGCAAGAAGCCGGCCACCGCCGTGGACCGTCCGGGGGACCGAGCCAAAGCGGCCAAGTGTGCGGCGGCAAGTGGTTCGCCGATCGGGGAAGGCAGGAGCGGTGACTGGGCTGTGCACGAGAAGCGCACCGCACAGGGCGCCTGGCGCCCAGGAGCGATTCTGGGAATACGGGCCTTCATGATGCCAGCCCTGTAACACCTTCCGCAGCCGCAGCCGCAGCCGCAGCGGCAAGGGCCAGGTTGAGGTGGGAGTTCATGTCCAGTTCGAACCGGCCATAGGGGTTTACGTGGCTCCAGAGCAGCGGGACAGGGCTCGCCGGTCGACGGCGGTGAGCCGCTTCTGCAATGTCTCCTTGCTCAGGATGTCCTGAAGCAGCGCGGAGAGGGCAGCCCCGGCGGCGGCCCAAGGTGCGCGAACGGGCGAGTGGGATCCGGAAGAGCTGGTCTTCACCACGAACTGGTCACCAGCACCATCTGCTCCGCGGGCTGGAGATGTACGGCCCGGCCCCTGAGGAGCCGGGCGGCGCGCCGCGGCACGCTCGCCCCCGGGACTCGGTGGGACTCCGCCCCGCCGAGTGCCATGCGTCCGGGGGTGGGGACGCGGAAGGAGCGTGCAGCGCCCGCTCAGACCGCGGGCAGGGCAGGACCGGGCTCGGACGCGGACGAGGGAAGGACATAGGCGGCGGTCGGCGCGGATGGGGGCTCCGAGTTCCCGGTGAAGGTCTCCGCGTCGCACATTCGCGTGGCTCCAGCAGTTCAAGCGTCTACGCATCCGCTGGAGATTGCCGACCAGCGGTGTTCTCACCGTGCTCCAGCGCGACGGCTACGACGCGGTGCACGAGTCCCGGAAGGCCGGCATGGCGGCCGGGCGCCGCGGACCGGGCAGGGCGTCAGGTGTCTTCGGCCACACCCGACGCGGGCTCCTGACCGCGCGTCAGACGGACGGCCATGGTCCTCGCCGTCGCGCTCGATACCTGCGTCTGGGGCTGTCCTGTCCGGTCAGGCCGGGCCTGAGCGCCGCGGTACCCGGCGCCTCGTCGGCGCGTTTCACTTCAGCGGGCTGATCACGGGCGTGGCGTCTTCCTGCACGTCCTCCAGTGAGCGCCCCTTCGTCTCACCGACGAAGAAGAACACGAGCAGCCACGAGAGCAGAGCCATGAACGCGTAGACCCCGTAGCTTCCCGCCAGGGAGAGGTCGCGCAGGCTCGGGAACGTGAAGTTGAGCAGGACGCCGGCGAGCCAGTTGGCGGCGGCGCACGCCGACAGCGCGAGGCCGCGTATGCGGTTGGGGAACATCTCGCCGAGAAGGACCCAGACGGCCGGGCCCCAGGAGACGGCGAAGGCCACGACGAACAGGTTCGCGCCGACAAGGGTGACCGGTCCCCAGATCCCGGACAGCGCGGGCTCACCGTCCGCGGCGACGGTGGCGGTGGAGAAGCCCACCGCCACCGTGACGAGACTCAGGAACATGCCCGTCGATCCGGCGAGCAGCAGCCGGCGGCGGCCCACCCTGTCGATGAGCAGCATCGCGACCACCGTCGCGGCCACGTTCACGAAGGAACTCAGCACCGACAGCGCGAACGCCGCCGACTCACCGAAGCCGACCGACTGCCACAGCGACGTGGAGTAGTAGAAGATGACGTCGACGCCGACCAGGGCCTGAAGGGCCGCGAGCCCGATCCCCGTCCAGACGACGGGGAGAAGGACGCGCCGCCGGTCGAGGAGGTCCTGGAAGCGGGCGGAGCGGCCGGTCCGCAGCGTCGCGGTCATGCGGTCGGTCAGTGTGGCGGCTTCTTCGGCCGTGATGTCCTGGAGCCTCTGCAGCACGTCGCGCGCTTCGGCGGCTCGCCCGCGCGCGACGAGGAACCGTGGCGACTCGGGGACCGTGAGCGCGATGACCAGGTAGACGAGGGCCGGCACGATGCCCACGATGAACATCCACCGCCATGCGGGGAGCCCGAGGAACGCCCGCGCGTCCGCGCCTTCGAGCGCGAGCGCGATCGAGCTGTCGGAGAGGAGAGCGGCGAAGATGCCGAGGACGATGGCCATCTGCTGGAGCGACGCGAGGCGGCCGCGCACGTTCGCCGGAGCGATCTCCGAGATGTAGAGCGGTCCGATCACCGTCGCGAATCCGACGCCGTAGCCGGTGAGCAGGCGCCAGATCGCGAGATCCCAGAGGCCCTGGGCGAGGCCGCAGCCGATCGCGGCGACGAGGAAGACGGCACCGGCCACCGCCATGGTGCGGGGTCGCCCGATGCGGTCGGCGAGCCAGCCGGCGGTGAAGGAGCCGAGCGCGGCGCCCAGCAGGGTGACGGCGATGATCGTGCCGAGGCCGATGGAGTCCAGCGCGAAGTTGGTCTCGATGGCGTTCACAGCGCCGTTGACCACTGCGGTGTCGAATCCGAAGAGGAAGCCGCCGATGGCGGCGGCCACCGCCATCGCGGCCACCCGGCGGGTCAGGCGGCCGCTCTCACCGGGGTGTGCGTGGGACATGACGAACCGATCCTTGTCGATTGTGGATTGTCGACCAAATGGGCCATGGGGGATCACCGGGAGGAGGGGTAGGCGATGGTGGACATCAGGGCGTTCTCCGCCTGCCGGGAGTCGAGGCGGGTGTGCTGGACGACGATGGGGTGGTCGCTCCGGATCACGAGGCAGTAGTCGACGCCCGGAAGGATCGGCTCGGGGCCGCGGAGATCATTGATCCGCTGGTGGTGTGCGCGGCGTGCGGGAACGGTGAGTTCATAGGGTCCGACCGGCTCGCGGTCGGTGTGGAAGACCTCGACGGCGACGTGTGCGGGGTCGTCGCCAGCGTTGAGCATGCAGATGCTGTCATGGCTGGTCATCGCGGGTGCCGGTCCGGTGCTGCTCGGGGGGATGTAGCCGTCCGCGACCACCCATGTCGTGGCGCCGATCGCCTGAGTTGTCATGTGAGTCCGGCCTTTCTGCGGTGGGTTTTCGGGGCTTGCCGGGAGTCCGGTCAGAAATCGTTCGCGCTCTTGGCCATGAGGCCGCCGTCGCAGACCAGGTGACTGCCCGTGACATACGAGGCGTCGTCGGAGAGCAGCCAGGCGGCGGCGCGCGCGATCTCGGCGGGGTCGGCCATCCGCCCGAGCGGGATCTGCCGTGCCGCGGCGTCTCTCAGGCGCGCGCGCTCCGCTTCGAGTGCGTCACCGTCGAGGCCGAAGTAGAGCATCGGCGTGTCGGTGGCACCGGGGACGACCGCGTTGACGCGGATGCCGTGAGGGGCGAGGTCGATGGCGGCCGCCCGCACGAACGCGGAGACTCCGCCCTTGGACGCCCCGTACGCGCTGTTCGAGCCGCCCGCGAAGCCGACGAAGGCGGAAGGGGAGGACACGCACACGAGGGAGCCCGGCCTCCCGGCGTCCCGCAGAGCCTGCGCGGCCGTGCGTACGGTCAGGAAGGCGCCGGTGAGATTCACGTCGAGAACGCGGCGCCATGTGTCGAGAGGCATCTGCGGCAGGGGCGCGTTGACCTCGATGCCGGCGCTCGCGATCACCCCGTCCACCGGGCCCAGTGCGGTGCTCGCCGCGCCGAACGCGTCGACGAGCTCCCGTTCGCCGGTGACGTCCGCCGCGGCCGACCAGGCTCTGCGGGCGCCGACGCGCCGGGCCTCGGCCGCGGCCCGCTCGGCGCTCTCGCCGTCACGGTCCAGGACGCCGACGGCCCAGCCCCGACGTGCGGCTTCGAACGCGGTGGCGCGGCCGATGCCGCTTCCGCCGCCGGTGATCAAGATCGTTCTGGTCATTCGGAGGAGTCCTCGGTGGTTCTGGAGTGGGTCTGGATGTGGGTGGTGACGGCGCGGTCCAGTGCGTGCTCGTCGCCCGCGCGAAGTGCGTCGATGAGCTCGCGGTGCTGCCCGGCGACCACGGTCGCGTCCGGGTAGTGGCTCGCGTCGCGCCGGAAGTAGGCGCGCACGCGGGGCTGGATCGACCGCCAGATCTGCAGGCAGTGCTGCTGCCCCGACAAGGTCACGACCGCCTCGTGGAAGCGGATGTCCTCGTCGGCGAGCAGTGCCGCGTCGGACGCGTCGGCTGCTTCCTCCATGTTGCGGACGAGCGACTGGAGATGGGCGTAATCCGCGTCGGTCAGACGGGGCATCGCCTTGCGGAAGGCGAACTTCTCCAGGGAGAGGCGGACCGGTACGAGAACGTTCTCGATCTCCTCCTGGGAGACGCCGAGCACCTCCGTACCGCGGTAGGGGTAGGAGATCACCAGGCCCTCCTGCTCCAGTTGGCGCAGCGCCTCGCGGACCGGCGCCCTGCTGGTTCCCAGCTGTTCGGCGACTCCCGACTCCGTGAGCTTCTGGCCCGCTTGGAGACGGCCGGAGGTGATGGCCTCACGCAGGACGTCCGCCACGGTTTCGCGGCGGGAGGCGAGGGAGGCGGGGGGAAGCGCGGGAAGCGCGGTAAGACCAGACATGACCGGAGCGTAGCAGGATCGTACTTTGTCGACAATCAAGTGCGGCGGCTCCCGGGGGTTGCGGAGAGGTGGGTCGGGAGTCGGGGGCCGGGGGCTGGAGGGCGGGGGATCGGGGCTTCGTCGCATGGTGCCTTCCGGTGGCGCTTCCCGTGGTGGGTGCGGCGGGCGGTCCGGCAGACTGTAGCCGAATAGTCGATTGTCGACAATGGTCCGCTCGATCGGGTACGGTCCCGAACACAGCCGCCGACTCGTCGGCGTCGGCGGCTATGACACCCGTCACGAGAGGCACTCATGAGAATCACCAGGGTCGAGACATGCGGTCTTCGCGGGGCGACCCCCGAGGGCGGTTGGTCGAACGAACTGCGCCCGGACGATGTGGTGCACACGCTTGTCGCCGTCCACACCGACGAAGGCGTCACGGGCATCGGAAGCGCGTTCACCACCGAGAATCTCGTCCGGGGAGCGATCGACCTTCTGCTCCCGCACCTTGTCGGACAGGACCCGGTGGAGGTCGAGCGGATCACCGAAACGCTGCACCAGACCGCGTTCTGGATGGGCCGGGGCGGGGCGCTCACGCACGCGACCAGCGCGATCGACATCGCCCTGTGGGACATCGCCGGTCAGGCGCTCGGCCAGCCGGTCGGCCGACTGCTCGGCGGGCGCCACCGCACCCGGGTGCGCCCCTACGCGTCGGTGCTCATGGACGAGGCCGGACCGATGACGGACAACCTCACCGAACTCGTGGAGCAGGGCTTCACCGCGTTCAAGATCGGCTGGTGGAAGTTCGGACGGGTGGACGCCGCTACCGACGAGCGCACCGTCGCCGCCGCCCGCGCCACGATAGGCGACCGGCTGCTTGCTGTCGACGCCGGCGGCTCCGAAGGCTTCTTCCCCGGCGGCCTGGCATGGGCGAAGCGAACCGCGCGGATGCTCGCCGACTACGACGTCGCCTGGTTCGAGGAGGCCCTCGCGCCGGACGACCTGGAAGGCTTCGCCGAACTCCGCGCGGGTTCACCCGTCCCCATCAGCGGCGGCGAGGTCCTCACCCGCAGGCAGAGCTTCTCCCCCTACCTGCGGCGCCGCGCTTTCGACATCGTCCAGCCCGACACCACCAAGGGAGGCGGCCTCAGCGAGTCGCGACGGATCGGCTGGGAGGCCCAGGACCTCGGTATCCGCCTGATCCCGCACGGATGGAACACGGCCATCGGTCTCGCCGCTGACTTGCAGCTCTCGTCCGCGCTCGCGTCCACCGACCTCGTCGAGTACAAGACCGGCTCGGCCTATGTGGACGACCTGGTCGCGGGGGGCTGGCGACTTGGTGCCGACGGATGCCTCGACATCCCCTCCGGCCCCGGACTCGGTGTGTCCCTCGACCCCGAAGCGATCGAGAAGTACGGCACCCGGCCCGCGTTCGCGGACCCAGAGGCGTGAATGCCGACCACCCCCCTGTCGGGGGTCGTCGCGGTGCTCCGAGCCCCGTCGGCGGTCCGCTGCCGCCCTGTCGTCGACGTACTCGTCTCCGGAGGCGTCCGTCGAGATCGAGCTCACGCTCACCACGCAGGGAACGCTCGACGTCGTCAGCCGCCTGCGAGCGGACGTCGGCGACAGCGCCCGCATCCGTGTCGGCACTGTGACCGACGGCGTGCCGGCCCGAGCCGCGCTCGACGCCGGTGCGTGGTTCCTCGTCACTCTGGGCATCGTCGGCGCGGCGGCGGAGTCGGCGCACGGGCACGGCGCGCCGGTCGTCATGGGTGCGCTCACGCCCACCGAGGTGGTGACTGCGACAGCCTCGGGCGCGGACCTGGTGCAGATCTTCCCCGCGTCCGCGGTCGGAGCCGAGCAGCTCCGCGGGCCCTTCCCGGACCTGCATCCCGTGCCGTCCGGAGGGACCGGCGCGGCAGAGACACGCGCGTGGGCGGCCGCTCCCGCGGCTGGCCGCCGTCTCCATGGGCGGACCTCTCCTTGGCGACGCGCTGAACAGCGGGTCGCTGCGGACCCTCACCGACCGCATGCGACGCCTGGCCGAGGTGATCGGCGAGGACATGAGCACATGAGCGTACGGCCGCGCCCTCGGGTGCTGACGCCCGGCGAGACGATGGGTCTCGTCCGGGCAGGAGAAACCGGCCCCCTGCGGGCCGGTTTCTCCGCGCGCATCACGAACGGCGGCGCGGAGACGAACATCGCGATCGGGCCGTCCCGCCTCGGCATCGGCGCGCTCTGGCTGGGGCGCGTCGGCGACGACGCGATCGGCGAAGCCGTCCTCGCCGCGCTGCGCGCCGAGGGCGTGGAACTCGCCGCAGAGGTCGACGCGGAACGACCGACGACCGGGGTGATGGTCAAGGAATCCCGGGTTCCGTGCGCCTCTCGCGTCAGCTACTACCGGTCCGGAAGCGCGGCCGACGTGATGTCCCCGGAACTCCTGGAGCCGGAGCTGTTCGAGGGCGCCGAGCTGCTGCACCTGACCGGCATCACCCCGGCACCGTCCAGGACGAGCGCGGACCTCGTCCATGAGGCAGCAGAGACGGCCCGCGAACACGGCGGACGGGTCAGCCTCGACGTCAGCTACTGGTCGACTCTGTGGAACGTCGACGAGGCACGCGAGGGGCTCCAGGGCTGCTCTCCCTCGGCGACCTCCTCATCGGCGGACACGGCGAACCCTCACTGCTGTGCGACGGACGGGCCGGCACCATGTCGCCGACGACTTCGCCCTTCTGGCATTCCTCGCTGACGCCGGGCCACGTATGTCGTCCTCGAACGAGGCGATGCGGGCGCCGCGTCCCACCGCGACGGCGCGTACGAGGGAGCCGCGGCCTTCCCCGTCGAGCCGGTGCACACCACCGGCGCGGGCGATGCGTTCGTCGCGGGCCATCTCACGGCCGTGTCGAAGAGCCGCTCACGGGTCGAACGGCCGCGACAAGCCAACGCGTGCGGCGCCCTGGCCTGCCTCAACACGGGGACCGGGAGGGCACACTGACGAGACGCGGCCTGTCGGCCTTCCTGGACGGCGCCGATCCGGTCGTGCGCTGACCGCCCGCCGCGCGAGCGGCCTTCCACCGGCCGTGGTGGGCGAGGACGCCGACGGGGCGCGCCGTCACCCGCGTCGCTCACCGTCGTCAGCCGCCGAGATAGATCCCGATGTGCTCCGCGATCTCGCCCTCGATGCGCTCCGGATCCCCGGACCGCAGCGCGTCGAGCAGGGACCGGTGCTGGTCGACGACGCCAAGGGGGTTCTCGTGGTGCGGGGCGTCGCGGAGGAAATAGGCCCGCACCCGGGGCTGGATGGTGCGCCAGATCCGCAGTGACTGCATATGCCCGGCAGCGATGATCACAGTCTCGTGGAACGTGACGTCGAGGTCCGCGAGCGCCTTGGCGTCCAGGGGCTCGGCCGCTGCGGATCCCATCTGTCCCACAATCGCGTCGAGGGCTTCGAGCAGCCGCGGGTCAGCTGCCTCGGCCGCGGAGAGGAAGGCGGCCTTCTCGATCACCAGCCGGATGGGGACCAGGATCTCCTCGATCTCCTTCTGGGAGACCTCGGTGACGACGGCGCCTCGATAGGGGTGGGTGATGACCAGCCCCTCCTGCTCCAGAACCATGATGGCCTCGCGGACCGGGCCCCGGCTGATGCCGTAGTGCACCGAGATGTCCCGTTCGACGAGCCTTCCCCCTGCGGGGATCTCGCCGTGGGCGATGCGTTCGCGCAGGTTGCGCAGGATCCAGTCGCGCCGGGATTCGGGCGGGTGCGGGGGCGATGCCGCCATCGTGTGGGGGCTCCTTCGGTCGATCCGTCAACGATAACAAATGGCGGATGGTTGACCATCTGCCATTTGCTCGTCTACGTTCATCGCGCCGGGCAAGAGGCCCCTCAGGAGAGGCGGAGCTATGGAGCTGACGAAGCCGAAGACGCCGTCCGCGCGTGCTGACGGAGGCGGGGAGGTTCCGAACAGGGTCATCGCGGCGGCGGTGCTGGGCACCCTGCTGGAGTGGTACGACTTCGCGATCTACGCGTCGATGGCGGCCGTGATCGGGCGGCTGTTCTTTCCCTCGGACGACCCGACAGTCTCGCTGCTGGTGACGCTCGCGTCGTACGCGGTCGGATTCGTGTGCCGTCCGCTGGGGGCGATCGTCCTGGGACGGCTGGGTGACCGCGCCGGGCGCCGGAGCATGCTCGCGGCCACGATGGTGACCGTGGGCGTCGCCAGCGTGTTCATCGGGCTGCTCCCCACGCACGCCTCGGCCGGGATGCTCGCTCCGGCACTGCTCGTGGCGCTGCGGATGGCACAGGGCCTGGCGGCGGGCGCGGAGTGGACAGGCGGCGCGACGTTTCTGATCGAGTACGCGCGCACCGGCCGCCGCGGCCTCTACTCCGGGGTGGTGCAGGCATCGACGGTGGCGGGATTTTTGATGGGAACGGGCGTCGCCATGGCGGTCGTCCGGCTCATGCCCGAGGCGGCTGTGGACAGTTGGGGGTGGCGGATCCCGTTCCTCCTCGGCGGCGTCGTCGCGGCGGTCGGACTGTTCATCCGCCTGAAGCTGGACGAGTCCCCGGCGTACCGCGAACTGCACGCCTCCCACAAGCCGATACCCCGGCAGGAGACGAAGCCCGAGAACGCCGCGCCCGGCGACACCGGCATCGGCGACATCGACGCGGACAACGGCACCGGCGCGACCGCGGAAACACGGCGCAACTGGCTGCTCGTGCTGGGCATCGTCTTCGGCGTGACGCTCTACGGGTACACGGCGACCAGCTTCCCGACCTTCCTCGACGCGGTCGGCGCGCTCTCGCTGGCGGACGCCTTGACGACCAACGCCATCGCCCTGCTGATCGAGGTGCCGCTCATCGTCGCGGCCGGCGCGCTCTCCGACCGGGTGGGACGCAAGAAGGTGATGAGCTGTGCACTGGCGCTCTACGCCCTGGCCACGTACCCGGTCTTCCTGCTCGCCACGAGCGGCACCCTCGCCGGAGCGCTCGTCGGGCAGATCGTCTTCGTCGTCCTGTTCGCCGCCGTCTCCGGACCGATGGCCGCCCTGTTCGTCGAACTGTTCCCCACCCGGGTCCGCTCGACCGCGTTCTCCAGCTCGTACAACATCGGCGCCGCCGTCTTCGGCGGCACGGCACCCTTCGTCAACACGTTCCTGGCCACCCGGACCGGCGTCTCCGTCGCCCCCGCGTTCTACCTGGTCTGCGGTGCACTGGTTTCGCTCGCCTTCCTCAGCCGTGTACACGACCGCCACCAGGAGGATCTGCGCTGATGCCCGCCCCCGCCTCGCCCGCCACCGTCTCGTCAGGCGTCGACCTCCTGCTGTCCGGCGGTCGAGTCATCGACGGCACCGGAACCCCGTCCCGCCGGGCCGACGTCGCGGTACGGGACGGCCGCGTCGTGGCCGTCGGCCCCGACCTCCGCGTGGAAGCGGCCCGCCGTATCGACGCGACCGGTCTGACCGTCACACCCGGATTCATCGACCCGCACAGCCACAGCGACTGGTCCGTACTCGGCAACAGAGACGCTCAGAGCACCGTTCGCCAGGGGGTCACCACCGAGATCGTCGGGAACTGCGGGGTGACCTACGCGCCCCTGACCGAAACGGGCGCCGCCGAGGCCCGCCGCGCCCTGCGCGCCTACGGGTACGAGGGCCCGGTCTCCTGGCGCACGTTCCCCGGCCTGCTGGACGTCGTGCACCGACAGGACAACGGCACGGCGCAGAACCTCGCCTGGCTCGTCGGACACACGGCCCTGCGCGACGCCGCCCAGGTCCGGGGCGAATCCGTCGACGCCGACGGACTTGCACGCATGGCCCACCTGCTCGAAGAAGCCATGGAAGCCGGAGCTCTGGGAATGTCCAGCGGCCTCGAATACGGCTCCGGGCGGTACGCGACCACCGGTGAACTCGCCGAGGTGACGTCCGTCCTGCAGCGGTACGACGGGATCTACGCCAGCCACATCCGCAACCGTGACGCACACCTCCTCGACGCTGTCGGGGAGTTCCTGGCCGTCGCCCGGCACAGCGGACTTCGCGCCCAGCTCTCCCACCTCAACGTCCGCCACGACACCGGCGCTCCCCACGATGCCTGGCATGACGCCGTCGGCCGGCTCGCCACCGAGCGGGAGGCCGGGTTGGACGTGCTCGCCGACATGACACCGTATCCGCACGGTATAGGGCTGGCCACAGGTCTGCTGCCCAACTGGCTGCTGGCCGACGGCCCCGCGAGCGCGGCGCGCCGGCTCGACGACCCCGACGTGCGGCGGCGGCTGCGCCAGGACTGCGACCGCTACTGGCGGTTCGTGCACAAGGGCCAATGGGAGAGGGTCGTCCTCGCGACCAGTCCCGCCACACCGGAGCTGGAGGGCCTTCCCTTTCCCGAGATCGCCGCACTGCGCGGCCAGGACTGCTGGGAGGCGTTCTTCGACGTCCTGCGGGCGGCCGGGTCCGACATGCCGACTGTGCAGCTCATGGGGCGTCTGTTCACGCCCGAACATGTCGCCGAGGCGGTCGCGCACCCGCTGTTCTGCCTCGGCGTGGACGGCTTCACCAGCCGCACCGAGGGGCCACTCGCGGCGCGGACCCGCCATCCGCTGTTCTTCACGGGCCACATTCACTACCTCGCCCACCATGTGCTGCACGCCAAGACCCTCGGCCTGGAGGAGGCGGTGCGCAAGATGACCTCGATGGTCGCCGACCGCTTCCGGCTGTCCGAACGCGGCCGTGTCCGGCCCGGACACCATGCCGACCTGGCCGTGCTCGATCTCGCGTCCCTCGCCGCGCAGGACACGTTCGCGTTCACCGGCACGTACGCGGCCGGCGTTCCGCACGTGCTGGTCAACGGCGAACTGGTCGTCCACCACGGCCGGCACCTCGGCACCCGTCCCGGCCGGTACCTGTCCGGACGCTGAACCATCCCGTGCGCGGGCGGCGTCCGTTGCGTGTTTTCGCGGAGTGCCCCGTCAGTTCGCGTCGGGTGGACGAAGAGGAATCGGAGACCCGGACCACGCGAGCGACATGCCGGACCATGGTTCCTGATGAGCTGTGCGTCGATGGCGCAGTCCGGGGCCCCGCCCGGTCGCTCTCGGCCGATTCTCCGGGATCGCCGGATGCGGTGCGGAGCCGTGGACAGCCTCGGGTGATCCGGAGCACAGAGGAGGCTGTTCGCCTTGGAGGAACTGCGCGTTGTCGTGGCCGCGGCGGAGGACGGGCGCCGGGAAGAGGTCGAGGAACTTCGCGGCTGCTGCTGGACGTACCCGAACTGCGCGGTCGCGTCAGGCGGGAGACCTCGCTGCGTCCCGGCCCGGAACGATGGGCGCGGCCTCGGACGCGCTGATCGCGCTTCTGGAACCCGGTGGAGTCGCGACGGTCTTCGCGGGCGCCGTGATCGCCTGGGTACAGACCCGATGCGGCAACCACACCATCACTGTCACCCGGCCCGACGGTACCGAGATCACCATCTCCAGTGGCCGGACCCGCGACGTCGCTCGACGCCTCGGCCGTCGCCTGACCGTACGCCGACGAGGCGACCCGCACCGCCTCACCCGTCCCGCGCTCCGTGCGGTCCCGTGGCAACACAGTGCACGGCTGTCCTCTGTCAACGAACCTTGAGCGCGTGCCATCGAAGTTTCATCGGCATCGTCCCAGCTCAGGGCGCCTCACCGAAACTGCGCCAGGGAGGGGCGCTATTTGGCCGCGGCGATCGTGTAAATGCCGAGCCCGACGACTGCTGCGGCACAGAACGGCACCACTGCGCGGGTTGTCCAGTTGTCCTTCTCGATGGCCACCTGAATCGTCCGCCAGAACTCGGTTCCCATAGCGACTCCCGGGATCGTGCGAGGTTCGTCATCCGATGACCAGTCGACTCACCTTTTGCCGCGTCATCGAGGCGAAGGACGTCACACGGCCAGGTTCCCGAGATCTCCCAGTCCGACACGGTCGTCCAGCCACGCCCGGCTCAGCCATCGCGACCCTTTGACCTGCGGTGAACAAACTTCGATGGCACACGCTCAAGGTTCAGTGACACGGAACAACGGCGTCTCCCATCCAGGTCATGAGCCCGCAAATTCGGACATCTCTCTGTGCCGATATGATGCCGCTTCGGTTGTCCGACGGAGGCCGGGCCCGTCACCTGCGCCCGGGGCGCTTCCGCGACTGTGCTCCGCGGCCGTGCGTGTGCCGTGAAAGGGCCGGGGCGCGGGCACCGCGCACGCGGACGGTGTCCCGGGGAGAAGCGAGGTATGGCAGTGATCTGCGTCGGCGGCATGATCGGGATCGGGAAGACAAGTGTGGCCGAGCTGATCGCCAAAGAGCTGGGGAGCGAGGTCTTCTACGAGAGCGTGGAGGACAACCCGATCCTGCCGCTCTTCTACACCGCCGGTCCTGAGGAGATAGAGGCGAAGCGCTACCCCTTCCTTCTCCAGCTCTACTTCTTGCAGACGCGATTCGCCGCGATCAAGGAGGCGTACAAACAGGACGACAACGTCCTCGACCGGTCGATCTACGAGGACTGGTACTTCGCCAAAGTCAACCATGACCTCGGCAGGATCAGTTCCCTGGAGATGCGGGTGTACGAGGGGCTGCTCGCGGAGATGATGCGTGAGATCGACGGCCTTCCCTACCGCAAGGCACCCGATCTCATGGTGTATCTCAGAGCAGACTTCGAGACGGTGCTGCGCCGCATCGGACTGCGGGGGCGCGACTTCGAACAGGACCAAAGCCTTATCGAGTACTACCGGACGCTCTGGTCCGGGTACGACGACTGGGTGCACGAGCACTATTCGGCCAGCGATGTCCTCGTGATCGACATGAACCGCACCGACGTGGTGAACAGCCCCGACGACGCAGAGCGGGTCGTCGGACAGGTCGCGGACGCCCTTGCCGTGGCGAGAGCCCGGCGCACCTGACGCCGCGCGGCGATCAGTCGCCGAGATGGAGCAGCATAATGGCCGCTGGCTGGGGCGACAGCGAACCGAGAGAACCGGTGCGAATCCGATGCGGTAGCGCCACTGTGATCGGCGAGTGCACCCCGACGTGCACATACCCCGTGCGGGTGGGAAGGCCGGGACGAGTGCGGACCCGGTCCAGGAGAGTCACGCTGTCGCCTCCCCGAATCACCCTGGGGCGGAGCTCTCCGGCGAGAGGAAGGATGCGGCATGCCTGAAGAGTCCGCCCACGGTGATGACGCGGCACAGACCGCCCGGTTGCGGGAGGTCGACCTCATGACCACAGCTTCGGGCACGCCGGACGCGGTGCCGGCGGACGAGGTCGTCGAAGCGCTGCGCGACGTCGCGCGGTTGGGCGGATTCTTTGCCCTCGACACGGCCCCGGCCGCCGCGCCCGGCGCAGGGCGGCTCACGCGCGAAGGGTTCGCCGCTCGGGCCAGGGCCGTCAACGAACGCTACGCCACCGCCGAGGCCCGCGTCGGAGTCTCCATCGCCCATCTGGGGCTCGCGGCGCGCCTGTGGTCTCCGGTCCTCGCCTGCGCGCTCGTGCACCGGATCGTGCCGACGATGACCGCCGTGGAATGGGCCGGTGACGGTTCGGCGCTGCGGCTGGCCGAGCCTCGGGGCAGCCGCGCGGCACAGTCGGCGTCGTCGCTCGCCGATGCCGTCCGCGCGCAGGCCGACGGCATCCTGGAGCACGTCGAGAGCGGCTTGCCCGTCAAGATGGCGCCGCGGCTGCTCGCGGGCAACTCGGCGTCGGCGCTCGTCGGGTCGGCCGGGCAACTGCTGAGGTCCCGGCCCGGCCTGCGGGCACCGCTCACCGAGCTGACACGGGAACTCCTGGCGACGGGGCGGCTGCGCGGGACCGGGCTGATCACCAGCCCCGAGCTGACGTTCCGCCGCCGCAGCTGCTGCCTGTATTACCGGGCCCCGAAAGGATCGAAGTGCGGGGACTGCTGCCTGGACCGATGACCGGGCAGGTCATCAGGCGGTCCGGCGCACCTCGCTTCCGCAGCGGGACGCGTGTCATCGGTCCACGTCGGGCACCGGCACGTCCGCCGGCAGGAACGTCACGTGCGGACGGCCCGTGCGGGGATGGACGGCGACCTCGGCGGTCACCTCGTAGACCTCGGCGAGCAGGCGTGGAGTGAGCACCTCCTGCGGCGGTCCGGACGCGACGACACCGCCGTCGCGCAGGACGTACAGACGATCGCAGTAGTACGCGGCCAGATTGAGGTCGTGCAGGGCGACCAGGACCGTCGCGGGCAGTCGGCGCAGCGCGGTCAGGATCTCCAACTGGTGCCGGACGTCGAGGTGATTGGTCGGCTCGTCCAGGACGAGCAGCGACGGCTGCTGGGCCAGAGCCCGGGCGATCAGCACCCGTTGCCGCTCACCGCCGGAGAGCCTCTCGAAGGGGCGGTCCGACAGGGCGACGGCGTCGACCGAGGAGAGCGCCGCGTCGATCAGTGCGACGTCCTCGGCCGTGTCACCGGACAGCAGGCGCTTGTGCGGGGTGCGACCCATCGCGACGACCTCGCGCACCGTCAGATCGATGCCTGACGGGGGTTCCTGCACCACCGCGGCCAGGGTTCGCGCGAGTCGGCGCGGGGACAGCGACCAGGCGTCGGCGCCGTCGACGAGGACCGTTCCGGTCTCCGGCCGCAGCACGCGGTAGACGGCGCGCAGAAGGCTGGACTTGCCGCTGCCGTTCGGACCGACAAGGCCGATCGTCTCGCCCTCGCGGGCCGTCAAGGTGACGTCGTGGACCAACTGCCTGGCGCCCGCGGTGAGTGTGAGGCCCTCGACGTGGAGCTCGCTCATGCCGCGCCTCCCGCGCTCTTGCGGGCGTCGTGCCGCATCAGCCACAGGAAGAACGGCCCTCCGCACAGAGCGGTGAGGACGCCGACCGGGATCTCCTGCGGTGCCGCGACGGTCCGCGCGGCGATGTCCGCGAGAACGAGGAACGCCGCACCGCCCAGAGCGGCGGCCGGCAGCACACGCCGGTGATCGCCGCCGACGAACAGCCGTACGATGTGCGGCAGCATCAGGCCGACGAAGCCGATCGGCCCGGCCGCCGCGACCAGCACACCGGTGACCAGCGAGACGAGGACGAACATCCGGGCCCGGAACCGTGCCACGTCCAGACCCAGGGTGGCTGCGGCCTCCTCCCCGGCGAGCAGCAGGTTCAGGTTCGGGGCCTGCACCATGAGAACGGCGATGCCGAGCAGCAGCGCAAGACCCGGCAGCCACAGCGCCCGCCAGGACACCCCTCCCAGACCACCCAGGGTCCAGGCGAGGACGGTGCGCGCCTCGTGGCCGTCGTCCGTCGTCAGGAGCAGCAGGTTCAGTAGCGCGCTGAGCACCGACGCGACCGCGACCCCGGCCAGGATCAGGCGCAGTGCGGTGATGCGACCGCCGGTGCGCGCGGCGGCGTACACGAGCACCAGCGCGCCCAGCGCCCCGGTGAACGCGGCCGCAGACAGGGACACCGTTCCGAAGACGCTCACCCCGAACACGATGACCGCGACCGCGCCGAGCGAGGCCCCGGAGGACACCCCGAGAAGGTACGGCTCGGCCAGCGGGTTGCGTACCAGGGCCTGCAGCGCCGTACCCACGACGGCAAGGCCCGCGCCGGTGACCGCGCCGAGCAGGACGCGTGGTCCGCGTACGTCGAGGACGATCGTCTCCCGCGCCCGGGTCCAGGTGGGCTCGCTCCAGTCGGCGCCGAGGGCGTGCGTGACGATGCCCCACACCTGGCCGGGCGGCACGTGCACCGAGCCGAGGCAGAGCCCGGCGGTCAGCGAGGCGACCAGGAGCACGGCGAGTACGGTCAGGACGACGGTGAACGACATCCGGCTGGACGTTCGCCGGCCCTGCCTCACCGCGGCACTGTTGTCGGCGTCCGCGGCGGGCGGTGTCACTTGAAGCTCTCTGGGTGCAGTCCGCGCGCCAGGCCGCCCACCGCGTCCGCCGAGCGGACGCCGACGAGGGTGTCGGTCAGGGGGAGCACGACGAAGCGCTTGTTCCTGATCGCCGGTACGTCGGCGAGGGCGGGCTGGGACAGCAGGAACTTCTTCTTCTGGGCGACACTGGTGCCCGCGTAGTCGTAGATGGCGATGACGTCGGGCTTGCGGTCGACGACCTGCTCCCATGAGACGTCGCCGAACACGTCGTCCAGGTCGGAGAAGACGTTCTTGCCGCCGGCCAGCTTGATCAGCTCGTTGCCCAGGCCTTTGCCGCCCGCGGTGAAAGCGGACTTGTCGCCGCTGTCGTAGACGAACACGGAGACGTCATGCGCGTCCCGCACGGCCTCGCTCGCCTCGTCGACCCGCCTGCGGAGCCTGGAGACGAGGGCGGAGGCGCGGTCGGAGACGCCGAAGATCTCGCCGACCGTGCGTATCTCGGCGTAGGTGTCCTCCATGGTCACCCCCTTCTTGCCGGCGCAGTTCTCCCGGTTGAGGTAGGTGTTGATGCCCGCGTCGGCGAACGCCTTGCGCGAGCGGCCCTCCTTTTCCGCGAACGCGCTGGCGTAGCCGCCGTAGACGAAGTCGGGAGCGGTGTCGAGGACCTTCTCGAACGACGGTGCCTCCTTCGACAGCTGCGGGAGCGACGTGAAGTCCTTGCGCAGGCCGGGCAGGACCGCCGAGTCGGGGTACGACGTGCCGACCATCCGGTCCTTCAGCCCCAGCGAGAGCATCAGCTCGGCCGGGTGCTGGTGAATGGTCAGGGCACGGGACGGAGGCTTGGTGTAGGTCGTCTTCACACCGCAGTTGTCGATGGTGACGGGGAAGTCCTTCGCCGCCGAGGCACCTGTCTTCGGGGAGCCGGAGGTGGTGCCGGACGAGCCGCAGCCGGCGGTCAGCAGGAGCGCCGACGCAGCGGTGACGGCTGCGACAAGACGTGCCGGTCGGTGTCCGCGCGAGGTCGTGTACACCGGTGCGCCCATGGACGACGGAGAGAAAGAGCAAAGGGGACGGCTGTGACCGTCGTGCATGGAAAGCCTCCTGCGGAGTCCGCGCTCCTCGGATCGGGCCCGCAGCAGATCAGTGACCTGACTCCCGCGCACGCCCTTTCGGGAAGGTGTGCGCGGTCACAGTGGCGGGACCGCGCCGGACTCGCACCGGCTTCCTGGCTCCTGCCGCGGCTTTGACCTGTTGATCGTACGTAATGATCAGGTAAACGAGAAAGCCGGGTCGGGCATGTGTCAGCCGCCCCGGCGCAGAACGATCGTGTCGCTGACTACTGACCTGACCGCGGGAGGCATCGGCGGAGGCCGTGCCGTCGACGCTGGACTTCCGGGCGCCGGAGCCGCTGTCGGCCTTGCCGTCCGGTGACGAGATCTGGCCCGTGCCGGAGGATGTCCGCTCGTCACGGCATCGCCCACGAGGCCGTGTCGGCGGTCCGAGAGGTCGATCTCACACTGTGCGTGGGGGAGGTGACTTCGGTGACGGGGCGCAACGGCGCGGGGCCGCGCCTTGCCAATGTGTGCCTGGGACGACCTTCGTCAGCGGGCACGGCTGGGAGATCATCGCCGAGATCGACCGCGCGCTGACCGAGACCGGGCAGGGCTACGGCCTCGCTGTCAGTCGGTGCACACCGCCGACGGCAAGTGCAGTTGTGCACACCGGAGGTTGGAGACTCCTCGTCCGGGGGCGTGTGTCACTGCTCGGCTCTAAGCTCGTGAGGCATGAGAAGGGGGAGTTCGTGCGCGACCACGTGCTGACATCAGATGTACCGCTCGGGCCGTTCGAGGGCACCAAGATCACCATCTACTCGGCGAAGGGCAAGAATGCCAGACTGCATGTCCGGAGGGAATGCGGCCAGCTTCGCACGGCCAACGTGACGGCGGCCGAGGTCGCGTTGAGCGCGGACGTGGTGGACAGGTTCTGCTCGGGGTGCGCGGACTGGGGCCCGAGGGTCCGGCCGACATCCGGGCTGGGCATCTTCGTGGAAGCGCTCGGCGGGGCGGGACTGCTTCACCAGCTACAGGCCTATGCAGAGCCGGACGAGGACGTGTACTGGACCCAGGACGAGGTGCAGGCCGCAGCCGAGCTCCTGCGCTCGGAACGGGATGCTGAGAACGAGGACGACAGCGAGCGGTGGGAAGCGCGTAGGGAGGCCGAGGAACTGCAGGAGCGGGTCTTGTCCCGCTGGCTTCATGCCGCGGGGAGCCTTCACCGAGCGCAGTCCGTCATCGCCCACTTCCCTTGGCTGACGGACTGGGCGAGGCCGAAGCTGTTGGCGAAGGAGGGCTACCTCGAGAGTCTCCGGGCGCAGGCGGCCCTCTTCGTGGAGCCGGCCGGTCTTGTCGTAGCCGCTGCGGCAGCGGAACGGGGAACGCCCTCGCTCCCCGCCGACGATCCTGCTTTCGCGGTGCTCGGCAACAGCAGCCGGGTTTCCACCGGCCTGAGCCGACTGTGGCGCAGGTGGCAGCACGCGGCCGAAGGCGGCTGGGATGGACCGGCCTCCCGGGCGTTCACGCGCTATGACCTGGTGGAGGGCATCAGGTCCAACAAGAAGGGGCACGCGGAAGCTCTGGAAAGAGCCGGCCGCCTCATCCAGTCATGGGAGGACGAGGCCCGCGCCGCGGCCGCGGCGACGGATCCGACACCGACGGTGTGGGTCACGGCACGCTTGCCGGAGGACGCGAAGGAGCCTTCGCGCGGGGATACACGTGATGTCCTGAACGGCCTGGATCGGTGGACCCTCGGCGTGGTGGTGACCTGGACCGTGACCGCCGACTGGAGCCGCCGTACCTTGACGCTCAAGGTCCCCACCCTCGTCGCCGACAGACTGCTCGCATCCTCGAGCGTCCTCTCCTGCGAGCGCAGGGCCGAAGCCGCGCCGGCGGAAGGCGTCTCCGAGGCGCATCCCGGCTCCGTGCAGCCCGGGGTCTTCGACGACACCGCCGTCTTCGATCGCCAGCCCGTTACCCGTGCTCACTTGCGGGCGCTGCGCAACTACTCGTACGCCGCCGACCAGCTCTACATCGTCTTTTCGACGAGTGGAGGAGCGGAAGTCCTACCTGTCCAAGCCATCGAGAAGCGCGTCGAGCAGGGCTGGCCGGGGATCATTGTCGCTGGCGCGTCGGATCTTCCCGAAAGCCTGCTCGGCCCGTGGATCAAGGAAGTCGCCCCTGCACCGGAGGCCGACGAGGGCCCTCACTTCGGCCACGACAGCGCAGGTCAGGATGACAGCTTCGGAGCCGACCTGGGTCTTGCAGGCGGGGCTCAGGCGGCTGTCCAGTGGGCGCACGGGGAGCGCGAAAAGGAGCATAATCTGCGGCTGCTCGCCATGGCACGTGGCGTTCCCGACTTGCGGAGCCTCGACACCGGCCGCTCCGGCGCGCTGTCGGTCGCGGTCTGGGAGGGCTTGCTCACGCCCGGCCCCTTGGACCTGACGCCGTTCCGAGCACCCGGCACCGACCGCTGGCGCCGCGGCAGCGGCCTACCACTGGGAGTTTTGGGGCCGCTGCAGATCTACGCCACGAACGCGGATCCCGCGTTTGAAGGCAAGGGACATTCACCCTTCTGCCGCCACACACGGGACCGAGGTCTCGCGCAGAGCGACGACCTCCTCAGGGTCTCCGATCTGCTGGCCCGTGACGACTGGGACTGGTGCAGCAAGTGCGGCGGCTACTCTGCCCGCCGGCTGACCGACACCCAACTCTCTTACTACCGCGCTGCCCACAAACTCCACGACATCGCCGGCCAACTCGACGACGAGCGCACCTACCACGCTCCTGTCGAATCGGAAGCCCTGCGCAAGCAGCTGGACGAGCTCGCGGACTGGGAGCCTGGCGGGCAGGAGGACTGCGACTGGGACGGCTCCTCGCGTTGGTACGAGGTCATCCGCGATCTGCGACGCCGAGCCGAACGGAAGCGACGTCACCCCGCTCCCTGAGCCGCTTTCCGCCTGGCGCCCGTCTGTGACAAGGACAGCCCGAGGGTCAGGTGGCGCACTTGGGGACCAGCGTCCATGTCGATGGGTGCACAGCACGTACAGATATACACGCCGTGCACCCTCTGATTGCAGCACATGTCGTGATTTTCCCCCCGCCCCATCGATCTGGGGGTCAAGGGGTCGCAGGTTCAAATCCTGTCGTCCCGACTCGTGAGAGTCGCAGGTCAGGGCCGGTTTCGGGGTGGGTCGCGTCGCCAGGAGAGGCGTACGGCTCCCCTCCAGGACGGAACGGGCAGCGTTTTCCTGGAGCGCCGTGGGCTGTCGGGGGGCTCCTCTCGGGCCCTTCGGGTGGGCACGGGCGGATGATACGGGCCGCCGGTACCATAATTGCATGGGTACGCAAGAACGGGTGTGGGACGAGGAGGCCGCGGAACGGGCGGTGGCGGTGCTCAAGGCGGTGGCCGACCCCTCGCGCTACCGGTTGCTGTGGGCGCTGAGCGGCCGGGAACTGTCGGTGAGCGCGCTGGCCGGGATCCTGGGCGCCCATGTGGCCGCGACCTCGCAGCACCTTGCGAAGCTTCGGACGGCCGGGCTGGTGACCACGCGCCGGGAGGGCACGCGGATCTACTACCGAGCGGCTGCTGTACGCGCTCTGCTGGAGGAGGCCCAGCTGGTGGGCGCGGGCGAGGACGCCCCGGGACCCGGCGACGGGGGCGAGGTGCCCGCCGCGGCCGCGCAGGAGCGGCCCGCTGTCGTGCGCGGGCCGCTCGGCGCCCGGCTGGCGCTGGGTCAGTAGCCCGGGATCCGGGTGCCGGCGTCGTCGTTCTCGCCGAGCCGGTACTCCTGGGGCTCGGCATCGTACGAGTACAGCTCCGCGTACCGGCCCCAGTCGGTGGCCGTCTCCAGCTGGACCGTGACCTGTTCGCTGGTGAAGTGGTGAGCCAGGATGTCGCGGAAGAAGCCGGAGCGCAGGGCGCGGCCGGGGTTCTGGCGCAGGCTGCGGGTGATGAGCTGGACCAGCGGCGCGTGGCTGAGGACCGCCTCGGCGAAGATCTTCTTCGATTCCTGGACGTCGGCGTCCGCGAAGCGCTCGCCGGTCTCGGTCAGCAGCAGGTCGTCGCCGGTGAGGGTGGTGAAGGCGAGCAGGTCGAGGGCGTCGACCTGGGGCAGGATGTCGTCGATCTCCAGGCCGAGGTCGTCGGCGAGGTCGGCGAGGTCGCAGCGTCCGCCGCGGTTGAGGACCATTTCCGCCAGGCCGGAGAGGCCGTCCACGCTGGCCTGCGGGAGCGGGGTGTTGGCCGGGGTGCGCTTGTCCAGCTCGACCGACTCCGCGCGGCCGGGCGTCCGGCCCTCCTTCTGCCGGCCGGTCATGGTGCGGTAGACGCGGTCGATGAGGTCCTCGAAGGCAGCTGCGTTGCGGTCGCGCGGGCGGTCCAGGCCGACCTCGAAGACCTCGCGGATCGTGCCGTAGGGGCGAGAGCCGAGGACGACGATCCGGTCGGCCATCAGCACGGCCTCCTCGATGTTATGGGTGACCAGCACGATCGCCCGGGTCGGGAACTGGCCCGACTCCCACAGCTCCATCAGCTCGCCGCGCAGGTTCTCCGCGGTCAGCACGTCCAGGGCGGAGAACGGCTCGTCCATCATCAGCACGTCCGGCTCGACCACCAGTGCGCGGGCGAAGCCGACGCGCTGGCGCATGCCGCCGGACAGCTCCTTCGGGTACGCCGACTCGAAGCCGTCCAGGCCGATCAGGTCGATCGCCTGCCGGGCGGCCTCCGCGCGCTCCGCCGCGCCGACCCCCTTGGCCTCCAGGCCGAGCTCGACGTTCTGCTGCACGGTCAGCCACGGCAGCAGCGCGAAGGTCTGGAACACCATCGCCGTACCGGGGTTGGCTCCGGTCAGGGGCGTGTTCTTGTAGGTGACCGTGCCGGAACTGGCAGGGAGCAGGCCCGCCAGGCAGCGCAGCAGCGTGGACTTGCCGGAGCCCGACTTGCCCAGCAGGGCGACGACTTCGCCGGCGCGGACCTGGAGATCGATGCCGGACAGGACGGGCAGTTCACCGTCGGCGCCGGCGTAGGACTTGGTCAGACCGGCGGTCTCCAGCAGCAGGTCACCGTCGGCAGGGCGGGTGGTCGTGGTCGAGGGGAGGACATTCATCGCCATGGCTGGCTCCAAGCGCGTATCAGCAGAAGGGAAGTTCACAGGGAGTAGCGGGACTCGGCCAGCCGGTACAGGCGGCGCCAGAGGAAGCGGTTGAGGGAGACGACGTACAGGCTCATCACGGCCACTCCCGCGATCAGCTCGGGGAAGTTCCCGGCCTCGGTGGCATGGGCGATGTAGGCGCCCAGGCCGGTCGCGGTGAGCGTGGTGCCGCCGAAGCCGACCACCTCGGAGACGATCGAGGCGTTCCAGGCGCCGCCGGAGGCGGTGATGCCGCCGGTGACATAGGCAGGGAAGATCCCCGGGATGATCAGTCGCTTCCAGCGCTGCCAGCCGGTGACGCCCAGGTCGTCCATGGCCTCGCGCAGATCGGTGGGGATGGCCATGGCACCGGCGATGGTGTTGAAGAGGATGTACCACTGGGCGCCCAGCGCCATCAGGAACATGCCGCCGATGTCGATGGTCAGCCCGGTCCTCAGGAAGAACCAGACGGCCAGCGGGAAGAGGAAGTTGGCGGGGAAGGAGGCCAGGACCTGGACGACGGGCTGGGCGATGCGGGTCAGCTTCGGCGAGAAGCCGATCTTCACACCGACCGGCACCCAGACCAGGGTCGCGACGGCGACCAGGACCACGACGCGTGCGAGGGTGGCCAGGCCCAGGAGGAGGGGTTCGCCGAAGACGCCGAGGCCGGTGTGGTCGTGGAGGTAGTGGCCGAGGTCGATCAGACCCCACAGGATCAGTCCGCCGGCGACCAGGGCGAAGGCGATGTCGCCGGTGCGCTGCCGGGTGCGGTCGATCACCAGCGGCTGGTCGTCGACGCCGAAGACGCGGCCGGCCCGGCTGAGGGCCTGGCCCGCGGGATGCAGGGCGCGCCCGAGGAGCTGGGGCCAGTGGGAGCGGCGCAGGAAGTCGAGGACGTAGGACTTCTGGACCTCGCTGGCCTCGGACTGCTCGTTCTTGAAGCGCTCGGCCCAGGCGGTCAGCGGGCGCCAGAAGAGGAAGTTCACCCCGACGACCATGATCGCCATGGTGGCGATGGCCCAGCCGACCTTGCCGAGGTCGCCGTCGGTGATCGCGGCACCGGCGTAGGAGCCGACGCCGGGCAGGGCGTAGTCGGTGTTGCCCAGGGTGACGGCCTCGGAGGCGACGAGGAAGAACCAGCCGCCGCCGAAGCTCATCATGCCGTTCCACACCAGGCCGATCGTCCCGGAGGGCAGTTCCACCTTCCAGAACCGCATCCACCGGGTGAAGCCGAACGAGCGTGAGAGTTCGTCGAGTTCGCGGGGCAGGGAGGTGAGGGAGTGGTAGAAGCTGAAGGTCATGTTCCACGCCTGCGAGGTGAAGATCGCGAAGATCGACGCGCACTCCAGTCCCAGCATGGAGCCGGGGAACAGGGCGATGAACCCGGTCACGGCCACCGTCAGGAAGGCGAGGACGGGGACGGACTGAAGGATGTCGAGCGCCGGGATGAGGATGCGCTCCAGGCGGCGGCTCTTGGCGGCGGCGTAGGCGTAGACGAAGGTGAAGACGGTGGACAGGGCCAGCGCGAGGAACATGCGCAGCAGGGAGCGCGCGGCGTCGTACGGCAGTTCACCGATGCTGGTATCCACCTTCGCCGACTGGCTGGTGGAGAACGAGACCGTGGTCCCCTTCCCGACCCGCAGCGCGACGTAGAGCAGCACCAGCACGGCGGCAGCGACCACCACGTCCACCCAGGAGAAGCGGGACAGGCGGTCGGCGGAACGGGCGGACAACGACGACGACTGCGTCGCGGGGGCGGACGTGTTCGTCCGGAACGACATCACAGGAACCTCCAACCGCACGGTGGCCACAGGTGTACCGGGGCGCGGGTGCAGCAGATGGTGAGAGCGGATGGTTGCCGCGTACCGGGGCGCGTGGACGCGCGCGGGCGCAGCCTTCCGACGGAGCGCGTGTGCGTCCTCGACGGAGGGCAGCACGGCCAGTCACGTGCGGAAGCGGTCAGAGACTGCCGCGGAGGCAGCACGGACTGGGTGGGTCGATGTCCATGATCGCCTCCGTTCAGTCGTGCGGTTCCGGGATGGCACACGGAGCCCGTCCAGGGATGTGACAGGCGGGTGCCGACAGGTAGTCTGCCGCTTGTTGCGTCGATACGCAAATAGACCGATCGGAGGGGATTGGACGGGATCGGAGGGGTCTGTTTGCGCCGATGTGCAAGTATGGAGGGGTCAGGCCGGCCCTGCCGAGGAGGTGAGCGACATGGATCGCAGCAGTAGTCCGGGCCGTATCCGGCCCCTCACCCCCGTGTCCCCCCACCCCTCGGGCACCCGGTAGTCCTCGCGCACCGCGTCGGGGCCGCCACCGTGCCCTCGACCCGTCCCTGTTCCGGCGGGGCCAAGGGAGATTCCCATGGCGGACCTGGCCACCTTCGACTTTGCACTCCGGCTCGCGGTCGGCGGCGGCTGCGGCGCCCTGATCGGCGTCGAGCGTCAGTGGCGCGCACGCATGGCCGGCCTGCGCACCAACGCCCTCGTGGCCGTCGGCGCCACCCTCTTCGTCCTCTACAGCGAGGCGGTCGGCGACTCCGGCAGCCCCACCCGCGTCGCCTCCTACGTCGTCTCAGGCATCGGCTTCCTCGGCGGCGGCGTCATCCTCCGCGAGGGCGGCGGGGTCCGCGGCCTCAACACCGCGGCCACGCTGTGGTGTTCAGCGGCGGTCGGAGTACTCGCCGCGTCCGGCCGGCTGGACCTGTGCCTCATCGGCACGGCCGTCGTCATCGCCGTCCACCTGCTGCTGCGCCCGGCGGGACGGCTGATCGACCGCGTACCGCAACGCGACCCCGACCACGGGGGCGTACACGCCGCCGTCCACCTGGTCTGCGACCGCGGCGACGAGACCCATGTGCGCGCACTGCTGCTCCAGGGGCTCACCGGCGACGGGCTCGCGCCCACCGGGCTGCGGGTGGGCCGCGGCGCCGGCGAGACCACCGACCTGCGGGCCGAGGTCGTCCTCACCGGCGACCCCGCCCGCAGCCTGGAGCAGCTCATCGCACGGCTGTCGCTGGTGCCGGGCGTGCGCGATCTGCACTGGCACCTCGACGACACCCCTGCCGACACAGAACGGGGGGCGGCGGCCGTATGAGCGAAACCGCCGTACTGCGCGCACGCCGGGCCGCCCGAGGACGACGGGGCCGACGGACACGTGCCCGTGACCGTCGTGCACGAGTGGATCGAGGCAGCGTTCTCACCGGGACATCCCGACCGTGCGAGACCGTGACGGCCCACTCCGGTCCCGTCCGGGGGCAAGGGCCGGTCCTGGACGAGGCGACCTGGTCGGCGCGGACGGTGGAACGGGATCCGGTGATCCAGGGCGATCTTGACCGGTTCAACCGGTTCGGGCTGGTCGTACAGGTCGTGGGGGAGAAGCCCTCTGCCACGACCGGCTCCTTGTCCTTCGATGCTGCACGACGGTAGATCTCCGGGCCGTCCCGGTAGGCGCCGAACGCACCAGGCTTGTCTCCGACGACGACGCACAGCGGCTGCGTCAGGAGAACCTCGGCGCGGTGGAACGTGTCCCAGCCGATCGCGGATCCCTGCCGGGAGAACAGTCTCTCGGTGCGGCGGCCGTCCGAAGACCAGGGCGAAAGGGGAATGTGCCTCAAGGCCGGAATCAGGGGGGGGGGCGGTCGGTGCGGGTTGTTGCGCACGATCCACTCGGGCGCGAAACCGGCCCTCGATCATGTGCCGCGGAGGGGTGGGTGTCCGCGGCGGCCGGATCAAGCCGTCCGCACCCTGTCGGCCTCGTCGCGGGCACGCGCAGCGGCCGAGTGGTCGCCGGTCAGGGTGTGTGCCTTAGCCAGGGTGCCGAGGCCGACGGCCAGCCATCTGGTGGAGCCGATCCGCCGCCAGATCCTGACGGCGGCTTCGGCACGCCTGCGGGCGAGGACCGGGTGGCCCACCGCGAGCTGTGCCTCGGCGAGCGCGTGCAGGGTGGCCGCCTCGCCCCAGAGGTTGCCGAACTCGCGGTAGGTCCACAGGCTCCTGGCCAGCAGACGGCGTCCTTCCCCGTGCTCGCCCTGCCGGACCAGGATGTCCCCCAGCCAGCAGGTGGCGTGGGTGACGCTGAGACGGTCGCCGAGTTCCTCGCTGATCGCGGCGGCCTGCCGGTAGGCGTCGGCGGCGGCCGGGTACGCCCCGAGCGCGCGACGGCTCTGGCCCAGGCAGCGCAGGGCCTGGGCCTCCCCCGGCCGGTAGCCCGCGATCCGGCTGAGCTCCAGGCACTTCGCGAACGCCGCGACGGCGGCCTCGACGCGCCCCTGTTCGAGATCGATGACGCCGAGGCCGTTGGTCGCGTAGACGAGGCAGTTGACGTTGCCCGCCGATGCGGCGAGCCCGGCTGCCGCCTCGAAGTGGAGCACGGCGGAGGAGTACTGGCCGAGGAGCCGGTGCACATAGGCCAGTCCGGCCGTCGCACTCGCCCGGTACACGGGCTCCTGGTCCACGGCGAGCAGCAGGGCCTGCTCGAAGTGGTCCACGGCCTCCGGATAGCGGTCGAGGATGGTGGTGAGTTCGCCCAGGCACCGGTGCACCTTGGCGGCGCTGAGCCGGTCGCCGCTGCCCAGGGCCGCCTTGAGGGCCCGCTTCTGGAGCGTCTCCCAGTCGTCGAAGTGGCTGCCGACCTGGAACAGGGTCGTGAGGGCGGTGGCCAGTCCGGCGGCGGCTGCGACGCCCTCCGTCCCGTCCAGCGCCTGCTCCGCGACGTCGATGAGGAACCGGCGTTCGTCGTTGAACCAGGCCAGCGGATCGGCGAGCAGGTGCCCGGCCTCGGTGTCGGACAGCCGCCAGGAGACCAGGTCCAGCTGCGAGATGCCCTGGAAGTCGACACTGAGCGCGTCCGAGGCGCGGTCGGCGAGGTGCAGGCTCGCCGCGAGCAACCGGGTGAGCGCAGCGGCGCGGTCCCGTTCCGGGACGTCCTGCTCCGCCCGTTCCCGGCCGAAAAGCCGCACCAGGTCGTGCAGTTCGTACCGGATCCCGGTGGCGTCCGCCGAACCGGCCTGCACCAGGTGCACCTCGACCAGGTCGTCGAGGACGGCCTCAGCCGCGGACAGGTCCGTGTCCAGCAGCGCGGCCAGTGCCCAGGCGGCGAAACCCGGTCCCGGCAGCAGAGCGGTCATCCGCAGGGCGTGCTGCATGGCCGACGTCACCTGCCGGTACGTCAGTTCGAGGCTGGCGCGTACGGCGATGTGGCCGACGGCCAGCTCGTCGAGCTTGCGCTGCTCGTCGGCGAGGGCACGCGCCACCTTGGCCAGGGGCCAGTGCGGACGCGCGGCGAGCCGGGCACCGGCGACCCACACGGCCAGAGGGAGGCCACCGCAGGTCTCCACGATGGAACGGGCCGCCTCGGCATCGGATTCGGTCCGGTCCCGGCCCAGCATCTCGCGCAGCAGACCGAGCCCCGCCTCGGGGTCCAGCACGCCCAACGGCAGCCGTCGGCCAGGCAGTTCCGCCATGGTCGTACGACTGGTGACGACAGCGGCGCAGCGGATGCCGCTGGGCAGGAGGTCCCTCACCTGCCGGGCACCGGCGGCGTTGTCCAGGACGACGAGCGTCCGCCGCCCGGCCAGCAGGGTGCGGTAGAGGTGGACGCGGTCGATCAGCTCCGCGGGCACGGTACCGCCGGGGACACCGAGCGCGCGCAGGAAGGTGCCGAGGACCGTGAACGGATCGGCCGGTTCGTCGCCGAAGCCCCGCAGGTCCACGTGGAGCTGGCCGTCCGGGAAGCGAGCGGCGACCAGATGCCCCGTACGCACGGCGAAGGCGCTCTTGCCCACCCCGGCGGGTCCGGTGACCAGCAGGGTCACCGGACCGGGCTGTTCTTGGCCGAGCAGCCGACGGGCCTCGTCCAGCGCGTCGTCGCGGCCGACGAAGAGTGACAGGTCCGCCGGGAGCAGACGGGGCACGAGCTGGCGTGCCATCGGCGGATTCGCCTCCGTGATCGGCGGGTTCGCCTCCGTCTCCGTCTCTGTCTCCGTCTCGTCGGCCGGTGGCGCCGGGACGGGCTGTGCGGCGGTCGGGGACGGGGGCCGGGGAGGGGACGGGGGAGGGGACACGGACAGCGACGGGTCCCCGGCGAGGATGCGTTCGTACAGCCGCCGCAACGCCGCGCCGGGGTCGACGCCCAGTTCACCGGCGAGCCGTCGCCGCGTGCGCTCGTAGACGTGCAGTGCCTCGGCCTGCCGTCCGCACCGGTACAGGGTGAGCATCAACTGCCCGATCACCCGTTCGTCGAGCGGATGCCTCTCGACCCGGGCGGCCAGCTCGTTCACCATCCCGCCGTGCCGCGCCAGGCGCAGCCGCACATCGGCCAACTCGATCTGGGCGGCCAGCCGTTCACCGTCGAGGAGATCGCGCTGCGCGTTGAACCACGGGGTGTCCGCCCCGGCGAACGCGCTGCCCCGCCACAGCGCCAGGGCTTCCCGCCACAGCGCCTCCGCCTGCTCGTCGTCGCCCGCCTCGCGGGCACGGTCCGACAGATCGCGGAAGCGGTGTGCGTCCACCGCCGAAGGCCGGACGGCCAGCCGGTAACCGCCGCCCCGCTCCCGTGTGATGGCTGTCCCGTCGTCCGCCAGTACGCGCCGCAGCCGGGAGATGTATCCGTACAGTTGCCGGCGGCCGGCCGCCGGCTCGGCGTCCCCCCACACCCGGTCCACCAGCACGTCGGCCGGAACCGCCCGGCTCGCGTCGACGAGCAGCGCCGCCAGCACGCGCCGCTGCATCTCGTGCCCCGCGTCGACGGGGACCGCGTTCCGGCACACCTCGATGGTCCCCAGGATCGCGAAGCGCGTCGCCATCCGCCACCACACCCCCTGCCCGCCCCTGCGTCTCCACGCCACACTCTGTGTGCCAACCGGCTCCTGGTTCCAGGTGGATTCAAGCTTTTCCGAAGGTCTGCCGACGCTGCCCTCGGCACGGTGAGCAGCACGCCCCGGGGCTCAGGACGGTGCACCCGTCCGGAGCACCGAGGGACGTCAACGGCATCGACCGGTATTCGACCTTGAGGAGAAGCATGCGCAATCGATTCGCGTTCGTCTGCGCCGCCGTCACGGGAGCCGTCCTGCTGACCGGTGGTACCACCGCGTCCGCGCAGACGGCGTCCCCTCCCGCCCGAGCGGCATCGACCGTTTCCCTGAGCGCGGCGGACGGAGCACCCGACTGGACACCGTCGAACGCCCCCGCCGGGGCCCAGGCCTGCGGTGTCAGGCCCACGACCAACGGCTACGGTGGCGCCACCGTGACGACGTCCATCTACCTCAGGACCGGCCCGAGCAGCGCCTGCGACGACATCCGCCCCAAGCTCCTCGTGGGGCAGCGCCTCGGCGGCTGGTGCTACTACAAGAACTCGGCGCAGAACCTCTGGTACTACGTCAGCACCGGGGGCGGCTCCCCGTACGGCTGGATCTACGGCGGGAACATCACGGAGGAGGAGACGATCAAGACGCGCTGCAACGTCTGACCGGATCCGAACCGGTCCGTGAGACCTTCGCGGGAGGATCGTCGCCGGGGCGTCCCCGTCCGTGACCCGCCCGCGACCCGCCCGCGACCGCTCTTGCGAGCGTGGGCCCCTGCCGAAATCGGCAGGGGCCCACGGTGCGGGGAGCCGAGGGCCGAATCCTGCCCGAGGGGCCCGCTGTTCCGCGCGGTGGCCCTCAGGACGCTGCCGCCGGACGGTCAGACGCGGGCCGCCGGGACGTACGGCCGCTTGATGTCCTCCGGGTGGGCCGTGTGCAGCACGGCCTCCTCGTAGGTGACGGTGCCCGCCGCGACGAGGGCGTTGATGCAGGCTTCGAGGGTCTGCATGCCGTCGCGGTGGCCGGTCGAGATCATGTTGCGGATCTGGCGGCTCTTGCCCTCGCGGATCAGGTTGCGGATCGCTGATGTGCCCACCAGCACCTCGAAGGCGGCCACCCGGCCCCCACCGGTGCGGGGGATGAGCGTCTGGTTGAGGATGCCGACCAGGGTGTGCGCCAACTGCAACCGGATCTGGGGCTGTTGAGCGGCCGGGAACACGTCGATGATGCGGTCCAGGGTCTGCGCCGTGTCGTTGGTGTGCAGCGTGGCGAACACCAGATGCCCGGTCTCGGCGATGGTCAGGGCCGCGGAGATGCTCTCCGGATCGCGCATCTCGCCGAGGAGCAGGACATCGGGGTCCTCGCGCAGGGCCGAGCGCAGCGCGGCGGGGAACGAATCGGTGTCGGTGCCGACCTCGCGCTGGCTGACCGCGGAGCGCTTGTGCCGGTGCAGGTACTCGATCGGATCCTCGATGGTGAGGATGTGCACCGACCGGTGTGTGTTGACATGGTCGAGGAGCGCCGCAAGGCTTGTCGACTTCCCCGACCCGGTCGGCCCGGTGACCAGCACGAATCCGCGCGGCATGCCCGCCCAGCCGAGCACGACCGGGGGCAGGGCGAGCTGCTCGGACGACGGTACGTCGAACGGGATGATCCGCAGCGCCAGCGCCGACGCGCCGCGCTGCACGAAGGCGTTCCCGCGCAGCCTGGCCCGTTCCCCCCAGCTGAACGCGAAGTCGACCTGCTTCTCCCGGCGGAACCGTTCCGTGAGCTCCTCGCCCAGCACCCCGGCCACCAGGCGATCGGCCTCCGGCTCGGTCAGCGCGTCGCCCTCGACCGGGCGCAGGGCGCCGTCGACGCGGAGGAACGGCGCCGATCCCGCGGTGAGCAGCAGGTCGCTGCCGCCGCGTTCCCACAGCTCACCGAGCAGGTGGTCGATGATCGCGGAACTGGGCGCGGGCATGGTGGCCTCCAAGGTGGCGTGCTTGCTCATGGCAGGACCGTCCACCGCTCGACGGTGTCGGCGTGGCCGTCGAAGGACACGGCGGCCTGGACGAGCGGTCCGGACAGCAGGTCGATCCGGGCGCCGCCGAGGTGCTCGGTCGCGCCGCCGGGTCCCGCGGTGACGGCGTAGGTCACGGTCAGCCCGGCCAGCTGGGAGGCTCTGGTCAGACCGCAGGGTGCCAGGTCGACCTGGTCGGTCACCGGGCCGCTCGGGCCGGGACGGACCGGCACGTCCAGTGAGCCGTCGCCGCCGCAGGTGCTGCCGGGGAAGTCCACCGACAGCCTCACCGACTCCATGTCGCCGTCCTCGTGGTGCGCCACCCGCAGGACGACATGGTCGAGTGGCCCGGTCGCCGTGGCCGGTGCGGGCTGGGCGTAGCCGCCGAACGTGAGGGACGCCCGGCCGCCGCCGGGGACGGTGGCGTCCGTGACGTCGACGGGCGCCCCGGGAGCCGGGGCGGTGAACCCGGTGATCGCGCCGACCGACGCGGGTTCCGCGATCACGGTCGGATAGGCCGTGAACAGCACCGGCTCCGGGGGGATTCCGATCACCGGCCGGAGGTAGCCGCCGGCCGGGCTGACGCCGAGCCGGATGGTCCGGGCGACGATGCCCCGGGTGACGACCTGCGAGGCGACCTGGCTCATCGACAGGTCGACGGCGGCGGTCGGCGCGTAGACGGTGCCGTTGACCACCAGACGGCTGTGCTCGGTGGCCGTGTCGGCGTCGTCGGTCGACTTCAGTACCGCGCAACGGCTGCCCGTGGTGAGGCAGCCGGACAGGGCATGGACGGACGGGGCCCGGAAGACGATGTCGAGTTCGACGCCGTCGAGCCGGTCGGTGGCGTCGGTACTGCCCGTGCCCAGCTTCGCCGCGTAGTCGACAGCCAGCGCGGACAACTGGTCCTCCTTCGTGACCCCGCAGGCGCCGAGGTCGACCACGTCGACACCGAGCACCCCTTCCTTGGCGGTCAGGGGGTGGTTCGCGTCGCAGGCGGTGCCGGTGCCGGAGACGGTCAGCGCGGCGGTGGGCGGCTCCGCCGACGAGGACGGCGCCGCGGGTGGCGCGGGGGTGGTGTCGTCGTCCTGGTGCGCCACGCGCAGCACGGCCTTGTCGATGACCGCCCCCGCGGGCAGGGGCAGCATCGTGAACGCGCCGAGCCGGATCGACGCCGCCGGGGTGGTCCCGGAGAGCGTCGCGGTCGACGTGGTGGTGTCGACGGCGCGCGCGTTCTCCGGGTCGAGGAACGCGGCGACGGTGGGCGTCGCGGTGCTGACCGCCTCGGTGGGCCGTACCGAGACCGGGGGGCGGGAGGACAGTTCCAGGGTGATGCCGTCGAGCTGGGCGGTGGCGGTGGTGCTTCCGGCGCCGAGGGCGGCGGTGTAGGTCACGACCAGGCCGGTCAGTTGGGCGGGGTCGGTGAGCCCGCAGGCGGCGACCAGGTCCAGGGTGTCGGTGGCCAGGGAGTCCGGGTGCGCGGCGAGGTTCCGCGGGGCGGTGCAGGAACGGGGCATGCCGGGCCCGGTCAGGGTGACCGCGGCCGTCGGCGGCGGTCCTCCTCCCGCCCCGGGTTCGTCGCGGTGCGCGACGTGCAGCAGGGCCTTGTCCAGGACCGAGCCGGGCGGCGCCGCGGGGGTGTCGTAGCCGCCGAGGTCGATGGTGGCGGTCGGGGTGGTGACCGAGTCGAGTGCCGCGTGGGCCGTGCGGGCGCCGTCGATCGCCTCGGCGTCGGTCGCGGGGGTGAACGCCGTCGACTCCGCGGTCGTCGCGGCGCGGGGCGGCGGCGGGTCGTAGACGACTTCGAGCCATATGCCGTCGAGGGAATCGGCGCCCGTGGTGCCGTCCCCGTCCAGGGCGGCGGTGTAGGTCGCGGTCAGGCCGGACAGCTGTGCCGGACCGGTGATGCCGCACGCCTTCAGGTCCACGCGGTCGTCGCCCAGGCCGGTCCGCGCGGTGAGCGGCAGGCCGGTGCAGCGGCCGCCGCCGCCCGCGGGGGTGACGCTGATCCTCGGCGCCGCCGCGTCGCCGGTCTCCCGGTGGGCCACCCGCAGTACGGCGGATTCGACCGTCGACCCCGGCGGCAAGGGCGGACGGCCGAACCCGGCCAGGGTGATCGACGCGGACGGGGCCGCCGTGGTCAGCCCGGCCCCGGCCACCAGCGGCACCGGCTGTTCGCCGATCTCCAGGGCGTTGCCGGGATCGGTGCCGGCGGCGGTGAACCCGGCCGACGCGGTCACGGCGGTCGGCTTGAACGTGGTCGGCGTGCGGTAGGAGACCTCCAGCCAGATGCCGTCCAGGCGTTCCGTGGCGGCGGTGCCGTCGGTGTCCAGGGTCGCGGTGCAGGTCACGGTCAGGCCGGTGAGCCGGGCCGGGTCGGTGAGCCCGCACGCGCCCAGCAGGTCGATCGGGGGATCCGTGGCGAGTGCCGTGTGCCGGGGCAGGTGGTCGGTGTGGCAGGTGTCCGCGCCGACGGCGACGGTGACCTGCACCGCGCCGGGGGAGGTCAGGTCGCCGTCGTCCTGGTGCCTGACCCGCAGCGTCGCGCCGGTGATGACCGAGCCGGGCGGCACCCGCGGGGTGAACCCGGCGAGCCGTATCGAGGCCGACCGGCGTTTCACCGGGTCCAGGACGGCGTCGGCCGTGCAGCTCGCGGTGCCCGTGGGCTGCGGACACCCCGGCGGGGCGGGCCGTTCGCCGCCGGTCAGGGCGTGGCCCGGGTCTACGAAGCCGGTGTTGGCGGCCACGGCGGTCGGCTTCAGCGTGTGCGACGGCTTCGGCGGCTGGACGCCGTACACCGCGACCTGTTGTTCGTCCCGGGTCACCGGGGCGCACAGTTCGACGTGTCCGCGGTCGACCTGGAACCGGCTGCCGCCGCCCATCATGACCTGGACGCCTTCGGGCCGCGTCGGGTCGCAGCCGCCCGGGTCGGGGACGGCCGGGCGGACGGCTGCCCCGGGATCCCAGCCCGTCCGCGTGCCGCCGACCACGCTGACCGTGGGGTCGTCGATCGTCCAGACCGCGGTGCCGCCGGTGAACGTGAAGTCGAAGTAGTAGACGCCCGGTTGCAGCCATACGACGATGCCGGGGCAGTCGCCACCGGTGAGGCGGGTGAGGGCGCGGGCGTCGTCGTAGTAGCCGGGCTGGAGCCGCACCAGCCAGGAACCGGCGCCGGAAGCGGAGCCGGGGCACGCGGGCACCGTCCGCCGGACCGGGACGGCCGTGGCGGGCGGGGTGTAGTCCGGGTCGCCGCCGGTGGCCTCGTCGGCGGGGACCGGCGGAGTGTCGTTGGCGCAGGCGTGCGCGTACGGCGCCTGCGTCGGGGCCAGTCGCGGCTGCGACACGGCACCGGAGCAGTCGCCGACGGCGGACACGTCGCCCGACACCACCATCGAGGCGCCGGTGCCGGTGGTGATGTCCGCGTGGGAGAACACGCTGCCCTGGACGCGCAGGCCGCGCGTGGTCACGTCGATGCCGTCCTGAGCCGTGCTGCCCAGGCTGCGCAGCGCGTCCTGCGGCTGGGTCGCGCGCGTGGTCGCGGGAGACGCGTTGAGGGGGTCGCAGTGGACGGTCATCCGGCGGCCGTTGACCGGCGGGGCGGTGTAGTCGGCGCACGGGCCGCCCTGCGAGAAGCTCTTGATCGCGAGCTGGGTGGCACCGTCCGCGCTGTAGTCGCGCCTGCCCTGGTCGACGTACCCGCCCGCGGCCTTCAGCCCCGTACCGGCGAAGGCCAGGACCGACACGGTGACCAGGCTGAAGACGACGACGAAGGCCAGCGCCAGGACCAGGGTCGCGCCCTGCTCGTCGGCGCGCGGACGGCGCGGATCCGGGCGGCGCGGATCCGGGCGGCCGGTCATGACGCACTCGATCGTCGGACGGCCGTGAGGGCCGTGGGAGGCGCGGCGGGGTCGCTCTGCACGGTCAGGGTCACCTCTGTGGACGGGTTGCACGGGGTCTCGGCCCCGCAGCTGAGCGTCACCGGACGGCCCGGCGCGGTGTTGTCGAACCGGCCCAGCAGCGTGGTGACGACGCCTCCGGCGGCGCACTTCACGCGGCTGAGGGCGCCGGTCGGCCGGTCGTAGGTGTAGACGACGTCGGCGTCGGGCCGGACCAGGTGGACGATCACGTCGTCGACGCCGCACGCGGGGCCGGTCGTGACACGGTCCGCGCTCCGCACGTCGCCGTAGAAGTAGCGGTTGAGCGTGCCCGCCGCGCTGGTGGCGGCCACCCGCTTCTCGGTGCCCGCGGTGAACCGCAGTCCGAGGATGATCGCCTTGGGCAGCAGGGTCGCGATGATGCCCACGATGACGATGGTGACCAGCAACTCGGTCAGGGTGAACCCCGACTCCGGTCGTCCGCCGGTACGTTGTGTCCTCATGACGGCATCGACTCCCGCTTGACCACCTCAAGGGTCGTGTCCCTGACGGGGCGTGGGCCGGTCGAGTGCACGGTGAGCGTCACCTTCTGCACTCCGGTGTCGGCGGCCGGGCAGAGCCGGTCGAACGCCCCCACCCCGTCCCAGTACTCGACCTCGACGGTCACGGTGTACCCGGCCGGCGGGCCCGGAGTGTCGTAACTCCCGGCGCAGGACACGTACGGGGCGCCGACGATCTTCTCGGCGGCGCTGCGGACGACCGAGTCGGCGCCGGTCACCTTCTGCTGCGTGACCGAGCTGACGATCGCGGTGCCCATGCCCCCGAGGATGATCACGAAGGCGACGCCCATGAGCACGACGGCGACGAGGACCTCGACCAGGGTCTCGCCCTCCTCGCCGCGACGGCGCCGCGGGCGGCGTGCCGGGCCGGTCATGGGACGTCGACCTGGTTGTAGACGCCGTAGATCGCCGAGATGAGGGCGACGGCCACGAACCCCACGACGACCCCGACCATGATCACTATGGTCGGCTCGAACAGGCTGGTCAGCCGCTTGAGTTTGTGCTGGAGTTCCTTCTCGTAGAAGTCCGACACGTTCTCCAGCTGGTCGTCCAGGGTGCCGGTCTCTTCCCCCACGCGCATCATCTGGGTGACCGCCCCGGGGAACAGCCTGGTGCGGGCGATCGGCCGGGAGATGCCGCCGCCTTCGAGCATCTCCTTCCGGGCCGTGCCGATGGACCGCTCGTACACCAGGTTGTTGGCGCCCGAAGCGGCCAGGCCGAGCGCCTCCGGGATGGGCACCCCGGCCTTGATCATCGAGGTCAGGATGCGGCAGAACCGTTCGATGGCCATGAAGCGGACCACGTCGCCGACCACCGGCAGCGCCAGCAGGAAGCGGTCGCGCAGCACCCGTCCGCGCTCGGTCCGCAGACCGGCGATCAGCGCCGCGCCGAGTACGACGAGCACCCCGAGGACGACCGGGTACCAGGCCGTGACGAAGTCGGTGAAGCCCAGCAGGAGCCGGGTCGTCAGCGGCAGTTCCGCATGGAAGGACTCGAAGAACACCTTGAAGCGGGGCAGCACGAACAGGACCAGGACGAGGACGACCCCGACGGCCAGACCCATCACCAGGACCGGATAGGTCAGGGCGGAGCGGATGCTGCGCCTGCCCTCGACGTCGCGTTCGATGTAGCGGGCCAACTGCGCCATCACCACGTCGAGTTCACCGGTCGCCTCCGCCGAGCGCAGAACGGAGACGTAGAACGGCGGGAGCGCCGCGGTGTGGGCGGCCATCGCGGCGGCGAAGCTCTCGCCGAATCGCAGCGAGTCCATCACGTCGACGAGCACCGCGCCCAGCTTCTTGTCCTTGGTCTCGGCGCGGATGATCTCCAGGGCGTCCAGGAGGGGCACTCCGGCCTTGATGAAGGCGGCCATCTGGCGGGAGAAGTTGCTCAGTTCGACCAGGTCGGCCTTGGCCGCGGTGAGTTCGAGTTGCAGCAGGTTGCGGCCCGCGGCCCTGACCGATGTCACGTCGTAGCCCTGCCGGGCCAGGCTGTCGGTCACACCGTCGACGCTGGAGCCCTTGAGCACGCCGGTGGCCCGTTTCCCGTCCGGGCCGACCGCGACGTACTTGAAGGTGGCCATGCAGATGCCCTCCTGGTTTCCGGTGGCAGAGGTTCGCGTCGTCGGTGTACGGATGCGGCGTCCGTGCGGGCGCCCTGGACCAGCCTCGGACAAGCCCTGGACCGGCCCTGCACCGGCCCTGGACAAGCCCTGGACCGGCCCTGGACCAGCGCTAGACCACGTACACGCTCGACATGATCTCGGCGATGGTCGTGACGCCCTCCTCCACCAGACGGACGCCGCCGTCCAGGAGGCTGTCCATGTGCTCCTCGCGGGCGGCCCTGCGCAGGCCGTCGATCGGCGCCTTCTCGACGAGCAGCCGTTTGACCGCGTCGCTCATCACGAGGAGTTCGAAGACGCCGATCCGGTCCTGGTAGCCGGTCCGGGAACAGAAGTTGCACCCCCGGCCCTGCCAGAACCCGGCGTCCGTCGACCCGCCGGCCTCGGCGAAGAAGGCCAGTTCGTCCACGCCCGGCCGGTAGGGCTCGCGGCACTGGTCGCAGATCCGCCGCACCAGCCGCTGGCTGACCACCCCGGCGACGGTGGAGGTGATCAGGAACGGCTCGATGCCCATGTCGGCGAACCGGTGCAGCGCGGAGCAGGCGTCTCCGGCGTGGATGGACGACAGCACGAAGTGGCCGGTGAGCGCGGACTCGACCGCGATCCGCGCGGTCTCGGCGTCCCGGATCTCGCCGACCAGGATCACATCGGGGTCCTGCCGGAGGATCGAGCGCAGCCCGGTCGCGAAGGAGATGCCCGCCTGTTCGTTGATCTGGATCTGGTTGATCGACGGGAACACGTACTCCACCGGGTCCTCGATGGTGGTGATGTTGCGCTCGCTCTGGTTCAGTTCACCGAGCGTGGCGTACAGGGTGGTCGTCTTGCCGCTGCCGGTCGGCCCGCCGCAGGCGACCATGCCGTAGGGGGAGCGCAGCAGGGCCGAGAACCGTGCGTAGGTCGCGGCGGGCATGCCCAGCTCGGCCAGCCGGAACAGGGTGCGGTTGCTGTCGAGCAGCCGCAGCACCGCCTTCTCGCCCCAGATGGTGGGGCTGGTCGCCACCCGGATGTCGACCGGCCTGCCGTCGATCTCGGTGGCGATCTGCCCGTCCTGCGGGCGCCGCCGGTCGACGATGTTCATATTGGCCATGATCTTGATCCGGCTGACCAGGGACGGCCCCATGCTCTCCGGCAGGCTCAGCACGTCGTGCAGCGCGCCGTCGATGCGGTACCGGACCCGGACCCGGTCGCCGTGCGGTTCGATGTGGATGTCCGAGGCCCGGTCGCGCAGGCCCTGGGTCAGCATGAGGTTGACCAGATGCACGACGGGAGCGTCCTCGCTCACCACCCTGGCCCCGGAGGCGGCCGCGCGGCCGGTCTCGGTGGCCTCGAAGGCCTCGACCAGGCTGCCGACACCGGCCAGCGCCCGGTAGGTGCTGTCGATCGAGCGCCGGATGTCCGAGGGCGGCGCTATCGCGAGTCGCACCCGGTCCGGCGCGACGGCCCGCCCGACCTCCTCGCGCACCCGCGGGTCACTCGGGTCGGCCGCCGCGATGAGCAGCGCGCCCTCGGCCCGCCGCACCGCGACGACTTCCAGGGAGCGGGCCAGCGCCTCGGGCACCCGGGCGGCCGCCTCCGGGTCGGGCTCGCTGTGGTGCAGGTCGGCGACCGGGACGCCGAGCTGGACCGACAGCGCCTCGGTCAGCGACCGCTCGTCGACCATGCCGAGTTCGACCAGCAGGGCGCCGAGCCGCTTGCCCGACGCCGACTGCTGGAGGAGCGCCTCGTCCACCTGCGCCGGGGTGAGCAGCCCGCGCCGCACCAGCAGTTCCCCGATACGCGGCCGCTCCGGGCCCGCGGGCGACTCCTGCGGGGCGCCGTCCGCCGGGACCGGCGGCAGCGTCGACTCCTGTGGTACGTCGGGCGGGGTGTCGTCCTCGCCCGCAGGGCCTGTCGTCGCCGCGCGGCGACGGAGAAGCCGGCGATTCGCCAAGGAACCCACCCCTTTCGCGCGTCCATCCGGAAGAACGGCCGGTCAGCCGCCGTGAACTCGACCCACGGTACTGTCAGCCGCTGATTAGTCAGCCGGATACTACAGCAGTCGCCGTGCTGTCCTTGCCGAAGTGGATCACGGTCGGCTCTTGTAACTCGACTGCACGGCTGCGTAGTCTACGGCTGATTAATCAGAGGGTTACTACTGAGTGCCGCTGCCACTCGACTTCGCTTGCGCCGGTCGCCGCAGAGGGAGAGAGATGTTCACATACCAGCAGGAAAAGTTGCGTCGGCGAATACGTGCACGGCATGAGACGGCGGAGGCCGGGTTCACGCTCATCGAGCTTCTCGTGGTCATCGTGATCCTCGGCATCCTGGCCGCCGTCGTCGTCTTCTCCGTGCGCGGCATCAACGACAAGGGCCAGGGTTCGGCGTGCAAGACCGACAAGTCCACGATCCAGACAGCGGAAGAGGCGTACTTCGCCAGTGACAACCGCGGCCGGTACGGCAGCATGGCCGACCTGGTGGACGGCGGGTTCCTGTCCTCCGTTTCCACCTGGTACGACGTCAAGGTGAGCGGCGCCACGTACACCATCACGCCGATCGCACCCTCGGACGGCCAGTCGAACCCCTGTAGTTGATACGGGGTGATACGGGGGAGTCCCCGCCGGACCCCGCCGGACCCCGCCGGACATCGGCGGCCGACGTTGGTCGCAGGCCGGCGGGGGCGGCCCGCACGAACGGTACGGAACACATACGTCCATGTCCTGCACACTTGTCGTGACCGTCGGCCTGCTGGGGCTCGCCGTGGGCTCGTTCCTCAACGTCGCCGTCTCCCGGGTGCCCGCGGGCCGCTCGGTCGTACGGCCCCGCTCCGCCTGCCCGCGATGCGCCGCCCCGATCGCGCCCCGGGACAACATCCCCATCGTGTCCTGGCTCCTGCTGGGCCGGCGCTGCCGCGCCTGCCGGGTTCCCATCCCCGCGCGCTACCCGCTCGTCGAAGCGCTCACCGCGATCCTGTTCCTGGCCGAGGCACTGCGCTTCGGCTGGTCGGAAGCGCTGCCGGCCGAACTGGTCTTCACCGCGGGGCTGCTGGCCCTGGCCGCCTGCGACGCCGAGCAGTTCCTGCTCCCTCGGCGGCTGGTCTATCCGACGCTCTGGCTCACCGCCGCCTGTCTGCTCGCCGCGGCGGCGGCCACCGGCCAGTGGCACCGGCTCGGCGTGACCGCGGCGTGCGGGGTGGGCGCGTTCGCCGTCTTCTTCGCCCTGCACGGGGTGCGCCCGGCCTGGCTCGGCTTCGGCGACGTGCGCCTGGCCGGCCTGCTCGGCACCGGGCTGGGATGGCTCGGCCCGTGGTACCTCGTGTTCGCGCTGCTGGCCGGCAGTGCCGCCGGACTGCTGGTGGGCGTCGTACTCATGGCGGCGGGGCGGGCGACCCGGCACACCCGGCTCCCGTTCGGTGTGTTCCTCGCCGCCGGTGCCATCGCCGCTCTCCTGGTCGGCGCTCCTGTCGTCCACTGGTACGAGAGGGTGAGCGACCCGTACGGACACGAGAGGGTGAGCGAGCCGCACGCGTCGGGTGTGCCGCTCGCGACGGTCCGCCGTCGGCCATGACCGTGACCGTGACCTCTCCGGCCGGGCCTCCGGTACGCGCGACCTCCTGTCAGACCGATCAGTCTGTCGCCCGGGGATCCGGTCTCCCGGTGTCCTCGCGTCCGGCCCCCGTCCCGGCCTTCCCGGGCCGGGTCCGGGGCGATGTGATGAGCACCGAGGACGGGCTCCGCCCTGGTTACCATGCAGTACTCTGACCATCATGGAGCGACCTGATCTGCCACTGGCCGAGTGGATTGTGCTCGCACTCGTGGCCGAGCGTCCCAGCCACGGCTTCGCCGTCGCGGCCCTCACCGCGGAGGGCGCGGAGATCGGGGAGTTCTGGTACATCTCGCGCCCCATGGTCTACCGGTCGATCACGCGGCTGGTCGAGCGCGGACTGATCACGCCCGTCGGCGCCGAGGAGAGCGACCGCGGACCGCAGCGCATGATCTACGCCGCCACCCGCTCCGCGAAGACAGCGGTCACCCGGTGGCTCAGCGATCCCGTGACCCGCCTGTTCGACATCCGCGCCGAACTCACCAGCAAGCTCCTGCTGTTGCGGCGTCGCGGCGCCAGCCCGTCGCGCCTGGTCGAGCGTCAGCGGGTCGTCATCGACGAGATAGAGGAGTCGCTGCGCGCCAAGGAGCACGTCGACGACTACCTCGCGCGCGCGATCTACGCCTGGCGGCTCGAACACGTCCGTGCCGCGCGCCGTTTCCTCGACGCCGTCGACGTCGACTCGACGCGGCCGGCCGTCAGGACCGGCTGACACCGCGCTCGTGACCGTCCTCCCCTCGGTGTCCACGTCACGTGCGTGACGGATGGCCGTGGGCGGCGCCCGACGACGCGTGTCAGCGTCCCGCGGGCGACCGCCGGAATTGCCCGCCTCGGCAGTACGGCCGCCGATCGGCGCGGTGCTGTGCCGATCGGCGGCCGGTTCCGTGAACGGCAGACCCTAGTAGCCGTAGGCGGCGAGGGTCGACTGGATGGTGGAGTTGTTGTCCCACTTGGTGTTGAACAGGGTGTCCCAGGCGGCCGCCGCGCCGGGGCTGCCGCCGGTCAGGGCGACGCCGAACTGCTCGATGTCCCCGTAGTCGGAGTACGCGCTCGGATCGACGTCGGTCCATGTGTTGGGATCATTGCCCGTGGTGCCGTTCAGCGAACTGGACGTCCAGGTCACGTGCATGATGTTCGACTTCGCGACAAGGCCCAGCTGGGTGTTCCCGCCGGCGTTCGCCGTCACCGCGCCTCGCACCTGGCTGATCCCCGACTCCACGCGCACCTTGCAGGCCGCACCCGCGCTGTCGCACGCGCTCCCGGTGAACACGTTCTGGCCCGCCCCGCTGGTGATCCACGAGAAGCCGTTCTGGATCAACGCCTGCTTGGACGCCGCACCGAACGGCGCGGAGGCCGGGTCGGCGACCGCGATCCGGTGTCCGCTCGTCCCGAGCCAGCTCACCACCCCCGGAATCGTCGTGGGCGCGCCGCCGGCCACCGGTGAGGCGTCGCACCGGGGCGACTGCGCCTTGCCGTTGCCGCTGCCGTTCGCGTCCGCGCCGGAAGCCAGCGGCGGACTACCGGCGTTGGACGGGTCGTCACCGTGGGTCGAGCCCGCCCAGCTGCCGCTACAGCTGTAGATCGCCAGGTGTCCGATCGCCACGGGATGCTTGCTGGAGATCGTGCCGTTGCACTCGACGCTCCCGCTCGCCGTGCACGTGCCGCCGTCCGCGGTCGGGATGACCGCGTCCACATTGGTCTCGTCCGCCGACAGGAACGCGTCGATGTGCAACGGTCCGTTTACGCAGTTGTTCGACGAGGACGGATCACACGTGGTGTACGGTCCGGCGCTCTTCAGCTGCTGGCGCAGGCTTCCCGACGTGATCCCGCGCATCGTCGACGTGTCGATCGCCGGCTTGTTCCAGAACCCGCCGACCTGCGACGCGGCGTTCGCCGTGAAGGACGTGAACGACCCGAGCGACTCGATCGCGCCCTTCATGTCCTTCGTCGCGGGATACATGTTGTTCGCGATACCGACCTGCGAGTCCGTCGCGGCGGACACCGCCGGTGCCGCGGTGGCGATCAGCGCCGTCGCGAGGGCGCCCACCGCGAACGCGTTCCGCACCCGGCGCAGCGCGGTGAGGCCGGAGCCCCGGGTGCTGCGAGCGCGTCTGGTTCTTCGTTGCATCTGCTACTCCTCGTCGATCCGTTCGGCGGCGGCTGCCGCACCGGCACCCTGTCGGCGGGAGCGAGCCGATGTCCGAGAACTCCCGGGCATCTGCGTGGCTTTCCGGCCTGACGGCGCCTCATACGCGTAGATGGTGCTCATGCGCCGACCCAGTAGTCAATGATTGACAACCGTGCTCGCTGTGGATGTAATGCACGCATCCAGCCCGCGGCGGGGTCGGCGGGCGAGTGCCGTCGGGCCGCCGCGGGACCCAGGAGAGGGGCTGGCGGCACGATGGGCGAAGGCGTGTGATGGCACTGTTGAGCAGACTGTCGGGCTCGCGCACGGCCAGGTGGGGTGCGCTGGTTCTCGTGGTGGCCGCGGTGGCGCTGGTCGCCGTGGCGCTTGTGCGCGGCGGCTCGGACTCGGCCGCCCAGGCCCAGAAGTCCGACCCGGAGTGGTGCACGCCGGGCACCCAGCGCAGCGCGCTCTGCCCGCACGGCAAGGAGTTCGACGCCAAGGAATACGCCCACCACGGCAACGCCTTCGCGTGCATCAACTTCGCCAGTCAGGCGGACGCCCAGGCGGTGCTGCGGGCCGATCCCAGCGATCCGAACCACCTGGACGACGGAGGCGGCGTCGCGTGCCGCGGACTGCCGGAGCCGCGTGACACCGAACCGGTCGCCGGCACCGCACAGCACTTCAGATGCCGTCCTGGTGACACGCGCAGCGCGCTCTGCCCACAGGCGAAGCGGTCCTTCGACGCCCGCTACTTCCTGCGCTACGGCAATGACGCCTACGACTGCCCGGACTTCGCCAGCCAGGCGGACGCGCAGGCCGTCCTGCGATTCGAGCCGGCCGACCCGAACCACCTCGACGACGAGGGGAACGGCATCGCCTGCCCGGACCTGCCGGGGCCCAAGGACGTCAAGCCCGTACGACGGGAAGCACCGTGACGCGGCAACGGCCCGCGCGTGCGCACGGGCCGAACGTGACCCATCGATCGAAGGAAGCCCCGACTGCCATGACATGGGACCCTCGCCCGTTCACCTCGCGGGCCAGACGCCAGGACGGCTTCACGCTCATCGAGTTGCTCGTGGTCATCGTGATCCTCGGCGTCGTCGCCGCGGTCGTGGTGTTCTCCGTCCGGGGCCTCGGCGACAAGGGCCGCAAGAACGCGATCACCGCTGACGCGGCCACGCTCCGCACGGCGGAGGAGTCCTACTGCGCGCGGCACGGACACTACGGGACAGCCGACGACCTGAAGGCCGACGGACTGCTGTCCGGCGACCCGGTCTACAACGTGCTGGTGGTCGGCGAGGAGAACAAGTGCGGCCGGGGCGAGAAGTCGTCGTTCACGCTGCATGACGCCTCCACACCGACGAAGAGCGGAGCGGACGCGATCCGGGCGGGCACCGACCCGGCCGACCTCGCGGTCGACGAGAAGACCGACCGCGTGTACGTCGTCGCCGCCGGGAGCAACGACGTGACCGTGATCGACGGCAGGACCGACACCCCGGTCGGTGCTCCGATCGACGTGTCCGGCGCGGTGTCGAGCCCCACCCGTGTCGCGGTCGACCCCGGCACGGGCCGGGTCTACGTCGGGGGCGCGGGTGGCGTCGCGATCATCGACACGGCCCACGCCGACCGAGTCATCCCCGTCAGCGGCTTCACGACGGCCGTCACCGGCCTGGCCGTCTCTCCCGAGAACGGCGACGTCTACGTCGGCGGCGGGGCCGCGAGCACCTCCGCGGTCGCCTACATCCCGGCAGGCGGCTCGGCGGCGACGCCGATCCCGCTGCCCGCCGCCGGAGTCGTGAGCGCGAGCACCGGCATGGACTTCTCCTTCGACCCCGCGCACCACGCCGTGTATCTCACGAAGGCGGGTGTCGGCAGCGGCACGACCCTCGCCGCGGGCATCGGCCTGTTCACCATCTCGTCGCAGACACACGCCGCCGACGCCGTGGTGCACTTCCCGACGAAGACGTCCTGCGGTACCAACGCCGGGGACGTCCTCGTCGCCAACAGCGCGCGGGGCAGCGTCGCCGTCGATCCCGGCCGCAACCGGGTCTACCTCCTGGCCAAGAGGTGCGTACCGAACCCGGCCGATCCGTCGGGCCCGTGGAAGTCCGTGGCGACGACGATCGTCGTCAACCCCGGCGACGGCAGCTCGACAGCGATCAACGACCTGGTGGGAACGCCCTACGTGCCCATCTCCGCGGTCTACAACTCCGCGGCGGGATCGGTCTACGTCTACCTGGACGGCGGGGCGAACTGCGGCGGCAGCGGTGGCCGTATCGACCGCGTCGTCGGGACGAAGGTCACGGGACAGGCCTCGGTCTGCGCGGTGTCGACCGCCACCGGGAACCAGGCGCACAAGGTCACCATGCTGAAGAACTTCAACAGGATCTTCGTGGCCCAGCAGAACGTCGGCGGCGCGCCGGGCGGTCTCGGGGTGGCCGACGGCAGCACGCTGCTGCCGCAGGCCACGCTCGGCACACCCCGCCAGTTCGGCGCGCTGGCCGCGAACAACACCACGGGAAAGGTGTACGCGGTCGATCCGGTGAACGGGACGGTCGCGGTGTTCGGGACGGGCTCGGCGTAGGACGACGCCGGACCGGCCACACACCTTCCGCGAGGGCCCGGATCACCGGCCGCGGCCGAGCGGCCGCCTCGACTCCCTCGCGGCGGTCGGTGCGATCGCGGCGGTCACACCGACCGCGTGCGGCGACGACGACGGCGGCGGCCCGGTGACCGGGCCGCCGCCTGCCCCGGCCGTCTCCTCCTGACCGCCCCGCGCCTCACGTGGCCGGCAGCGACACCGTGCCGTAGAGCGTCCAGTGGTCGGAGTGCCCGGAGTCCGGGGAGACGGAGCAGTTCCTGACGGGGGCGTTCCTCGGGGAGAAGATGTAGTCGATCTTCCGGGTCGGCTTGCCGTTCGACGCGTTGGCGGTGGGCTCACCGGTCCGCTTCGCGTTCGGGTCACCCTGCTGGCCGCACTCGAGGTACTTGTCGTAGACGGGGTCCAGCGCCTCGCTCGGTCCGCCCTCCTTCGGGCCGGCCTGCGGATACGGAGGCACCAGATTGAAGTCTCCGCCGAACACGACCCGGTACCCCTTGGCCTCGTACGTCCTGGTGATGTCCAGCAGCTGCTGGGCCTGACGCTTGCGCCAGGTGCCGTCGGGGTCCTCGTAGAGGTAGCCCGCGCTCAGGTGGGCCGTGCACGCGGCGACGGCGCGCGAGGGGAGGACGGCGCACACCGCGGTGCGCTGCTCGTACTTGATGTCGGAGGTCGGTGAGACCAGGTCGTAGCGCTTGTACCAGACGTTCTCGTCGGGGACCGCGATGGCGACGCCGTACGCACCGCGGTCCGCCACGACCTTGTCGTTCTTGTCCTTGATCGCGCACTGCTTCTGGGCCAGGGGACCGTTCGCGTCCCCCTCGTTGTGGATGGGAGCGAACCGCACGTCCCACTGCCTGCCGGTACCGCCCTCGCCCACCGGCTTCTCCAGCATCTCCTCGACACGCTTGGCGTGCTTCTCGCAGAACTCCTGGAAGAAGATGACGTCCGGCAGCGCACCGGACCCGCTGCGCAGATGAGCGCTGATGCCGGAGTTCAGCTCCGCATAGCCCGCCAGGCCGCCGCTCCAGGTGCAGCTGCGGTTGTTCGCGCACAGGTTCCACGTCATGACGTTCAGGTCCGAGGCCGGCGCGGAACCGGCTGCGGGCATGTCGTGCGTGTCACTGGCGAGGGTGCCGGCGACGGGCTCCAGCACGAACTTCTCCCACAACCCGGCCGAGGCGGCCCGAGCCCGCAGCTCTCCGTCGCTGTCCGCTCCCAACTCCGCGGAGACGTACTTCAGTTCCTTCTGCGCGTCGGTGGCCTTCCCGTCGCTCTGGGCCTTCTCGCTCGCCTGGAGCGTCACGACGACCGAACCACGGGGCGAGTCGGGCAGGACCGCTTCGTCCAGATAGTGGGGGATGAACTGCTGCCACTGGCCGAGGCGGACGCCCCTCGCTCTCAGCATCCCCTTCTGGTCCCCGCCGTCGGCGAACTCGGCCGAGGCGAGAAAGCCCGTGATCTCGGAGCGGAACCCGATCGTCCTGCCCGCGTGGTTCGTGTGCAGGGTGAACCGCTCCCAGGTCCCCGGCCGGTCCGCCGAGGCCCGCAGCCGCCATTCCTTGGAGTCGGCGTCATGAAGCCGCACCGACACGTACTTCCGGTTCGCGAGCGACCTCAACGCCCATTTCTGACCGGCCGACTTGGCCACGGCATCGGCGTCCGCGGACACCGCCGTCGCACTGGCCGGGCCGGCCGAGAACAGCAGCAGACCGGATATCAGGACGCAGAAAGCCGCGACCATGCTCATGAGGCGTCGCACGCCGTCATCCCCTCGTAGGAAACAGTGAGAAACATGCGGGACGGGTCACCGGAAGGCCAGGACCCGGGCAACACCCCTGGCCCCGGCCACCCTGCGGAGGCGGCCGGGGCCAGGGGCAGCAGGAGCGTCAGCCGAACGCCTTGACCGTGTTCCAGTTCACCGACAGCACGATCCGCACGGCGGGGTTGGTGTTGGTCCGCGACGGATGGTAGATCCGCGTGGCGCCGTCGGAGGAGAAGCGGGCCCAGATGTCCGGGATGCCGTCCCCGTTGACGTCCGGGATACCGATGGCCGTGGGTACCTTGGCCTCGGTCCAATCGGTGCCGTACGGCTCGTCCTTGCCGGTGAGCGAGTTGGCGGCCAGCTTGAGCGACGTGAGGTCGACGCTGCCGGCGACGGAACCGGGCTTGCCCTGGCGGTCGTACATCGCGCCGTTGTCCAGGTTGCGCCACAGCAGGTCGGGCGTCTTGTCGCCGTTGATGTCGGCGACGTTGACCACCTCGCGGCGGCCCCAGGCGTCGTTGTTCATCAGCGTGGCGGTCTGGAACGTCGCGCCGGTGTAGCCGGACAGCGTCCACAGCTGCACACCGGACCGCAGGACCAGGTCGGGCAGCTTGTCTCCGGTGATGTCGCCGACTGCCTTGATCTGGGTCCACGTCGACGGTGCCGGGGCACCGGACGGCAGCCGGACCTCCAGGCGCTTGGTGACGTCGAAGCTGCCGTAGCCGTCGCCCGGGTAGAGCCAGAACCGGCCGTCCGGGGAGACCGCGAACAGGTCGGTGACACCGTCACCGGGGTAGGTGTCCTGGTAGTGCGCGATCAGGGCGGCCTTTCCGGTGGCCGCGTCGTACCAGTACCCCTTCGGGTCGCGCTGCTCGCCCTCCTTCTTGGTGCTGTCGTAGGAGGCGGTCAGGCAGTTGTACAGGTCGCCGTCGTCGCCGCCCACGCAGTTGCGCAGGTTGCCGTTGGCGTCGACGATCACCAGGTCCGGCTTGCCGTCGCCGGTGGCGTCCATGGGACCGTCGGTCTTGTCGCGCGGCGGCACGTAGAAGGTGTAGTCGGTGCGCTTGCTGGCGTTGCCGACGTTGTCGTAGGCGTACACCTGGAGGGTGTTGGGGCCGGCGTGCGCGGGAGCCAGCGCGCTGACGGTGGCCGCGCCGTTCTTCGCGGTGACATCGACGGGGTTGTTGCCCTCGATGGACCAGCGGAACTTGGTGGCGCCGGTGGCGCTGAAGGTCACCGAGCCCTTGCCGCCGAACTTGATGCCCGACCAGTTGTCCTGGTCGCTCGTGGCCTCGGGGAAGTCCGTGCTGTCGACGGTCGGCTGCGGCGGGGCGCTGGCGTCGATGTTGATCCGGCAGGGATCGTCGCCCGGCGGGAAGAACGAGGAGGTCAGGCCCTCGGAGTCCTTGGAGCGCACATCCCATGAGTAGGTGGTCTTGTCCTCCAGCGGGAACGTGGCCGGGATGGTCACAGACGCCGTTCCGCTCGCGTTCGGGGTGACGTCGGTGGGGACCTCCTGGACCGTGCCGCCGGTCTTCCAGAAGCGGAACTGCAGTTTCTGGAGGTTGCCGTCGGGGTCCGTGCCGGTGGCCGTCAGGACGATGTTCGTCTTGCCGACGGTCACACCCGAGCCGCCGACGGAACAGGCGCCGCCGGGGGAGGACTTGCCGCCGGTGGGCTCGTAGGGCGTCCGGTTGTAGACGACCTCCAGGGCGGCGCTGGTCGCCTTGAACTTGCGCCAGGTCTGGTTGTCGCTCTCGGTGCCGGGGGCGGCCCGCATGCCGAGGGTGATGGTGGATGAGCCGCTGGTGGCGGCCTTCTGGGCGGCGTCCTTGACGTTGAAGCTCTCGTAGTCGTCCGGGCAGGAGCCGGAGGACCAGCCGTGCGCGAAGGACCTCTTCTCCTGCACGGTGGACCAGCTGGGCTGCTTGTTCCACGTCGTGCCCGAGGAGATCGCCCCGGTCAGGACGACCTCGAAGTCGCGCTTCGTGCAGGACCAGGAGTGGTTGTTCAGCACCTTGAAGTGGGCCGAGGAGATCTTCGCGCCCTTGATCTTGGTGTTGTAGTTCATCCGCCAGAACGACCGGGCGGTGCCGTTGGTCTCGCTCTCATGGCCGACACGGGCGTCGGACGTGCCGGAGGAGAAGTTCGTGCCGTCCCAGAAGCTGGTGTTCGGGTAGGGCTTGTAGGCCACGGTCCAGGCCTGCCAGCCGGTGTTGAGCGTCGGGTCGACGAAGACCGGGTACTTCGTGCCGGCGGCGGTGAACAGGCCGGTCTTCGCGGCCTCCAGGCCCAGGCGCGCACTGCCGGTGCCGTCGCCGTCGAACCGTACGGGCACGGGAGCGCTGTGCGCCCCGGGCTCGATGCCCGTCAGGCCGGACAGCTTCAGCACATCGGCGGAGGTGGCGACGGAGGTGCGCGGGGTGCTGTCCTTGCCGGCCTCGGCCAGCTCGGGGTCACGGCCGGCGGAGTCCCAGGCGAACGGGGTCGGGAGGGATCCGATCTCCTTGCCGGACTTGTCCTGGACGACCACGTGGCCGACGCTCTTGTCCTGGCGGAAGCGGGCCGTCGCCGAGCGCAGCCCGTAGGTCACCGTCGCGAGGGCAGCGGAGCGGGCGGCCTCCTCGTTCTTGACGATCAGCAGCTGCGCGAAGCCACCCTCCTCGCGGGCGACCAGCAGCAGGTCGACACCTGGCAGCACCTCGGGGTACAGGGCGCGCGGTCCGTCGAGGACCGGTTCGGGCAGGGCGCCGGGCCAGGTGTAGGCGACGGTGTCGCCGTCGATGTCGACCTCGGCCAGCAGCGTGTCGTGGGCCTTCGGGCTGTCGACGCTGTCGACGAGTGGCCGACGCGTGAAGGAGCGGTCGGCGTGGGCGTCCTTGGTGCCGCTGGAGAAGCGGATCGGATGGGCGGCGTTGACGGGCTGGACGCCCAGGTTGCGCGGGGCGTCGGGCACCCGGCGCAGCCGGTTGTCGATCGGCGCCCAGGCGCCCGTCGCGGTCTTCGCCCTGGTCGGCGTGGCCGTGATGACGGTACGCAGTTGGCCGTCCGGCCGTGCCCAGGTCTGGGAGGTCGCCGTGGTGGCGGTCTCCACGAGGACCTGCTTGCGGGTGCGCCGGGCCTCGGCCCGCGCGGCGCTCTCGTCACGCGGAGGCGTCGACGCGGGGCGCGCGCCGGTGGTCTTGCGGGCTTGCGGGGGTGGGGCTCCGTCAGTTTGCCACCAGGGCAACAGAGCAGCGGTCAGGGCGGCCAGCACGAGGCCGAGGGTGAGGGCCAGCCTGGTGCGCGTGCGCACGAAGGGGCTGAGAAAACGATGCGGCGCGGACACGGCGGCGGTCTACTCCCGTGGGGACCTGGGCGGATGGGCATGGGCGCGCACACGATCACATGATCTGCACAGTTGGTCCACGTGTGAAGAATTTATGAATCCGTGACGAACGCATGGGTCGGAGTTGGTCACCGCTTGACGATGCGTCATGTGCGGCTTTTGGTCGCCCGAAGTGCGTTCTCTGTGGCGGGTATTCGTGGCCTTGTCGACTTGTTGGCCGTAGGTGCCGGTCAGTCGACATATGCCCCGTGACACGGATCACTTACATCGATGGAACCTCCGGGGATCGATCTTGAATCGTGTGGCGCTCATGACAGAGGGTGCGGAGTCATCTGTCGTTTTTCTTCGTATGCCTTGGTGGGGTCGACGCGTATGCGCGCTCAAAGTCCACCGTCGTGGCTGAGGCGGTTCCGCCCGGCGACGACGGAGTCACAACGACGGCGCCGCCGGCAAAGCCGCGCGGCGACCGTCCTTCTGTTGTCCACGACCTTGCTGGTGACCAGTCTCGGCCCGGAGGCGTGGGCGATACCCGGCCCCGGCATGAGCCGGGAGGAGGTCAAGCTCCCCGATCTGCCCGTTCCCACCGCGCTGGACGCGGACGAGGAAGCGGAGAAGAACCTCACCACCGCGCCCGAGGTCCCCGTCACGCCGTACACCCCGAGTGCGGTCACCCCGTGGTCCCAGGACAGCGGTGTCGCCACCCTGACGGCCGACACCGTGCCGGGCACCACGGTCCCGGTCGACGACCTGCCGATCGCGGTGGGCGTGCCCGAGGGCGCCGACCCGGCCGCCATCGACGGTGACTGGAAGGTCGACCTGGCCGCGCCGGCCGCCTCGCAGGACGCGGGCGTCTCCGGCATGATCATGAGGGTCACGCCGCCGGCCGACGCCGATCCGGCCGCGCAGGTCTCGATCGCCGTCGACACCGCCGGCTTCGCCGACCTGTACGGCACGCAGGCCGCCGCGCGCTTCGGCATGGTCCTGCTGCCGAACTGCGTCATGGACAGCCCCGACAGCGGCGACTGCGCCGCCGACGGCGGTACGACCACCATGTCGGGCAGGACCGAGAAGCGCCCCGAGCGGCTGCGCAGCTCGGTGAAGGTCGTCGCCGCCGCCAAGGCACCGACGAAGTACAAGACCTCGAAGAAGGCCACCCGGCACCAGATCCTCACCGGCTCCGTGCCGGTCGGGGCCCTGCTCGCGCACGACACCGGCACGAGCGCCTCGGGCGCCTCGGTCCGGACCGCGTCGTACCGCGACGGCGATGTGCTGCCGGTGGTGGACGCCTCGGGTCCGCAGGTCATCGGCGCGATGGACACGGGAGCCTCCGCGGGCGGCGACTTCACCGCGTCCCCGTTGCTGTCGTCGGGCGCCTGGGCGGCCGGCTCCTCGTCGGGCGCGTTCACGTACTCCTACGACGTGCAGGTGCCGCAGACCGCCGGCGGCCCGATGCCGAAGATCTCCCTCGGCTACTCCTCCCAGTCGGTGGACGGCCGCACCTCGGCCACGAACAACCAGGCCTCCTGGATCGGTGACGGCTGGGACTACAACCCCGGCTCCATCACCCGGACGTACGCCAACTGCCGTGAGGACTCCAAGAAGACCGGGTCCAACAACAAGACGCACCGCACCGCCGACCTGTGCTGGGGCTCGGACAACGCGACCCTGTCGCTGGGCGGGATGACCACCGAGCTGGTCTGGGACAAGGACCAGCACGAGTGGTTCACCGCCAACGGCGACGGCTCGAAGATCGAGCGCCGCACCGACGCGGGCAACGGCAACGGCGCCTACAAGGGCGAGTACTGGGTCGTCACCACCCGTGACGGCACCCGCTACCACTTCGGTCTCAACAAGCTGCCCGACTGGACCTCGGGCCAGCCGACCACCGACTCGGTGCTCACCGTGCCGGTCTACGGCAACCACGAGGGCGAGGACTGCTACAAGGCCGGCGACTGGGTCCACTCCGCCTGCACGCAGGGCTGGCGCTGGAACCTCGACTACGTCGAGGACATCCACGGCAACGCCATGTCCCTGTGGTGGAAGAAGGACCAGAACTACTACGCCCGCAACTTCGACTTCAAGGCACCGGTCGTCTACGACCGCGACGGCTGGCTCGACCACATCGACTACGGCCAGCGCAAGGACACCCTCTTCACCGCCACCGCGCCGGCCCGGGTGAACTTCACCGTCGAGGAGCGCTGTCTGCCCGAGGGCGGACTGACCTGCTCCGACGCCAACTTCGAGGACAAGGACCCGGGCAAGTACCGCATCTGGTACGACACCCCGGCCGACCTGAACTGCAGGAAGGTCACCTCGGCCTACAAGACGAAGTGCTGGAACGCCGGCCCCTCCTTCTGGAGCCGCAAGCGCCTGACGCAGATCCAGACCTCCGCGCAGCGCCGGACCGACACCACGGCCCGTCAGGTCGTGGACCGCTTCACGCTCACCCAGAACTTCCCCGTCCTCACCTCGGGCCCGAACACGGCGCTGTGGCTCGAGTCGGTGCAGCGCACCGGCTTCGCGCGGGGCGGCAGCACCGACAAGAGCGTCGCGATGAACGCGGTGCGCTTCGAGCCCACCGTCGACGACATGCCGAACCGGGTGATGCGCGGGCAGAACGATCCGCGGCCCGGCTTCTCCCGGCCGCGCATCGGACGCGTCATCAACGAGTACGGCGGCGAGACCGTCGTCACCTACAAGCAGCCCACCGGCGACTGCGCCACCGGAACCGGCCTGCCGGGCAAGGGCTCCGCCGCCCTCAGGACGAACACCCGGCTGTGCTACCCCTCGTTCTGGTCCCCGGACCCCGAGGTCGAGGACATCGACTGGTTCCAGAAGTACGTCGTCGACTCCATCGAGGAACTCCCCAACGTCGACGGGGCGTTCGCGACCAAGACGTCGTACACGTACAAGAACCCGGGCTGGAAGCTCGCCGAGCAGGAGTTCACCAAGAAGTCGACCCGCACGTACTCGCAGTTCGCGGGCGTCGAGCAGACCACGGTGACCACCGGCAGCGAGGACCCCTCGATCGGCTCCAAGCAGTCCAAGTCGGTGACCCGCTTCTTCCGCGGCATGGGCGACAGCGTGTCCATGAAGGACATCACCGGCACCGAGATCGCCAAGGACCGCGAGGCGTTCGCCGGCCGCATCGCGGAGGAACTGGACTACGACAAGGCCACCGACGCCGACACGGACTGGGTCTCCCGCTCCGTCACCGTCCCGGAGGCCACCGAACTGGCCCACCGCGACCGCGACGACGGCCTGGACCCGCTGCGCGCCTGGCGCGTCACCGAGCCGGACGAGATCGCCTACACCAAGTCCTCCGGCACCAACAGCGACGACACCCGCACCGAGCGGACCGTCAAGACCCACACGACGTACGAGACGGCCTACGGCCTGCCCGTCCAGGTCGAGTCCCTCGGCGACACCGGCAAGTCCGGCGACGAGTCCTGCACGAAGTCGGAGTACGTCCACAACACCAAGAAGAACCTGATCGGCCTGACCAAGCAGGTCCTGATCTCCCCGACGACCTGCGCCGCGGCCGACTTCACGAACCTGTCGACGCTGTCCGGCGGCACCCGCACCGCGTACGACGGGCAGGCGTACGGCGCCGCGCTCGCCGAGGCCACCGAGGGCGAGGCGTCCGAGACCTGGTCGGTCAACGGCGAGGGCACGGGCTGGCAGTCCGACGGCACGTCCGAGTTCGACGACATCGGCCGGGTCACCCGCACCACCGACCAGGACCACAAGACCGCCGGTCTCCTCACCTACGAGCCGTCCCGCGGCCAGGTCTTCAAGGTCACCGAGACCAACGCCCTCGGCCAGTCCGAGATCCGTGAGATCGAGCCCGGCCGTGGCACCACGACGAAGACGATCGACGCCAACAACCACGTCACCCAGGCCGAGTTCGACCCGCTGGGCCGCCTCGAGAACGCCTGGGCCGCGGACCGGCCGCCCGCCGACGGCGCCGTGCCCGACTTCCACGCCGTCTACACGGTCCCGCAGTACAAGGAGGGCGAGGACCGCAAGCCGTCCTACGTCACCACCTACTCGCGCGGCTACAACGACCGTGTCGAGACCTCCGTCACCCTCTACGACGGCCTCGGCCGCGAGCGGCAGACGCAGGAGGAGGCGGACGGCGGCGGCTGGCTGATCACCGACACGCTGTACAACAGCTCCGGTGAGGTCTGGCAGACCAACAACGCCTATCTGACCTACGACGCCGAGCCCGGCGAGCTGTTCACGCCGCTCGCCGACACCGCCGTCCCGAACATCACCCGCTACACCTACGACGGTTCGGGCCGGGTGCTCCAGGAGACCCCGGTCCTCAAGGTCGCGGACCCGCTGACCGGCGAGACCCAGTCCAAGGAGGTCCCCGAGCGGGCCACCCGCTACGAGTACGGCCTGGACTGGTCGAAGGTCGACAACCCGCAGGGCACCTCCGACTACCGCGTCTTCACCGACGCGCTCGGACGCACCTCGCGCGTCGACACCTTCAACGCCGACGCGCCCGGCGGCTTCACGTCGATGCGCTACCAGTACGACCCCCGCGGGCAGCTGGTGAAGGCGGCCAACTCCGCCGACGCCGCCCACCCGTGGACGTGGACCTACGACCACCGGGGCCGCCTCGACACGGCCACCGACCCGGACGCCGGGGCCACCAGGACCACGTACGACAACCACGACCGCGTCCTCACCACGAAGAACGCGCGCGGCACCGTCGTGTGGAACGGCTACGACCAGCTGTCGCGGCCGACCGAGCAGCGCCTGGACAACGCGTCCGGCACGCTGCTCTCCAGCCTCACCTACGACCTGGCGCCGGGCGGCAAGGGCATGCCCTACACCGCCACCCGCTACACCGACGGCCAGGCGTACACCCAGCAGGTCAACGGCTACACCAAGGACTACCAGCCGACCTCGACCACGCTGAGCCTGCCGGGCACCCTGGCCGCAGCCTGGGGCCTGGACGAGTCCTACACGTACTCCTACAAGTACGCCGACAACGGTGTGCTGGAGGAGTCCACGCTGCCGAAGATCGGCAAGCTGGACCAGGAGAGGATCGTCGTCCGCTACAACAAGGACGGCAAGCCCCTCTCCGTCTCCGGCAAGGACTGGTACGGCTCCGAGACGGTCTACGACCCCTACGGCCAGGTGCTGCGCTCCACGCTCGGCGCCCAGCCCTACCGGGTCTGGACGCAGAACACCTTCGACGAGTCCAGCGGTGAGCTGAAGGACCAGCAGGTCTTCCGCGAGAAGAGCGACGACAAGACCCTCGTCTCCGGGAACCTCGTCTCCAAGCGGTCGTACACCTACGACCCGTCGGGCAACGTCACCTCCGTCCAGGAGGCGGCCACCGGCGTCGACGAGCGCCAGTGCTTCGCCTACGACCCGCTGGGCGAGCTGAAGACGGCCTGGACCTCCAAGGACCAGAGCTCCTGCACCGGTCCGAAGAACAGCGACGGCACGCTCAACGTCGCCGCGGGCAAGGACGGCTCCGGCTACTGGCAGGAGTACGAGTACGACCTGCTCGGCAACCGCACCAAGCTGACCGAGAAGGACCTCACCGGCGCCACCGCCAAGGACGCCACGACCACCTACGCCTACGGCAAGGCCGACGGCACCCAGCCGCACACGCTGACCAAGGTGTCCAAGACCTACACCACGCTCCAGGGCGCGCAGGTCAAGGCCGAGGCGGAGCGCCTGTACGAGCTGACCGGCGAGACCAAGTCCGTCACGTCCGTCGAGAACGGCGACAAGCAGGAGCTGTCCTGGACGTACGACGGCAAGGTCGAGCGGATCAAGGGCGCGGGCAGCGGCGGCAAGACCCCGTACGTGGGCCTCGCCGACAAGTGCCTGGACCTGAACAGCGGCCTCACGGAGGCCGGCCGGAAGATCGAGCTCTACACCTGCAACGCCGCACCGGCCCAGAGCTGGCGCTTCGTACCCTCTCCGGGCGCGGCCCAGACCGACGGTGACCGGGGCACGCTGACCATCTACGACAAGTGGTGCCTCCAGCCGGCCGGCAGCACGGCGGGGTCGGCGCTCCAGTTGCAGAAGTGCGACGGCTCGGCCGGGCAGGAGCTGAAGCGGAACGCCTCCGGGCAGCTCACGCACATCGCCTCGGGCCTGTGCCTGGCGGTCCAGGACGCGAACTCGGCGGACTCCACCCCGATCGTGCTGGCCACCTGCGACAGCACCAAGGCGGCCCAGGTGTGGCTGCCGCAGAACGACACCCGCTACATCTACGGGCCCAGCGGGGAACGCCTGCTGACCATCCGGGGCAAGCAGGCCACCCTCACCCTCGGTGAGTCCGAGGTCACCGTGCAGCAGGGCGGTGTCATGGTGCGGACCCAGCGCACCTACGACGCCCCCGGCGGCGCGGTCATGCGGTACGCCGACGGCGTCGCGGGCGAGCGCATGGTCGCGCTCACCAACGACCACCAGGGCAGCGCGTACGCCGAGGTCTACCTCGGCAGCGGGATGCCGGTGCGCTTCCGCAAGCAGGACCCGTTCGGCAACCAGCGCGGCGCGGACACGGCCGGCGTGAACTTCCAGAGCCACAGCGGCTTCCTGGGCGCGCCCCGTGACGATCCCTCCGGCTACCAGCCGCTGGGCGCCCGGCTGTACGACCCGGTCGTCGGACGCTTCCTGTCCGCCGACCCGGTGGTGGACCTCAACGACGTCCAGCAGTCCAACGGCTACGCCTACGCGCACAACAACCCGGTCACGTTCTCCGACCCGACCGGTATGGCGATCTCGCTGACCGCGTCGGAGCGGGCCGCCGCCCTCGCGGGCGCGGGTCTGTCCGCGGCCCAGGTCGCCCAGGCCCAGGCCATGCAGGGCAAGTCCCTGACCTCGGTGATCCTGGCCGTGGCGTGGGAGACGCTGAAGGACTTCATCGGCATCAACGACGCCATCGCCTGCTTCGGCGGCAGCATGTGGTCCTGCATCAGCATCGCGGTCGACGCGATCCCGTGGACCAAGCTGGGCAAGATCCCGTCCGTCATCAAGGCCGTCAAGCGCACCATCAAGGCGGTCGAGTCCTTCAAGGCGGCCAAGAAGGCGGCCGAGCTCGTGCTGAAGGCGGCGAAGGCCGCCGAGGCCGCGGCGCTGAGAGCGAAGAAACTCGCCATCGAGCGAGCCAAGAAGCTGGCGGCGCAACGAGCCAAGAAGAGAGCGGCCGAGGCAGCCAAGAGAACCGCCGACAAGGCACTGGAAGCCGCGAAGAAGACGGGCAACCCCCGGCACAAGGCGGCGCAGGCCAAGGCGGCCCCGAAGGTGTCGTCCCACACCCGCGGTGGCGGCGGCAAGTCCGGGGGAGGCGGCTCCAAACCCGGTGGCCACTCCGGCGGTTCCGCCAAGAGCAAGGGCGGAAGCAGCGGCAGCGGCGGTTCGGGCAAGGCCGGCGAGGGCGGCAGCGGCGAGGGCGCGACGTGCAACAGCTTCGCCCCTGGCACCAGGGTCCTGATGGCCGACGGCTCCACCAAGCCGATCGAGAAGGTCAAGGCCGGCGACAAGGTCGTCGCGACCGACCCGAAGACGGGTGAGACCCGCGTCGAGAGGGTCACGGCCGAGATCCGTGGCCAGGGCCTGAAGCACCTGGTCAAGGTCACGATCGACACCGACGGCCCGAAGGGCACGAAGACGGCCCAGGTCACCGCGACCGACGGCCACCCCTTCTGGGTCCCCGCCCTGAACACCTGGGTCAAGGCCACCGACCTCCAGCCGGGCGAATGGCTCCGCACCAGCTCGGGCACGCACGTCCAGATCACGGCCGTCACCCGCTGGACGGTCGCGCAGACCACCGTCCGCAACATGACGGTGTCGGACCTGCACACGTACTATGTGCTGGCGGGTGGGGCATCGGTCCTCGTCCACAACTGTGAGGAGGCGCCCGCCTCACCGGGCTTCGAGGGCGACCCGTACAACCCGGACGTCGTGCAGGCTCGGATCGATGCCGGACGGCAGGCCTGGGCCCAGATTCCGAGGGAAGTTCACAACACGGTGAACGGTATTGAAAGTGGTCGGGTCACCCAGCGAATCAACAGCAATGGGCCCGACTGGTTCAATGCAAATGGGAACACCAACAGCCCTTGGCACAATGCGACCATCTTCACGGGTGTGGCTTCGCCCACGACCTTGACCCGTGTGCTCGTACGAAGCGACGGTGTTGTCGGATATGTGCTCGGTCATAACTACAACAACGTGATCGAGTATGGCTATGCCAACCTTCTCGCCCGGTATGTGCCGAGACCACGGTGAGCCTGAGATGAGCGAAGTGGAACTGAAGGAATCCTTTGCCGCGGCAGGCCTCCTGATTCTGGGGGTATGTGGTGACCGGGATGGGCTCGTGCCTCCGCTTGTCACGGGTCAGGCACCGAGTTGTCCTCCTCGGGACGGCCGCATCGAGTCCTTGATGGACATCGAGGATCCGCTGCTGCTCGAAAAGGCGAACGCGGAGTGGTACCGGCTGTCAGTCGAGGCAGGACTCTTCACCGAGGCCGATCGCCGGTTCCTGGTCGCGTATTCCTCCACGGAGGAAGGTCCTTCGCAGTGGATCGGGGTGGAATTGCAGGACTCGTGGGACATCATGGGACGAGGTGCTTCAGGTCCGCTAGGAAGCGGGTTCTGTCGCCCCGAGTTCCGCATGCTCTCACTTGGCGGGGAAGTCCTTTCCTGCGGCACCACCTGGGAATCAGCGATCAGTGTGTTCGTGATGAAAGATCTAGCTGATTCGCAAGTCCTTCGCACGTTCGCCGAATGGGTGGCTACAGGAGAAATCGGTCACCCAGTCGAGAGCGCTGCCGCACGTCGTTGGCTCGACGCAAGCTAGCCTTCAAGGCCTGGCTTTCGTCGGAGGATTCGTCTCTACGGCTGTTGGGAGGGCTCGGTAGGCGGCCGGGGCCCCATCGGAATTCCATTCCGATGGGGCCCCGGCCGTCGTGGCGGCGGTGACTGACGGCGACGACAGCGGAAGAGTTCCACCTGCCGGTCGACGGTGCGCTCCCGGGAGCGTGGGCGAGGGTCGAGTCACCCTGAATCACGAAGAAAGGCTACGTCGGTGGTTTCGGCGCCGCGGCGTCCATGGCGGCACGCGACGCAACGGGGCGCTACGACGCAAGGGCCGGGACCATGACGCCCCAGGCGAGCCTCGACGGCGCGGAAGGGCACGCCACGTGCCAGCCGGGCTAGGCGCCTCCTCGTCCGATGATGTCTGCGGCGCCGCTGACCGAAGAGCGCTGAGTGCGAAAGCTCCAGCGGCACGATGTCCGCCGGGGCCGTTCGCGTGCCTCCGCTGATTTGTTTCCGTATACGTGATGCCCCGGTCACGGATACCCGGAGCGCGGAGACCCGCCTAACGTCACCCTCATTCGAAGGCACGCAAAAGGACGAGGAGGCGGTGTGATGGCCAAGCACTACTTCCAGGTCGATGTCCCCACGTGGAGTGCGGCGCAGCCGGAGCGGCAGGGCCGGCACATCTTCACCGGGAGTGCGGACGACGGCGGTCAGGCCGTGCGGTTGGCGCGGATGGTGTGCGAGGCCACTCTCGCGGCGCGGGCGGCCGGGGAGCCCCTTCCGCGCAGGAGCCCGGACGGGTGGGGCGCGCGCGGAGTGCGGCTCGGCTGGGAGCTGGACTGGGCGGCGGCCACCGTCGTGCCCTGGCGGCACAACAGCCTTGTCTGACGGGGCAGACGATCCCTACTGCGGTTCGCCGGACGTGCGCAGGAGGTCGCGGCGGGAGAGGGCGCCCGTCTTGCGGATGGCTCGGGCGACGTGCTGTTCCACCGTCCGGGGGGACAGGTGCAGGACCACCGCGATCTCACGGTTCATCAGGCCGCTGGCCGCGAGTTCGGCCACCTCGCGCTCGCGCGGGGAGAGCCGGTCGTCGAGGGCGGGACGGCCCGGCCGCCGGGCCTCCGCGGGCTGGTGGGCCCGGAGCAGGGCGCGGGCCCTGGCGGTGTCGTACACCGCGCCGAGCGCGGTGTACTCGTCGACGCAGTGACGCAGGGCCGCGACGGCGTGGGCGCGGCTCCGGCCGTCACCGGCGGCACCGTCCGTGACGTTCGCGCCATTCGCGCCATCAGGCTCGCCCGCGCGGTCCTGGGCCGGTCCGCCGTCCGCGTCGGCGCGCTCCGCCTCCTGGGCGAGGGCGCAGCGCGCCGCGCCCTCGGTGGTCAGGGCCCAGGCGTACGGGCGGGGCAGGGTCCGGTAGGCGGCAGCGGCCTTCCGGTACGACCTGACCGCCTCCCGGCGGCGGCCCTCGCACTCCGCCAGCGCGGCCCGGCTCCACGCGGCGGCGGCGTGCGCGGCCGAGGCGTCGTCCCCGGCCAGCCCCTGTTCGAACTCGACGACCAGGTGGCGGGCGCCCTCCGTGTCGCCCGAGCGGGCCAGCGCCTCCACCGCCCAGGGGGCCAGCTCCGCCGCCCAGGTCCAGATGCCCTTGTCGGCCACGGCCGCCCAGGCCGACCGCGCCTGGTCGGCGGCGGCGGGAAGATCGTCACGGGCCAGCGCGAGCCGGACCAGCGCGCCCGCCGTGGCCGCGGCCAGCGGCATGCGGGTGCACTGGGGCGAGGGCGCCCCCAGGGCGGTCAGCCAGCGCAGTGCCTCCGCCCAGTCGCCCTGGGCGAAGGCGAGCATGCCCCGCACCATGTGCCCGTCCGCCGCCACCACGGGCATGTCGGCCGCCCTCGCGATGAACTGCTCGCACCGCGCGCCCAGTTCGGTCCACTGCCCGGTCCACCAGTCCAGCAGCAGCCGCGTGCCCTGTGCCGTCTGCTCGGCGTACAGGGCGCCGGTGCGGGCCGAGAGGTCGAGACTGGCGGCCAGCAGTTCCCGCCCCCAGTGGTAGGAACCCCGCCAGACCGCCGCGTCGGCGGCATTGCACAGCCCGCGTACGGCCTGTTCCCTGCATCCGGCCGAGGTGCTGTCGACGGGCAGTGCCGCCACGAGCTGCCGGGCCCGCGGGTCGCCGCAGACGACGGCCAGCGACGCGCGGCTGGCGGCGACGGCGGCCCGCGCGACGTCGTTCCCGCTGTCGCGGGCGAGACCGGCGGCCCTGCGCAGCCACTCACGGTGCCCCGGCAGCGCCCCTGTCGGCCACTCCGGCATGGCCAGCGCCACCATCGCCCGTGCGGCGAGCGTGGGCCGCACCTCGCTCAACTCCTCCGCCGCCGCCTCCAGTTCCCGTACTCCGGCGGCGAGGTCGCCGATCTGGTTGTACAGCATCAGGCCCAGGTCGAGGCGGAGTTCGCCCCGTACGTCCACGGGCAGGCCGGGGTCGCGGACGACCTGGGTGAGCACGTCCACGGTCTGGTCCGACCGGAGCCCGACGACCGCGCTGCGGGCCAGCAGCGGCGCCAGCCGGGCACGGTCCACCGGTGAGACCTCCGGCACCGCGAGCGTCCGTTCCAGGAGGCCGATCGCCTCCTGGTGGCGGCCCGACTCCACCGCGGTCCGGGCGGCCTTCTCCACCGCCCTGAGCCAGCTCCTGCGCCGTCCGGCGGCCCTGCGGTGCCGGGCCACCTCGGCCCAGGGCGCGGGCCGTCGGCGGGAGAGCACCCGGGCGGCGCGCTCGTGCAGTTCCTGGCGGACCGGTCCGGGTACGTGCTCGCGCACGGCCGGGGCGGCGAGGGGTACGGCGAATCCGTAGCGCCCCTCCGCCACCTCCGACAGCACCGCGCCGGACAGGGCCGCGAGCAGCGCGTCACGGCCGCGGGTGCCGTCCAGCCCCGCCACGGCGAGCAGTTCGCCGCGATCGGCCGGTTCGTCCAGCACCCCGGCGGCCCATACGACGGGCCGGTCCGCGGCGGCCAGGGCGCCGGTACGGCTCATCACCAGCTCGGCCAGCCGGACGGGAACACCGGCCGCGTCGACGTCGGCGGCCGTGCACCGGGGGCCCGTGCCCGCGCGGAGCACGGCGAGCAGATCGGTCACGACCTGCGGCACCCCGCCGGAGAGCAGGTGCAGCCGGGCCACGGCCTCCCAGGTCGCACGCTCGACCAGCGTCTCCGAGGCCGCCAGCCGCACCCGCTCCACGTCCCAGGCGCGCAGCCGGTGCCGGAAGGCCGCGAGGCCGGGCGGGTAGGAGACGGCCGGGGTGCCCAGCGGCAGGCCGGCGCCGCCCAACTCCTCCGGCCGGTAGGCCAGTACGGTCGCCAGGCCCTCGCGCGGCCGCTCCACGGCGCGCCGCAGCCACTGCCGCTCGTCCGGTGTCGCCCGGTGCACGTCGTCCACCAGGAGCAGGGCGGGTCCGTCCGCGGTGTCCGGAGGTTCCTCCGCCGCGCCGCACCGCCACCGGGCCCGACGGACCTCGGCGGCCTCCGGGAGAGCGTCCAGTTCGTGCAGGACATGGCTCTTGCCCATGCCCGCGGTGCCTTCCACGAGGACGAGGACCGAGCCGCCGCCCGCGAGCGCCAGACGCAACGGGGCGGACCACGGGGATCGTTGGGCAGCGGTCATGTCATCGCCCATCGCTTTCGATCGGCCGGCCGACGGGGCACGGAAGCCTGCCTCGCGGCAAGGGGAGTTCCGGCAGCTCCTGCCGGAATCCGCCCCCAGCGTACGGACCTTGGTGACCATGCGTACAGACGGGTCCGGGGCGCTACGGATACGCAAGAAACACCTCGTGGCGGCGGTCCGACCTCGGGCGGCGGCGGGTGGTGCGCGGCGTGCCCGTACGGCGGACACCGCCAAATCCGGCAGAAGAGGCGGAAGTTCACGCGGGGCGGTCGTCCGCGCATCCGCCCGGCGGCGGGGGAGACCGGTGGTGACGCGCCGTCCATTCGGCTGTCATGTGCCCTTCATTTCCTGCGTATCCGTAAATCCCGCGCACGGATGGAAGGCAAATCGCTCCGCGCCCTAGGGTTCCGGCCGAGCACGAACCCCGCCTCCGGCACCCGGCGCCCGTCCGGGTCCGTGGCGGGGCCGCAACTCCCCACACCCCTGCGGAGCTTCGGAGCCACCATGCGGGCGAACCCCGCGCCGTCAGCGGCGCGCGGGGCCGCCCGGCCCGCTGCCGTACCCGGAAGACGTACGCCGGGGACGTACCCCGAAGACGTATGTCCCCGGGAGACCGTCGCGGCGGCGGTGGACCCCAGGTCCGGGGGCCCGTCCGGGCCCCACCCCCCACCACACCCGAAAGGACGTGTGTGCCCATGAGGGCCAGCGATCCCCAGCCCCCCACCCCCGGGACAGCGGTGAGAAACCGCCGCCGGGCCGCCCTGGCCGCGGCCGTCGCCGCGACCTCCCTGCTCATCGGCGCGAGCGGCATGGCCCAGGCCGCCACCCCGGCCGCGCGGACCGAGGCGGCCCCCGTCGTCGCGCAGTACACCAACCTGAACTTCAACGAGCTGGTGCAGGAGCAGGACCAGTGGTGCTGGGCCGCCACCGGCCTGAGCATCGCCCAGTACAAGGGCTACGGGCGCAACGTCAGCCAGAACAGCTTCTGCCTCGCCTCCCGCGGCTACTCCAGCGGCTACTGCCCCAACCAGGCCGCCGAACTCTCCACCGTCCAGCGCGGCTGGCGTGCCCTCGGTCTGAGCGCGGGCACCGAGGTGAACGGCCGCGTCAGCTTCGCCACCGTACAGAGCGAGATAAACGCCGACCGGCCCATCGAGACCGGCGTGTACTGGACCGCCGGCGGCGGCCACGCGCGCGTGATCTACGGCTACGACGCGTCGGCCGGCACCATCCTCTTCAGCGACCCCTGGCCCAGCAACCAGCGCTACCAGGAGATGTACTACAACTCCTACATCAGCAACTCCCAGTTCTACTGGGGCGGTTCCGTCTACCGGGTCGGGGCGTGATCAGCATGAGGAAGAACACTCGCCGTGCGCTGACGGCCACCACCTCGCTCGCCGCAGGCGCGGGCGTGAGCCTCGGACTGTTCCTCGGCACCGGTTCCGCGCACGCCGCCGACCTGTCCGTACCGGCCCCGAAGGCCCCCGCCGCCACCGACCTCGCCCAGGCCGCCCACGCGGCGGACACCGCGCAGGCACGGGAGATGGCCGGCCGCTTCTTCGTCCACCTCGACCAGCGCGCCCGCCACCTGCCCGTGGACCAGGCCGCCCGCGCCGACATCACCGCGCAGGCCGAGGCCAAGTCGCCCGAGGCGGCGGGCGACGCGGTCCCGGTCTACTCGCTGAGCGCCGACTTCGTCACCGGCAAGACGGGCAGCGCACCGGCCCAGGTCGCCTACCTGGCCGTGAAGTCCGTCTCCGCCGACGGCCGTCAGGCCACCGCCCGCGTCGAGCCGCAGCAGCACGGCTACGCCGTCGTCGGCATGGCCCAGGGCACCGACGAACTGGCCTACGCCGCCAAGGCCAAGGACGGCTACGCCTTCACCGAACCACAGCTCAACGCCTGGTACCGGGTCAGCGGCCAACAGGTCCTGCCGCTCAACGAGTCCGCCCGCCAGTCGGTCGGCGCACACGGCACCACCCTCACCGCCTACCAGCACCTCGTGCACCAGCGCTACGCCGACAAGCTCCCCGGCTCCGCCTACCAGAAGTCCCACAAGTACGGCGGCGTCACCCCCACCACCGGAACCGTCTCCCTCGCCGACACCACCCCGCGCGCTCTGCTCGCGGGCGGCGGCGGTGCGGTCGCGGCGGGCGCCGGCGCCCTCCTGATCACCCTGGTCACACGCCGCCGGGACACGACGGCCTGACCTCCGGCTGCTGCCGGTGCTGCGTGCCACTTCCCGGGCACGGGGCACCGGCAGCGGCTCGACGGGCACGCCACCGGCCGGGAATCCCGCGTACGGTGGCCGCGTGGCGAACGGAGACCTGAGCCGACTCCTGCCCCGCTTGCGCGGCCTGGCCGCCCTGACCCACTCCAGGTGTTCCGAGCGTCCCCGCAGCACGCGCCGTATCCGCTCGTGGTGCGGCCGGCCGGTTCCGGTCGTGCAGGCGGAGGCTGATCAGCGCGGTGGCGGTGAAGACGGCGGCCTCGTAGAGCATGGCGTGCCGGAAGGCGGCTCCCGGGCCGGTGGTGGAGGCGAAGTAGACGAGCCCCGCCGCAGCCACCCCGATCGACCCGCCCAGTTGCTGGGCCGTGGGCAACAGCCCGGACACGGAACCGGCCGCGGAGCCGTCCACCCTCGCCAGCACCAGGGTGAACACCGATGCGGTGAACGAGCCGAACGCGGCGCCGCCGAGGGCCAGGACCGGCAACGCCGCCCAGCGTCCGGCCGCCGTGCCGATGAGCGGCCCGAGAGCGAGGGCCGTCCCCGCGAGGACCAGCGCGGAGACCGTGAGCACGGCCGACCCGTGCCGACGGGCCAGCGCGGGTGCGCTGCGGCTGCCCAGCACGGCCGCGGCCGCGAAGGGAGCCGACGTCAGCGCGGCCGTGAGGGCGGTATACCCGATGGCCGACTGTAGATGGAGGAACAGCAGGTACGTGAAGGACGGCACCCCGGTGTTGAACACGAACACCAGCAGCACCCCCGCACGCGCCCTCCGGTCGCGGAACAGCGACGGATCCACCAGGGGATCGGGCCGGTGCGGGAGAGTCAGGGCGAAGCAGCCGAGAACGGCCGCGGAAACGGCCAGAGCGGCCCATGTCCACCAGGGCCAGCCGGTTCCGCCTCCCAGCGCGAGCGGCAGCACCAGCGCACCGAAGCCCACGGTGGTCAGCAACACGCCCACTCCGTCCACACGCTGACCGGCCGCGCCTCGCGTGCGAGGCAGGACCGTCGCGCCCGCGAGGGGGACGAGTGCCACCGCCGCCGTGACCAGGAACACCGAGCGCCAGCCGAGGCCGAAGAGGTCGGCGCCGACGAGGAGTCCGCCGATCAGCGGCCCGGCCAGCGACGCCACGCCCATCGTGGCGCCGAACAGGCCGAGGGCCCGCGGGCGCCGGGCAGCGGGCACGGCGACCTGGATGATCGACAGAACCTGCGGGGCGACCAGGCCGCTGCCCGCGCCCTGGACCAGCCGGGCCGCGATGAGGAACGTGGCGTCCGGAGCACACGCGGCGCCCGCCGAACCGGCCAGGAAGACGACGGTGCCCAGGATGAACAGCCGGTGGTAGCCGTACCGGTCACCGAGGCGCGCGGCCGTGATGAGCAAGCAGGCGTAGGTCAGGGTGTACCCGGCCAGGATCAGCTGCACGGCACCTGAGCCGGCCCCCAGGTCGGCCTGGATCGCCGGGGCGGCGATCTGCGCGACGGTGACGTTGAGCAACTGCACGAATGTCGCGCACAGCACGACCGGCAGTACGAGCCGCCCGCCGTCACCGGCCGCGAGCCGACCCGCGCTCGGGAACGGGGAACCCTCCACGGGGCGATGCCGGCTCACGAGGCGAGGACCGCGGCGAGCTCGCCCGGCCGGGCTGCGAACGGGCTGTGGCTGCCGGGCAGGGTATGCACCGTGAACGGGCTGCCGGGGAAGGCCCGGTCGGCTTCCGCGATCATCAGGTCCTGCGCGGCCGGTGCCAGCGCCCGGTCCTCGGCGCAGCGCAGGAAAGTCCGTGGAATCCGTCCCCACCGGGCCGCGGTCAGGGCGACCGGCGCCGTCGGGATCGCCAGGGGCAGATCAGGGCTCAGCGCGGACCGCCACCGGTCGAAGCGGTCCAGCGGGGTGTCGTGGTAGTGGGTCTCCCGCAGTTCGGCCAGGTAGGCGGGATCCGGTGAGAGCGGATTGATCCGTACGGCGCCCAACGCCTCGGGGTCGCCGATGTTCAGGTTCCGGCCCAGCGCGGTGGCGTTCTCGGGTGCGCCCAGGTAGTCGAAGAACCGCGGCCGCCCGCCCGGGACGAACGCGGACAGGTAGACGATCCGGTCCACCAGCTCGGGTGCCCGCTCCGCGGCCAGGGACGCGGGACCGCCGCCCGCGCTGTGCGCGACGAGCACGACAGTGCGACGGTGACGCACCTGGCGCAGCACACCCAGTACCGCCTCGGCGCAGTCGTCCATCGTCAGGGAGGCGAGCCGTGACCTCTCGGTCAGCAGGCCCGGCTGGCCGGGCAGCAGGTATCCGGTGGGCAGGGGAGCGTCGAAGCCGTGCCCCGGCAGGTCGACAGCCACGCTCGCGGCGCCCAGTCCGGCCAGCGCGCGCTGTGTCGCCGCCCACTGCCCGGAGCTGTGCCAGGCACCGTGCACGAAGACGAAAACGGTGTCGGTGGTGGTGGTGGAGGTGGTGGCGGCGGTGAAGGATGCGTTCTTCATGGCTCGATTCCAGACGGGAGCCGCCGCGTCATCCATTCATAGATCTGGTAAGTGGCTTGGCGATATCTTTGAGGTCTTGTCGGGGTACTCGATCGGGCCCATCGGACTCCTTGGGTCGACGGGGCCGAGCGGACGGAGGACGGGTCATGGAAGCGCGGCACCTGCGGTACGCGGTCGCTCTCGCCGAGCACGAACACTTCGGGCGCGCCGCCGGTGCGCTGGGCATCGCGCAGCCGCCGCTGTCCAAGCAGATCGCCGACCTGGAGCGCGAGGTCGGGGCCCGGCTGTTCGACCGCACCCGGCAGGGGGTGTTCCCGACCGCCGCCGGTGAGGCGTTCCTCGCGCGGGCGCGCCGGGCGCTCGACGAGATCGCGGCGGCCACGGTCGACGCGGGCCGGGCCGCGCGCGGCGAGACGGGACGTCTGCGCCTCGGCTTCATCGCCTCGGCACTGCTCGACCCGCTGCCGGGCGTACTGAGCCGGTTCGGCCGCGAACGGCCCGATGTGCGACTGGAACTGCACGAGATGGCGACCAGCCGCAGCAGTTCGGCGCTCGTCGCCGGGGAACTCGACGTGGCCCTCACCCTCGGCCCGCCACGGGGTGCCGGGGCCGAGCATCTCGTGTCCGTCCCGGTCGGACGCGACCACGTGATCGCCGTGGTGAGCACGGCGCACCCGTACGCGGGTCAACAGTCGGTGAGCGCCGACCAGTTGCGGCGACAGCCGCTGATCGTGTCGGCCGGCGAGGACGAGCCCGCCGTGGTCGCCGGACTGCGCGCCCTGCTGGGCGCGGACTCGTCGGCGCTCGGCGGCGCGACCGTCGCGAGGGACGTGCACACGATCATCGGCCTCGCCGCCTCGGGTGTGGGCGTCGGCCTGGGGCCGTCCCGTATGAGGGCGGTCCCGCGTCCGGGAGTGCGCTTCTGCGAGGTGACCCCGCGCACACCGCTGCCCGATCTCGTCCTGTCCTTCGCGGCCCGCGACCACTCCCCGGTGCTGCGCGCCTTCCTCGACACCGTCCGGAAGAACTGCCCCGACGTCGGCGCCGCGCTCGACGACCGGCTCCGGCCTCGGACTTGATCAGACGTCAGATCTGGTGCGGCCTCAGGCTTGATTCTGCCTCAGGTTTGATGCGGGCCGGTCGCCGGTGAGTGTGACGGCGAGTGGTGTTCCGCGGCGGTCGGACGGCAGGCCGCCTCCTGGGCGGCCATGACCTCGTCGCCGTGTTCGAAGGCCCAGGCACCGAAGGCGTCGATGGGGGTGAGCAGGGTCCGGCCGAGGGGCGTGAGGCCGTACTCGACCGCGGAGGGGGTGTCGGGGGGCGTACGGCGGGTCACCAGGCCGTTGTACCGCAGCCGCCGCAGCGTCTCGGTGAGGACCTTGGAGCTGATGCCTCCGATGCGCTCGCGGAGTTCGACGGGGCGTCGGGGACCTTCGCGCAGTGCCCAGAGCACCACGGGATTCCAGGTGTTGGTGAGCAGGTCGAAGGCGAGGCGGGCGCGGCAGTCCGCGAGGAAGGCGTCGGTCGTCGTCACGTACCACATGGTGCCCGAACCGCCCTCTAGCGTCGGTGCGGACGGTCGGAACAGGCACGGAGAGGGACCATGCGATGAGGATCGGTGTACTGGGCACGGGCAACATGGCCGACGCGCTCGCCACCCACTGGGCGCGGGCCGGGCACGAGGTGACCATCGGGGGACGGGACGCGGGCCGGGCCGCACGGCTCGCGGCGCGCGTCGGGGGCGGCGCACGGCCCGCGGGGCTGCGCACGGCGGCCGGATCCGGGCAGGACGTCGTGCTGGCCGCGCTGCCCTTCGGGGCGGGAGAAGAGGTGGTACGGGAGCTGCGCGCGGCCCTGGCGGGCACGGTGCTGCTGGACTGCTCCAACCCGGTCGGGGAGGGATTCCGGCTGCTCACCGGGGGAGGGCCTTCGGCGGCGCAGTGCCTTGCTGCGGCGGCGCCCGGAGCCCGTGTGGTCAAGGCGTTCAACCTCTGCCACGAGGACGTGTGGCGGATGCGGCCGCCCGTCTTCGGCGGGCGGCCCCTGGCCGTACCCCTGTGCGGGGACGACGAGACGGCCCTCGCGCGGGTACGCGAGCTGGTGCGGGACGTGGGCTGCGAACCTCTCGCAGGCGGCGGCCTCGAACGGGCGGGGCTGCTGGAGGCGACCGCCGCGTTGTTCATCTCCCTGTGGGTCGGGGAGGGCGCGGACGCACAGGCCATCGCGCCGCCGCTGGCCTATGCGGCGGGGGAGGCGGCGGGCGTCCGTACGGCCTGAACGCGCGCCACCTGTGCGGGGGGCGGCCCGAGCGGCGAGGGGCGGTGCGGGGCGGAGTCGGGGCAGCGCAACGCCCCCCGCCCGGCACCGGCCCGCGCACGCTCCGCTCGTCCGGTGGTGCACGACCCCTTGACTGCGCCCCCGGGTGGGCCGACACTCCAGTGAGGAACCCTAGTGAACAGGTAGGGAATCATGAGGCGCCTTGAGCCGGTGACCGGCCGTGCGAGCCGTACGCCCCGGCCCTCGCCCCTGCTCACCTCGCGGCGCCACATCGACCTGCTGCGCGTGTGCAGCGCCATGAGCCTCGGGTGCGGCGCCACGAGCACGCTGTCGCTGTCCGGCTGAACCGCGCCGGGCCGACACCGGGAACCCCGCGCTCGTACCGCCTACGCCTTCGTGCCGCCCACGGCTTCGTGTCGCCCCACGGCTTCGTGTCGTCCGGCGGTCTCTCACGACCGGCCGGAAGCGGTCCCGGTCCGCCCCGCCCCGCCACGTCCGGACTGGGGCTCGGACCGTACGCCCGCCGCCGCTCGCTGCCCGCCGCCCGCCCCCTGCCGTCCGCCGCTCCGCCACCGCCACCGCCACCGCCACCGCCTCCGCTGCGCGTGCGTCCGCGCGTGCCCGTACCCGGGGAGACCCATGTCCGTCACACCGCAGACCGCCGCCCACCTCACCGGCCACCGCGGCGCCTCCGTCCCCGCCTTCCGGGGCCGGATCGGCCGCGACGCGCGCAGCGGCCACTACGCCGTGCCCGGCCGCTACCGGCTCCATCTGTCCACCGCCTGTCCGCAGGGGCTGGGCGTCGCCGTCGTGCACGGCCTGCTGGGCATCGGGGAGAGCTGTCCGGTGACGGTCCTGCCCGCGGTGCCGGACGGCCCGGACGGCGGTCACGCGGTCCTGCGCCCGCTGTACGAGGCGAGCGCGCACCGTCACCCGGGACCGGCGCTCGCGCCGGTGCTCAGCGACGACTGGTCGGGGCGGATCGTCAGCACCCACGCCCCGGACATCGCACGCGACCTGGACCGGCACTTCGGCGACGGCCGGGCGGCCCTCTACCCGTGCGCGGAGGAGGCCGCGATCGAGGCCGTGGAGCGGCTGTGCGCCCAGGAAGTGGAGGATGCCGCCCAGCGCGCCGGGGAGGCGGACGCCGCCCCCGCCCACCGGGCCGAGGCGCTCGGTGTGCTGCTCGGCGCGCTGGACGTGCTGGAGCGCCGGCTGACCGACCGGGACCATGTGGCGGGCCACGGGCTCACCGGCGCCGATGTGACGCTGTGGGTCACCCTCGTCCAGCTCGACCTCGTGCACCGCCACCACCTCGACGCCCGCGCGGTGCACCGCATCGCCGACCACCCGGCCCTGTGGGACCACGCCCGCCGCCTCACCGCGCTCCCGGCCTTCCGCGCCGCCCTCGACCCGGCAGGCATCGCCCGCCGCCACCGTGCCCACTGCCGGGGCCTGGAGGCCGCGGGCGCGGCCGTCCAGATCCTGGACTGGGCCGCCCACGCGGACGGCACCCACCGGCTCCACCGCCCCTGAGCCGTCCCACCGGCCGACACCCGGCGCCCCCACCGGCCGTCGCGCGGTGGCGCCACGGGCCGTCACGCCGACGGTCCCAGGTGCCGTCCTGTCGACCGTCCGACCGGCGGTCCCACCGGCCGTCGCACCAACCGTCCCACCAACCGTTCCACGTGACGGACCGGCGTTGACTTTCGGACGGACAACTGACTTACTTACGGCCCGGAATGGTCACGGATGCGGCACACACGCCCACCCGCGCCCCGGACCGGACGCCCCGGACGCGAGGCCCAGCGACAAGCAACAGGCAACAGGCAGTGGGCACAGGCGACAAGCGACAGGTGACGGACATGCACGCAGCTCCCCGGACGGCCACAGGCCGCGTCCGAGGCTGCGTGCCGCTCGCCGCGCCGTCCTCCCCGCCGCTCTCCTCCCCGCCGCTCTCCTCCCGGCCGCTCTCCGCCCAGCGCCTGGTGGCCGACCGCGCCGTCGATCTGCTGCGCGTCAGCAGCGCACTGTGTACCGCGTGTACCGCGCCGGGCCGTGCCCGCCGCCGGGCCTGACGACCCCTCTCCGGTCTCCGGCCCACGGCCCCCGGCCCGCTTCTCCGCCCCGTGCCGAACACCGCTGCCGCGGTGATCCGTTGCCCCCGCCCTGACGCCAGCCGTGCGCCGCCGTGCGCCGCGCCGTCCGCACCGCGGTCCCCGAGACATCGTGGTGCGCCGCCGCGGCCTGGAGCGAGCGCCGTCGTGGCCAGGGGCGTCCGACCTCGCCGGAGCCCACCATGAGTGAACCCCCTGGCGCCGCCGTGTCCCTCGCCGAGGCACCGCCGGCCGCCCCCTCGCCCACGCCCCCCGCCGCCTTGCGGGTGCGCCCCTCGCGCCGGCACGGCCGGTGGATCGCCACCGCCGTCGTCCTGGTGCTGATCGCCCAGTTCGCGCACGGACTGGCCACCAACCCGTTCTACCAGTGGGACCGCTTCGGCTACTGGTTCCTGCGGCCGACCATCCTCGACGGCCTCCTGGTCACCCTGGAGGTCGCCGCGCTCAGCGCCGTGCTGGGCCTGCTCGGCGGCATCGTCCTGGCGCTCGCCCGGCTCTCCCGCAGCCCGGTGCTGCGCGCGGTGAGCTGGACCTATGTGTGGGCGCTGCGGTCCGTGCCGCTGATCGTGGTGCTGATCTTCCTCTACAACTTCTCCGCCCTGTACCAGACGCTCAGCATCGGCGTCCCCTTCGGCCCGGCCTTCTTCCGCTTCGACGAGTCCCGGCTCGCCACTGACATGGCCGTCGCCGTCCTCGGACTCAGCCTCAACGAGGCGGCGTACGCGGCCGAGGTGGTCCGCGGCGGCGTCCTCTCCGTCGCCCAGGGCCAGCACGAGGCGGCCGCCGCCCTCGGTCTGCCCCGGCTCCACCGGTTCCGGCGGATCGTCCTGCCGCAGGCCCTGCGCTCCATCGTCCCGAACTACGTCAACCAGCTGATCGGCCTGGTCAAGAGCACCTCCCTGGTCTTCTACGTGTCCCTGCTCGACCTGTTCGGCTCCGCGCAGACCATGGGCTCCACCTACCCCGGCGACATCGTGCCGCTGCTGCTCGTGGTCACCGCCTGGTACCTGATCCTCACCAGCGTCGTCTCCGTCGCCCAGTTCTACGTGGAGCGCCACTACGCCCGCGGCGCCCTGCGCGCCCTGCCGCCGACCCCGCTCCAGCGGTTGCGCGCCCACTCCACCGGCCTGCGCGAACGCCTCCGCAAGGAAGCCGCCGTATGACCGCCGAGGACCCCGCGGCCGCGCACCCGCCGCACCCGCACCCGCAGCCGAACCTTCCCTCCTCCTCCGCCGCCTCCACCCCGACAAGGACAGCCGCCATGACCCCCTCCCGTCTCCCCGTCCGGACCCTGCGCGGGCTCGCCGCCGGTACCGCGTTCGCCGCCCTCGCGCTCTCCCTCGCCGGCTGCGGCGGCGACAGCGAGGCCGCCACCACCACCGGGGACACCGCGGGCAAGGTCACCGTGGGACGGCTGTCCAACGGCGCCGCCCGGCAGACCGTCCTCGACGTGCCCGAGGTCAAGTCCCTGAACGCCGAACTGCCCGCCGCCGTACGCAAGAGAGGCACCCTCGTCATCGCGGTCGGCGCGCTGCCCGCGGGGTCGCCGCCGCTGGAGTACGTCGGCGGCGACCAGAAGACCCTCACCGGCTCCGAACCCGACCTCGGCCGGCTGGTGGCCGCGGTGCTCGGCCTGCGGCCCGAGGTGAAGAACTTCACCTGGGAGAACATGTTCGTCGGCATCGACAGCGGCAAGGCCGACGTGGCCTTCTCCAACGTCACGGACACCGAGGAACGCAAGAAGAAGTACGAGTTCGCCTCCTACCGGCGCGACAACCTCGCCTTCGAGGTGCTGAAGAAGAGCACCTGGACGTTCGGCGGCGACTACCGCGCCCTCGCCGGGAAGACCGTGGCCGTGGGCTCCGGCACCAACCAGGAGAAGATCCTGCTGGAGTGGCAGGCCCGGCTCGCCGGGGAGGGCAAGCAGCTCACCGTCAAGCACTACCAGGACAGCAACAGCACCTACCTGGCCCTGGCGAGCGGCCGGATCGACGCCTACTTCGGTCCCAACCCCGGGGTCTCCTACCACGTCACGCAGAGCGCGAAGACGCCCCACGCCACCCGCAACGCGGGCACCTTCTCCGGCGCCGGTGCGCGCCTCCAGGGCCTGATCGCGGCGACCGCGAAGAAGGACAGCGGCCTCGCCAAGCCGCTGACCGACGCCATCAACCACCTGATCGACAACGGGCAGTACGCCCGCTGGCTGGCCGCCTGGAACCTCTCCAACGAGTCCGTGGCGAAGTCGGAGACCAACCCGCCCGGCCTGCCCCTCGACAACTCCTGACCCCCGGCCTGCCCCTCGACGACTCCTGACCCCCGGCCGGGCCGTCGCGCACCGCGCGCGGCCCGGAGCCGCCGCCGTCCCGCCGTCGGCCCTCCAGAAAGGCACCCCGCATGCCCACGACACCGCCGCCTCCCGCGCGCCCCGACGCGCTGCACCTCGCCGTGGCCCTCGACGGCACCGGCTGGCACCCCGCCTCCTGGCGGGAGCCGGTCTCCCGGCCCCAGGACCTGTTCACCGCCCAGTACTGGGCCGACCTCGTCACGGAGGCCGAGCACGGCCTGCTCGACCTCGTGACCTTCGAGGACGGCCTGGGCCAGCAGTCCTCGCGCTTCGGCGAGCCGGACGGCCGCACCGACCAGGTCCGCGGACGCCTGGACGCCGTGCTCGTCGCCTCCCGTGTCGCGCCGCTCACCCGGCACATAGGACTGGTACCGACCGTAGTGGCCACCCACACGGAGCCGTTCCATATATCCAAGGCGATCGCGACGCTCGACCATGTGAGCGGCGGCAGGGCCGGGCTGCGGGTGCAGATCACGCCCCGCCCGCACGAGGCCGCCCACTTCGGCCGCCGCGCCTTCCCGCCGATCACCCTGGAGAGCCTGCGCAGCCCGGCCGGGCAGGAGCGGATCTCCGAGCTGTTCGACGAGGCCGCCGACCACACCGAGGTCGTCCGCCGGCTCTGGGACAGCTGGGAGGACGACGCCGAGATCCGCGACGTCGCCACCGGCCGCTTCATCGACCGCGGCAAACTGCACTACATCGACTTCGAGGGCCGCTTCTTCAGCGTCAAGGGCCCCTCCATCACGCCGCGCCCGCCGCAGGGCCAGCCGGTCGTCAGCGCCCTCGCCCACCAGACGGTCCCGTACCGGCTCGTCGCCCGCCAGGCCGACATCGGCTACGTCACCCCGCGCGACGCCGCCGACGCCCGCGCGATCGTCACCGAGATCCGCGCCGAACAGCGCGCCGCGGGCCGCGCGGACCAGCCGCTGCACGTCTTCGGCGACCTCGTGGTCCTCCTGGACGACGACCCGGACCGGGCAACGGCCCGCAAGGAACGCCTCGACACCCTCGACGGCGCCGAGTACACCAGCGACGCCCGGATCTTCACCGGCACCGCCGCGCAACTGGCCGATCTGCTGGAGGAGTTGGCCACCGGCGGCCTCACCGGCTTCCGGCTGCGCCCGGCCGTCCTCGGACACGACCTGCCCCGCATCACCCGGGACCTCGTCCCCGAACTCCAGCGCCGCGGCCGCTTCCGCCGCTCCTACGAGGCCGGCACCCTGCGCGGGCACCTGGGCCTGGACCGCCCCGCCAACCGCTACGCCGCCGCCACGGCCACCGCCACCGTCTGAGCCGGAGGAACCGCACGCCATGAGCAAGCCGCACAAGCAGATCCACCTGGCCGCCCACTTCCCCGGGGTCAACAACACCACCGTGTGGAGCGACCCGGCCGCCGGCAGCCACATCGACTTCAGCTCCTTCGCCCACTTCGCGCGGACCGCCGAACGCGCCAAGTTCGACTTCCTGTTCCTCGCCGAGGGACTGCGCCTGCGCGAACAGGGCGGTCGGATCTACGACCTGGACGTCGTCGGCCGCCCCGACACCTTCACGATCCTCGCCGCGCTGGCCGCCGTCACCGACCGCCTCGGCCTGACCGGCACCATCAACTCCACCTTCAACGAGCCCTACGAGGTGGCCCGCCAGTTCGCCAGCCTCGACCACCTCTCCGCGGGCCGCTCCGCCTGGAACGTCGTCACCTCCTGGGACGCCTTCACCGGCGAGAACTTCCGCCGCGGCGGCTTCCTCCCGCAGCACGAACGCTACTCGCGGGCCAAGGAGTTCCTGGCCACCGCGCACGAGCTCTTCGACTCCTGGCAGGGTGACGAGATCGTCGCCGACCGGGTCACCGGCACCTTCCTGCGGGACGCGAAGGCCGGTGCCTTCGTCCACCAGGGGCAGCACTTCGACATCCACGGCCGGTTCGACGTGCCCCGCTCGCCCCAGGGCCGGCCGGTGATCTTCCAGGCCGGTGACTCCGAGGAGGGCCGCGAGTTCGCCGCGTCCGGCGCCGACGCCATCTTCAGCCGGTACGCCACCCTGGCCGAGGGACAGTCCTTCTACCAGGACGTCAAGGGCCGCCTCGCCAAGTACGGCCGCCGCCGCGACCAGTTGCTCATCCTGCCCGCCGCCACCTTCGTGCTCGGCGACACCGACGCCGAGGCCGAGGAACTGGCCCGCGAGGTCCGCAGGCAGCAGGTCAGCGGCGCCACCGCCCTCAAGCACCTGGAGTTCGTCTGGAACCGCGATCTGTCCGGGTACGACCCGGACGGCCCGCTGCCCGACATCGACCCCGACACCGGCGAGGACCACATCGCGCGCGGGCGGGCCCAGGTGCGCATGTACCGGGACCCGCTGGCCACCGCCCGTGAGTGGCGCGAACTGGCCGCCGCCCACGGCTGGTCCATCCGCGACCTCGTCATCAACACCGGCAACCGGCAGACGTTCGTCGGCGCCCCGGAGACCGTCGCCCGGACCATCGACGCGTTCGTCCAGGCCGACGCCTGCGACGGCTTCATCCTCGTCCCGCACATCACCCCCGGCGGCCTCGACCCGTTCGCCGACAAGGTCGTGCCGCTCCTCCAGGAGAAGGGCGTCTTCCGCACCGACTACGAGGGCACCACCCTGCGCGACCACCTCGGCCTGGCCCACCCGGACCACGCGGGAGAAGAGCGGGTGGCGTCGTGAGGTTCCTCGCCATCACCCTGATCGTGCACCGCCCGGACCCGGTCACCGGCGTCCTCGAATCCACCCACGACCGCTTCCGCGAGGTCCTGGACAACGCCGTGCTAGCCGAGGAACTCGGCTTCGACGGCTTCGGCGTGGGGGAGCGGCACGAGCGGCCGTTCCTCTCCTCCGCGCCCACCGTGGTCCTCGGCCACCTCGCCGCGCTCACCCGGCGGATCCGGCTCTTCACCGCCGTCACCACCCTCAGCCTGCTCGACCCGGTGCGCGCCTACGAGGACTACGCGACCCTGGACCACCTCGCCGAGGGCCGGCTCGACCTCATCATCGGCAAGGGCAACGGCTCCGCCCAGCGCGACCTGTTCCAGGTCACGCCCGAGGACCAGTGGGACCGCAACGCCGAGAGCTACGAGGTGTTCCGCGCCCTGTGGCGGCAGGACAAGGTCACCGCCGACACCCGCTTCCGGCCCCCGCTCAAGGACGCCGAGGTGTGGCCGCGCCCCTACCAGCGGCCCGTCCGCGTCTGGCACGGCAGCGCCACCAGCAAGGAGAGCGTCGACCTGGCCGCCCGCTACGGCGACCCGCTGTTCTCCGCCAACGTCACCCATCCCATCGAGCCCTACGCCGAACTGATCGGCCACTACCGCGAACGCTGGGAGCACCACGGCCACGACCCGGCGGACATCGCGGTCGGCGCGGGCTCGGCGGGCCTGTACGTCGCCCGCACCACCCAGGAGGCGCTGGCCGCCTACCGGCCGGTGTTCGAGAGCAACCTCGCCTTCCAGAAGCGCACCGGCCTGCCCGTCGTCTTCGAGACGCTGGAGGACTTCGCCGCCCGCTCCTCGGCGCTCATCGGCAGCCCCCAGCAGGTCATCGACAAGGTGCACCGCTACCACGAGCGGTTCGGGCACACCGTGCAGCACATCCAGGCCGACGCGGGCGGACTCACCCGCACCCAGCACCGCGACTCGCTCGCACTGTTCCAGAGCGAGGTCGCGCCCGTCCTGCGCCGCGCCATCCCCGACCCGCCCTTCCCCTGGGCGCCGTCCGGTGTCCGGCAGACGCCCCGGCCCGTACCCGCCGACCACTGAGGAGCCCACCCGTGTCCCTCGGCACCCCCCTCGGCGTCCTCGACCTGGTCCCCGTACCCTCCGGGGCCACCGCGTCCGACGCCCTGCGCAACTCTCTCGACCTCGCCCGGCAGACCGAACGCCTCGGCTACACCCGCTACTGGTTCGCCGAACACCACCTCAACCCCGGCGTGGCGGGCACCTCGCCCGCCGTCCTGCTCGCGCTGACGGCCGCCGCCACCTCCACCATCCGGCTCGGCTCCGGTGCCGTCCAGCTCGGCCACCGCACCGCCCTGTCCACGGTCGAGGAGTTCGGGCTGATCGACGCCCTCCACCCCGGCCGCCTCGACCTGGGCCTCGGCCGCTCCGGCGGCCGCCCCGCGCCCGTACCGGACACCCCGGCACCCGCCGCCACCCCCGTCGTCGACGGCCGCGCCCCGGGCGGCCTGCTCGTCCCGCGCCGCTTCTCCTTCGAGGCGCTGCTCGGCTCGCCCCGTATCGCCCTCCAGCGCACCCTGCTGCTGCTTCCCGGCGCCGAACCCCAGGAGTACCCCGACCAGCTCGACGACATCCTCGCCCTGCTGGCCGGGACCTACCGCTCGGCGGACGGCGTCGAGGCGCACGTGGTGCCCGGCGAGGGCGCCGATCTCCAGGTGTGGATCCTGGGCAGCAGCGGCGGACCGAGCGCTCGGGAGGCGGGCGCGCGCGGACTGCGCTTCGCGGCGAACTACCACGTCAGCCCCGCCACCGTACTGGAGGCCGTGGACGGCTACCGGGCCGCCTTCCAGCCCTCCGACGTCCTCGACAAGCCCTACGTCAGCGTCTCCGCCGACGTCGTCGTCGCCGAGGACGACGCCACCGCCCGCCACCTCGCCGCCGGCTACGGGCCCTGGGTGCGCAGCATCCGCACCGCCGAGGGCGCCATCGCCTACCCCGCCCCCGAGGAGGCCCGCGCCCTGCCCTGGACCGAGAAGGACGAGGACCTGGTGCGCGACCGCGTCGACACCCGGTTCGTGGGCACCCCGGCCCACGTCGCCGACCGGCTCGAACAGCTCCGCGACGCCACCGGCGCCGACGAACTCCTCGTCACGACCATCACCCACGACCACACCGCCCGCGTACGGTCCTACGAGCTGCTGGCCCGGGAGTGGCACCGCAGATCCGGCTGAGGCACCCGGCCGCCGGGGCGGGCCGGGACGCGGTGCGGCGGCCCGGCCCGGCTCAGGCCGCGCCGAACGCCGAGAACGCCCACCCCGTCGCCTGATGCGTCGCGTCGCCCGGGACGGCCCCCCGGGCGTCGCGCAGCGCCTCCGCCAGCGAGAGACCGGCGCCCAGGCCCTTGTGCAGCGCGAGCATCAGCGGCACCACCGCCTCGTCGTTGACGGGCGCGCTGCACGCCACCACCCCGGCCGTGCCCAGCGGCAGCAACGCCGTCACCAGGCCGAGCAGTTCGTCCGCGCCGACCGATGCGAGACGCGCCGTATCGCAGCACGACAGGATGATCCGGTACGGGCTGCGGTCCAGCCGCTCGAAGTCGTGCACGATCAGCGGCCCGTCCGCCATGGTCAGCGACGAGAACAGCGGGCTGTCGGCCCGGAACGTGCCGTGCGCGGCGATGTGCGCGAGCGCCGCGCCGTCCAGCTCCCGCAGCACCCGTGACACATGCGCGTCGCCCTCCTCCAGCACGGTCGCCCTGCCGTAGCGTGCGGCCAGCTCCGGCACCTCCGCGCCGCCGGACGCCAGCCCGGGGCCGCGCACCAGCACCGGACGGCCCACCGGCGGCGGCGCGGTCTCCCGGGCCCGCAGCCAGCTGCTCGCCGACGGCGACACGCTCAGCACCCGCTCGCGCAGCGACGGCAGCAGCGCCCACGGCACCCGGTGCAGCGAACCCGGCGGCACCACCACGACCGGACCGGGACCGAGCTGCCGTACGGCCGGACCGAGCAGGATCTCCTCCAGACGGCGGCCCGCCGCCTCCACCAGCGGCAGCCGGGCCGCCGCGCCGGGGTGCGCCAGCCGCCGCAGCCCCGCCTGCACGTGCTCCGCCTCCGCCACCGCGTCCGCGAGCCGCCCGGCCTCGAACCGGCGCACCCGCCCCTGGCCGCACAGCAGCACCTGCACCCGCCCGTCCAGCACCGCCAGTTCGACCAGCCAGCCCTCGCCCAGCCGCTCCAGCAGCCGGGCGGGCCGGAAGCGGTCGCCGCCGCCCGGCGCCTCCCCGCGCAGATGCAGCGTACGAGAGCGGATCTCCCGTTCCAGACGCCGCTGTTCGCGCTCCAGCGCCGGGACCGGATGGCCGTCCTGCCGGGCCTCCTCCGCGCGGGCCGCGATCTCCCGGAACGCGGTCAGCCCGCTGAGCAGCGCCGGATCGGCGGGCGGCCGGGTGGGCGGCGCGGTCAGCACCGTCGCCCGCCACCGCTCGCTCCATACCAGCAGCCTCCTCGGACCGCCCGACGCGAGCGCCGCCTCCTGGGCCAGCGCGGCCAGTTCGGCGCCCTGCGCGGTGGCACGGGCCCGCAGCTCGGAGGCGCCCAGCGTCATCCGGTGGTCGTCGAGCACGTCGAGGCCGCGTCGGCACGCCTCCAGGACACCCCGGTCCGACCCGGCCGCCCGCGCCCTGAGCGCCTGCGCCGCCCAGCCGTTCATCCGCGCCAGCGGCGGCCCGCCGCGCCTGCTGCGCGCGGCCACCGCCAGATGCCGCTCCGCCTCCTCGGACCGGCCCAGGGCCAGCGCGATCCGGCCCGCGAGCAGCGACGCCTGCGGCGCGGCCGGGGAACCGAAGGAGGCCAGCCGCTCGGCCACCGCCGCCGCGTCCGCGACCAGCCGCCCCGAGCGGCGTCCGGCCGCCGCCCGCGCCTCGATCAGCACCAGCCGGGCATGCGTCGCCCACCAGGCGCGCCGCTGCGCGGCGAACAGCCGCACCGCCACCGCCGCCCGCGCGGTCGCCGTGTCCGGGTCGTCGGCCAGCCGCGCCGCGCGCGCCGCGACGAGCAGCAGCTCCGCCTTGCGGGTCGACTGCCCGCCGAGCCGGTCCAGTTCGGCGATCGCCGTGTCCGCCTCGGCCAGCGCCTCGGGCGCCAGACCGGCCGCCATCAGCACCTCGCAGCGCCGGATGTCCAGCATGAAGGTGGGCGTGCCCAGCTTGGCGTACCGCTCCTCGGCCTCGTCCAGCAGCCGCAGCGCCGCCGGCACGTCGCCCTGCCGGAACGCGGCGAGGCCCCGGCTCTCCACCGCGTCCGCCTTGTCGTGCTCCTGGTCGGTGGTGTCCCACAGCGCCTCGGCCGCCGTGAAATCGGCGTCGGCCCGCTCCACCGCGCCCAGCGCCAGATGCACGGTGGCCCGCAGGGTCAGCGCCCGCGCCGTCCAGATCACGTCACCGGCCTGGCGCAGCACGCCCACGGCCCGGCGTACGTCCTCCAGCGCCTCCCGGTGCCGGCCCAGCACCCACCACACGTACGCCCGCCGGTACCTGACCCGCGCCCTGGTGTGCCCGGTGCCGCGCGCCACACCCCGCTCGAACGCGGCCAGGCCCTGCCGGGTGCGGCCCGCGTGCACCAGCGCGACCCCGAGCGTGGCCAGCACATCGGCCTCCCGCTCCGCCGACTCCGCCCGCGCCGCCAGGTCCCGGGCCCGCCGCAGATGCCGCAGCGCCAGGCGCAGATCGCCGAAGTCCCGCTGCCAGATGCCGATCACCTGATGCGCCACCGACGCGTGCAGCGGCGCGGGCCCGGCGTCGAGCAGCGCGCGGGCCCGCGCCAGTGCCTCGCCGGGGTCGGCGAACACCAAAGGCAGCAGGTCGAGCACCGTATCGCTTCCCGGAGTCACCCCCCGGATGGTAGTGGTCCGGAAGTGGCCCCGGAACCGCGTCCCCGGGCCGCGGCGCCGCCGCGGCTGTATCAGACGCGGCCCCGGCGGCTCTGACTGACGACCACCGTCCCGACGGGAGGACACGCGCGCCATGGCACCACAGCGTTTCCACGAGCAGTTCGCGCAGATCCAGCGCTCGATGCCCGGCGTCCCGCTGGCCCTGGGCCCGGACGACTCCGCGGAGTTCCTGTACGAGAAAGGGGTGGTCCTCGCCCGCGACGGCGAGGAGGCCCGGCTCGTCGAGGACACCGTGCGCACCCATTTCACGGCGGCGCCCGAGCTGACCGCGGACCGGGTGCGCCGGGCGGGCCCGGAGACCAACCGCACCGGCGTCACCCGGATCCAGGTCGGCGACCCCGGGCACGGCGACGGCGGCGGCGACCTCGCCGTCGCGCACGCCCTGCGCGCCCTGCGCGAACACGAGGGACGCGCCGGGCGGCGCCTGGTCAGCCGCAACCACGTGGTGTCCATCGCGGTCAACGCCTGCCCCGGCGACGAGCCGGTGCCCGCGCCGCGCACCGCCCGCATGAACCCCGCGCCCGAGAGCACCCCGCACGACCCGGACACCGCCGTGGCCGTCCTCGTCGTCGACACCGGGCTCATGCACGACCACGCGGACACCCCGCTGCTCGGCCATGTGCGCGGCGACCGCCAGGTCGAGGAGACCCACGACGGCGTCCTGCGGCAGTACGTCGGCCACGGCACGTTCATCGCCGGGCTCCTCGCCGCCGTCGCGCCCAACACCGACATCACGGTCCGCGGCACCCTCGACGACGCCGGGGCGGTCCTGGAGTCCGACTTCGGGCACCGGCTGTTCGAGGCCGTCGACGCGGGCGGCTGGCCCGACATCATCAGCCTCTCCGCGGGCACCTCCAACGGCCGCCTCGACGGCCTGCTCGGCGTGGACGCCTTCATGCGGGAACTGCGCGCCCGGGGCACGCTCCTGGTCGCCGCCGCGGGCAACAACGCCAGCGCCACGCCGTTCTGGCCCGCCGCCTACGCCGACCTGCCCGGCTACGCCGACGCGGTGCTGTCGGTCGGCGCGCTGCGCGGCGACGGCGAGCACGGCGCCTGCTTCAGCAACCACGGCCACTGGGTGAAGGCGTACGCCCCCGGCGAGCGGCTCACCAGCGTCCTCACCGGCTTCGAGACGCCCGTGCCCTACGTCTACCAGCACTCCACCTACGACGCCTGCCGGTTCGGCTTCCACTACGCCTGCACCTGCCAGTCGCCGCCGCACGCGGGCCTGTTGAGCGAGGACGGCGACAACTCCCCGGACAAACCGGACCAGGTGATGTTCGAGGGGTACGCGCACTGGAGCGGCACCTCGTTCGCCACCCCCGTCGCCGCCGGTATGGTCGCCGCCCACATGACGGCCCACAAGGAGCGCGATCCCAGAGCCGCCCGCCGCCAACTCCTCGCCTCCCACGCCCAGTACGCCGAGGTGCGCGGGGCGCACGTACCGGCGCTGCGCCCGCCCACCTGGCGTCCGGTGCCCGTCCAGCGGCTGGCGCCGCCGGTATGAGCATCGGAACCCTTCCCTCCACGGCGTACGATGACAGGCCGTACACGAGGGGTGAGTCGGTGGACCGTGCAGATGTCGGGGCGCTCGTCCAGTCGGCGGTCGACGGTGACGCGGCCGCCTGGAAGGCGCTGGTGGAGGGCCTGAGCCCGCTGGTCTGGTCGGTGGTGCGCGCGCACCGGCTCTCCGACGCCGACGGGCACGAGGTGTATCAGACGGTATGGTTCCGTTTCGCCCAGCACCTGGGGCGGATCCGGGAGCCCGAGAAGGCGGGTTCCTGGCTGGCGAGCACCGCGCGCAACGAGTGCCTCAGGACGCTCCGCAGCCTGAGCCGGCTCACCGTCACCGACGATCCGCAGCTGCTCGACCGGGTCAGCGAGGAAGGGACGCCGGAGCAGTCGCTGCTGGACGCCGAGGAGGCCGCCGCGCAGAGCGAGCGGATCCGCCGGCTGTGGCAGGAGTTCGAGAAACTCGGCGACCGCTGCCGCCAGTTGCTGCGGGTCCTGATGGCCTCGCCGCCGCCCAGCTACCAGGAGGTCTCGGCCGCTCTCGGCGTCGCCGTGGGCAGTATCGGACCTCTGCGCCAGCGCTGTCTGCGGCGGCTGCGCGCACGACTCGACGCACGGGGGACTTCGTGAACGACAACGCCGGTACCCACGACACCACCGGTGGGCACGACGACGGCCGCGCGGGCGGCGACTTCGGCGAGGCCGAGCAGGAGCTGCTGGAGGAGGAGCTGCGGCAGGCCGCCGCGGTCCTCGACCCGGTCCCGGACAGTCTGCGCCAGCTCGCAGTGGAGGCGTTCGCGCTGCACGACCTGGACGCCCGGATCGCCGAGCTGACCTTCGACTCGCTGGTCGACGCCATCCCGGTCCGGGGCGCCACGGACGTGCCGCGGATGCTGACCTTCCAGGCCGGTGACCTGACCGTCGACGTGGAGGTCAGCGGCGACGGTCTGCTGGGGCAGGTGATGCCGCCGCAGTCGGCCCGTATCGAGGTGCTGAACGGCCCGCGGGCCGGTGACCGGCTCACCGCCGACGAGCTGGGCCGCTTCGCCGCCCAGGCCCCGCCGGCCGGGCCGTTCGCGCTGCGGCTGCACGCGGGCGGGGACGTGGTGGTCACGGAGTGGCTGCGGGCCTGAGCCCCGGGGGAGCGTTCCTCACCAGGTGACGGGCAGGCTCCGCGGGCCGCGGATCATCGTCCTGCGGCGCCAGGCGACCTGGTCGGGCGGCACCGCGAGCCGCAGACCGGGCAGCCGGTCGAGCAGGGTGTCGACGAGCAGTCCGGTCTGGAGCCGGGCGAGGACGGCGCCGGTGCAGTAGTGCGGCCCGTTGCCGAAGGCCAGGTGCGGATTGGGGTCCCGGTCCGGGTCGATGGTGTCCGGGGCGGGGAAGACGGCCGGGTCGCGGTTGGCGGCCAGATAGGAGACGTAGACGGGGTCGCCCGCCGCGATGCGCACCCCGCGCAGTTCGACGTCCTCCAGGGCGATCCTGGCCAGGCCCACGGTGCTGCGGTGCGGGATGTGGCGCAGCAGCTCCTCCAGGACCGGGCCGCGCTCGTCGGGCCGCTGCCGCATCCGGGCCATCAGCTCGGGCCGGGTCAGCAGCAGGTGCAGCATCTGCCCCACGTTGTGGGTGACGGCCTCCCCGCCGATCTGGAGCGGCCCGGCCAGGCCCACCGCCTCCTCCTCGCTGATGTCGCCCCGGCCCACGGCCGCGCCGAGCCGCGACAGCACGTCCTCGCCGGTGCTGCCCCGGCGGGCCCGGATGGTCGCGGCGATCCAGCCGTACATGCCCTCCTTGGCGCGGTCGGCGGCCTCCGCGCCCCCGCACATGGAGATGATCTGCCGGGTCCAGGTGTGGACCTGCTCGCGGTCGCTCTCGCTCACCCCCATCACCTCGGCGACCACCGCGATGGGGAACGGTTCGAGGACCCGCTCCACCAGGTCGGCGGGCGGCCCGTCGTGCAGCACGGCGTCCACCAGGGGGTCCAGCAGTTCCTGGGCGCGGGGCCGCAGCCGCTTCATGGCACCGACGGTGAAGGCACCGGCGATCGGCCTGCGCAGCCGGTTGTGGTCGGGCTGGTCGGCCCAGGCGAGCGAGCCGGGGCGCGGTTCGAAGTGCGGGGCGAGCCGCGTCACCTGACGCCGGGTGACCTCGGTCCGGCTGAACCGGGGGTCGTTGGTGATCAGCTTCACGTCGTCGTGCCGGGTGGCCAGCCAGGCCCAGCCCTCGCCGTGGGGCAGCCGGATCCGGGTGAGCGGGCCCTCGCGCATCAGGCCGGCGAGTATCGGGTCGAACTCCGGCCCGTCCAGGTCAAGGGCGGGCCACTCGCGTATCGGGGGCGGCGGGGCCGGAGCCGGGGCCGGCGGTTCGACGGTGATCGGCACGACCCGGGCGGCAGGCCGCGGAGCCACCCGGTCGGGTGAGGGCGTGGTGATCTCCTGCGTCATACATCCACCCTCACCGCGGCCGGGCCGCTTGTCGCGTGGGAGTGCTCCAGCCGTGCGGTGCCCGGCGCGCGCGGACCGGGACGGACCGGGTCGTTGGACCGGGTCGGCGGACCAGGCAGGCGGGCCGGTGCCGGGGCGCTGTCGGTGGCGTGCGGCAGGGGTGTCAGCGGCGTGCGGCAGGGTTGTCAGTGGTGTGCGGCAGGATCGGAGCCGTCACATCGCCGAGGACCCCCGCGACAAGGCCGGGGGCCGGGGGAGGAGCGCCATGCCCGTCACCGACCAGCGCGTGCTCGACCACGCGTTCCTGAAGAACCTGTACCGCAGCGACTACTACCCGGACCCGGTGGTGGATCTGGGCCGGGCGGTGCTGGTGCGGCTGTGCGAGCGCATCGAGGCGGAGCGGCCCGCGGACCTGGCCGCGCTGTACGCGCTGACGCACGCGGCGACCGAGGAGTTCAACGGCCTCCAGGACGACTTCGCGGCGGCGGGCAGCGAGATCGAGACGGTGGCCCGCGAGGAGATAGCGGAGGACTTCTGGTTCGTCGCCCAGGTCTACGGCTTCACGGACGCCGACGCGGAGGAGCTGATCGCGCCCCGCGACTGGTGACACCGCCGCCCCGGCCGGTACGGGACCGGCCGGGGCGGGCGGGGCGGGCGGGGACCGGTGCCCCGGACCCACCGGGTCCGGGGCCGTCGTCCGGGTCAGCTCAGGGCGGCCAGGGCCTCGTTCCAGGTGGCCGAAGGACGCATCACCGCGGCGGCCTTGGCCGGGTCGGGCTGGAAGTAGCCGCCGATGTCGGCCGGCTCGCCCTGGACGGCGTTCAGCTCGTCGACGATCCGCTGCTCGCTGCCCGCGAGGGTCTCGGCGAGCTGCGCGAACGCCTTGGCCAGGTCGGCGTCGTCGGTCTGCCGGGCCAGCTCCTGCGCCCAGTAGAGGGACAGGTAGAAGTGGCTGCCGCGGTTGTCGATGCCGCCGACGCGACGGGTGGGGGACTTGTCCTCGTCGAGGAAGGTCGCCGTGGCCCGGTCGAGGGTGTCGGCGAGGACCTTGGCACGGGTGTTGCCGGTGGCCTCGGCGTACTGCTCCAGGGACGGCACCAGGGCGAAGAACTCGCCGAGGGAGTCCCAGCGCAGGTAGTTCTCCTTGACCAGCTGCTGCACGTGCTTGGGCGCGGAGCCGCCGGCGCCGGTCTCGAAGAGGCCGCCGCCCGCCATCAGCGGGACCACCGAGAGCATCTTGGCGCTGGTGCCCAGCTCCAGGATCGGGAACAGGTCGGTCAGGTAGTCGCGCAGCACGTTGCCGGTGACGGAGATGGTGTTCTCGCCGCGGCGGATGCGCTCCACCGACAGCTTGGTCGCCTCCTCCGGGGCCAGGATCCGGATGTCCAGGCCCTCGGTGTCGTGCTCCGGCAGGTACTGCTTCACCTTGGCGATCAGGTTGGCGTCGTGCGCGCGGGTCTCGTCCAGCCAGAAGACGGCCGGGTCGCCGGTGGCGCGGGCGCGGGTGACGGCCAGCTTCACCCAGTCCTTGACCGGCGCGTCCTTGGTCTGGCAGGCGCGGAAGATGTCACCGGCCGAGACGGCCTGCTCCAGGACCGCGTTGCCGTCCTGGTCGACCAGGCGGACCGTGCCGGTGACCGGGATCTCGAAGGTCTTGTCGTGGCTGCCGTACTCCTCGGCCTTCTGCGCCATCAGACCGACGTTCGGCACCGAGCCCATCGTCGAGGGGTCGTAGGCGCCGTGGGCGCGGCAGTCCTCGATCACGGCCTGGTAGACGCCCGCGTAGGAGGAGTCCGGCAGCACGGCGAGGGTGTCGTGCTCCTGGCCGTCGGGGCCCCACATGTGGCCGGAGGTGCGGATCATGGCCGGCATGGAGGCGTCCACGATCACGTCGGAGGGCACGTGCAGGTTGGTGATGCCCTTGTCGGAGTCGACCATGGCCAGCTCCGGGCCCTCGGCCAGCTCGGCGTCGAAGGACGCCTTGATCTCGGCGCCCTCCGGCAGGCTCTCCAGGCCCTTGTGGATGCCGCCCAGGCCGTCGTTCGGGGTCAGGCCCGCGGCGGCGAAGACCTCGCCGTACTTCGCGAAGGTCTTCGGGAAGAAGGCGCGGACGACGTGGCCGAAGATGATCGGGTCGGAGACCTTCATCATGGTGGCCTTCAGGTGCACCGAGAACAGCACGCCCTCCGCCTTGGCGCGGGCGACCTGCTCGGTCAGGAACTCGCGCAGCGCGCCGACCCGCATCACGGAGGCGTCGACGACCTCGCCCGCGAGGACCGGCACCGACTCGCGCAGCACGGTGGTGGAGCCGTCGTCGCCCTTCAGCTCGATGCGCAGCGCGCCGTCCTCGGCGATGACGACGGACTTCTCGGTGGAGCGGAAGTCGTCGGCGCCCATGGTCGCCACGTTCGTCTTGGACTCGCCGGTCCAGGCGCCCATGCGGTGCGGGTGGGTCTTGGCGTAGTTCTTCACCGAGGCGGGGGCGCGGCGGTCGGAGTTGCCCTCGCGCAGGACCGGGTTGACCGCGGAGCCCTTGATCTTGTCGTAGCGGGCGCGGATGTCGCGCTCCTCGTCGCTCTTCGGGTCGTCCGGGTAGTCCGGCAGCGCGTAGCCCTGGCCCTGGAGCTCGGCGATCGCGGCCTTGAGCTGCGGGATGGACGCCGAGATGTTCGGCAGCTTGATGATGTTGGCCTCGGGCGTCTTGGCCAGCTCGCCCAGCTCGGTCAGCGCGTCGGGGATCCGCTGGTCCTCGCTCAGGTACTCCGGGAACACCGCGATGATGCGCCCGGCCAGCGAGATGTCACGGGTCTCCACGGCCACACCCGCCTGCGAGGCGTACGCCCGGACCACCGGCAGGAAGGAATACGTCGCCAGGGCCGGGGCCTCGTCAGTGTGTGTGTAGATGATGGTCGAGTCAGTCACCGGTGCTCCGCTCCACGTCTGCAACATTGCTCGACATCAAGATATCTCGTGATCGGGCCCGGCTCGACAGGGGTCCGCGCCAAGAACCGGCTCAGGCGGAGACCGCGCCGTCCTCGGAGCCGCGCGGGCGGGGGATGACCACCGGGTCCGCCTGGAGCGTCACCGTGCGGGCCGGGGCCGGGATGCTGATGCCCTCGCGGCGGTAGCGCCGGTGCAGCCGCTTGATGAACTCGTGCTTGATCCGGTACTGGTCGCTGAACTCGCCGACGCCGAGAATCACCGTGAAACCGATCCGGGAGTCCCCGAAGGTGTGGAAGCGCAGCGCGGGCTCGTGCTCCGGCAGGGCGCCGGTGATCTCGTGCATCACCTCGGCGACCACCTCCAGCGTCACCCGTTCGACATGTTCCAGGTCGCTGTCGTAGCCCACCCCGGCCTGCACCAGGATCGTCAGCCGCTGCTCGGGGCGGCTGAAGTTGGTCATGTTCGTCCGGGCGAGCTGGCCGTTGGGGATGACGACCAGGTTGTTGGAGAGCTGGCGCACGGTCGTCTGGCGCCAGTTGATGTCCTCCACATAGCCCTCCTCGCCGGTGCTCAGCCGGATGTAGTCGCCCGGCTGGACGGTCTTGGAGGCCAGTATGTGGACCCCGGCGAACAGGTTGGCGAGGGTGTCCTGGAGGGCGAGCGCGACCGCGAGACCGCCCACGCCCAGCGCGGTGAGCAGCGGCGCGATGGAGATGCCGAGGGTCTGGAGCATCACCAGGAAGCCGATCGCCAGCACCAGGATCCGGGTGATGTTGACGAAGATCGTGGCCGATCCGGCCACTCCGGAGCGGGACTGCGTGAGCGTGCGCACCAGTCCGGAGACCACCCGCGCCGCCGACAGGGTGACGACGAGGATCAGGAACACCGTCAGCGCCTGGTTCACATGGTGGCGGCTCACCCGGGCCAGCGGCAGCGCCGTCGCCGCGCCCGCGGCGCCGCCCGCGATGGCCGCCCAGGGCACCACCGTGCGCAGCGCGTCCACGATGACGTCGTCACCGCTCCAGCGGGTCCGCTTGGCGTGCCGGGCCAGCCACAGCAGCAGCGTCCGCGACAGGAAGGCCACCACCACACCGGCGGCCAGGGAGACCCCGGCGAGGAACACGTCGTCCAGGCTCACGTCGCGGTTCACCGGGCGCCTCCGCCGCGGCGGTCCACGGGGACGGGGGCCGTCGGGGGCCTGGGGTGAAGTCGCGTCACGTGGTCACCTGCTCGCTTCCGGGCTACGGGGATCGCGCCGGGCGGCACTCGGTCCGAGGGCGGCGCGATCGCTCATCCTGCCCCATCCGTCAGGGTAGTTCGTACGCTACCGGGGCCCGGAGCGCACACGGCCGGTGCCCGGGGAGCACGCGTCCCACGGCCCGTGCGGAGCCGTGCGCCCCCGTCCCCCGGCCGGGCGTTGACCTCAACAACACTTGAGGTCCTAGGTTCTCCCTCATGAGCATGGAGACCACCGCCTGGACGCAACTGCACAGCGTGCTCAACGCCGAGCAGGAACGCCGTCCCTTCGCCCGCGCGACGCTGCGCCGCATCGGCACCTTCGCCCGCCCCCACCGCCGCCGCATCGTCCGGTTCGTCGTCCTCGGGGTGGCGACGGCCCTGCTCGCCGTCGCCACCCCGGTGCTCGCCGGACGGGTCGTCGACGCCATCGTCTCCGGCGGCGACCGGGCCGAGGTCGTCCGCCTGGCCCTGCTCATCGCCCTGATCGCGGTGGCCGAGGCGGCGCTCGGCATCCTCGGGCGGCGCCTGTCGGCCGCCCTCGGCGAAGGGCTCATCCTCGATCTGCGCACCGCCGTGTTCGACCATGTGCAGCGCATGCCGGTCGCCTTCTTCACCCGCACCCGCACCGGCGCGCTCGTCTCCCGGCTCAACAACGACGTCATCGGCGCCCAGCGCGCCTTCAGCAACACCCTGTCCGGCGTGGTGAGCAACCTGGTGACGCTGGTGCTCACGCTCGCCGTCATGTTCACCCTGTCCTGGCAGATCACCCTGCTCGCCCTGGCGCTGCTGCCGGTGTTCGTGGTCCCGGCCCGGCGGATGGGCAGCCGGATGGCCCGGATGCAGCGCGAGGCGGCCGCCCTGAACGCCGCGATGGGCACCCGTATGACCGAGCGGTTCTCCGCCCCCGGCGCCACCCTCGTCAAGCTCTTCGGCCGCCCCGAGGAGGAGTCGGCGGAGTTCGCCGCCCGCGCCCGCCGGGTGCGCGACATCGGCGTCCGCACGGCCACCGCGCAGTCCGTCTTCATCACGTCCCTGACCCTCGTCTCCTCCCTGGCCCTGGCCCTGGTCTACGGCCTCGGCGGGTACTTCGCCCTGCGCGGCACCCTGGAGCCGGGCGCCGTCGTCGCGCTCGCCCTGCTGCTCACCCGGATGTACGCCCCGCTGACCGCGCTCGCCGGAGCGCGCGTGGAGGTGATGAGCGCCCTGGTCAGCTTCGAGCGCGTCTTCGAGGTGCTCGACCTGACACCGCTGATCGAGGAGCGGCCGGACGCCCGCGGGGTGCCGGACGGGCCGGTCGCGGTGGAGTTCGACGGCGTCCGCTTCGGCTACCCCTCCGCCGACAAGGTCTCCCTGGCCTCCCTGGAGGAGGTGGCGAGCCTCGACACCCGGGGCGGTGCCGAGGTCCTGCACGGCGTCTCCTTCCGCGCCGGACCCGGGCAGACCGTCGCCCTGGTCGGCTCCTCCGGCGCGGGCAAGTCGACCATCGCGCAGCTCCTGCCGCGCCTGTACGACGCCGACGAGGGCACCGTCCGCGTCGGCGGCGTGGACGTGCGCGACCTGAGCGCCGCCGGGCTGCGCGCCACGCTCGGCATGGTCACCCAGGACGGCCACCTCTTCCACGACTCGGTCCGCGCCAACCTGCTGCTGGCCCGCCCCGGAGCGAGCGACGCGGACCTGTGGGACGCGCTCGGCCGGGCCCGCCTCGACGACCTCGTCCGCGCGCTGCCCGACGGCCTGGACACCGTCGTGGGCGAGCGCGGCTACCGGCTCTCGGGCGGGGAGCGCCAGCGCATGACCATCGCCCGGCTGCTGCTGGCCCGCCAGCGGGTCGTCATCCTCGACGAGGCCACCGCCCACCTCGACAACACCTCGGAGGCGGCCGTCCAGGAGGCGCTCACCGAGGCCCTCGCGGACCGCACCGCCGTGGTGATCGCCCATCGGCTGTCCACCGTCCGCACCGCCGACCTCATCCTGGTCGTGGAGGCGGGCAGGATCGTCGAGCGCGGCACCCATGACGCGCTGCTGGCGGCGGACGGCCGCTACGCGGAGCTGTACCGCACCCAGTTCGCCCCGCAGCACCCGGAGCGGGGCGCCGAGCACGGCACCGGGCGGGGCGCCGGACAGCCGGTCGGCGAGGCGGTGGCGTAGGCCGGGCGGCCCCCGCGGCGGCGGACCGGCGCGGCCCGCCGCCGCTGAGGGCCGGCCCTCAGCGCGGTCCGGTCGGCAGCACCGTCCGCCGGTGCGTGGCGTTGACGACGGCCGCCGCCGACGCGTACCAGGCGACCAGCCCCGTGGCGATCCCGAACCAGCCGCCGACCTTGGTCAGGGCGGACGGCCCCGCACCGCCCTGGAACTCACCGGCGGCCAGCAGGACGAAGGTCACGGTCAGCAGCACGAGCACGGCCAGCACGGCGACGCTGACGCGCAGCGCGGCCACCGCCATGTAGGCGGTGAAGATGCCCCAGCCGAGCAGATAGAGCCCGAGCGCGTTGTGCACGTCACCGGCGCCGGCGACATGCTGCACCAGCCACCAGTAGGTCAGCCAGAAGGCGCCGTACGACATGAACGCCGTGGCGCCGAAGGTGTTGCCCCGGCGGAACTCGAAGAGCCCCGCGACGAACTGGGCGAGCCCGCCGTAGAACGCCGCGAGGGCCAGCACGGGGAGGATGCCGCCCGGCTCCTTGAGGAGACCGGTGTTGATGACGGACAGCAGCAGTGTGGTGAGCGCGAAACCCGCGAGGCCCACCGGCGCCGGATCCGCGTAGGCGCGGGCCTGCGGATCCGCCGGACGCGCCTCCTCGCGGACGCCGCGGCTCGTGTCGTCGGCCATGGCCACCATCCCTTCGACCGGGGCCAGCAGGACGGCGGCCGAGTACCCACGGCGCGTCCGTCTCAGACGGCGTAGGGCCGGGTGGCCTCCGACGGCGTACGACCGGGCGGCCTCGGACGGCGTACGAGAGGGCAGCAGGTGTCCCGAAGGGACACATGTCCCCACGGGACATGATGGGTGTACGGTGAGGGGCATGACGGCGACGCAGCCCCCCGGCAGCAGCCCGGCCGACACCCCCGGTGCCCCCGAGGACCGCCGCGCGCGCAAGGCCCGGCAGACCCGGAACGCGCTGGCCACCGCGGCCCTGGAACTGATCCTCGACCGCGGCCTCGCCGACACCACCGTGGAGGCGATCTCGGAACGCGCCGACGTCACCCGCCGCACCTTCAGCCGGAACTTCACCGGCAAGGAGGACGCGGCCCTGGACTTCGTCCGCGGCGACGGCGACCGCATCAACGCCCTGCTGCGCGCCCGTCCGGCCGCCGAGCCGCCGCTGCTCGCCTACCGCAGGGCCGTCCGCGGCTGGCTCGCCGACCGGACGGACCCGGCCTGGCACGACCGGCCGGACATGCGGCGGCTGCTGGCGCTGCTGGACCGCGAGCCCGCCCTGTTCGCCGCCTACGAACGCATCCGGGTCGACGCCCAGGAGGAGTCCATCCGGATCATCGCCGGGCGGCTCGGCACCGACGACACCCAGGACGTACGCCCGGCCGTCGTCGTCGGCGCCGCCGCCGGGGTCCTCACCGCAGCGCTGCGCCAGTGGGCGCGCACGGCGGGGGACGACACCACGGGAGCCGCGGACCTCGCCGCTCTCGTCGAGCGGGCCTACGACGCCCTGACCACGGAGGCCGTCACCGCGGCCGCCGACCGCACCACCGACGAGTGAGCACCCCATGAGCACCACCGCCCCCGCGCACCCGGCCCCCGGCCTCGCCACAGAGGGCGCCGAGCGGGCCGTCGCAGAGTCGGCCGCCGAGTACGCCGCCCGCGGCATCCGGATCAACGCGGTCGGCCCCGGCTTCATCGAGACCCCGCTGGTCGACGGCGCGTACACCGCCGTCTGAGGCCGCCGTCCCCGCGGACCAGCGGACCAGCAGACCGAAGGAGGAACGATTTTCCATGAAGGCACTCCAGTACCGCACCGTCGGCGCCGCGCCCGAGGTCGTCACCGTCCCCGATCCCGAACCCGGTCCCGGCCAGATCCTGCTGAAGGTCACCGCCGCCGGTGTGTGCCACTCCGACATCGCCGTGATGAGCCGCCCGGCCGAGGCGCTCTCCTTCCCGCTGCCGCTCACCCTCGGCCACGAGGGCGTGGGCACGGTGGCGGCGCTCGGCGCCGGGGTGACCGGGCTCGCCGAGGGCGACCAGGTCGCCGTGTACGAGCCCTGGGGCTGCGGCGCCTGCGCCAAGTGCGCCGAGGGCAAGGAGAACTACTGCCTGCGCGCCGGTGCGCTCGGCATCCGCCCGCCCGGCCTCGGCGCCCCCGGCGCGATGGCCGAGTACCTGCTCGTCGACGACGCCAGGCACCTGGTCCCGCTGGGCGGCCTCGACCCGGTCGCCGCGGTCCCGCTGACCGACGCGGGCCTCACGCCGTACCACGCGGTCAAGCGGGCGCTGCCCCGCCTCGTGCCGGGCTCCACCGCCGTGGTGATCGGCGCCGGCGGCCTCGGACACGTCGCCGTGCAACTGCTGCGGGCGCTGTCCCCGGCCCGGGTGGTCGCCCTCGACATCAGCGAGGACAAGCTGCGGCTCGCCCGCGAGGTCGGGGCGCACGAGACGGTCCGCTCCGACGAGCGGGCCGCCGCCGCCGTCCGTGAGCTGACCGGCGGGCTGGGCGCCGAGGCCGTGTTCGACTTCGTCGGTGCCCCGCCGACCGTCGCCGTCGCCGGGGCCGTCGCCGCCGTCGAGGGCGAGATCTCCGTCGTCGGTCTCGGCGGCGGAGCGCTGCCCGTCGGCTTCGGCCGGCTGCCGCACGAGGTCTCGGTCAGCTCCCCGTACTGGGGCAGCCGCGGCGAACTCGCGGAGGTGCTGGCCCTGGCCCGCTCCGGCGCGCTGTCGGTGCACACGGAGACCTTCACGCTCGACGAGGCACCGCTCGCCTACGAACGGCTGCACGCGGGCCGCGTCGACGGCCGCGCGGTCGTCCTGCCCAACGGCTGAGCGGCGGGCCCGCTCAGGAGGTGAGCGCCACCACGGCCTCGTCCGTGTAGACGAGGAACGTCAGCGTCTGCCGGAAGTACAGCTCGATCGCCTGTGCGTCGTGGGCGGTGTAGCCGATCGCGAGATCCTGGCCGAGCCGCAGCTCGAAGTCACCGCCCCGGGTGGACACCAGGAAGCCGCCCTCCAGGGCGGGCGCCCAGATGGGCGGCCCGTCCAGGAGCCGGCTCAGGTGCGCGGCGATCGGGTAGCCGTGGTCGGACGTCTCGTTCACCGCCGTGTACGGGGCGGCGCCCAGCACCAGCGCGTACGGACCGGCGACCCCGGCCAGCCGCAGCGTCGTCAGGGCGTGGCTGACCGCGTCCGGGTAGTCGCGCGGCTCCGCCGGCAGGCTCACCACCGGATTGGAGGTGCGCCTGCGCAGCCCGTCGATGCCCGCCGCCGCGTACCCCTCGAAGACGGCACGGTCCTCCGCGAACGCCATGGCGCGCGCCGCGTCCTTCACCGGCTGCCAGTCGGAGTCCTGCGCACCGCGCTCCACGTCGTCCACCGCGTCCCGGGTGACCTTGAAGGGGACGCGCAGTTCGACGAGGGGCTGCACCTGGCGCAGCCGCGCGGTCACGCCCTGCGCGGGCGCCTCGATGGCGGTGAGGTGGCCGGTGCCCACCGCCGCCAGCGTCGGCCCCTCGGGCCCGGTCACGTCCACGGCGCGCCGGCCGCCGACGTTGCGCTGGAAGGTGCGGCGGGCCTCGTCCTCGATCTGGGCCCACGCCTCGGGCGTGATCGGGGCGAGTTCGCGGTGGAGGTTGGTCATGGCGGTGGGCGTGGACATGGATCAGGCTCCTTTCAGACTGCCGATCCCCAGGGAGCCCTCCGCCACGGCGGTGACCGCGGGCGGGGGCGGCGGGTCGTCGAGGAAGTCGGCGGTGGGGACGTGGAAGAGGCAGCCGGTGACCGCGGTGGAGAAGTCGAGGATCCGGTCGTGCACGCCGGGCCGGTCGCCGAGGAACATGTTCCGCAGCATCTGCTCGGTCACCGCGGGCGTACGGGCGTAGCCGATGAAGTAGGTGCCGAACTCGCCCTCACCGACACGTCCGAAGGGCATGTTGTCCCGGACGATCTTGCGTTCGTTGCCGTCCTCGTCGGTGATGGTGTTGAGCGCGACATGGGAGTTGACAGGTTTGACGTCGTCGGGCATCTCGACGTTGTCCAGCTTGGAGCGGCCGATGGCCTTCTCCTGCTCCTCCACCGGCAGCGCCTTCCACGCGGCGAGGTCGTGCAGGTACTTCTGGACGACGACGTAGCTGCCGCCCGCGAAGTCCGGGTCCTCCTCGCCGATGTGGACGGCGTCCAGGGCCAGGCGCCCCTCCGGGTTCTCGCTGCCGTCGACGAAGCCGAGCAGGTCGCGCTCGTCGAACGACTTGAAGCCGTGCACCTCGTCCACGACCGTGACGGCGCCGTCGAGGCGCTCACCGATCAGCTGGGCCATCTCGAAGCACAGGTCCATGCGCCGGGAGCGCAGATGGAAGAGGAGGTCGCCCGGGGTGGAGGGCGCGTGGTGCCGGGCTCCGGTGAGCGGCACGAAGGGGTGCAGCTCGCGCGGGCGGGGGCCGCCGAAGAGGCGGTCCCAGGCGGTGGAGCCGATGCCGACGACACAGGTGAGGTCGTCGTCCGGGGCGCGGAACCCCACCGACCGCTTCAGCCCGGCCACATCCGGGAGCAGATCGCGGACGACTGCCTCACCACCGGAGACGATGGTGCAGACGAGGAACAGGGCGGATCTGGCGGGCGGGGCGATCACGGACTGCGGCTCGACCACGGAGCGTGCCTCCAGGCTGATGGCGGGCGTACAAGGTGTGCGTACAGGGCGGGAATGCGGGAGTACTGCGGGATTCTCGTGCTGCGTGCGGCCCTACGGAGTCTTGCGTGCTGCCCTACGGACTCTACTGTCCCGGCCCGGTGGCCGCTGTGGACGGGCCGGACGGGAGCCGGGCGCATAACCTGGCACTGGAGCCCGTCACGCGCCCTGGGTGACGAAAGACCTAGCGTCCGGCGTGGTTCAGCCAGTCGGCGAGGACCGCGGCCTCACTGTGGTCCACGTCCTTGGTGGCCGTCAGCAGCGTGAGTCTGCCGTGGGCCGCCAGGTCGTGCAGATGCTCGACGGCGGAGTGGTGGTCGGGGTCGCCCAGCTCGGCGACGTAACGGCGGCGGAACTCGGTGAAGCGGTCCGGATCATGGTGATACCAGCGGCGCAGACCGGTCGAGGGCGCGATGTCCCGCAGCCACTCGTCCCAGCGGGCGTCCTCCTTGCTCACTCCCCGGGGCCACAGGCGGTCCACCAGCACCCGCGTGCCGTCCTGCGGCGAGGCGTCCTCGTAGATCCTGCGGCAGCTGACCCGTCCGGACATGGCGGTACCTTCCTCGTCGAACCGAGAGCCCCGGAGAACGAACCGAGAGTCCCCGTGGAACCGAGAGTCCCGTAGAACGTAGAACACCACGGAGCATCCCGCAGAACGTCCCGCGGAACGTCCGCAGAACAGGGAGTACCCGATGACCGACCAGAGGACCCCGGCGCAGTCCGCCGACGCCCCTTCCGAGGACGCCCCGGACCGGCGGGCCCCGGAGTTCCGCCCCTACCACCATCCGGCGGCAGGCTGGGGCGCGGCCAAGAGCGTCTCCCGCTTCCTGCTGCGCGAACGCGAGTTCGTCGACGGACCGCGGGCCGTCCAGCGCATGAACCACGAGGGGGAGGGTTTCGACTGCCCCGGCTGCGCCTGGCCGGACGACCTCAAGGGGCTGCGGCTCGACATCTGCGAGAACGGCATCAAGCACGTCTCCTGGGAGATGACCCACCACCGGGTCGGCCCGGAGTTCTTCGCGGCGCACACCGTCACCGAGCTGTCCTCCTGGAGCGACGAGCAACTGGAACGCCAGGGCCGGCTGACCCACCCCATGAGCTACGACCCGGACACCGACACCTATGTGCCGATCTCCTGGAAGGACGCGTTCGCCCTGGTGGGACGCACCCTGCGCGAGCTGGACAGCCCGCACCGGGCCACGTACTACACCTCGGGACGGCTCGGGAACGAGGCGACCTTCCTCTACCAGCTCATGGCGCGCGAGCTGGGCACGAACAACCTGCCCGACTGCTCCAACATGTGCCACGAGGCCAGCGGCCGCGCCCTCCAGGCCGCGCTCGGCACCGGCAAGGGCACGGCCGACCTCAAGGACTGGGAGGTCGCCGACGCCCTGTTCATCCTCGGGGTCAACGCCGCCTCCAACGCCCCGCGCATGCTGACCTCGCTCGCCGAGGCGCACAAGCGCGGCGCGAAGATCGTGCACATCAACCCGCTCGTGGAGGCCGCGGCGACCCGCACGATCATCCCGCACGACTTCGTCGACATGGCGCTGTTCCGGTCCACCCCGACCAGCTCGCTCAACATCCAGCCGCGCATCGGCGGCGACATGGCCCTGCTGCGCGGCATGGCCAAGGCCGTGCTCGCCGAGGCGGAGACCGACCCGAAGGCGCTCGACCGGGAGTTCGTCGAGCGGTACACCACGGGCTTCGACGCCTACCGGGCGCTGGTGGAGGCCACGCCGTGGGAGGAGATCGAACGGCAGAGCGGCGTCGCCCGCGCCGACATCGCCAAGGCCGCCCGCGTCTACTGCGAGGCCGACCGGAGCATCTTCAGCTGGTGCCTGGGGATCACCCAGCACGAACACGGAGTGGACACCGTCCGGGAGATCGTCAACCTGCTGCTGCTCCGCGGCAACCTGGGCCGCGAGGGCGCCGGTCCGTCGCCGGTGCGCGGCCACAGCAATGTGCAGGGCAACCGCACCTGCGGCATCGACCACCGGCCGCCCCCGGAGTTCCTGGACCGCCTGGCGAAGGCGTGCGCCATCGAACCGCCCCGCGAACACGGCCTGGACACGGTGCGCAGCATCGAGGCGATGCACCGCGGCGAGGTGACGGTCTTCGTCGGCATGGGCGGCAACTTCGCGCTGGCCGCCCCCGACACGGCGTACACCTCCGAGGCGCTGCGGCGGTGCGAACTGACCGTGCAGGTCAGCACCAAGCTCAACCGCAGCCATCTGGTGCACGGCCGCCGGGCGCTCATCCTGCCCTGCCTGGGCCGCACCGAGAAGGACCTCCAGAAGGCCGGCAAGCAGGCCACCTCGGTCGAGGACTCCATGAGCATGGTCCACCTCTCCCTCGGCATGAAGCGGCCCGCCTCGCCCCACCTGCTCTCCGAACCGGCCATCATCGCCGGAATGGCGCGCGCCGCGCTGCCGGACAGCGACACCCCCTGGGAGTGGTACGTCGAGGACTACGACCGTATCCGCGACACCATGGCGCGGGCCCTGGAGGGGTTCGAGGACTTCAACCGGCGCGTCCGGCTCCCGCTCGGGTTCCGGATCAAGCAGCCCGCCCGGGAACTCGTCTTCCGTACGGCCTCGGGCCGCGCGGAGTTCTCCGCCGCCGGACTCCCCGACGTCGTACCGGCCGACGGCGTGCTCAAGCTCGGCACGATGCGCTCCCACGACCAGTGGAACACCACCATCTACTCCGACGACGACCGCTACCGCGGGATCAAGAACCTGCGCACGCTGATCTTCATGAACGCCCAGGACATGCGCGACCGCGGGCTCACACTCTTCGACGAGGTCGACATCACCAGCACGGCGCGGGACGGCTCGACCCGCAGCGTCCACCGCTACAAGGCCGTCCCGTACGACATCCCGCGCGGCTGCGCCGCCGGATACATGCCGGAGCTGAACGTCCTGTGCGCCATCGGCGACTACAGCACCCAGAGCGACCAGCCGCTGATGAAGAACGTGGACGTGACCGTGCGGCCGTCGGGGACGGGGGACGGGGACCGGGCAGCCGGATGACAGCTGCTGACCAGCTGACCGGATGACCGGGCGGCAGAGGGGCGTGGCTCACTCGGGCGGGTGGGAGAGGAGCCGCTCCAGCAGCAGATAGCCGCGCCGCTCCGCGGCGGCGAGCAGGGCCGGGTCGATCCCGGCCTGCCACAGCTCGCCCGCCGCGGCGTCGTCCGCCTCGCGCAGCTCCACCACGGCCTCGGCCAGCCGCACCGCCAGCTCCGCGGGCGGCGGCCCCGCGGCACCGGCCAGCACCTCTTCCGCCTGCCGCGCGGCGCGGGTGCATGCGGCCAGCGCGTGCTCCACGCGTACGGCGGCGTGGTCGTCGACCACCAGCATCGCGCAGGCCAGGCCCACCGCGATGCCCAGGAGACTGGCGAGGGCCCGGTCCTGGACGAGCGCGCCGGCGGGGGCGGGAGCCGCCAGTTCGCTCAGCAGCAGCGCCAGCGGCGTGAGGAAGACGACGCCGAGGCCGTAGTTGAGGACCACCACGCATTCGAGCAGGAACTCCAGGGCCACGATCACCAGCACGAGGACCACCGGGTCCGGGTGGGCGCCCAGCACCCCGAGCGCGAGCAGCAGCCCCAGCACCGTCCCCAGGGTCCGCTGGACGGCGCGCTGCGCGGTCGTACGGATATTGACCGAGTGCAGCACGGCGGCGGCCGAGATCGCCGCCCAGTAGCCGTGCCCCAGGCCGAGCACGAGCGCCAGGGCACCGGCCGCCCCGGTGCCCAGCACCATGCGCAACGCGGGCACCACCCGCACCGAGAGATGGACGGGCCCGGCGAGCCGCGGCCCCGCGAACAGCTCACCGGCCCGGCGCGTGGAGTCGGCCGAGGGTGCCGGGGAGAGTGCTGAAGGGGATGCCGAGGGGGGCGCCGAAGGGGGTGCCGAGAGCGGTGGGGGGTCCGCGCCCGGGGTGCGGGCCGGGGGAGTGGGCGGGGCGGCACCCGCGTCCGCGTACGGCGTCGGCAAGCCGGGCAGCAGCTCGGGCCGGGCCCGGCGCCGGTCCGCGAGCAGCCGCGCCTGGCGGCGCAGCAGCTCCGCCGACTCGGCCCCCTTCGGCGACGGCCGGCTCGCGGAGCCGATCAGCAGGGACCAGGACACGTCGGCCAGACGGACGCAGACGGCGGTCCCGTCCCGGCCGCCGCGCGCCCCGGCCCCGGGCGGACACCGGTCGAGGCCGGGGGACCGGCGGGTGTGCGGCGCGAGACCGAGGCAGTGGTACGCGTGCAGCACGGCCACCGTCGCACGGTGCCGCTCCCGCCCCGCCGCACCCCCCGGATCCGCCCCCTCGGCGTCGGCCGCCGTCAGCAGGCGGGCGAGTTCGCGCAGGGCGACGGCCACGGCGAGCCGCTGCGGCCGGTCCGGGTGGACGTACCGGCCCGCGACGGCCAGCGCCCAGGCGACCGCCGCCGCTGCCGCGGCCAGCCCGGTCCGGGGCAGCACGTCGGTGAACGCGGCCGGGCTCTCGGCGGCCACCGCGAAGGAGAAGAGCAGCAGCACCGCCCCGAGGCCGCCCAGCCGCGCCGCGTCGCACGCGAACTTCGCCGCTCCGGCGACCACGGCCGTGGCCGCCACCACCAGGACGGCGCCCGCCCCGCCCGCCTGCGGACGGACCAGGGCCGCCAGCGTCACGCCGCAGCCCACGCACGCGGTCATGGCGAGCGCGACCCACGCCAGCACGCGGGCGCGGCGCGGATAGGGCAGATTGCGCCCGAACGTGGTGGTGAAGGAGCCGAGCATCGCGTACACGGCGAGATCCGGACGTCCGGCGAGCACGATCGGCAGGGCGACCAGTGCCATGGCCAGGGCTGCCCGCAGGGCGAACACCAGAGCCCCGTCCACCCGGTGCACGGCCAGTGCCCCGCGTGGCGAGAGCACCCGCGCCACCCCGGCGACCGCGCGGCCTGCCTCACCTCGGGCACGACGGTGTGACACCCGTCCCGGACGACCTTCGGGATCCATCGCCCTCAGCATCTGCCGCTTTCCCGGGCACGTCAAAACTTCCCAGGGACTTCCCCGGCCAGGTCGGCTCAGTGAGGGAGAACGTTCGGTCTTGACAAGACGGGGGCGCGCTTGCCAGGCTCAAGGGGTGAGGGAGAACGTTCGGTCTCTTTCCTGGTCCATCGCGATCTCCGCCGCGATCGCCGCCGCCGCGAACTCCGGCCTTCACCACGTATCCGCCGCATTCGCCGAATGCGCTGCATCCACCGAAAGGGATCACCATGAGCACCATCGCCGCTCCGTCCGTTGTCACCGGGACGGCCGCCGCCCTGCGCCGCCTGTACTTCGTCCGCTGCGCCTTCGCCCTGACCTGGGCGCTCGTGATGTTCACGACGGCGTCGGGGATCAGCCCGGCCACGGCCGTGCTGCTCGTGCTGTATCCGCTGTTCGACGTGGGTGCGGCCGTCGTCGACGCGAGGGCGTCGCGCGCCGCCGGATCGCCTGCGCTGCTGCGTCTGAACATGGCCATCAGCTCGGCCGCGGCCGTCGGCGTGGCCGTCGCCTGCGCGTCCGGCGTTCCGGCGGTACTGCGGGTGTGGGGCGCCTGGGCGGTCGTGTCCGGCCTGGTACAGCTGATCGTGGCCGTCCCCCGCCGCGCGCTGGGCGGCCAGTGGCCGATGATCCTCAGCGGCGGCATCTCGGTCCTGGCCGGGGCGTCGTTCGTCGCGTCGGCCGGGGCGGACGATCCCGCGCTCACCGGTGCGATCGGCTACGCCGTTCCGGGCGGCGTCTTCTTCCTCGTCTCGGCCCTGCGTCTGGGCCGCGCCGCCAAGGGGAACTGACAGGACGGACAGGACAGCGGGAAGGCACCCGAACCCGAGGTGGGCAAGTGAACCTGCGAGACAGCACGACTCGCTGCGCCGTCGTCACCGCGATGTGCGCGGCCCTGGCGCTGCCGACGACTCATCAGGCGACGGCTGCGAGTGCCCGTACGACCGCCGGGCCCCTGGGCGCCCCGCTCGGCAGGCTCGGCCCTCTGACGGACCTCGTCATCGAGCGCATCCGGGTGGGCGACGACGTGGCGGCGGCCAAGTTCGGCACCGGCGCGCCCATCGAGGACCCCGTGCGCGAGGGACAGGTCCTGGACCAGGTCCGTGCGCAGGCCGGTGCCGCCGGACTGGATCCGGAGGCGGCAGTGGCGTTCTTCCGGGACCAGATCACGGCCAGCAAGATCACGCAGCGGGGACTGTTCGCCCGCTGGACCGCCCACCCCGGGGAAGCCCCCGCGACACGCCCCGACCTGGGCCCGATCCGCGAGCGGCTCGACCGGTTGACCCGGGCCCTGCTCGACAAGCTCAAGGACACGGAGCGTTGGCGCGCCGAGCCCGTCGGCTGCGCGGCGGGACTCGCCCTGGCCGGTGCAACGGGCGCGGCACTGGAACACCTGGATGCGCTCCACCGCCGTGCGCTCAGGACGGCGACGCGCTCCGTGTGTCAGTGAGGCGAGGCGTGCTCCGTGTGCCACTGAGACGGATCGGCGCCCGTCAGTCACCGAGCGGCGCGGAACGGGCCCGGAGGATCCCCTCGACGCCCTGGAGGAAGGTCTCGGCCACCAGTTCGGGGTCGGACAGGCACCCGGAGGCCATGGCGCCGTCGCGGAGCATGACGAGATGCCGGCCGGCGGCTTCGGCGGATGCGTCGCCGCCGGTCCCGGCCAGCAGTCCCGTGACGGTGTCCAGGAACCACTGCCGGTGGGCCAGGACGGCACGGTGGACCGGATGGTCCGGATCCGGGTACTCCACCGCCGCGTTGAGGAAGGCGCAGCCCCGGAACCCCGGGGACCGGATCCCCGCGGCGATGGTCCGGCAGACGGCCCGGAGCTGGTCGGCCGCCGACTCCTCACCCGCCTGCGCGGCCTCGGCCTGGGACCGGAGCTCCCGGTCGGCCAGGCCGAGGTAGGCGAGGACGAGTTCTTCCTTGCCCGTGAAGTGGCGGTACAGCGTGGCACGGGTGACCTGCGCCTCCGCGATGATCCGGTCGACGCCCACGGAGTGGATCCCCTCCGCGTAGAAGATCTTGGTCGCCGTACCGAGCAGCCGCGCCCGCGCCGCCGACGTGCTGCTTCCCCTGGTGCCCTGGCTCATCCAGCCAGGGTAACGAAGAACGAGGGCGAACGATCGGTCTCGAACGGGAGTACGCGGCCGGGCGTACGGACGACGACCCGCCGCCGACCGCCGGGACCCAGCCCCCGGCCGCCATCCCGTGTGTCCGTGTGTCCGTGTTAGTCTCGTGCGTTTGCGTGGTCGTCGCGGTGAGCGATCGAGCCCGGCCGGTCCGCCGGTGGGCGGGCTGTTCCGTCTTGCTTGCCGGGCCTTCCTCGGTACGTTCCTCCTGCGGAAGGCTGTTCATGAAGCACCCCGATGACTCCGGCACCGCCGACTCCGGCGCGGCTCGGGGAGGTCCCGCCCGGCCCGGCGCCACGACCCCGGCGCTGCCCCCGGCAGGCTCCTTCGCCGACCTGGGGCTGCCGGTGGAGGTACTGCGGACACTGAGCGAGTCCGGGGTGCGCGAACCCTTCCCGATCCAGGCCGCCACGCTGCCGGATGCTTTGAAGGGCCGCGATGTCCTGGGGCGCGGGCGCACCGGGTCGGGCAAGACGCTCGCCTTCGGCCTGCCGCTGCTGACCCGTACGGCCGGGCGGCGGGCCGAACCGAAGCAGCCCCTCGCGCTGGTTCTCGTACCCACCCGGGAACTGGCCCAGCAGGTCACCGAGGCGCTGGTGCCGTACGCCGAGGCACTGCGGCTGCGGATGGCCACGGTTGTCGGCGGTGTGTCGACCGGCCGGCAGGTCGCCGCGCTGCGCCAGGGAGCCGAGGTGGTCGTCGCCACCCCCGGACGCCTGCACGACCTGATCGAGCGCAACGCCTGCCGTCTGGGACGGGTGCGGATCACCGTGCTGGACGAGGCCGACCAGATGTGTGACCTGGGGTTCCTGCCGCAGGTCGTCGAGGCCCTCGACCAGGTGCACCCGGACGGTCAGCGGATGCTGTTCTCGGCCACGCTGGACGGCGACGTCGACCAGCTCGTCCGCCGCTACCTTCAGGATCCCGTGGCTCACTCGGTCGACCCGGGCGCGGCCAGGATCACGACGATGGAGCACCACGTCCTGGTCGTCCACGGCCCCGACCGCTACGCCGTCGTGACGGAGATCGCCGCCCGCGATGGCCGCGTCCTGCTGTTCCTGGACACCAAGCACGCCGTCGACCAGCTCACCCGGCATCTGCGGGCCAGCGGGGTGCACGCCGGGGCGCTGCACAGCGGCAAGTCCCAGCCGCAGCGCACTCGGACCCTGGCGCAGTTCAAGAACGGTCAGGTCACCGTTCTGGTGGCGACCAATGTCGCGGCCCGCGGTCTGCACGTCGACGACCTCGATCTCGTGGTCAACGTCGATCCGCCCACCGACCCCAAGGACTATGTGCACCGGGCGGGCCGTACCGCCCGCGCCGGTGGGTCCGGCCGGGTGGTCACGCTCGTCCCGGCGGGCCACCGTGACGAGACACGCCGGATGCTGGCCGAGGCCGGCATCGAGGCGACCGTCACCAAGGTGCGCTCGGGTGAGGCGGAGCTGAGCCGGATCACCGGCGCCAAGGCCCCTTCTGGGACCCCGCTCGACGGCGGGGCCGCGCCCGCCCGGCCCAAGAACACCAACGCGCCCTTCCGCGGCCTGGGCACCAGCAAGGACCCCGCCCGCGGCGGAGGCGGCAAGTCCCGGAAGGCGGGCGAGGCCCGCAAGCTCGCCGAGGCCCGCAAGGCCGCCCTCGTACGCCGCAACGGCTGAGGGCGGTTGCCCCGTCGGCCGGTCCCGGCACCACGCCCGGCATGTCAAGCTGTGCGTGCCTATCCCCGAACCCAGGAGGTCACCATGACCGAAGAGCCCGTCACCACGGAAGGTTCGGAGCCGGCTGACGCCGAGACGTCCGCTCTGACGCCGGACGCCGACGGCAACTACGACCTCAAGCGCAAGTTCCGCGAGGCCCTGGCCCGCAAGCGCGGTGCGCAGGCGGACGCCGCCGACGCCGCCGCCAACCCGGATGCGTCAAAGGTCCGCGCGGCACACGGCCCGGCCACCAGCCAGCGGTCGTTCAGGCGCAAGAGCGGCGGCTGAGCCGATCACTCCCGGGGCCTGACCGCACGACCGGCAGCAGCCTGAGCGCGCCGCCGCCCCTCCCCGCGTCCAGCGAGGTCTCCCGCAACACGCGCATCCTGCGCGCGCGTTGCGGGAGACGCGGGAGCACGGACGCTCGCGAAGACCGGTCCGGTGAGAGGCCTGGAGAAGATCTTTACTCCCTCAGGGCTATTTCATGTGCCACCTATTGGCACTTCTTTACTGAATTCTTTTGATCTATGGACCGTTTTGACTGTTTGACGCATTGGGGGAGTCGTTGACAGGGCGGGAGTAGGCAGGTTTTGATCCCCACTTGTAAATAGCCTGTGGATGCAAGGTGGGGGTCGTGGGGTGGGGTGGTGTGGGCGGTTGCCGCTCCGGGGTCCGCACCCGTGGTCGCCGACGGCGGCGCGAGTGACTTGTCGCCCGAGGCGTCCGCATCGCAGCAGGCGGCGGCATCGGGCTCTCCCGTCGAGGTGAGCGCGGAGACGACCCCCACGCAATTGGTGACGGCTCAGCCGGACGGTTCTTTCACCGTCGACTTCGACCCGGCGCCGGTCCGGACGAAGAAAGCGTCCGGGTGGGTTCCGGTTGACACCGACCTCGAGCGGACGCCATCGGGCGGGGTCGCTCCGAAGGCCGCGGCGGCGGACGTTGTCTTCTCCGGGGGTGGTTCGCAAGCACCGCTCGCCAGTGTCACCAAGGACGGGAAGACATACCGTGTCGACTCGCCCTGGAACCTGCCGGCTCCGACGGTGTCGGGTTCCGCGGCGACATACGCGGACGTCATGCCCGGGACAGACCTCGTGGTGCGGGCCACGCCGGACGGGTTCAGCGAGAACCTGGTGGTCAAGTCCCGGGACGCGGCGCACAGTACGGACCTTGCGAGGGTCCGTTTTCCTGTTTCCGTCGACGGGGTCACGGCGCGCGACACGACTGCGGGTGGAGCCGCCTTCGTGGATGCTCAGGGCCGGCCCGTGTTCACCACGGGCACGGCGCTGATGTACGACTCCGCCGCCACGCCGGCCGCCACTCAGGCTTCATCGGCCAAGAAGCCCGACAACGTTGCTCGTACGCAGGCCGGGAGTGCAGCGCTCACCGGAGGCGCGACCGATGGTCCGGCCCCCGGCGCCCACACGACCGCGATGGACGTGACGGTCTCGGACGACGAGCTGACCTTGAAGCCCGACCGGTCCTTCCTCGACGATCCCGGCACCGTCTACCCCGTTGTCCTGGACCCTCAGACGACCAATGCCTCGCTGGCCGGCTGGACGACGGTGTGGACGAGTTCACCGTCGACGTCGTTCTGGAAGACCTCGCACGCGCTCGGAGTCGGCTATGACGCGTGGGTGGACAACAAGAAGGCCCGTTCGCTCTACCAGTTCGACACGCACACCCTGGGCGGCAAGAAGGTCCTCTCCGCCACGTTCACAGCGCTGGAGGTGTGGTCGGCGAACTGCACCGGCAAGCCGGTGGAGTTGTGGCGCACCGGTCCGATCTCGTCGTCCACGACGTGGTCGGCCCAGCCGTCCTGGTCCGCACGCGCGGACACGGTGACGGCGGCCAAGGGCTACTCCTCGTCGTGCCCCGGCGGAAACGTGTCCTTCGACGCGACCGGCGCTGTCAGTTACACCGCCGGTCAGTCCGCCTCGACCACGACCCTCGGTCTGCGCGCCGGTGACGAGAGCGACGCGATCGCCTGGAAGCAGTTCGGCTCGCCCTCCGACCACAAGCCCACGCTCTCCGTGACGTTCGTGTCGGCCCCCAGCGCTCCCGCCGGTGTGAAGATGTCGGCCCCGAGCCTGGCGTGCTCCACGGCATACGCCGGCGCCGTCGTGATCCGGGACACCACGCCCACACTGGCCGCGGCCCCCAAGTCCGCCGACGGTTCACAGTCGACACTGCGGCCCGACTTCGAGGTGTACAAGTACGACCCCAATGCCACCGATCCGCAGGTTGGCTCCGGCAGCCCGTCGGCGTACACGGCGTCGGGAACGACGGGTACGTGGACCGCTCCGTCGTTGACCAGCGGGCAGACCTACTGGTTCCGCGCCCGAAGCGAGTACAGATACTCCTTCAACGGGACCACCGGCTATACCCACTCGAGCTGGTCACCGGCGTGCTGGTTCAAGGTCGACACCACGCGTCCCGTACAGCCTGACGTCGACTCGACGGCATACCCGGAGTGCGCGAGCCCCGACACGCCTGACGACTGCACCGCGCACGGTGGTGTGGGTGCGCCCGGATCGTTCACGCTCAAGGCCGACGGAGCCTCGGACGTCGTCAAGTACACGTTCCAGCTCAATGACAACCCGGTGCAGACCAAGACGTTCACCAGCCCCGCCACCAGCTACACACTTTCCCTGGCCCCGGACGTGCGCGGCCTGAACACGCTCACCGTCAACACCTGGGACGCGGCGGGGAACGAATCGGCCAGCTACACCTATTTCTTCAAGGTCGCTCCCGGCGCCGGACCGGTCGACCAGTGGTCGATGGACGAAGGGACAGGTTCCACAGCGGCAGACTCCATCGGGGGCAAGGACGCCACTCTGCACGGCGCGGCCGCCTGGACGGACCACGCCCGGCTCGGCAAGGCGCTGCAGGGCGACGGGACGTCCGCCTGTGCGGCGACGGATTCCTCCGCGCTGGACACCACCAAGAGCTTCACGGTGTCCGCCTGGACCCGTCTGACGAGCACCTCCCAGAACTCCGTCGTCGTTGCGCAGTCGGGAGCCAGCGGTTCCGCGTTCGCGCTCTACTACTCGGCCTCCTACAAGGCGTGGATCTTCAACCGGTACGCCTCGGACGTCGTCTCGCCGACGATCATCCGGTCGGTTTCGACGGCCACTCCGGTTGCGGGTGTCTGGACGCATCTGATGGGGGTCTACGACGCGCAGTTCCACACCATCCAACTGTTCGTCAACGGCCTGCCGCAGGGCGATCCTGTCTCATTCACCACTCCCTGGGCTGCCACAGGCGGCGTGCAGATCGGCCGCGTCCTGTCGGGCGGCGCCTTCACCGAGTACCTTTCCGGCCAGGTCGACGAGGTGACGGCCTGGAACCGCATCCTCTCCTCCCAGGAGATCGCTGACCTCCAGGCGATGACCGACCCGAGCACCGGGCAGGCACGCCCGGCGCTGGCCGCCGACTGGGCGATGGAGGAAACCTCCGGCACCAGTGCCTCGGACTCCTCCGGATACGCCCACACCGCTGCCGTGACTGCGGGCGGCACCTGGACCACCGACACCGACGGCGGCAAGGGCAACGTCTTGTCCGTGGACGGGACATCGACCGGCAATGCCACGGCCGCCGGTCCGATCGTGGACTCCCAGGGGGCCTTCACCGTGGCCGCATGGGCGAAGCTGGACGCGGCCGCCCTGTCCGACACCTCCGTGGCACACCGCATGCAGATCGCCGCTCAGTCCGGCAACGCACGCGACGCGTGGGGCCTGTGGTACGACCAGGCCGCGGGTTCCACTCAGGGGATGTGGGTCTTCGAGCACACCATGTTCGACGGCCTCGCCGGCCCAGTCATCCGGGTCCCTGCCGACGTCTCAGCCGCTCAACTGGTCGACCCGGGTGCCTGGACCCTCCTGACCGGCGTGTACGACAGTGCCCACAACCAGATGCTCCTCTACGTCAACGGTGTCCGCCAGAGCGCTCTGAACGACACCGACTCCGATCCCGGCGCGCAGCCGGGTCCGACTCTCGGTGCCGGTCCCTGGCAGGCCACCGGCGCCTTCAGCATCGGGCGCGGGCGCACCAACAGCGGCGTCTGGGGCGACTACGCGCGCGGCCTCGTGGACGACGTGCGGGTGTGGACCGGAGTGCTGTCCGGCACGGCCATCGACCAGATGTACCTCAGCGAAGTGCCCATCCCGCTGTGACACCGGCGCGTCGGCGCGCCGGGCGCGCCACACCGTCAGCGGCCCCCTTCACCCCACACACTTTCAGGAGACCAGTCATGGATGGGCTACGACGGACACGAATGTGGGTCGTCGCCGTCACCACGGGCGCCCTGGTTGCCACCGGGCTCGGTACGGCACCGACCGTCTGGGCCACCCAGCGGCACGGGCATCACACTGTGGGAGCGCCGGACGTCGACAACGGCACCGCCGTGCCGGTCAAGCCGAAAGCGGCTGCCCGCAAGGACCCGGCCACAGCAGCCGCCGCCCGCACCGCCGCGAGACTGGCGCACCCCCTCGTATGGCCCACCGCGTCCGCCGCCACCGTACCCGTGGCCGTGCACGGAGCACGCGCGGCCGCAACGCGGGTAGGCGAACTGCCGGTCACGCTGAGCGCCCCGACCGTCGGCGCTGCCCCTGCCGAGGTGGCGGTGAAGGTGGCTGACCACCGCACCGCGACCGCTCTCGGAATCGATGGCACGGTGCTGTCGGTGGCGCGCGCCGACGGACACAGGGCCTCCGGCAAGACACGGCTGACCCTGGATTACTCCGGTTTCGCCAACGCCTACGGCGGTGACTACGCTTCCCGGCTCACCCTGGTTTCCCTGCCCGCGTGTGCGCTCACCAGCCCGGCCGAGAAGAAGTGCCAGGCCACCAAGCCGGTTCCCACCACCAACGATGTCGCGCACCACACGCTGACCACGACGGCAGCACTCGGTCCGGCGGGGGTGACCGCGCTCGCCGCGACCACCGCCACTGCCAAGTCCGGTGCCGGTTCCTATCAGGCGACCTCTCTCAATCCGTCGGCGGCCTGGAGCGCGGGCGGCTCCAGTGGTGACTTCACCTGGTCCTACCCGCTCACCGCGCCTCCCTCCAGCGGCGGTCCTGCCCCGAACCTGGCGATCACCTACGACGCGCAGAGCGTCGACGGGCGGCTGCCCTCCACGAACAACCAGCCCTCGTGGGTGGGTGAGGGTTTCGACCTCTCCACCTCCTACATCGAGCGCTCCTATGACTCCTGCGACGACGACGGCCAGAAGGACAAGAGCGACGAGTGCTGGGCGAGCGACAACGCCACCCTGGTCCTCGGCGGCAAATCCAGCCCGCTGATCAAGGACAGCAAGTCCGGTACCTGGCACCCCAAGACCGATGACGGCGAGCGCGTCGTCCGTTCCACGGGAGCGGTGAACGGCGACGACGACGGCGAGTTCTGGACCGTCACCACCCCGGACGGCATCCAGTACGTCTTCGGCAAGAACCGCCTTCCCGGATGGACCACCGGCGCGGCCGAGACCAACTCGACCTGGACCGTCCCGGTCTTCGGCGACGACTCCGGTGAGCCCGGCTACGACAAGGCCACCTCCTTCTCCGGCCGCGCCCTCACCCAGGCCTGGCGCTGGAACCTCGACTACGTCGTCGACCCGCACGGCAACGCGATGTCGTACTGGTACAACAAGGACACCAACTACTACGCCAAGAACGGCGACACCACCGCCCACGGCACCGCCTACGACCGCGGCGGCTATCTCAAGCGGATCGACTACGGCATCACCGCCTCCACGGTCTTCGGCACCGTACCCGAACGGGTCACTTTCACCACCGGCCCGCGCTGTGTGGTCACCACCACCGAGACGTGCTCCTCGCTCACCTCCAGCACGGCATCGCACTGGCCCGATGTTCCCTTCGACCAGATCTGCGATTCCGGCAAGACATGCAAGGCGACCGGCCCGACGTTCTTCTCACGTATACGCCTCGCCGGCGTCACCACCAGCATCTGGGACGCAGGCCTGTCCACCCCCGCCTACCGGGACATCGACAACTGGACGCTCGACCAGGACTTCCCCGATCCAGGAGACGGGACCTCCGCCGGCCTGTGGCTGAAGTCCATAACCCGTACGGGCAAAGACGGCGCGACCACACCCATGTCGGCCGTCAACTTCGCCGGCATCCAGCTGTTCAACCGAGTCGACAGCACACACGACGACATCGCCGCCCTGGTCAAGTGGCGGGTAAGGACCATCACCTCCGAGACCGGCTCGGTCCTGACGGTCAACTACTCCGATCCCCAGTGTGTCGCGGGCACCACCATGCCCAGCAGCCCCGATTCCGACACCATGCGGTGCTTCCCCGCGTACTGGCAACCGCCGTACACCCCTGACCCGCAACTGGACTGGTTCCACAAGTACGTCGTCACCCAGGTCACCGAGTCCGACCCCACCGGCGGAGCCCCGCTGAAGGAGACCGACTACACGTACAACGGATCACCGGCCTGGCACTACGACAGTGACAACGTCACTTCGCCGGCCAAGCGCAAGACCTGGTCCGTCTGGCGCGGCTACGGCAGCGTCACCACGACGACGGGCAACGACCAGTCGACCCGGACCAAGACGGTCGCGACGTACTTCCGTGGCATGGACGGCGACAGACAGGCCGACGGCACCACCCGGACCGCCAAGATCACTGACTCCACCGGCGCCACGGTCACCGACACCGACGCCGTCGCGGGGAACGTCCGCGAGTCGATCACCTACAACGGCAGCGCCGAGATCTCCGGCGCCATCACCGACCAGTGGATCCACACCACGGGGACCGACGGCACCCGCACCAGCACCTACACCCGCCCCCATGCTGTCCGCACCCGTACCGACCTCGCCTCCGGCGGCACCCGCGACACCGCCGTCACCACGACCTACGACGACACCACCGGTGCGGTCACCATGGTCGACGACGCGGGCGACACCGCCGTCAAGGGGGACGAGCAGTGCACCCGCACCACACTCGCCGACAACACCACGGGCTGGCTGATGGCCGCGCCCGTCCGGGTCGAGACCGTCGACGTCGCCTGCGACGCCGCACCCAGTCGGCCTGACGATGTCGTCTCCGATGTCCGTACCCTCTACGACGGCCATGCGTACGGGATCGCCCCCACGCTCGGTGACGAGACCTCCACCCAGCGGCTGACCTCCTACAGCAGCGGCAGCCCCGTCTACCAGACCGTCTCCACCAGCCACTACGACGCCCAAGGCCGCGTCGACTCCGTCAAGGACACCAACTCGGCGATCGTCAGTGCCACCACGTACAACCCGCCCACCGGCGGCCCCCTGACCAGCACGATCACCACCGACGCCAAGGGCTACGCCACCACCACCACCTTCGACCCCGGCCGCGGCACGGCCACTTCGGTCGTCGATCCCAACAACAGGCGCACCGAATACGCCTACGACGGCCTCGGCCGGGTCACCAAACTGTGGCTGGCCAACCGGTCCAAGGCCGCCAACCAGTCCCCAAGCCTCACTTACGCCTACACCACCTCGAAGACGGCCGCCTCCGTGGTCTCGACGGGCAAACTGAACAACGACGGCAGCACCTACGACACCACCTACGCCCTCTACGACGCACTGCTCAGGCCGCGCCAGACGCAGACCCCCTCCCCGGACGGCGGACGCGTCATCGCCGAGACCAAGTACGACAGCCGGGGCCTGGCCGTCGAGTCCAACGCCGACTACACCGACGCCGCCTCGCCCTCCGGCACCCTCGTCGCCATCACCTCGGCGGTCCCCTCCCAGACCCTCACCGCCTACGACGGCGCGGGCCGCGCCACCAGGACGGATTTCTACGCCGGCGGCGTGAAGCGGTGGACCACCTCCACCGCCTATCAGGGCGACCGCACCACGGTCACTCCGCCCAAGGGCGGCATCGCCACCACGACCCTGACCGACACCCTCGGTCGCACCACGGAGACACGTCAGTACGACAGCGGTACCCCGTCCGGCTCCTACACGTCCATCAAGTACCAGTACGACGCCAAGAGCCGCCTCCAGCAGGTCGACGACAACGACGGCAACACCTGGACGTACACGTACGACCTGTTGGGCCGCCAGGTCAGCACCACCGACCCCGACGCCGGCAAGACCACTACGGCCTACAACGAGCTCGACCAGGCCCTCTCCACCACCACCGCCGTCGGCACCGCCGACGAGAAGACCCTCAGCTACACCTATGACGCCCTCGGCCGCAAGACCGACATGTACGACGGCACCACGAAGGACGCCGCCCACCAACTGGCCAAGTGGACCTACGACTCCATAGCCAAGGGACGGCCCACCTCCTCCATCCGCTACGTGGGAGGCTCCACCGGCAAGGCCTACATCAGCCAGATCGGCGCCTACGACAGCCTGTACCGGCCGACGCTGACCCGGGTCACGATCCCTTCCGTCACCGGCGAAGAAGCCCTGGCCGGCAGTTACACCTCGACCATCGGCTACAACCTCGACGGCACCGTCCAGCTCACCTCCGACCCGGCGGCCGGCGGACTGCCCGCCGAAACCCTGGAGTACGGCTACAACGACCTCGGTATGCCGACCACCCTCGAGGGAGCCACCGGGTACGTACAGAAGACCAGCTACACCAAGCTCGGCGACATAGGGCAGATCACCCTCGGCGTCTCTTCCGCGAACAGCGCCAAGTGGCTACAGGTCACCAACACCTTCGAGGACGGCACTCACCGCCTCAAGCGGGAACTCGTCACCGACGACACACACACCGCACCCGTCCAGGACACCTCCTACGACTACGACGACGCCGGAAACCCCACCAGGACGGCCACGCACGCCGACGGTACCGACGACGTCCAGTGCTACCGCTACGACGGCCACGACCGCCTCACCCAGGCCTGGTCCGCCACCGACGGCTGCTCCGCCGACCCGACCACCGCCGTCCTCGGCGGCCCGGCACCGTACTGGCAGAGCTTCGCCTACGACGGCCTCGGCAACCGGACAGCCAGGACGGATCACGCGACGACCGCGTCGGGCAGCGACACCACCACGACCTACGACTACCCGGCGAAGAACACTGGCCAGCCCCACACGCTGACGTCGTCGACCACTACCACGGGCTCCGCCAGCACCGGCAACTCGTACTCCTACGACGCCTCCGGCAACACGGTCACCCGCACCGTCGACGGCAGGAAGCAGGCACTCGACTGGGACGACGAGGGCCACCTGGCCAAGGTGACCAACGCCGACGGCACCTCCGCCTCCTACCTCTACGACGCCGGCGGCGACCGGCTGCTCAGCCGCGACGACAGCGGTACCACCCTCTACATCGGTGACACCGAGGTCCACCTCGCCAAGGGCAGCAACACGACCACCGGAACCCGCTACTACACCTGGGCCGGCCAGACGATCGCCGTCCGCACCAGTTCGGGCAACCTCCAGTGGCAGGTCACCGACCCGCACAACACCGCCGAAACCGCCGTCGACGCCACCGCGCAGACCGCGACCCGGCGCCGCCTCGACCCCTTCGGCAACACACGCGGCACCCAGCCCGACGCCGGCGCATGGCTGGGCGACAAGGGGTTCGTCAACGGAGTCGTGGACACCACCACGGGCCTCACGCACCTGGGGGCGCGGGAGTACGACTCCACGACCGGCCGCTTCGTCTCCGTCGACCCTGTCCTGGAGCTGACGGACCCCGAGCAGATCGACGGCTACACCTACGCCGGCAACAACCCCGTCACGAACAGCGACCCGGCCGGCCTGTGCATCGACCCCGGAAACGGCCACTGCACGCCCGACGACGGCGGCAAGAAGGGCTCCCAGAACCCGGACCCGGCTTACGGCAACACCAACCCGGACAACAGCGCCACCCCCAGCAGCAGTAGTGGTGGCGGAGGCGGGGGTGGGGGTGGCGGTCATCACCATTGCGGGCGGTGGTCGTTCTCCTGTCACTTCTCCAACGTCGTACACAAGGGCTACAACCTGGTCAAACAACACCCTGTGATCGCCACCGTCGTAGCCACCGCCGTGGTCGTCGGAGTGGTCGCCTGCGTCGCTGCCACAGCCGGTGGCTGCGGAGCCGTCATCGTGGCAGGGGCCGAAGGATTCACCGCCGGCGCCGAAACAGGCAGCCTCGGAGCAGCCGTGGTGGGTGCGTCGGTCGGTGTGGTCGGCGAGGGCGGCGCGGTCATCGCCGGGGCGGCAGGCATCGCCGGGGCAGGAGCGGGGGCTGTCGCGGAAGGCGCTGAGACGGTCGCGGCGTCGAAGGCGGCGACGCGATCGGGAGCGCAGGAAGCGGCGAGCGCAGCCGAAAGCACGGCGACCGCAGGCGCGGCTCGCGGTGGCGGGCGAGCGAAGACGGCAGCGCCGAAGAGCGGCGCCAGCCCCTGCAACCACAGCTTTCTGCCCGCGATCAAGGTCCTGATGGCCGACGGGGGCAAGAAGAAGATCGCCGACGTCAAGGCGGGCGACAAGGTCCTGGCCACCGACCCCCTCACCGGCAAGAGTCAGTCCCGGACCGTCGACGAACTCATCACCACCAAGCACGACAAAGACTTCGCCACCCTCACCATCCGTGACAAGGGCAAGTCGTCAGAGATCGTCGCGACAGTCACCCACCCCTTCTGGATCACATCCCTGAAGACCTGGGTCGACGCCGGCCACATCAAGGCCGGCATGCTCCTCCGCACCAGCACGGGCGCAGCCGTAAGCGTCACAGCCGTCAAGACCTGGCACCACCAGCACCTCACTCACGACCTCACAGTCCAGACCACACACACGTACTATGTGCTGGCGGGGGCCACGCCGGTCCTGGTTCACAATTGTGGAACGACCGATCCCTTCAGTCTCAAGCGGACCGAGGCGCTCTCTGGGAATGCGTCCAAGCGGAACGTGGATAACCTGACGGCTTCCATGAAGGATGGAGGGTGGCAGGGGGATCCGATCAAGGTGGCGCAGTATAACGATGAGCTGTACATCCTGGACGGACATCATCGTGTCGCAGCGGCGAAGCGGGCGGGGATCGATGTCCCGTATCAGGTGGTCCCGGAAGAAGAGCTGTTGGCGCGTTACCCGGGCGGTATTGACGATGTGACTACCGCGTGGGCTGAAGTGGGGCCCGATAAACTCGTGAACCGTCACAGGAGGCCGGGGTACAGGTGATGAGCAATGCGTCCGTCGAGGTAGTGGAGTACGTTGAGGCCCTGGCGCGTGTTCAATCAGAGGTCCTGCGAAGCCTGCCTGACCTGGGGACAAGTCTGGCTTCGATCGTGAGGCGTGCACGGGAAGGCCAGTTGCCGAAGGATGGCGCAATCGCGAGCGGGATCGAATACTCGGTACACGGGAACGGCTGCCTGTTTGTTTCGGCTGACGGTCAGGAAATTGATGTCGATTTCCTCGTCAATGGAACTCCCATTTTTGATGCGTGGAGGATCAAGAGGCTCTCCTCGAGTCGAGGGGTTACGCCAGGATGTACTGCCGAGGAATTGACCAGAGAGTGCCGTCTCATGGTTTCCTCCGGGGATCTTGAAGAGGCAAACGAAGGATGGTTTGCGATGAAGGGTGAGACAGATACTGCTGATTAGCTGATAGGTCGTGGCCAAGGCTAACGCTGTAAGCGGATGCCTCAAATTGGCAAGTAATGCATGAGGTCCTCCGAAGTCCGGCGGCGAACCCGAGACGGTGATTCCGGTGGGGCCTCATGTTCGTTTGACGGCAACGCTGGCGGCAACGTCAGTGGACGACGACTGCGGCGGGTGGGGCGTCGGGGGCGCTGTCCGTCGGGTTGAGGGCGTTGCCGAGGGTGTCGACGGCTTGGCGTTGGAGGCGGAGTCGTATGTGGGCGCAGACGCCGACGGTGCCGCCGATGTGGGCGTGTCCGAGGAGTTCCTTGATCACGACGAGGCCGATGCCCTGTTTCCAGGAGCAGGGTCGCGGTCGAGTGTCGGAGGTCGTGGAAGCGGATGGTCCGGAGCTGCGCGCGGTGGAGGAGACGGCGGAAGCAGCGGGTGAGGTTGGTGGGATCGAGAGGTCTACCGGTGGGGGTGGCGATGCGGCGTTCGGCGGTCCGGGTCTTGGTGGGCGGCGCGGGGTCTCTTCCTCGCGGACCGTATTGATTTTCGTCTCACCTATTTTCCGGCCGCCTAGTCAGGTGGGTCGGCGTAAGCAGGCGAGGAAGGATGAACCTGACGTGAGTCTTGAGGGTGCGGCCGTGGTCGGTCGTGAAGGGGTCCCGGGGGTTCCCGCCATGGTTGCGCGAGCGATGGGGCGGGAGTGGTATCGGGAGCATCTGGCCGGAATGGATCCGCTGAGGGGGGAACGGCCTGACGGGGCGACCGTCGAGTATGTGACGGATGTGGGGGCGGTGGCCTCCGCGACGGGTGATCCGGTGTTCGTGCTCGCGACCAACGGCCGAAGGGTCGCGGCGCGTTGTGTGGACAGCGTCATCGCATTCGTGCTCGCGGTCCTCGGTTTCATGGGGACGGCGACGTTGAGCGACGGCGTCGCACTGCTGGTCCTGGTGCCGGTCGGGTTCGCGGCCGGGGGCGTCGTCTACTACGTGCCGTTGGTGCACTGGTGGGGCACCACCGTCGGGAAGCGTCTGTTCGGGCTGCGGGTGGTTCGCCTGTGGACGGACGGCACGTTGACACCGTCCTGGAAGGACACGTTTCTCCGTGAGTTCGACCGGGCGGCCTTCTTGGCGCTCCCGGTGGTGAACGTGCTGGTGGCGGTGATCTGCCTGGCACAGATGAGCAAGGACCGGGGCTCCTACCACCAGAGCAAGTGGGACCGGGCCGCTCGCACCGTCGTGGTGCGTCGGGCGGCCGGTTCGTGAGCCGACTGTCGTGGGCCCACCGGCCGGCAGCATCGAACAACTGGGCGGGCACGTGATGCCCCGAGGGCAGGTCGTGCAGGCAGAGCAGCGGCAGAACTTCGCCGATCTTGACCTGATGACCGATCGAATCGATCCGTCGGGAAGGTGCGCCTCCTCCCATCGGGGCCGATCCACAGGCGCTGAGCATTGCTCCGCCAGCCCCTGGAGCTGCTCTCCGGCCTGCGCGAGTGACGGTGATCACGGACGGCCCTCGGGTGCGCTGCGTACGCTTGTCGCAAGCGGTCGGCACGAGCCCTGGAGAACCACGGGGGAGTCACGCGGACACACGACTCGTTCATACGTCTCGTTGTAGGGTGTGAAAGCAGCCCTTGACCTGCACATACGCAGGCAGGGAGCCTACTAGTGGGAGTGCCCCGATGTTGCGCACCATGTTCAAGTCCAAGATCCACCGTGCCACCGTCACCCATGCCGACCTGCACTACGTGGGATCGGTGACCATCGACGCGGAGCTGCTGGACGCCGCCGATCTGTTGCCCGGGGAACTGGTGCACATCGTCGACATCACCAACGGCGCCCGGCTGGAGACGTATGTCATCGAGGGGGAGCGCGGGTCGGGTGTCATCGGGATCAACGGGGCCGCGGCGCACCTCGTGCACCCCGGTGACCTGGTGATCCTCATCAGCTATGCGCAGGTCACCGATGCCGAGGCGCGGGCGCTGGAGCCGCGGGTGGTGCATGTGGACGCGGACAACCGCATCGTGGAGCTGGGCGCCGACCCGTCCGCGCCGGTGCCGGGTTCGGACCAGGAGCGCAGCCCCCGGTCCGTGCCGGCCTGATCCGCGCGGGGGCGGCAGCACGACAGGACGGCCGGGTGACGAGGAGCATGCCGATGAGCGACATCGAGATCCGTGACGACCGGGCGGCCGGGCGGCTGGAGGCCGTCTCGGGCGGTGAGGTGGTCGGCCGGGTCGAGTACTTCGTCCTCGACTCGCCCGGCCGTGCTCTCGTCCCCGTCCACACGATCGTGGACCCGGCCCACGAGGGCCAGGGCATCGCCGATTCCCTGGCGCGCGAGCTGTACGCCGTCGCCCGGCGCGAGGGTGCCGCCGTCGTCCCGCTGTGCCCCTACGTCGCCGGCTGGGCCGCCCGCCATCAGGACGCGGCCCCGCCGCCCGGTGCCGCACTGACCGAGGCCGCCGAGACATGGCTCGCCGCGCACCCGGAGCGGTTCTGAGCGGGGACGGGACGCGCGCCGAGCAGGGCGCCCCGCCGCTGCTCGCCCTGCTGCACACCTCACCCGTGCACGTCCCGGTCTTCGAGGCGCTGCGCGACGCGGACCACCCGGGCCTGCGGCTGCGGCACTTCGTCGACGAGGATCTGCTGCGCAGGGCGCGCGAGGACGGCCCGGACGCGGTCGCGGACGATGTGGCGGTCGTGCTGGATCGGGCCGCCGCCGAGGGCGCGGGCGCGCTGCTGTGCACCTGCTCGACCCTCGGCGCCGTGGCCGAGAAGGCCGCGGGAGCCGCGGGAGCCGCGGGAGCCGCGGGAGCCACGGGGGGCAGGGTGGGCGGGCGCGGGCGAGCGCCGGTCGTCCGGCCCGTCGTGCTGCGCGTCGACCGGCCGATGGCGGCGGCCGCCGTGGCCGCCGGACCACGGGTGGTGGTCGTCGCCGCCCTGGAGAGCACCCTCGCCCCGACCACCGCGCTCCTGGCGGAGGAGGCCGCGCGCGCCGGGCGGCGCGTCACCGTCCGCCCGATGTTCGTCCCCGGCGCGTGGGCGCTCTTCGAGGCCGGGGACACCGAGGGATACGTGCGCGAGATCGCGACGGCCGTCGACTCGGTCCCGGCGGCGGACGCCGACGCGGTCGTCCTCGCCCAGGCGTCCATGGCCGCGGCCGTGGACCTGGTGACGACATCCGTGCCGGTCCTGGCCGGTCCGCGGCCCGGCCTCGCCGCGGCGGCCCACGCGGCGGCCCACGGGGCGGGCGGGGCACGACGGCACGGCTCGGCAGCCCGGTAGCGGGCGCGGGTGCGGGTGCGCAGGTGGTACCGACGCGACGCGGCCGTCCGGGGTGTCGCCGCCGTGCCCGCGGGTGACTGGCCGCGCGGGGGTCGGGTAGCCGGGGGAGTAGTCCAGCAGCCGACACCGGAGGACGTCATGACGAACCCGTACCCCGATCCCGTACCGCCGCCGCCCACGCCCGGACCCACCCCCGGACCCGACCCGCAGCCTCCGGGTCCGGCGCCCGCGCCCGAGCCGCCGCCGGTCCCGGGACCGCCACCCGGCCCCGGCCCCACACCTCCCGGCCCGACGCCTCCGGGACCCCCGCCCCCGGGCCCGGTGCCGCCGGAGCCCTCGCCGTCTCCGATCCCGCCGGGCCCCGAACCCGTCCCGAACCCCGAGCCGGGGCCACCGCTGTCCTGAGCGGTGCCCGCCTCCGCGACGCGCGGGGCGTGCGGAGGCGTTCGCCCTCAGTACGCCCTGCGCCGCGTACGCCCTGCGCCGCGTTCGTCCTCCGCCGAGTACGCCCTACGCCGTGATCTCCGACCGGTCCCCGCCCCACAGCGTGTGGAAGGTGCCGTCGCGGTCCACGCGCCGGTAGGTGTGGGCGCCGAAGAAGTCGCGCTGCCCCTGGGTGAGGGCGGCCGGCAGACGCGGGGCGCGCAGGGCGTCGTAGTACGCCAGGGCCGCCGCGAAGCCCGGCGTGGGCACGCCCTGGCGGGTCGCGGCGACCAGCACCTCGCGCCAGTCCTCCTGGGCGGCGGCGATCTCCTGGGCGAAGGTGTCGTCGGACAGCAGGCTCGGCAGGTCGGGGCGGGCGTCGTAGGCGGCCCGGATGCGGTCGAGGAAGGCCGCGCGGATGATGCATCCGCCGCGCCAGATGGCGGAGACCGCGCCCAGGTCGATGTCCCAGCCGTACTCCTCGCTGCCCGCCGCGATCTCGTGGAAGCCCTGCGTGTACGACACGATCTTGGAGGCGTACAGCGCCTGTTCCACCCGGTCGGCGAAGGCCGCCGCCTCCGACTCGGACAGCGGGGACGCCTTCGGGCCCGCCAGGTGGCGCGAGGCCCCCCGCAGCGCCGCGTGCCCGGACAGGGACCGGGCGAAGACCGCCTCCGCGATGCCCGACACCGGCACCCCGAGGTCGAGCGCGATCTGCACCGTCCAGCGGCCGGTGCCCTTCTGCTCGGCCTGGTCCACCACCACGTCCACGAACGGCTCGCCCGTGGCCGCGTCCACGTGGGCCAGCACCTCCGCCGTGATCTCGATCAGGTACGAGTCCAGCCGGCCGGTGTTCCAGGTGCGGAAGATCTCCGCGATCTGGGCGGGGGAGTATCCGGCGACGTCGCGCAGCAGCTGGTACGCCTCGCCGATCAGCTGCATGTCGGCGTACTCGATGCCGTTGTGCACCATCTTCACGAAGTGGCCCGCGCCGTCCGGACCGACGTGCGTGACACACGGCGCGCCGTCGGCCGCCTCGGCGGAGATCTTCTCCAGCATCGGGCCGAGCGACTTGTACGACTCGGCCGAGCCGCCCGGCATGATGCTCGGGCCGTGCAGCGCGCCCTCCTCGCCGCCGGAGATACCGGTGCCGACGAAGTGGATGCCCTGCTCGCGCAGCTCCCGCTCGCGGCGCCGGGTGTCCGCGAAGTGCGCGTTGCCGCCGTCGATGATCATGTCACCGGGCTCCAGCAGGGGCGCGAACTCCTTGATCACGGCGTCGGTCGGCTCCCCGGCCTTGACCATGACGACCAGGCGGCGCGGGCGCTCCAGGGCCGCCACGAACTCCTCCGCGCTCTCGGCCGGGACGAAGTCGCCCTCCTTCCCGAACTCCTCCACCAGCGACCTCGTCCGTGCCGCCGTGCGGTTGTGCACGGCGACCGTGTAGCCGTTGCGCGCGAAGTTCCGGGCGAGGTTGCGGCCCATGACCGCGAGTCCGGTGACGCCGATCTGGGCTGTAGTGCTCATACCGCCTGCTCCTCGAAGATCCGGTGGACCACGGGGTCCTGTCGTCCGTGGCTGGTGCCGTCGTGCCGTCGTGCCGTCGTGCCGTCGTGCCGTGCTGCCGGGGTGCGATGACGTCCGTGTGCGGTCGTCCGGTGGGGCGATGATGCCCCGGCGCGGTGGTCTCGTGGTGCAGCCGTGGTCGTCGGCGCGCCCGCCGTCCTGTGACCATCCTCGCGTGACGGTACGCGGCCCGCACATCCGTCCCATCGGCCGCTCCTTCCTCTTCCGGCCTCTTCCGGCCCCTCCTGTTCTGGTTCTGTTCCGGCCCCTTCCGGTCCTGGTGCGCGGGGCGGCGGCGACGGAGGACGACAGGAGGCCGATTGCCGTCTTGTCATGGCTCGTTCGCGGCGTCTACTTTTGCCGCTCCTGACGCATGGCGAGGGGACTTCGGACATGGCCGCACGCGGCCGGCACCGCCGGTACCAGCCGAACAGGATCAACCGTGCCTCACTGACCGTCACGGTGGGAGGCGCCGGCATGGCCATCCCGCTGATCGGCGCCGGCACCGCGTACGCGGCCGACGCGGCCACCTGGAACAAGGTGGCCGCCTGCGAGTCGAGCGGCGACTGGAACACCAACACGGGCAACGGCTATTACGGCGGGCTCCAGTTCACCCGGTCCACCTGGGCGGCGTACGGCGGGACCAGGTACGCGCCGCGCGCCGACCTGGCCGGCCGGGAGCAGCAGATCGCCGTAGCGGAGAAGGTGCTCGGCGGGCAGGGGCCGGGCGCCTGGCCCGTGTGCGGGCCGCGCGCCGGACTGACCCACGCCCACCCGGCACAGGCGCACTCCGTGCCGACGCGGACCGTGCGGACACAGACCGCGCAGGCGCACCCAACGCCAGGGAGTACCAAGGGCGTTGCGAGCACGGTGCGCGACGTCCGGCCGCAGACCACGCCCCAGTCGCGCGCGGGCACCGCCGAGATGTACACGGTGGTCAGCGGAGACACCCTCTCCGGTATCGCGGACGACCGCGATGTCCGGGGCGGCTGGCCCCAGTTGTACGCGGACAACCGCGCGACCGTCGGGTCCGACCCGGATCTGATACTGCCCGGTCAGCGGCTCTCCCTGCACCCGTCGCGGCAGGCGCCCGCCCCGCACCCGCAGCACACCCCGGCCACCAAGGCCGACTCCGGACAGAAGCAGAAACAGAAGCAGAAACAGAAGCCGGAGCCCGAGCGGAGACAGAAGCCGAAGGCCGCCGCCGAGCCGAAAGCCGTCGCGAAGCCGAAGCCGAAGCCCACCACACGCGCCGGGAGCGGCAGTTCCCGCCACAGCGGGCACCCGCACACCACCTCGCACACCCTCGTCGCGCCCGTGCACGCCTCGATCGGGACCGCCTACCGCTCCTCCGGCTCGCACTGGTCGAAGGGCTATCACACCGGCGTCGACTTCCTGGTGCCCACCGGCACGTCCGTGCACGCCGTCGGCGCGGGCCGCGTGGTCACCGCGGGCTGGGGCGGCTCGTACGGCTACCAGGTGGTGATCCGGCACGCCGACGGCCGCTACAGCCAGTACGCGCACCTGTCGGCGATCTCCGTACGGGCCGGTCAGACGGTCACCGCCGGGCAGCGCCTCGGCCGCTCCGGCGCCACCGGCAACGTCACGGGCCCGCATCTGCACTTCGAGGTGCGGACCGGGCCCGGTTTCGGCTCCGACATCGACCCGCTGCGCTATCTTCGCGCGGGCGGCGTCGGCATCTGAGAGGCGGCGGCGTCAGTTCCTGGTGCCGGGGACGTCAGGAGCTGACGCGGGGACGGTGCCGGTCCGTCACGGGCGCGGGCATCGGGACGTACGGGACGCAGTAGACCAGCCCGGCGCAGAACGAGCCGCCGTACGCGGACGGTGCGGGCACCAGGGCCTTGACCTGGGCCTTGACCTGGTCCTTCACCGGGGCCGTCCCGGACGGTACGGCCCCGGCGGGCTCTCCCGTGCCGACGGCGTCGACCCTGGCCACGGGCGCCACGGGCGCCACGGGCGCCACGGGCGCCACGGGCGCCACGGGCGCCACGGGCGCCACGGGCGCGACGGGTGCGACGGGTGCCACAGGCGCCACGGCCGACGTCGGCTGCGTCGGCACCGCCACTGCCCCTGCCGTCGTCACCGGCGCCGTCCCCTCCGGTGCTGCCGCCTCTGCTGCCGTCTCGCCCCGAGCCGCCGGTTCCCCCGGTGCCGCTCCGGCCGTCCGCGCCTCGCGCTCGATTCGTTCCGTGGTGAGCAGGATCAGGCCACCCGCCGCCGCGACCCCGCAGCCCAGCGCCAGCAGCGTGCCCGTGGTGCCGTACCGGAAGCTCTCGCCGAACATCGTGATGCCCACGGCCGCCGCCGCCATCGGGTTCACCACGGTCAGGGTGGCCAGCGGCGCCGCGAGGCCGCCGCCCCGGTAGGACGCCTGGGACAGCAGCATGCCGACCGTGGCCAGCACCGCGATCACCGCGAGCGACGGCAGTTCGGACGCCGTGACGCCGTCCGTCCAGTCCACCGCGACCGCCTTGGTGAACACCGAGGACATGCCGAAGGCGACACCGGAGCCGACGGCGAGCAGCACGCTGCGCACCGCGGGATGCCGGTGCGCGGCGCGCCCCGCAGCCGTCAGCGCGAGCACCGCCGCGGCGGTGAGGACGGCCAGGACCACGCGCTGGGCGCCGTTCAGCGACTGCGCGTGCGAGGCGCCCACCAGGGACAGCAGACCCGCCAGGCCCACCGTCGCCAGGAGTGCGCCGCGCCAGGCGGCGGCACCGGCCCGGCGGCCGACCAGGAGCGCGGCCATGGGCAGCGCGAACACGATCGTGAGGGCGCCCAGCGGCTGGACCAGGCTGAGCGGGCCGTACGCCAGCGCCACCACATGGAGGAGGCCGCCGAGGCCGTTCAGCGCGACGGCCGCCCACCAGACCGGGCGGCGCAGCGGCGCGTACCGCTCGCCGGGCGCGGACACCGCGACCTGCTCCTGCACGATCGCCCCGCCGGCGTACGCCACGGCGGAGACGAGCGACAGCAGCACGGACAGCGCGAGGGCGCTCATGAGCTGGTCCTCTGCGGGAGGCCGGGGCGTCGGGCCCGGCGCGGCGAACAGGCGGCTTCCATGGTCCAACACACTGCCGTGCCGATCTCTTCCCGTCGTCGTCCCTGAGCATTCAATGGGTCATACTGCCGATGGAGTACGCGTCATGCGGTGTCCTCCCCTGGGTGGGCGACACCCGCGCGACACCCCCGAGAACAGCTCCGGGAACCCCCCGAAGGGGCGCCCTCCCCGGCCCGCTTGGTACTAGTGCTCCTCGTGCACCGTGACTCCGGACTCGCCGTACTCCGCCCGCTCGGCGGCTTCTTCGTCCTGCGCACCGGCGAGCCGCCGCACGCGCCGCTCCCCACCCTCGCGGAGGCGTACGCCGCCTCGGCGGCGGATCCGCTGGGCGCGCGGGTGCGCAAGGTGGCCGGTGCGATCCGCGCCCCGGAGGCGAGGATCGCCGCCTCGGTGGCCCACCTGGGGCTCGCCGCCCGGCTGTGGTCGGTGGCGCTGGGCTGCGCCGTGCGCGCCGGGCGGCTCCCCGACCTGGCGCCGTCCCTGCTGCGCTGGGACCCGGAGGGCAGCGCCCCCGACGACCTGTGGCTCACCGAGGTGCGCCCGCTGCCCGCCGCCGCCCCGGAGGACCTCGCCGCCGCCCCGGAGAGCTGCGCCGCCACCCCGGAATCCGCCGCCGCGCTCGCGGACGCCGTCCTGCTCGGCCACCTGGAACCGCTGGCCGCGGCCCTGCGGGCCCGCCACCGGCTCGCGCCGGGCCTGCTGCGGGGCAACGCGGCCTCCGCGCTGGCGGGCGCGGCACGGCAGCTGGGCGGCTGGGCCCTGGGCGCGGGCCGCCCGGAGGAGGCCGCCCGCGCGCACGATCTGGCCGTACGCCTGCTCGCGCACCCGCTGCTCGCCGGGGCGGGCACCTACGGCGCCACCGGCTTCCGGCGGCGCAGCTGCTGCCTCTACTACCGGGTGCCCGGCGGCGGTGTCTGCGGGGACTGTTGTTTCACACGAGCCCCGGGGCCTTCCCCGCGCGCCGGATCCGGGTGACCATGAAGGTGACGAGCCGCCACACTCATGGGGGTTGCGGGTGCGCGTGGGACTGCTGACCCGGGAGTATCCGCCGGACGTGTACGGCGGCGCGGGCGTCCATGTCGAGTTCCTGGCCCGGGAGCTGCGGCCGCTCGTGGACCTGCGGGTGCACTGCTGGGGCGAGTCCTCGGCGGCGGAGCGCGCGGCCGGGGTGGACCGGCACCGCCCGTGGCCCGCGCTGGACGGCGCCAACGACGCCCTGCGCACCTTCTCGGTGGACCTCGCGGCGGCCGCCGCCGTCCAGGGCTGCGACCTGCTGCACTCGCACACCTGGTACGCCAACCTCGCCGGACACCTCGGCAAGCTGCTGCACGGCGTGCCGCACGTGGTGACCGCGCACTCCCTGGAGCCGCTGCGCCCCTGGAAGGCCGAGCAGCTCGGCGGCGGCTACGCCCTGTCGGGCTGGGCGGAGCGCACCGCGATCGAGGCCGCCGACGCCGTGGTCGCCGTCTCCGCGGCCATGCGCGAGGACATCCTCGGCTGCTACCCGGCGCTGGACCCGGCCCGTGTCCATGTCGTGCACAACGGCATCGACACCGCCCTGTACCGGCCGGATCCGGACACCGACGCGCTCACCCGCCTCGGCCTCGACCCGGACCGCCCCTATGTGCTGTTCGTCGGCCGCATCACCCGGCAGAAGGGCGTGCCCCACCTGCTGCGGGCCGTGCGCGGCATCGACCCGGCGGCCCAGGTCGTGCTGTGCGCGGGCGCCCCCGACACACCTGAGATCGACCGGGAGTTCCGCGATCTGCACCGGGAGCTGGACCGGGTACGCGACGGGGTCCACTGGATCCCGCGGATGCTGCCGCGCCCGGACGTGATCCAGTTGCTCACGCACGCCGCCGTCTTCGTCTGCCCCTCGGTCTACGAGCCGCTCGGCATCGTCAACCTGGAGGCGATGGCCTGCGGCACCCCCGTCGTCGCCTCCCGTGTCGGAGGCATCCCCGAGGTGGTCGAGGACGGCCGTACCGGCGTCCTCGTGGACGTGGGCGAGGTGGGCGAGGACGGCGGCGCCGCCTTCGAGGCGGGGCTGGCCCGCGCCCTGGACGCGGTGCTCGCCGACCCGGCGGCCGCGCGCCGGACGGGCGAGGCGGGGCGGGTGCGCGCGGTGACCGAGTTCGGCTGGGACGCGGTCGCCCGGCGCACGGTCCGCCTCTACGCGGAGGTTCTGGGCCAGGCTTGAGGCGCCGCGCCCCGGGGCAGTAGTGGGGGCAACCGGGTGAGGGGAGCGGCCATGCGTCGTGGTGGACCTTCGGTCCTCGGAATCGTCCTCGCGGGCGGAGAGGGCAAGCGTCTGATGCCCCTGACCGCGGACCGCGCCAAACCGGCGGTCACCTTCGGCGGGACCTACCGCCTGGTCGACTTCGTCCTGTCCAACCTCGTCAACGGCGACATCCTGCGCATCTGCGTGCTCACGCAGTACAAGTCGCACTCGCTGGACCGGCACATCACCACGACCTGGCGCATGTCCAGCCTGCTGGGCAACTACGTCACACCGGTGCCCGCGCAGCAGCGCCTCGGCCCGCGCTGGTACCTGGGCAGCGCCGACGCGATCCTCCAGTCGCTCAACCTCGTCCACGACGAACAGCCCGAGTACGTCGCGGTGTTCGGCGCCGACCACGTCTACCGCATGGACCCGCGGCAGATGCTCCGGCAGCACATCGACAGCGGCGCGGGCGTGACCGTCGCCGGGATCCGGGTGCCGCGCGACCAGTCGTCCTCGTTCGGGGTGATCACCCCGGGGCCCGACGGGCAGGGCGTCGAGCGGTTCCTGGAGAAGCCCGCCGACCCGCCGGGGCTCGCGGGCGATCCCGACCACGTCTTCGCCTCCATGGGCAACTACGTCTTCACCACCAAGGCGCTCGTCGAGGCGCTGCACCGGGACGCCGAGGACGAGGGCTCGGTGCACGACATGGGCGGCTCGATCCTGCCGCGGCTCACCGAGCGGGGCGAGGCGGCCCTGTACGACTTCAGCGCCAACCACGTGCCCGGCGAGACCAGCCGCGACCGGGGCTACTGGCGGGACGTGGGCACCCTCGACGCGTACTACGACGCCCATATGGACCTGATCGCCGAGCGGCCCGCGTTCAACCTGTACAACCGGGACTGGCCGGTCTACACCCACTCCAGCCAGCTCTCGCCCGCCCGCTTCAACGCGGGCGGTATCGCGGGGGAGTCCATCATCAGCGCGGGCTGCCTGATCCGCGGCCAGGTCACCCGGTCCGTGCTCTCCCCGGGCGTTCGGGTCGACCCCGGCGCGGTGGTGCAGGGCTCGGTGCTGCACGACAACGTCCGCGTCGGCCGGGGCGCGGTGGTGCGCGGCGCGGTCCTGGACAAGAACGTCGAGGTGCCGCCCGGCGCGACCATCGGCGTCAACCCGGAGCGGGACGCGGAGCTGTACACGGTGTCCGGGCGCGGGGTGATCGCCCTGGGCAAGGGCCAGCGGGTGCCGTAGGCGCCGAGCCGGGAGCCCCCGGGGCCGGGGACCGCGACACCCGGGGACCGCGACACCCGCGGATACCGGGATGACGGCCCGTCAGGCGTGATCATGCGGGCAACGACGTCTTCCCCGGAGGTCTTCCCGCATGAGACGGACCCGGCGCCTCGGCCTGTGCGTGGCGGGGGCGGTGGCAGCCTCCGCGCTGACCGCCGCCCCCGCCACGCGGGCCGCCGAGACCCGCGCAGCCGCCCGGCTGACCGACCTGGTCAACCCGTTCATCGGCACCGCGAACGAAGGCAACACCTTCCCCGGCGCCGCCGTGCCCTTCGGCATGGTGCAGTTCTCGCCGGACACCGGTCACAACACCGGCTACGACTACGCCCACAGCCGCATCCGCGGCTTCTCCCTGGTCCATCTCTCCGGGGTCGGCTGCCGTATCGGCGGCGACCTGCCGGTCCTGCCGACCACCGGTGACGTCACCGCGACGGACAACGCGACGTACGCGGCCGGATTCCGCCACGAGGACGAGCGGGCGAGCCCCGGCTACTACCGGGTCGCGCTCGACTCCGGCATCGAGGCCGAGCTGACGGCGACGGCCCGCACCGGGGTGCAGCGCTACACCTTCCCGGCCACCGGCAAGGCCAACGTCCTGCTCGACGCGGGCCAGGCGCTGCACCGGACGGTCGGCTCCGGCGTGGAGATCCTGGACGACCGCACCGTGCGCACCGAGATCACCGGCCGCGGCTTCTGCGCGGACACCCTCCCGTACACGGTGTACACGATCACCCGCTTCGACCGGCCCTTCACCGCGTACGGCACCTGGGACGGCGCCACCGTCACCCCCGGCGCGCGCACCGGGCACGGCGGCGCCTACCTCCGCTTCGACACCACCGCCGACCGCACGGTGGAGGCGACCACCGCGCTGTCCTACGTCGACGCGGCGGGCGCGGCCGGCAATCTGCGCGCCGAGGGCGGCCGGGCCTTCGACGCGGTGCGCCGGGCGGCCGGGCGCAGGTGGGAGGAGCGGCTGGGGGACGTACGGGTGAGCGGCGGCGACGCGGCCCGCCGCCGGACCTTCTACTCGTCCCTGTACCGGGCCTTCCTCGCGCCGAACGTCGGCAACGACGCCGACGGCCGCTACACCGGCTGGGACCGGCGCGTCCACCGCACCGGCGGCATCACCTACTACCAGAACTGGTCGCTCTGGGACACCTACCGCACCCAGGCCCGGTTCCTCGCGCTGCTCGCGCCCCGCGAGGCCCGGGACATGGCCGTCTCCGTGATCCGGGTGGCCGAGGAGAGCGGCTGGCTGCCCAAGTGGGGCTACGGCACGGTCGAGACGAACGTGATGACCGGCGACCCGGTCACCCCGTTCCTCACCGACGCCTTCCAGCAGGGCCTGCTCAAGGGCTACGAGGAGCGGGCGTACCGCGCGCTGCGGCGCAACGCCGACTCGGTGCCGCCCGCCGACGCCCCGGCGCTGGGCCGCAACGGCAACCCGGACTACCTGGCCCGCGGCTACGTCCCGTACATCAAGGGCCACCGGCCCCCCAAGGCCGGCCACTCCGACTACGCCTTCGGCGCCTCGGCGACCCTGGAGTACGCGCTGTCGGACGCCGTGCTCGCCCAGATGGCCCGCGCCCTGGGCCACCGCGCGGACGCCGGACGGTACGCGGCCCGCTCCCGCAGCTACCGGAACCTGTTCGACCCGGCGACGCGCTTCTTCCGCGCCCGCGACACCGGCGGCGCCTTCACCGGACCGGCGGATCCGGCGCACAGCACGGGCTTCCACGAGGGCACCGCCTGGCACTACCAGTGGCTCGTCCCGCAGGACCTGCCCGGCGTGGTCGGCCTGCTCGGCGGCGAGCGGCCGACCAACGAACGGCTCGACGAGTTCTTCGCCTACGACCGGCTCCTCGCCGACCCCGCCCGCACCGCCCGGGAGAACTGGGTCTCGGGGCCGTACGACTTCTACGACACCGACCGCTACAACCCGCTGAACGAACCCGACCTGCTCGCCCCGTACACCTATCTGTCGACGGGGCAGCCGTGGAAGACCACCGACGTGGTGCACGCCGCGCTGACCCTGTTCACCGACGAACCGGCCGGGCTGACCGGCAACGACGACCTCGGCACCATGTCGGCCTGGGACGTGCTGTCGTCCATCGGCCTGTACCCGGTGCAGCCCGGCTACGGCACCTGGGGCCTGTCCACCCCCGTGTTCGACCGGGTCGACCTGCGGCTCGACCCCCGCTACCACCCGCGCGGCGCGCTCACCGTCCTGGCGCCCGGCACCTCCGGCGAGGCCCGGTACACCCGGACGGTCCGCGCCGACGGGGTGACCCACGACCGGACGTATCTGACCACCGGCGAACTGCGCCGACTGCGGACGCTGCGCTACACCGTGGGCGCGCGGCCCTCGGCGTGGGGCACGTCGGCGCAGGCGGCGCCGCCCGTCCTGCGCTGACCGCGTCCGGCGCCCCCTGACAACCACGGGTCCCGCCCCGGCCGCCCGGGGCGGGACCCCATCCGTTTTTAACTGTGCGTAACTTGATCACGCTTGACCGTGATCGACAGGAGTTGTTCACTGCAAAGACCCCATCGCCGACGCGAGGCAAGCCCGTGACCCCTGATCTGCTCGCTCCCCTCGACCTGGCGTTCTGGAACATCGAGTCCGCCGGACACCCGATGCACCTCGGCGCGCTCGGCGTCTTCGCGGCCCCCTCGCCCGGCGACGCGGCCCACGCCGCCGACCTGCTCGCCGCCCGCGCCGCCGCGGTGCCCGGTCTGCGCATGCGCATCCGCGACGTGTGGCACCCGCTCGGCCTGCACCGGCCCGGTGCCGACGGACTGCGCGGCGCCCTGGCGAAGGGTCTGCGGCAGCCGCTCGGCTTCGGCGGCGCCGCCCGCGAACCCGACCCCCGCTTCGACCCGCTGAACCACATCCACCTGCACGCCCCCGTCCCCGGCTTCCACACGGCGGCCGGACGGCTCATGCAGCGTCCCCTGGAACGCGGCCTGCCGCCGTGGGAGGCCCATGTGCTGCCCGCGGCGGACGGGACCGGCTTCGCGGTGCTGTTCAAGTTCCACCACGCCCTCGCCGACGGCCTGCGCGCCCTCACCCTCGCCGCCGCGATCCTCGACCCGGTCGACCTGCCCCGGCGCGGCCCCGGGCCCGCCGCACCGCGGCGCGGCCCGCTGCCCGACGTGCGCGCGCTGCCCGGACTGGTCCGCGACGCCCTCGGCGACCTGGGCCGCGCCCTGGACATCGGCGCCCGCGTCGCCCGCTCCACCCTCGCCACCCGCCCCGTCCCCGCCCTCACCGCCGCACCCACCGGCACCCGCCGCACCGCGGGCGTGGCCGTCGACATCGACGACGTCCACCTGGTCCGCAAGGCCGTCGGCGGCACCGTCAACGACGTGCTGATCGCGGTCGTCGCGGGCGCCCTGCGCCGCTGGCTGGAGGAGCGCGGCGAGCCCGTCGAGGGCCTCGCGCCCCGCGCCCTCATCCCCGTCTCCCGGCGCCGCCCGCGCACCGCCCAGCCGCCGGGCAACCGGCTCTCCGGCTATCTGACGCAGCTGCCCGTCGGCGTCGCCGACCCGCTGCGCCGGCTCGCCGCCGTCCGCGCCGCCATGGACCGCAACAAGGACGCCGGACCCGACCGGGGCGCCGGGGCCGTCGCCCTGCTCGCCGACCATGTGCCCGCCCTCGGCCACCGGCTCGGCGGCCCGCTGGTCGGACAGGCCGCCCGGCTCTGGTTCGACATCCTGGTCACCAGCGTCCCGCTGCCCGGCTTCGGACTGCGCCTGGCCGGCCACCCGCTCACCGAGGTCTACCCCTTCGCGCCGCTCGCCCGCGGCCAGTCCCTGGCCGTCGCGATCTCCACCTACCGCGGCCAGGTCCACTACGGGCTCGTCGCCGACGCCGAGGCCGTGCCCGACCTGCACCGGCTGGCCCGCGCGGTGAGCGAGGAGGTGGAGACCCTCATCACCGTCTGCGCCCCCTGAACCCGCGCCGCACCGGCCCGCGCGCCGCCCGTCCGGCCATGATCGCCACGCGTTTGGCGGTCGGCCGCACCGCTGCCGTAAAATCCCCCGTTCGACGGCGGGCGCGACTCGGAGCGCCACGGGAACCAGCAGGGAAGCGGCGCGATGACGGTGACAGACGAGGGCCCCACGGCCACGGACGAGGTGGTGTACGCGCCGGGCGGCGAGCCCGCGTACGGGCCCGGTATCGACCCCGAGCGCCTGGCCGTCTGCCTCGACGTGCTCCGCGAACTGGACGAGATCGAGGTCGACCACCCCGACGCCGTCGCGGTGCGCCGGGCCACCTCCCACATCTACCGCACGGTCAAGCAGCGCCGCCGCCAGGAGCGCCGCGCCGCCAAGACCGCCCACGACAAGACGGTCACCGAGGCCACCGCCACCGGCTCCGCGCAGCGCATCGACGACGAGACCGAGGGCATCCTGCCCTCCTCGCGCACCGGAGAGGGACAGATCGCGGGGATACTCCAGCGCCCGCGCTCCTGCTACGTCTGCAAGCAGCGCTACGTCGAGGTCGACTACTTCTACCACCAGCTGTGCCAGAAGTGCGCCGCCGAGAACCGGACCCGCCGCGACGCGCGCGCCGACCTGACCGGCAAGCGCGCCCTGCTCACCGGCGGCCGGGCCAAGATCGGCATGTACATCGCGCTCCGACTGCTGCGCGACGGCGCCCACACCACGATCACCACCCGCTTCCCGGGCGACGCGATCCGGCGCTTCAAGGCCCAGCCCGACAGCGCCGACTGGATCCACCGGCTGAAGATCGTCGGCATCGACCTGCGCGACCCCGCCCAGGTCGTCTCGCTCGCCGACTCGGTCGCCGCCGAGGGCCCGCTGGACATCCTGATCAACAACGCCGCCCAGACGGTACGGCGCTCCCCGCAGGCCTACAGCGAGCTGATCTCCGCCGAGTCGGCCCCGCTGCCCGCCGGTGAGCTGCCCGCCTCCGAGGTGATCGGCACCTTCGGCTCCGGCGCGGTCGCCGCGCTGCCGATGGCGGGCTCCGGGATGCTCGACGCCCAGGACGTCACCGACCTGGCCCTCGTCTCCGGTTCGGCGTCCCTGGAGCGCATCGCCGCCGGGACGGCCATCGACGCGGGCGGCCTGGTGCCCGACCTGCACGACACCAACAGCTGGATCCAGACGGTCGAGGAGGTCACGCCGGTCGAGCTGCTGGAGGTGCAGCTGTGCAACTCCACCGCGCCCTTCCTGCTGATCAGCCGGCTGCGCCCGGCGATGGCCGCGGCGGCGGCCCGCCGTACGTACATCGTCAACGTCTCCGCCATGGAGGGCGTCTTCGACCGCGGCTACAAGGGCGCCGGGCACCCGCACACCAACATGGCCAAGGCCGCCCTGAACATGCTCACCCGCACCGCCGCCCAGGAGATGTTCGAGAAGGACGGCATCCTGATGACGGCCGTCGACACCGGCTGGATCACCGACGAGCGTCCGCACCCCGACAAGGTGCGCCTCGCCGAGGCCGGCTTCCACGCCCCGCTGGACCTGGTCGACGGCGCCGCCCGCGTCTACGACCCGATCGTGCGCGGCGAGGAGGGCGAGGACCTGTACGGCGTCTTCCTGAAGGACTACGCGCCCGGCAAGTGGTGAGGCCCGCTCGCGTACGCGCTCGCTGAGGCGCCGTCAGTCGACGGCGCCCAGCCGGGAGTTGCGGGCCGCGACCAGGTCCAGGACGGTGCGCCAGTCCTCCAGCACCCCGGCGGCCGCGCCGTCGCCCGGACCCGGGGTGCGGGCCTCCTCGGCCGCGAGGCGCAGGGCCAGGGCGTCCTCGTCGACCGGCCGGACGGGGCGGCCGTCGGCGGCGTACGCCTGCTGCCGCAGCAGCCGGAAGACGCGCTCCCCGAGCAGTCCGCGGACCGCTTCGGCGGCCCGGAGGGCACCGGCCCGCGCGCCCGCGCCCTCGCCGCTACCTTCGCCGCTGTCTTCGCCCGGACCGGGCAGTCCGCCGACGGCCAGGACGAGACCCGCGATCTGCAACTCCTTGTCGGCCGGACGGCTGCGGCGCAGCAGTGCGGCGGTCCGCAGGGCGTGCGCGCAGGGGTCGGTGCGGCGCCCGGGGCGGTCGGGCACGCGGGCACCCCGCCCGGCGTGCAGCAGGTCCATCAGTTCCTCGACACTGCGCAGCTCCATGCGTCAGTCCTCCCGCGGGACGGCCGGTGCGGTACGTCAGCAGAGCACGGCGAGCTTGCGGCGCGGCCAACGGGACCTGAACTGCGTGCCGTCCGCCGAACGGGTGAACCCCGGCTCGCGCGACAAAGCGACAAATCGCCTCTTATATGGCTCAATGAACATGCCTGACTTCCGATAGTTACCTGGTTTTTGCAGCCCCATCGAGCAGGGGGGTGCTCATTTGGTTAATCTGGAGTAGGCGGACAGCACCAAAGGGTTCCCACCACACCCACGGTCCGCCCCGGGGTGAGCCGGTGCCCAACGGCCCGCTCGGACCTCAGTTGCCGGCGCCACCGCGTCCGACCTGTCTCGACCCAGACCCGAGCGGGTGTCAGGCGCCGCAGCGCAGACTGCCGGTTGACCGCCCCGAGGGTGACCGACACATAAGGAGTGCGCGGTGACACCGGAGAAGACCAATCGCGAGCAGCGCCCCGAGGAACGCACGGAGCGCGCGGGCCGACGGCCCGGAGACCTCGGCAGCCTCGACGTGTGGGCGCGGTCCGCCCCCATCCGCCTGGCCGGGTACGAGGACGACCTCGCCGAGCCGCACATCCTGCCCAGCGTCGACTGACCACCCGTACCGGCCGCCACAGGCATGGGCGTGCGAGACTCGCGCCCATGCTGATCAGGGAAGCAACGGACCACGACTGGCCGCGCATCTGGCCGTTCTGGCACCGGATCGTCGCCGCCGGGGAGACCTACGCCTGGGACCCGGACACCTCCGAACAGGACGCCCGCGCCCTGTGGACCGGCCCCGGCAAGCGGGTCTTCGTCGCCGAGGACGAGGACGGCACGATCCTGGGCTCCGCCTACGTGAGGCCCAACTACGGCGGGCCCGCCGCGGACATCGCCAACGCGGGCTTCATGGTCGACCCGGACCGCACCGGCCGCGGCGCGGGCCGCGCCCTCGCCGAGCACGTCCTCGCGGCGGCCCGGGACGACGGCTACCGCGGCATGGTCTTCAACGCCGTCGTCGAGACCAACCCGGCCGTGGGCCTGTGGACTTCGCTCGGCTTCACCGTCCTCGGCACCGTGCCGCGGGCGTACCGGCATCCGCGGCACGGCCTGGTGGGGCTGCACATCATGTACCGGGACCTCTGAACGCACCGGGAGGCTCTGAGCGCACGGGACCACTGAACGTACCGGGAGTTCTGAGCGCACCGGGAGTTCTGAGCGGTGCGGCGCCGCCGCCGGCCGGGCCCGGAGTGCGTGCGGCACGCGGCCGGGCCGGGCGGACGGTGCGCGGGTTCAGTCCAGCGGGGCGGTGCGCGGCCACGGGCGCCGCCGCTCGATCCGCTCCGCCAGGTCCAGCAGGACGTCCTCCGCGCCGGGGCGCCCCACCAGCTGCACCGCACACGGCGCACCGGAGGGCAGGGTGCCGAACGGCACCACCGCCGCGGGCCAGCCGGTCAGGTTCCACGGCCCGGTCATCGGTGAACAGGCGCCGTTGACCGCGACGTTGCGCAGCCAGCCCCGCTCGTGCCAGGGCACGGCCCGCGGCGGGCGGCGGGCCAGCGCCGGACAGAGCAGCACGTCGTGCTCGGCGAAGAACGGCGCGAGCCGCTCCCGCAGCCGCTCCCGCGCGTCACCCGTGCGGACGCCCTCGACGAACCGCCGCCCGACGGCGGCCTGCACCCGGGTGCGCCGGGCCAGTTGCCGCGGATCCAGGCCCACGGCGTCCATGGCCGTACCGGCACTCCAGTGCCGCAGCGCGGTGAACCCGATCGACGCCGGATAGGGCGGATCGGCGCGCCGCACCCGGTGGCCCTCCCGCGCCAGCAGCCGCGCCGCCTCCCGTACGGCGCTGGCGTACGGCGGGGCGACCGTCGTCCCGCGCAGCGGCGCGCGCACCGACGCGGCCACCGACGGCGCCGACTGCCCGGCGGCGGAGGGTACTTCGGTGTCCGCCAGCACCGAGAGCATCAGCCGCGCGTCCGCGACCGTCGTGGCGAGCGGCCCGTTCTCCGACATGCCGAACCAGTCGCCGTTGCCGATGCCGGCCGGAACCACCCGGTGGCCCGGCTTGACGGTGACCAGGCCGCAGGCGGCGGCCGGGATGCGCAGCGAGCCCATGCCGTCGTTGCCGAGCGCGAGCGGCACCATCCCGGCGGCGACCGCCGCCGCGCTGCCCCCCGACGAACCGCCCGCCGTGCGTGAGGTGTCCCACGGATTGCGGGTGACGCCGTGCACGCCCTCGGTGGTGCCGAAGATGCACAGCTCGGGCACGTTGGTCAGCCCCACCACGACCGCGCCCGCCGCCCGCAGCCGGGCGACGGTGACATGGTCCTGGGTCTGCGGCAGCTCGGAGGTCGCCGCGGAGCCGTTCCGGGTGGACTCGCCGCGTACGGCGAGGTTGTCCTTGACGGCCACCGGCACGCCCGCCAGGGGGAGTTTGGCCAGATCCGGCCGGGCCCCGACCGCGTCGGCCTCCTCCAGCGCCGCACGGGCGCGGACGGTGCGAAAGGCGCCGATCCGGCCGTCGAGCCGCTCGATGCGGGCCAGGTGCGCGGCCACCACCGCACGGGCGGTGACCCGCTTCTCGCGTACGGCGGCGGCTATCTCGACGGCACTGCGGCCGGCCCAGTCGGTCACGGGCACTCCTCGGCGGAAGGTCGGAAACTCCGAAAGCGGGGGCGGACAGGGCGTACTGGCGAGTACGTGGGGTGCACTCTGCCCGGAGCGGGCCCCTCGCGTCGAGAGGCCGCGTCCGGCCGCCACCACCGGCCGCCCTGGCCTGCCCGACAGGGGAGGGATCATGGCCGTCGAGAAACGAGAGCCGGGGGACGGGAGCCGGGGGACGAGAGCCGAGGGACGAGAGTCGGGGACGAGGGAGAGGACGAGAAGGCGTGGATGTGTACGAGGCCGTGGACAGTCGCCGGGCCGTGCGGGCGTTCGGCGACGAGCCGGTGCCCGAGGAGGTGCTCGAACGCGTCCTGGCCGCGGCGGCGAGAGCACCGTCGAGCGGCAACCTCCAGCCGTGGCACCTGTACGTCGTGACCGGCGAGCCGCTGGCCGAGCTGAAGCGGCGGGCCACGGCCAGGGCACTGGCGGGCGACCCGGGCGACGAGCGGGAGTATCCGATGTACCCGGCCGAACTGACTCCGCCCTATCTGGACCGCTTCGCCGCCGCTGCCGCCCAGCGGTACGCGGCCCTGGGGATCGAGCGCGACGATCCCGCCCGGCCCATGAAGATCGCCGCGCTGAACTCGGGGGCGTTCGGGGCGCCGGCCGTGCTGTTCTGCTACCTCGACCGGACGATGGGGCCGGGGCAGTGGGGGGACGCGGGGATGTACCTCCAGACGGTCATGCTGCTGCTCCGGGCGGAGGGGCTGCACAGCTGTCCCCAGGTGATGTGGACGATGTACCGGAAGACGGTCGGTGAGGTGGTCGGAGCGGGGGACGGGCGCGTGCTGTTCTGCGGGGTCGCGGTGGGGTTCGAGAAGGACGGCGCGCCGCAACCGCGCACCGGGCGGGCGGACATGGCGGAGACGGTGACCTTCGTCGGGCGGTGACCCCCGCCCGGCCGCGGGTCCGCGCCGCCGGTCCGGAACCGGGCAGGGCCCTGGCCGCGTCTCGCCGGATGCCGGGCGAGGACACGTCCGGCATCCGGCGGGACCGGGCGGGACGGGGTGTCCCCGCCGGTCCGCCGCGGTGCCGGGACGCCCGGGTGCACGCGACGCGTAGGCGGCCCGCCCGGGTGGGTCTATGGTCGGAAGCACAGGGCGAGCACGAGGGGAAGTAGTCGGCGATGGCGCAGGACGAGGCCGTGATCGGCTGCATGGGGGAGCTTCTCATCGGCACACGCGGATCCGCCGGTCCCGGCGAGATCCTGGTGCGGGTCAGAGGCGGCTCCGAGACCTTCCTCGCCTGGTCGCAGGAACCGTTGCCGATCGGTGCGACGGTCCTCGTGGTGGACTCCCGCGGACGCCGTGAGGTCGACGTGATCGAGTGGGCCGACCCCCTGGACCGGTTGCGCGACGATGCGGCCGACGCAGGCTAAGGAGAACAGACCATGTTCGGTTACCGTGTTCCCGCCCCCGACGAGGCGATGCTGATCTCGGGCGGCAGGCGGGGACTGGGGGGCGCGCCGTTTAGGGTGGTGACGGGGCACGGCAAGTTCGTGCTCCCGGTGTTCCGCAAGGTCCGCTTCCTCACCCTGTCGATGTGCGAGTCGGAGGTCGTCGAGACCTGCGTCACCCGGCAGGGCATCGCGCTGCATGTGCGCGCCGTCATCGCCTTCAAGGTCGGCAACGACCCGGAGAGCATCATCAACGCCGGGCAGCGCTTCCTCTCCGACCAGGACCAGATGTCCGTCCTGACCGGGCGGATCTTCGCCGGTCACCTGCGCGCCATCATCGGTTCGATGACCGTGGAGGAGATCGTCACCGAGCGGCAGAAGCTCGCCGCCGAGGTGCTCGACACCTCCAAGACGGAGATGGCGAAGATCGGCCTGATCGTGGACTCGCTCCAGATCCAGTCCATCGACGACGGCGACACCGGGTACATCGACGCCATGTCCGCGCCGCACAAGGCGGCCATCCAGCGGCAGGCGCAGATCGCCCAGGCGCAGGCCAACCAGGCCGCCGCCGAGGCGGAGCAGGAGGCGGCCCGCAGGCAGGCCGAGTACGCCCGTCAGACCGCCATCGTCAAGGCGGAGTACTCCGCCGAGGTGGACCGGGCCCAGGCACAGGCCGCGCAGGCCGGGCCGCTGGCGCTGGCGCATGCCCAGCAGGAGGTGCTCGCCGCCCAGACGGAGCTGGCCCAGCGGCAGGCCGAACTGCGCCAGCAGGAGCTGGTCGCCGAGATCGTCAAGCCCGCCGAGGCGGACGCCGAGCGGGTCAGGATCCTCGCCGCGGCCGAGGCCCAGCGGATGAAGGTGCAGGCCGAGGCCGCCGCGTCCTACGACCGTGTCGCGCTCGACCGCATGCTGATCGATCAGCTCCCGCAGATCGTCAAGGAGGCCGCGGGCGGCCTCTCCGGTGCCAACGTCAACGTCCTCAACGGCGCGGACGGCCTCGGCGAGATCGCGGCGGGGCTGGTCGCCCAGGGCCTGACCATCCTGGACTCGGTACGGCAGAACCTGAACGGCGGTGGCGGTGGCGGCCAGGGCGGCGGCGCCCAGCGCAACGGCTCAGGACCGGCCGCGGCGGACACCGGCCGCCGCGAACTCCAGGGCCCGCGGCCCGCGACCCCCGACAACGGGTCGCAGGCGCCGGGCCGGGGCGGCAAGGGGACGGCCGAGTAGGGCCCCGCGTGCGGTCCCGCCCGGCAGCGGGACCGCAGCTGCACCCACCTGGCGTCGGGCGGCCGTCCGTGTCGTCGGCCTGGCCGACATCCCGACGGCTGCTTCCGGCCCCGGGCGCGATCACCGGCGCCGCCGGTCGCCGGTGGCCCGCACACGCCCACCGGCGACCCGCTGCGGCTCCGGTGCGTGCCCACCAGCCCCCGCCGGATGCCGGTCGTACCCGTACACCGGGAACCACCGGAGCACCGGGCCACCGGATCGCCCTGGCTCCCGGGCGCGGCCACCGATCCCACCGGCCTCGCCGGACTCCACCGGCCTCGCCGGACTCCACCGGCCCCGCCCGCCGCCAGGCGCGCTCAGCCGACGCGGTCGCCCGTACCCGCCTCGGCGCCCGCCCCCGGCGCGTCCCGCGCCGGCCCCGTGCTGTCGCGTTCGATCAGGCGGGGGACCGGGACGCGGACCGTGCGGGCCGGGCCGCCGTCCAGGAGGGCGGTCAGCGCGCGGGCCGCCGTACGGCCGAACTCCATGCTGTCCCGCGACAGGGCGGACAGCCACGGCTTGACCATGCGGCACAGCGCGGAGTCCTCCCAGGCGACCACCGACACGTCCGCCGGGACGGAGTAGCCCAGTTCGGTCGCGGCGGCCACGCCCGCCAGGGCCATCACGTCGTTGTCGTAGATCAGGGCCGTCGGGGGAGACGGCGAGCGCAGTATCCGGCGGGTGACGGCGGCACCCTCCGCGTCCGAGTAGTCCGTGGTCACCGACTCGACGCCGGTCAGCCCGCGCCGCTCGGCCTCGGTGCGCAGCGTCCGGATCCGGCGCTCGGTGTGGGCGAGCCCGGCCAGGCCCGCGATGTGCATGATGCGCCGGTGGCCGAGCCCGTAGAGCCCGTCCACCACCGAGGCCATGGCGCCCGCGTCGTCCGCCCACACGGTGGACAGGCCCGGGTGCCGCTCGTCGGGGGCGCCGCCGATGACCACGGCGGGCAGGCCGAGTTCGTCGAGCAGACCGGGGCGCGGGTCGTCGGTGCGCGGGTCCACGACGAGGACGCCGTCCACCCGGTGCTCGGCCCACCATCTGCGATATACGTCACACTCGTCCGGTACGTCCTCCACCACCTGGAAGAGCAGCCCGAGATGGCGCTCGGAGAGCACTTCCTGGATGCCGGAGACCAGTTGCAGGAAGAACGAGTCGACGCCGAGGGTGTCGGCGGGCCGGGCCAGTACGAAGCCGATCGTGGCCGCGCCCTCCCCGGACAGCGCGCGGGCCGCCGTACTGGGCCGCCAGCCCAGCTGTTCGGCGACCCGGCGGACCCGGTCGCGGGTGACCTCGGAGACACCGGGCCGGTCGTTGAGCGCGAACGATACGGCGCTCTCGGAGACACCGGCACGGCGAGCGATGTCCTTCATCGTCGGACGGCGCGCCGGGGTCCGCTTGGCCGGCATGTTCCCCCTCTTTTCACAGCGGTGATCACTAAAGCGCTTGAGTGGACGCAGCCTAAAGCGCATTAGTCCTTGCGGGCAAGTCCCTACTCGGACCCCGGTGACCTGGACTAATGTGGCCGAGGTAGCTTTAGCAGGCCCGAATCCATTGACTTTTGATGAACTCGGCATGCATCGTCACTGCCGACACCAGCCGTCGACGCCGCAAGGGAGCCGTGTCACCGTGCCCATATCCCGCAGAGCACTCGCCGCCGCAGCCATCACCGCCCTCGTCCTGCCGTTGAGCGCCTGTGGCTCCGGCGGGGACGACGCCGGTTCGACGGACGCGTCGGGCAAGGTCGAGGGCAACATCACCTTCCAGACCTGGAACCTGCGCGCCAACTTCAAGGACTACTTCGAGGGCGTCATCGGCGACTTCGAGAAGAAGTACCCGGGCACGCACGTCAAGTGGGTCGACCAGCCCGCCGAGGGCTACCCCGACAAGATCAGCGCGGACGCGGCCGGCGGCACCCTGCCCGACGTCGTCAACGTCGCCCCGGACCTGGTCGCGCCGCTCGCCAAGGCGGGCCTGGCGATGGACCTGGACAAGGCCGCCGCCAAGTACAAGGGCGAGTACCTGCCCGGCGCCTGGGCCAGCCACCAGGTCCCCGGCCTGCCCGGCACGTACGCCTTCCCCTGGTACCTGAACACCGGCCCGCTGTTCTACAACAAGACCCTCTTCAAGCAGGCGGGCCTGGACGCCGAGAAGCCGCCGAAGACGTACGACGAGCTCTTCACGGACGCCCTCCAGCTCGCCGAGAAGACCGACGGCAAGGTCGCCACCCTCGCCAATGTGCCCACCATCGAGGACTTCGGCCGCTACGGCTCGACGCTGACGAACAAGGAGGGCACCGGCTTCGCCTTCAACGACGCGAAGGGTGTCGAACTCCTCACCAAGTACAAGCAGTTGTACGACGCCAAGGCGCTCGACCCGCAGGCGCTCACCGCCACCCCGGAGTCGACCGGCAAGAAGTTCCTCACCGGTGCCGTGGCCATGAACCCGGGCAGCGCCCTGGACCTGGACAACTTCAAGAAGCAGGCGCCGAACCTGTACAAGAACATCGGCATCACCGACCAGATCACCAGCACCGGCCACGTCAACATGTACGTGCAGGGCCTGATGGTGAACGCGAAGACCAAGAACACGCCCGCCGCCGTCGCGTTCGCGCACTTCGTCACCGACGCCGAGCACCAGATGTCCTTCGCCAAGAAGGTCGCCATCTTCCCGAGCACCGCGGGCTCGCTCAACGACCCGTACTTCACCAAGGAGGACGGCACCGACGAGACCCGGGTCCGGGTCGCCGCCGCCAAGTCCCTGAAGACCGCGGTCAACTACACGCCCGTGCAGTTCAGCGACCAGATGAAGACGGCGCTGCGCAACGAGGTCGCCAAGGCGCTCCAGGGCAAGCAGAGCCCCAAGGACGCGCTCGACAACGCTGTCAAGGCATGTGACCAGCTTCTGAAGCAGCAGGGATAACGCACCATGTCCACCTCGACCGTCTCCCGGGCGCCCGCGAAGCGCCCGGCCCGGCGCTCCGGCCGGGGCGCCGGGATGCGCCCGGCGACCCGGATCCGGCGCCAACTGCCCACCAGTCCCTGGCTGTTCGCCGCCCCCGGACTGCTGGTCACCGCCGTCTTCATCCTGTACCCGTTCGTCTCCACGGTGATCAACGCCTTCACCGACCGGCGCACCCTGATCCCCGGCCACTTCGTCGGCCTCGCCAACTTCCGCGAGCTGCTGCACGACGACGCCTTCTGGATCGGCCTGCGCAACAGCACGCTGTACATGGTCGGCACCGTCCCGGCGCTGGTCATCCTGCCGCTGCTGCTGGCCATGCTGGTGCAGAAGAACATCCCGGGCATCACCTTCTTCCGGTCCGCCTTCTACACCCCGGTCGTCGCCTCGATCGTCGTGGTCGGCCTGATCTGGGTCTGGATGCTGGACGAACGCGGACTGGTGAACTCGCTCCTGGAGACGGTCGGGCTCGGCAAGGTCGGCTTCCTCAGCGACCAGTGGCTGCTGCTGGTCAGCGCCATGGCTGTCACGGTCTGGAAGGGCCTCGGCTACTACATGATCGTCTACCTCGCGGCGCTCGCCAACGTGCCGCGCGAACTGCACGAGGCCGCCGCCGTGGACGGCGCGGGCGCGGTGCGCCGCTTCTTCACCGTGACCGTACCGGCCGTCCGCTCCACCATGGTCCTGGTCGCCGCGCTCTCCTCGGTCGCCGCCTTCAAGGTGTTCTCCGAGGTCTACCTGATGGCCGGGCCCAGCGGCGGCCCCGCGGGCGAGGACACCACCCTGGTGATGCTCATCCAGCGCACCGGCACCGGCCTGTCCGGCCGCGTCGGCTACGCCTCCGCCATCTCCCTGGTGGTGTTCGTCATCACCGTGATCCTCATGCTGCTCGTCCTGCGCGCCGACCGGAAGGAGGACGCGTGAGCACCGTCGAGACCCCGGCCCGCGAGACCCCGGCCCGCACGACCCCGGCGCGCCCGCGCAAGCCCCGCTTCACCGACGAGAACGGCCGCCGCTACCGGGTGTGGGAACTGGTCCTGCGCTACGTCCTGCTGCTGGCCGTGCTCGCCCTGACCGTCGGCCCGTTCGTGTGGCAGCTGTCCACCTCGCTCAAGGGCCCCACCGAGGACATCTTCAGCTCCCCGCCGAAGTTCCTGCCCGGCGACCCCACCCTGCACAACTACGAGCGCGTCGCCGACACCATCCCGGTCTGGGACTACGCCTTCAACTCCCTCAAGGTCGCCGCCGCCAACGTCGTCACCAACTGCGTCGGCTCGGCCCTGGCCGGCTACGCCCTGGCCCGGCTGCGCTACCGGGGCCGCCGGGTCGCCACCCTGGTCTTCGTGCTGGCGATGCTCGTGCCCGCCGAGGGCATCATCATCGCCCAGTTCACCACCATGCGGGAGCTGGGCCTGAACAACACCCTCGTCGGTGTCCTGCTGCCCGGCGCCGTCGCGTCGCTGAACGTCCTGCTGATGCGCAACGCCTTCCTGAACCTGCCCTACGAGATCGAGGAGGCCGCCTACGTCGACGGCGCCAACGTCTGGCAGCGGTTCCTGCGGATCGCGCTGCCCTCGGTCAAGGGCACCCTCGCCGTCGTGGCGATCTTCGCCTTCATGGGCGCCTGGGACGACTTCCTGTGGCCGCTCATCGTGCTCAGCGACCCGTCCAGGTTCACCCTGACCATCGGCCTGAACTACCTGCACGGCACCTTCGCCAACGACGAACGGCTGGTCGCCGCGGGCACCGTCATCGCCGTGGCCCCGCTGATCGCCCTCTTCGCCTGCCTCCAGCGCTACTTCTTCCGCGGGGTCGGCGAGGGCGCCGTCAAGGGCTGAGCGCCCGGGGCCGCTCCCGGGAGCGGCCCCGCGGCCGGCCTCACCGCAGCTTTCGCGGGCCGAACCCCCGTACCCCCACCTCGCAAGGACCCCGCATGCCTTCTGCCGTGCGCTTCGGCGTCAACTACACCCCGAGCCAGGGGTGGTTCCACCACTGGCTCGACTTCGACCTGGACGCCGTACGCGCCGACCTGGACTCCATCGCCGCGCTCGGCCTCGACCACGTCCGGGTCTTCCCGCTGTGGCCCTACTTCCAGCCCGACCGCGCCCTGATCCGGCCGCGCGCCGTGGAACAGCTGGTGCAGGTCGTCGACGCGGCCGGGGAACGCGGGCTCGACGTCAACGTGGACGGTCTCCAGGGACACCTGTCCAGCTTCGACTTCCTGCCCGCCTGGACCCGCACCTGGCACCGCCGCAACCTCTTCACCGACCCGGAGGTCCTGGACGGCCAGGCCGCCTACCTGCGCACCCTGGCCGCCGCCCTCGACGGCCGCCCCAACTTCCTCGGCATGACCCTCGGCAACGAGGTCAACCAGTTCTCCGCCGGGCCCCACCCCGACCCGGACCGGGCCACCGCCGACCAGATCGACGCCTGGCTGGAGCGCATGCTCGCCGCCTGCGAGCAGGGCGCTCCCGGCCGGATGCACCTGCACGCCGAGTACGACGCCACCTGGTACCAGGACGACATGCCGTTCACCCCGGACCAGGCCGCCCGGCACGGCGCGCTGACCGCCGTGCACTCCTGGGTCTTCAACGGCACCGCCCAGCGCCACGGCCGCACCTCCGTGCCCACCGAGCACCACGCCGCCTACCTCATCGAGCTGAGCAAGGCATGGGCCGGCGACCCGCACCGCCCCGTCTGGCTCCAGGAGGTCGGCGCGCCCGCCCCCCTGATCCCCGCCGAGCACGCCGCCGCCTTCACCGAGGCCACCGTCGCCAACGCGCTGGACTGCCCCGACCTGTGGGGCATCACCTGGTGGTGCTCCCACGACGTCTCGCGCGAGCTGGCCGACTTCCCCGAACTCGAGTACAGCCTCGGCCTGCTGACCAACGACCGCCGTCCCAAGGACATCGCCCGCAGCCTCGCCCGCGCGGCCCGCGAGCACACCTACGCCCCGGCCCCGCGCACCACCGCCCTGACCGTGCCCGCCGACCCGGCCGCCCGCTCCCGCTGCGCGCCCGGCGGCGACGTCTTCGAGGCGTTCTTCCGGCTCACCGCCGACGGCGCCCGCCCCACCACCGTCCTCGACACCCGGGCGGCCGACCAGGACCACCTGGCCGCCCGCGGCATCACGGACGTCGTCACCCCCGATCAGGTACTCCCCACCCCACCAGGAGGCACCCGCTCGTGAGTCACCGCCCCGCCCGGCGCACCGTCCTGCTCGCGGGCGCCGCGACCGCCGCCCTGCCCGCGCTGTCCCTGCCCGCCGCCGCGCCCGCCTCGGCGGCGCCCCGCACCGCCGCCACCGGCCTGCGGCCGCTCGCCTCCTACTGGTACCCCGACTCGCTGCCCGACGGCAGCCCCGGCGAGGACATCACCTGGCGCAGCCTGAAGAGCTGGCGCGCCGCCACCGACACCGACCTGCCCTTCAACCGGGCCTCCGTGCCGCTCGCCCGGCGCTTCACCCCGGCCCCGGCCAACACCACGGCCCGCGCGGACCAGGCCCGTATCCAGTCCCTGGTCTCCTTCGGCCCCACCGCGGGCAACCCCTCCCAGGGCTCGGCCACCGCCGACTACTACGCCCTCACCCACTGGGCGTACATCGACGAGCTGGTCTTCTGGGGCGGCTCGTCGGGCGAGGGGCTGATCCTCGCGCCGAACGCGCCGGTCGTGGACGCCGCCCACCGGCACGGCGTCCCCGTCCTCGGCAACGTCTTCCTGCCGCCCGCCGCCTACGGCGGACAGCTCCGCTGGACCAGCGACCTGGTGCAGCGGGACGCCGCCGGGCACCACCCGCTCGCCGCCCAGCTCGTCGCGGTCGCGGCGGCGTACGGCTTCGACGGCTGGTTCGTCAACGCCGAGACCGGCGGTGGCGACAGCGCGCTCGGCGCGGCCATGCTCGGCTTCGTCCGCGAGCTGAAGACGCTCGCCGCCGCCCGCGGACAGCGTGTCACCTGGTACGACGCCATGACCGTGGACGGCACGGTGAGCTGGCAGGGCGCGCTGAACGACCGCAACCAGGCGCTGTACGAGGCCGCCGACGACCTGTTCGTCGACTTCCGCTGGAGCGCGGGCTCGCTGGCCTCCTCCGCCCGCCGGGCCGACGCGCTGGGCCGCAGCCGCTACGAGCTGTGGGCCGGTGTCGACGTGGAGTCCCGCGGCCCGGACACCTCCGTGGACTGGGACGCGATCGTGCCCGCCGGCACCGCGCACACCGCCTCCGTCGGCCTCTACCGCCCGGAGTGGACCCGCGGCCACCTGCCCGCCGGGCACACCCCGGAGGCGTTCCACGCCGCCGACGACCGGTTCTGGACCGGCCGCTCCCTCGACCCGTCCCGGCCCGATGCCGCCGACCCCTGGCGGGCACCGGCCGTCTTCGCCGCCGACCGGTCCACCGTCACCGCCCTGCCGTTCGCGACCGTCTTCAACACCGGCCACGGACTGCGCTGGCACGAGCGGGGCGAGGTCACCTCCGACACCCCCTGGAACCACCTCGGCCTCCAGGACCGGCTGCCCGCCCGCCGCTGGAGCGTGCGCACCGAGGGGCAGCGGCCCGCCGTCGCCTTCGACTTCGCCGACGCCTGGCACGGCGGCAGCAGCCTCCTGGTGTCCGGCGCGCTCGACCGGCCCGCCGTGCTGGACCTCTACACGACCCGGCTGCCGCTCGGCCGCAACACCGTCGTCGAGCTGACCCACCGCGCCGACGCCGGGGACGTACGCGTCGAGCTGGCCGTGGCGACCGCCGAACCGGACGGCGCCGGGAACCCGCCGCCGTACACGTACCTGCCGCTGCCGGCCGGGCGCGGCGACGGCTGGCGGACCACCGCGGTGCGGCTGCCCGGCCGGTCCGGGACCGTGCACGCCCTCGGGATCCGGCTCACCGCCACCGGCGGCGGCCCGGTCCGCTGGCGGCTCGGCGGCCTCGCCGTGCGCGAGCGCACCACCACCCCGGCCGCCCCCGTGCGGCCCCGGGTCACCGCGGCCTCGGGCGGCGACCTGCGTCTGGCCTGGGACCACCCGGCGCCCGGCACGGTCCGCCACTACACCGTGCACCGCGTGCTGCCCGACGGCACCCGCCGCTTCCTGGGCGGCACCGGCCAGCGCGCCTACTTCGTCACCGGCCTGACGCCCGCCCCGGGCGAGCGGGCCGTACGGTTCGAGGTACGGGCGGTGGGGGAGCTGTACACCTCCTCGGCCGCCGCCGCCCTCGGCCACCGCTGGTAACCACCGACTGATCCACCCGCAGACGCAGACCTACGGAGCATTCCGCATGCATGACGACCGCAGCCTGGTCGAAGCCCGCCTCAAGCGCGTACTCGACGAGCGCATCCGCCCCGCCGTGTACCCCGAGTCCGTGCCCCTGGACGTGGCCGTGTGGCACGCGCCCGGGGAGCCCGTCCCGGTCGCCGAGGGACTGGCCGCCGAGCCCGAGCCGATCGCGGTGGGCGCCCGCTGGGGTGCTCCGTGGGGCACCAGCTGGTTCCGGGTGACCGGCACCGTCCCGCGGGCCTGGGCGGGCAGGTCCGTCGAGGCCCTGCTCGACCTGGGCTTCGACGAGAACATGCCCGGCTTCCAGTGCGAGGGCCTGGTCTACCGGCCCGACGGCACCCCGGTGAAGGGCCTCAACCCGCGCAACCAGTGGGTCCGGATCGGCGCCCCCGTCGAGGGCGGCGAGGAGGTGCGCCTGCACATCGAGGCCGCCTCCAACCCCGTCATCCTCGACTACCACCCCTTCCTGCCCACCCAGCTCGGCGACAAGGAGACCGCGGGCAGCGACCCGCAGTACACGCTGACCCGGATGGACCTCGCCGTCTTCGACGAGACCGTGTGGCAGCTCGTCATCGACCTGGAGGTGCTCGGCGAGCTGATGGCCGAGCTGCCCGAGGACTCCCAGCGCCGCTACGAGATCCTGCGCGCCGTGGACCGGGCACTGGACCTGGTGGACCTCCAGGACGTCAACGGCACCGCCGGGCGGGCCCGCGCCCAGCTCACCGGCGTGCTCTCCGCGCCCGCCGTGCCCTCCGCGCACCGCATCAGCGCCGTCGGCCACGCGCACATCGACTCCGCCTGGCTGTGGCCGCTGCGCGAGACGGTGCGCAAGGTGGCGCGTACGACGTCCAACATGACCGCCCTGCTGGAGGACGAGCCCGACTTCGTCTTCGCCATGTCCCAGGCGCAGCAGTGGGCGTGGATCAAGGAGCACCGGCCCGAGGTGTGGGCGCGGGTCAAGAAGGCCGTCGCGGACGGGCGGTTCGTCCCGGCCGGCGGCATGTGGGTGGAGTCCGACACCAACATGCCCGGCTCGGAGGCCATGGCGCGCCAGTTCGTGCACGGCAAGCGGTTCTTCCTCGACGAGTTCGGCGTCGAGAACGACGAGGCGTGGCTGCCCGACACCTTCGGCTTCGCCGCCGGTCTGCCGCAGATCATCAAGGCGGCCGGTTCCAAGCGGCTGCTCACGCAGAAGATCTCCTGGTCGCAGACGAACAAGTTCCCGCACCACACCTTCCAGTGGGAGGGCATCGACGGCACCCGGATCTTCACGCACTTCCCGCCCGTCGACACCTACAACTGCTCCATGAAGGGCAGCGAGATCGCGCACGCGGCCCGCAACTTCAAGGACAAGGGCGTCGCCCGGCACTCGCTGGCGCCCACCGGCTGGGGCGACGGCGGCGGCGGCACCACCCGCGAGATGGTCGCCAAGGCCGCCCGGCTGCGCGACCTGGAGGGCTCCGCGCAGGTGGTGTGGGAGACCCCCGAGGCGTTCTTCGACAAGGCCGAGGCCGAGTACCCCGAACCGCCCGTCTGGGTCGGCGAGCTGTACCTCGAACTGCACCGCGCCACCCTGACCAGCCAGGCCAAGACCAAGCAGGGCAACCGGCGCAGCGAGCACCTGCTGCGCGAGGCGGAGCTGTGGGCGGCCACCGCCGCCGTGCGCGCCGGGTTCCCCTACCCCTACGAGGACCTGGACCGGATCTGGAAGACGGTGCTGCTGCACCAGTTCCACGACATCCTGCCCGGCTCGTCCATCGCCTGGGTGCACCGCGAGGCCCGCGCGACCTACGAGCGGGTCGCCGCCGAGCTGGACGCGATCATCGACGGCGCGCAGCGCGCGCTGGCCGGCGAGGGCGCCACCCCGCTCGTCTTCAACGCGGCCCCGCACGGCCGCTGCGGTGTCCCGGCGGGCGGCGCCGCCGCCCCGGCCGTCGCGGGCGGCACCCGGCTCACGCCCCGCCAGGGCGGCGGACACGTCCTGGACAACGGCGTGCTGCGCGTCGAGATCGACGAGCGGGGCCTGGTCGTCTCGGCGTACGACATCGAGGCCGAGCGCGAGACGGTCGCCCCCGGCCGGGCCGCGAACCTGCTCCAGCTGCACCCCGACTTCCCGAACATGTGGGACGCCTGGGACGTGGACGAGTTCTATCGCAACACGGTCACCGACCTGACGGACGCGGACGAGGTCACGGCGGGCGAGGACGGCGCCTCGGTGCGCGTCGTGCGCTCCTTCGGCGACTCCCGCGTCACGCAGGTGCTGTCGCTGGCCGCGGGCGAGCGGCGGCTGCTCCTGGACACCGAGGTCGACTGGCACGAGACGGAGAAGTTCCTCAAGCTGGCCTTCCCGCTGGACGTGCACGCCGAACGGTACGCGTCGGAGACCCAGTTCGGGCACTTCCACCGGCCCACCCACACCAACACCTCGTGGGAGGCCGCCAAGTTCGAGGCGTGCAACCACCGGTTCGTGCACGTGGCCGAGCCCGGCTGGGGCGTCGCCCTGGTCAACGACTCGACGTACGGCCATGACGTGACCCGTGCCGTCCGCACCGACGGCGACCTGGGCACGACCACCACGGTCCGGGTGTCGCTGCTGCGCGCGCCGCGCTTCCCCGACCCGGAGACCGACCAGGGCGTCCACCGCTTCCGGCACGCCCTGGTGCCCGGCGCCGACATCGGCGGCGCGGTCCGCGAGGGCTGGCGGATCAACGTGCCCGAGCGGCGGCTGACCGGCGCGGGCGCGGTCGCCCCGCTGGTGGCCGTCGACGACGACGCGGTGGTCGTGACGGCTCTCAAGCTCGCCGACGACGGCAGCGGCGACGTGGTCGTCCGCTTCCACGAGGCGCACGGCGGCCGGGCGCGGGCCACGCTGAGCGCCGGGTTCGAGGTCGCCGACGCCGTGGCGACCGACCTGCTGGAGCGCCCGCTGGCCGACGCCCCGGCCGTGGAGCGCGACGGCGAGCGGATCGCGGTGCGGCTGCGTCCGTTCGAGCTGGTGACGCTGCGGCTGCGGCGCGCCTGAGTCGGTACAGCGCGCCTGAGTGAGTACAGGAGGGCGGTCCGGCACGCACGCGCCGGGCCGCCCTCCGGCGTTCCCGCCCGTGCCCTCACCCGTGGTCCGCCGTCACTCCGCGAACCGGGCGCGCAGCCACTCCTCCACCTCGCCGACGTGGGAGGCCGCCGCCGCGCGGGCCGCCTCCGGGTCATGGGCCGCCAACGCCCGGAAGATCGCGGCGTGTTCGCGGCGGGTGCGGGCGAAGGCCCCCTCCTCCTGGTAGCCGCGCCAGACCCGGGCGCGGAAGGTGCGTGAGGACAGGCCCTCCAGGATCGCGGCCATCGCCTCGTTGCCCGCCGCCATCGCTATCTCGCGGTGGAAGGCCAGGTCGTGGGCGAGGATCTCCTCCGGGTCGTCGGTGGCGTTCATGGCCGTCAGATGCTTCTCGACCTCGGCCAGCCGCTCCGGGGTGATCCGCGCCGCCGCCAGCGCGGTCGCCGTCGACTCCAGGACCCGGCGCACCTCCAGCAGCTCGACCAGGCGCGGCCCGCGGGTCAGGTCGGCCACCACCCCGAACGTCTCCAGCAGGTCTCCGGCCTCCAACTGCGTGACGTAGATGCCCGATCCGTGCCGGGCCTCCAGCACACCGAGCACGGTGAGCGCGCGTATCGCCTCGCGCACGGAACTGCGGGAGATACCCAGCCCGGCGGCGAGGTCCCGCTCGGTCGGCAGCCGCTGGCCCGGCTCCAGCCGGCCCTCGGCGATCATCGACTTGATCCGCTCGATGGCCCGCTGCGTCACGGTGCCCTTCTGCCCGGCACCGGCGGCGCCCTGCGCCTCCGCCGCCGCCTCCGTCTCCTTCGGCCCGGCATGCGCGGCACGCGCGGCGCCGTCCGGGTCCGGCTCCGTCCGCTCGGCCGGTCCGGTCGGGGTCTGCTCCACGCCACTCCTCCTGTCGCCGTGCGCCGCAGTCTAACCATCGAGGTGGTCGGACCACTCCGGTCGTCCGGCCGGGAAAAGTGGCTCCGGAGGGTGTTCCGGGCGTCAAGTGGTCTGATAAGTATGCGGGCAACTGCTCGATCTCGCCCGATGAGGAGCCGACAGATGGCCGGCACACAAGTGCGGAACGGACGGCAAGGCAGGCGGCTGCACGGCAGGCGGTTCCCGGCGGCGGCGGTGCGCGCGGCGGCCGTCGCCGCCTGCGGCGCGCTGGCGCTGACGGCCTGCGGCAGCACCAAGGACGGCGGCGCGCCCGGCGCACAGGGCGGCGGCAGCGGCAAGGTCGGTGTCGTCCTGCCCCTGCTGACCTCGCCGTTCTGGCAGTCCTACAACGACTACGTGCCCAAGATGGCCACGTCCCAAGGTGTGGACGCGCTGAAGACGGTCAACTCCAACAGCGACCCCTCGCAGCAGATCACCGACATCAACAACGAGCTGAACCAGGGCGTCAAGGGCCTGGTCGTGGCCCCGCTGGACAGCGCCGCCATCCAGGCCGGACTCGACCAGGCCGAACGCAAGGGCGTCCCCGTGGTCGCCGTCGACGTGGCGCCCGACAAGGGCAAGGTCGCCATGGTCGTGCGCGCCGACAACATCGCGTACGGCGAGAAGGCCTGCCGGTACCTCGGCGCGCACCTCGACTCCGGCAAGGTCGTGCAGATCATGGGCGACCTCGCCTCCGTCAACGGCCGTGAGCGCTCGGAGGCGTTCCGCGCCTGCGTACGGAAGAACTTCCCGAAGCTGAAGGTGCTGGAGATCCCCGCCAAGTGGGAGTCCGACACCGCCGCCGCCAGGCTCGACACCCTGCTGAACGCCAACCCCGACATCAAGGGCATCTACCTCCAGGCGGGCGGTGTCTACCTGGCGCCCACCCTCCAGACCCTGAAGTCCAAGAACCTGCTGAAGAAGGCCGGGACGGCCGGACACATCGCCATCGTCTCCAACGACGGCATCCCGCAGGAGTTCGACGCCATCCGCAAGGGCGAGATCGACGCCACCGTCTCCCAGCCGGCCGACGCCTACGCCAAGTACGGCATGTACTACATCAAGGCGGCCATGCAGGGGAAGACGTTCGCGCCGGGCCCCACCGACCACGGCTCCACCATCGTGAAGCTGCCCAACGGAGTCCTGGAGGACCAGTTGCCCGCGCCCCTGGTCACCAAGGAGAACGTCGACGACCGGGCGCTGTGGGGCAACACGGTCCGATGAGCGCCCCCGACACCGCCCCGCTGGCCGAGGCGCGGGGCGTCACCAAGCGCTACGGAGCCACCGTCGCCCTCGCCGACGGCCGTCTCACCGTGCGCAGCGGCGAGTCCCACGCCCTCGTCGGCCGCAACGGCGCCGGCAAGTCCACCCTCGTCACCCTGCTCACCGGCCTCCAGGCCCCCGACGCGGGCGAGATCCGCTTCGACGGCGCGAGCGCGCCCCCGCTCGGCGACCGCGACGCCTGGCGCCGCAAGGTCGCCTGCGTCTACCAGAAGCCGACCGTCGTCCCCGAACTCACCGTCGCCGAGAACCTGTTCATCAACCGCCAGCCCACCGGACGCGGCGGTCTGATCAGCTGGCGGCGGCTGCGCGAGGAGGCCGCCGCGCTCCTGGACGCCTGGGACGTACGCGTCGACCCCGGCGCCCGCACGGCCGAACTCCGCGTCGAGGACCGGCAGATGGTCGAGATCGCGCGGGCCCTCAGCCTCGGCGCCCGGTTCATCGTCCTGGACGAACCCACCGCCCAGCTCGACAACCGCGAGATAGAGCGGCTGTTCACCCGAATGCGGACACTCCAGGACTCCGGCGTCACCTTCCTGTTCATCTCCCACCACCTCCAGGAGGTGTACGAGGTCTGCCAGACGGTCACCGTGCTGCGCGACGCCCGCTGGATCACCACCGCCCCCGTCGCGGACCTGCCCCGCTCCGCCCTGGTGGAGGCCATGGCGGGGGAGTCGGTCACCGGCGGCGCCCTGAGCCGTGAGCCGGTCGCCGCCCAGGCCCCCGTGGTGCTCGCCGCGCACGGCCTCACCTCCGGCGCGTACCGCGACATCGACCTGAGCGTGCGCGGCGGCGAGGTCGTCGGACTCGCCGGGACCAGCGGCAGCGGCAAGATCGAACTGGCCGAGTCCTTCGCCGGACTGCACACCCCCACCGGCGGCAGCGCCGAACTCGACGGCCGTGCCCTGCCGTTCGGCGACGTACGGGCCGCGCTGACGGCGGGCGTCGGCTGCGTCCCGCGCGACCGCCACGAGCAGGGCCTGGTGCCCCGGATGACCGTCGGCGACAACACCACGCTCAGCGTCCTGGACCGGCTCGGCCGGTTCGGCTTCGTCGGCACCGGCGCCCGCCGCGCCCTCGCCGGTGAGCTCGTCGCCCGCCTCGGCATCCGCACCGAGGGCCCCGGGCAGCCGGTGTCCGACCTGTCCGGCGGCAACGCGCAGAAGGTCGTCATGGCCCGCGCCCTCGCCCGTGACCCGCGGCTGCTCGTCCTCATCAACCCCACCGCGGGCGTCGACGTGAAGTCCAAGGAATCCCTGCTGGCGCGCGTGGACAGCGCCCGCGAGGACGGCACCGCCGTGCTCGTCGTCTCCGACGAACTCGACGACCTGCGGCGCTGCGACCGCGTCCTCGTCCTCTTCCACGGCCGGATCACCGCCGAGCACCCGGCGGGCTGGCGCGACCACGAGCTGATCGCCTCCATCGAAGGAGTGGACCATGGCTGACACCGAGGCGGCCGCGCCGCTCGCCCCACCGCACCCGGCCGACGCGGGCCGGGCCAGGGCCGTCCTGCTGCGCCGCGCCCGCGAACTGGCCCTCGTACCAGCCCTGTTGCTGCTCATCGTGCTCGGCGCGGTCGTCAACGACTCGTTCCTCACCGAACGCAACCTGATCTCCGTCCTGGGCTCGTCCGCCGCCCTCGCCATGGTGGTGCTCGCCGAGTCCCTGGTGCTCATCACCGGCAAGTTCGACCTGTCCCTGGAATCGGTCGTGGGCATCGCACCCGCCGTCGGCGCCCTGCTCGTCCTGCCCGCCGCCCAGTCCGGCTGGGGCACCGAACTGGCCGCCCCGCTCGCCCTGCTCGCGATCCTGGCCGCCGGAGCGGTGATCGGCGCCTTCAACGGCATCCTGGTCGTCACCTTCAAGCTCAACGCCTTCATCGTGACCCTGGCCATGCTCATCGTGCTGCGCGGAGTGCTGGTCGGCGCCACCAAGGGCAAGACGCTGTTCGGCATGCCCGACAGCTTCTACGCGCTGGCCACCACCACCTTCCTCACCGTCCCCCTGTCGGTGTGGCTGGCCGCCGCCGCCTTCGCCGTCACCGGCCTGGTCCTGCGCCACCACCGCGTCGGCCGCGCCCTGTACGCCATCGGCGGCAACGCGGACGCCGCACGCGCGGCCGGGATCCGCGTCGAGCGCGTGATGCTCGGCGTGTTCGTCGCCGCCGGTGTCCTCGCCTCCGTCGGCGGCATCATGCAGACCGGCTACGTCGGCGCGATCAGCGCCAACCAGGGCCAGAACATGATCTTCACGGTGTTCGCGGCGGCGGTCATCGGCGGCATCAGTCTCGACGGCGGCCGGGGCACCATGTTCGGCGCGCTCACCGGCGTCCTGCTGCTCGGCGTGGTGCAGAACCTGCTCACCCTCGCCCAGGTGCCGTCGTTCTGGATCCAGGCCATCTACGGCGGGATCATCCTGGTCGCCCTCATGATCGCGCGCGTGACGACGGGCCGCGCCCAGGACTGACCGCACGGCCCCCCGCCACCGACGAAAGGCCACCCGTGTCCCCGACGCCCGCCCGTGTCACCGCGGTCGACACCCACGACATCCGCTTCCCCACCTCGCGCGAGCTGGACGGCTCCGACGCGATGAACCCGGACCCCGACTACTCGGCCGCCTACGCCGTCCTGCGCACCGACCCCGCGGACGGCACAGACGGCACGGACGGGGCCGAGGGCCATGGCTTCACCTTCACCATCGGGCGGGGCAACGACGTCCAGGTCGCCGCGATCCACGCACTGCGCCACCACGTGGTCGGACGGTCCGTCGACGAACTGTGCGCCGACCCCGGCTCGCTCTTCCGCGACCTCATCGGCGACAGCCAACTGCGCTGGCTGGGGCCCGAGAAGGGCGTGATGCACATGGCGATCGGCGCGGTCGTCAACGCCGTGTGGGACCTCGCCGCCAAACGCGCGGGCAAGCCGCTGTGGCGGCTGCTCGCCGAGGCCGACCCGGTCTGGCTGGTGCGGCAGATCGACTTCCGCTATCTCACCGACGCCCTCACCCCGGACGAGGCCCTCGGCCTGCTGCGCCGTGGCCGGGAGGGCGCCGGTGAGCGCACCGCCCGCCTCCTGGCGCACGGCTACCCCGCCTACACCACGTCCCCCGGCTGGCTCGGCTACGACGACGCCAAGCTGACCCGCCTCGCCGCCCAGGCCGTCGCCGACGGCTTCACCCAGATCAAGCTGAAGGTCGGCGCCGACCTCGACGACGACGTACGCCGCTGCCGGGTGGCCCGCGCGGCCGTGGGACCCGGTGTGCGCATCGCGGTCGACGCCAACCAGCGCTGGGACGTGGCCGAGGCCATCCGCTGGACCCGGGCGCTCGCCCCCTACGACCCGTACTGGATCGAGGAGCCCACCAGCCCCGACGACGTCCTCGGCCACGCGGCCATCCGCGAGGCGGTGGCCCCGGTGAAGGTGGCCACCGGCGAACACGTGCACAACCGCGTCGTCTTCAAGCAGATGCTCCAGGCCGGTGCCCTGGACGTGCTCCAGATCGACGCGGCCCGGGTCGGCGGCGTCAACGAGAACCTCGCCATCCTGCTGCTCGCCGCCAAGTACGGCGTCCCGGTCTGCCCGCACGCCGGCGGCGTCGGCCTGTGCGAACTGGTGCAGCACTTCTCGATGTTCGACTACGTCGCCCTGACCGGCACCACCGAGGACCGCGTCATCGAGTACGTCGACCACCTCCACGACCACTTCCTGGATCCGGTGGTGATCCGCGAGGGCCGCTACACGGCCCCCACCGCGCCCGGCTTCTCCGCCGCCATGCGGCCGGAGTCCATCGCGCGCTACACCTTCCCCGGCGGCACCTTCTGGGCCGCCGACCTGGCACAGCAGACACAGCAGACACAGCAGAAGGGGCACGCGGCATGAGCGACTTCGACGGACTGAGGGCCCTGGTGACGGGCGGCGCCTCCGGGATCGGCCGGGCCACCGCCGGTCTCCTGGCCGGGCGGGGCGCCCGCGTCGCGGTGCTGGACCTGGATCCCTCGGCCGTGGACGAGCCCCTGTACGCCTTCCGCGCCGACGTGACCGACGACGTCCTGGTGCGCACCGCCGTCGAGGCGGCCGCCGACGCCCTCGGCGGAGTCGACATCCTCGTCAACAACGCAGGCATCGGCGCCCAGGGCACCGTCGAGGACAACGACGACGCCGAGTGGCACCGCGTCCTCGACGTCAACGTCCTCGGCATCGTCCGCACCACCCGCGCCGCCCTGCCGCACCTGCGCGTCTCCGACCACGCGGCCGTCGTCAACACCTGCTCGATAGCGGCCACCGCCGGTCTCCCGCAGCGCGCCCTCTACAGCGCCAGCAAGGGCGCCGTCCTCTCCCTCACCCTCGCCATGGCCGCCGACCACATCCGCGAGGGCATCCGCGTCAACTGCGTCAACCCGGGGACCGTGGACACCCCCTGGGTCGGCCGGCTGCTGGACTCGGCCCCCGACCCCGCCGCCGAACGCGCCGCCCTCCGGGCCCGCCAGCCCACCGGCCGCCTGGTCACCGCCGCCGAGGTCGCCGCCGCCATCGCCTACCTGGCGGGCCCGCACTCCGGCGCCACCACCGGCACCTCCCTCGCGGTCGACGGCGGCATGCAGGGACTGCGGCTGCGCCCGGCGGGCCGGTGACGGCCCTGGGCGCGACCGGCGTCGACATCGGCCCCCTCGGCTTCGGCACCGCCGCCCTCGGCAACCTGTACACCGAGGTCGGCGAGGACCAGGCGCACGAGGCGGTCACCGCCGCCTGGGACGCGGGCATCCGCTACTTCGACACCGCGCCCCACTACGGGCTCGGCCTGGCCGAACGCCGCCTGGGCGCCGCCCTGCGCACCCGCCCCAGGAGCGAGTACACCCTGTCCACCAAGGTGGGCCGCCGCCTGGAGCCCGCCGACCGCACCGCCGACCGCACCGGCGACGGCACCGGCGACGACCTCGCCGCCGGATTCGCGGTGCCCGCCACCCACCGCCGTGTCTGGGACTTCACCGCCGACGGCATCCGGCGCACCCTGGAGGCCAGCCTCGACCGCCTCGGCCTCGACCGGGTCGACATCGCCTATCTCCACGACCCCGACGACCACGCCGAAGCGGCCTTCCGCGAGGGCTACCCGGCCCTGGAGCGACTGCGCGCCGAGGGCCTGGTCGGCGCGATCGGCGCCGGGATGAACCAGAGCGCGATGCTGACCCGCTTCGTCCACGACACCGACGTCGACGTGGTGCTGTGCGCGGGCCGCCACACCCTCCTCGACCACAGCGCCCCGGCCGACCTGCTGCCCGCCGCCCTGGCCCGCGGGGTCGCCGTGGTCGTCGGCGGTGCCTTCAACTCCGGCCTGCTCGCCGATCCGCGGCCGGGCGCCCCGTACGACTACACCCAGGCGCCGCCCGCGCTGCTGGAGCGGGCCCTGCGCCTGCGGGAGACCGCCCGCGCGCACGGCATCACCCTGCGCGCCGCCGCCCTGTCCCACTGCGCCGCCCACCCGGTCGTGGCCAGTGTGCTGATCGGCGCCCGCTCGGCCGCCGAGGTGCGCGACTGCGCCGAGCAGTACGCCGTCCCCGTCCCCGCGTCCTTCTGGCGGGAGCTGCGCGAGAGGGGCCTGCTGCCGCGAGAGGAGCCCGTATGAGAGTCGCTCTGCACACCAAGGTGCGCGCCGACCGCGTCGCCGCCTACGAGGCCGCGCACCGGGAGGTGCCCGCCGCGCTCACCGCCGCCGTCCGCGCCGCCGGGGCCACCTCCTGGACCATCTGGCGCAGCGGCACCGACCTGTTCCACCTCCTGGAGTGCGAGGACTACGCCCGGCTCCTGGCCGAACTGGAGCGGCTGCCCGTCAACGTGGCCTGGCAGGCCCGCATGGCCGACCTGCTCGACGTCGTGCACGACTACTCCCGCGACGGCGCCGGAGCGGGGCTGCCCGTGGTGTGGGAGCTGCCGTGACCGTCGACGCCCATCACCACGTGTGGGACCTGTCCGTCCGCGACCAGGACTGGATCACCGGCCCCGCGCTCAGCCCGCTGCGCCGCGACTTCACCCTCGCCGACCTGGCGCCCGAGGCCCGCGCCGCCGGGGTCGAGCGCACCGTCCTCGTCCAGACCGTCACCGTGCCCGAGGAGACCCCGGAGCTGCTGGCCCTGGCCGAGGCGCACGAGCTGATCGCGGGCGTGGTCGGCTGGACGGACCTCACCCGGGCCGACGTCGCGGACGAGCTGGACCGGCTGCGCGCCCTGCCCGGCGGCCGGTACCTCAAGGGCGTCCGCCACCAGGTCCAGGGCGAGGCCGACCCCCGGTGGCTGCTGCGCCCCGAGGTGCGCCGGGGCCTGGCCGCCGTCGCCGACGCGGGCCTGGTGTACGACCTGGTCGTCGTCCCCCGCCAGCTCCCCGCCTGCGCCGAGGCGGCGGCCCGCCACCCCGGGCTCACCTTCGTCCTGGACCACCTGGGCAAACCGCCCGCCGCCACCGGCGGCACCGAGCCCTGGGCGGGCGACGTCCGTGCGCTCGCCGCCCTGCCCAACACCGTCTGCAAGCTGTCGGGCCTGGTCACCGAGGCCGACCCGGCCACGTGGACCCCGGCGGGACTGCGCCCCTACGCGGACACGGTGCTGGACGCCTTCGGTCCGGACCGGCTGATGTTCGGCTCGGACTGGCCGGTGTGCACCCTGGCCGCCTCCTACGCCGAGGTCCTGGCCACCGCACGGGAGCTGACCGCCGGGCTCTGCGCGCACGAGCGCGCGGCGGTCTTCGCCCGGACGGCCGACCGCGTCTACGGGCTGGCTCAGTCCAGCTCGTAGTCGAACCGGATCCGGTGGGTGCCGTCGGCGTCGACGGCCAGGCCGCCGGTGCCGCGTATCCCCGTCAGATCGCCGGCGCCGCTGGAGGGGACGACGGTGAAGAACTCCGCGCTGCGGTCGCTGCCCGTGGTGGTGGCCGAGTGGACGAAGTTGAAGGCGCCCCGGCGGCCGTGCAGGGTGCCCTCGAAGGACTCCATGGCGACATAGGTGCCGACCCCGGTCTCCTGGTCGAAGGCGGCGGTGAACAGGGTCGCCGCGCGGCCGGTGATCTCGCCCTCGAAGTGCTTCTCCAGGGTGGCCACTCCCACCGGGAGGCCGGTGGTCACGACGGGGTCCGGCTTCAGGCCGGCCGGCGTGAAGGACTTCACGGTGAAGGTGCCCGTAGCTCTCATGCGAAAGACCGTAGCGGCAGGGTCTGACAACGGCCCCGGCCTGCCCGTTCCGGCTGCCCGGCCCACCCGGCACGGCACCCCGCCGGACCCCGCCGCACCCCGTCAGTCGTCCCGCGCCGGTCCCGCCAGCCGGGTCGGCGCCAGGAACTCCCGGACGAACGTGCGGTCCCAGCAGGCCCCGGTGGCGCGCAGCTCCGGCCAGGTCGTGTAGCGGTAGCGGAACAGCCGGGCGCGGACGAAGCGCGGCGGCCGGTCGCGCGGGAACGGCGAGCGGCGCAGCAGCCGCAGCGTGTCGCGGTCGTTCTCCAGGAGCCGTTCCACCAGCGCGCCGAACCACGGCCCGGCGTACGCCGGGGACAGCGCGGCGAACCACATCATCCAGTCCAGGCGCAGATGGTACGGGGCGAACTGCCGGGGCCAGTGCCGCACGTCCCCGGGCTTGCCCCTGAACTCGTACTCCCGCCAGTCGGAGTCCTCGCGCGGCACCTCGTCGAGGGTGCCCTCGATCACCACCTCGTGCCGGATCCGGCCGACGGTGCCGAACGCGCCGTAGGTGTTGACCAGGTGCAGCGGGTCGAAGGAGCGGTTCATGACCTGGCGGCGGGAGATCATGTTCCGCACCGGGCGGTGACTGAGGAAGACCAGCAGCGCGGCCACGGCCAGGACCAGCACCTCGTACCACAGCGGGGGTGCGGACACGGCGGGCGGCGGGCCGCCCGGCCAGCGGACCGCGGACAGGGCGAGCACGACGGTGATCCAGTTCAGCCAGGCGAAGTTGCCCGAGGCCACCAGCCACAGCTGGGTGAGGATCATCAGCGCCGCGGCGGCCGTGGCGACCGGCTGCGGGGTGAACAGCAGGAACGGCACCACCAGTTGCGTGAGGTGGTTCGCGGCCGTCTCCGCCTTGTGCAGCGGCGCGGGCAGCCGGTGGAAGAACCAGCTCAGCGGGCCCGGCATCGGCTGGGTCTCGTGGTGGTAGTACAGGCAGGTCAGGTTCCGCCAGCACGGGTCGCCGCGCAGCTTGATCAGCCCCGCGCCGAACTCCACCCGGAAGAGGATCCAGCGCAGCAGGAACAGCACGACGACCGGCGGGGCCACCTCGTCGTTGCCCAGGAACACCGCGAGGAACCCGGTCTCCAGCAGCAGCGACTCCCAGCCGAAGCCGTACCAGGTCTGCCCGACGTTCACGATCGACAGGTACAGCGCCCACGGCACCAGCCACAGCAGCAGCGCGCCCCACAGCGGAAGCCACGCGTCCGCCCCCGCCAGCAGCGCCGCCGACACCGCGCACCCGCCCCAGGCGACCGCCGCGAAGAGCCCGTCCGAGTAGCGCAGGTGGAACAGGCTCGGCGCCCGCCGGAACGGCACCCGCGCCACGAACCGGGGGATCGGCAGCATCCCGCGCTCGCCCAGCAGCGCCCGGAACTGGAGGGCCGCCGTCAGGAACGCCACGAGGTAGACGGCGGCCAGCGCCCGCTGGAACACCAGCCGGCCGAGCCAGTAGTCGGGTGCGGTGAACCATCCCACGGTCGTGCACGCTCCTTCCCTGCCGGTGCCCCGGTCCGCCGCCGCCCCCGGGGACCGGGTTCCCCCCGCTTTTCGCTCGAAGAACTCGAAGAACTCGAAGAATCGGACAAATCCTGGCAAGGTGGGCCCATGGCTGAACGGGGAGCGCACGCCCTGGCACTCCCGGACGACTGGCCCGCGCACCCGGATCCGATCCTGGCACTCAACCGCATGGGCAGCTTCGACTGGGATCTGGACACCGGTCTGCTCAGCATGGACGCGCAGACGCACAGGATCTTCGACCTCACCCCCGAGGAGTACGACGGCCACCCCGAGAGCCTGGGCCGCCGGGTCCCCGCCGCCGAGGGCCGCCGCCTGGACGCCATGGTGAACCGCGCCCTGCGGGAGGGCCGCGAGAACTACGGCACCTACATGCGGCTGCGCCGCCGCGACGGCACGCTGCGCTGGATCCACACCCAGGGCTACATCCGCCGGGACGCGGCCGGGCGCCCGCACCGGATCATCGGGATCATCCGCGACGCCACCGAGGAACTGGACGACATCGCCGGCCGCCAGGAGCGGGTGGCGCGGGCCGCCGCCCGGCGCGAGCAGACCAACGTCGTCCAGGCCACCACGGCGGCCCTCGCCCACGCGCACTCCGTCCAGGACGTCATCGACGTCGTCAAGGACAGCCACGGCCTCGCCCTGCTCGGCTCCACCAGCCTGGTCCTCGGCCTGGTCGAGGCCGGCCGCCTCCGGCTGGTCGCCGAGGGCCCCGAGGGCAGCTCCGTGCCCGGCACCCGCGTCACCCGGATCGACGAGCCGTACCCGATGAGCGAGGCCGTGCGCACCCTCAGCCCGTGCTTCATCGAGTCCCCGGAGGACTTCGCCGAGCGCTACCCGATCCTGTGGCCGCACATCACCGGGCTGCGCATCACCTCGGCCGCCTACCTCCCGCTGATCGCCCAGGGCCGCCCCATCGGCGGCATGGGCCTGCTCTACAGCGGCCGGCACGGCTTCACCCAGGAGGAGCGCAACCTGCTGGTCGCCCTGGGCAGCAGCATCGCGCAGAGCCTCCAGCGCGCCATGCTCTACGAGCAGGAGAAGGACCTCGCCCAGGGCCTCCAGCAGGCGATGCTGCCGCGCACCATCCCCAGCGTCCCCGGCGCCGACGTCGCCGTGCGCTACCGCTCCGGCTACGCGGGCGGCTCCCTGGGCCGCGACATCGGCGGCGACTGGTACGACCTGATCCCGCTGCCCGGCGGCCGGGTCGGCGCCGTCATCGGCGACGTCCAGGGCCACGACACGCACGCCGCCGCCGTCATGGGCCAGCTCCGCATCGTGCTGCGCGCCTACGCCGCCGAGGGCCATACCCCGGCCACCGTGATGGCCCGCGCCTCCGTCTTCCTGCACGAACTGGACACCGACCGCTTCGCGACCTGCCTGTACGCGGAGGCCGACCTGTCCACCGGCGTGGTCCAGGTGGTCCGTGCCGGGCACATCGACCCGCTGGTGCGGCACGTCGACGGCGGCTGCCGCCGGGTCGAGGTCGACGGCGGCCTGCCGCTCGGCCTGTCCGCCGAGTTCGGCGACCTGGAGTATCCGGTGTGCGCCATGGAGCTCGACCCCGGGCAGTCCCTGGTGCTGTGCACCGACGGCCTCGTCGAGCAGCCCGGCGCCGACCTCGACGACGGCATGCGCGCCCTGGTCGACATGATCGGCGCGGGCCCCGAGGACGTACGCGACCTCGCCGACCAGCTGATCGCCATGGCGGAGGAGCGCGGCGGGGACGACGACGTGGCCCTGCTGGTGCTGCGCCGCCGCGCGCTCGCCGAACGCCGGCCCGAGGGCCGCCTCCAGCACCATGTCGCACCGGGCGACCCCGAGGCGCTGACCCGGGCCCGCCACATGATCCGCGCCACCGTGCGCTCCTGGGGCGCCCGCGAGCGCTCCGACGAGATCGAACTCGTGGCCGACGAACTCATCACCAACGCCCTGATGCACACCGAGGGCGCCGCCGTGGTCACCCTGCGGGTGCTCAGCGGCACCGACCGGCGGCTGCGGGTGGAGGTCGAGGACTCCTCCAGCGCCCTGCCGCGCCGCCGCGAACCGGGGGAGCAGGGCGTCTCCGGGCGCGGGCTGCTCCTCGTCGACCGGCTCACCGACGTGTGGGGCGTGGAGGCGCGTGGCGGCGGCAAGTGCCTGTGGAGCGAGTTCGTGATGGACGAGACGGACGAGCCGACGTGAGCGTCCGGGGGAGCCGTCCGGGCGGAGGCGGCGGAGGTCCGCGCCGCGTGGCGGTGTCAGTGGGCGGTGGCACTCTGGAACCATGCCGGAACTGCCCGAGGTGGAAGCGCTCAGGGACTTCCTGACCGAGAACCTGGTCGGTCACGAAGTGGTCCGGGTGCTGCCCGTCGCCATCAGCGTCTTGAAGACCTACGACCCGCCGGTCACCGCCCTGGAGGGGCACGAGGTCACCTCCGTCGGCCGGTACGGCAAGTTCCTCGACCTGGCGACCGACGGCGGCCCGCACCTGGTCACGCATCTGGCGCGGGCCGGGTGGCTCCAGTGGCGGGACCGCCTCCCGGACGGCCCGCCCCGGCCCGGCAAGGGCCCCCTCGCCCTGCGGGTCGCCCTGGAGACCGGCGCGGGCTTCGACCTCACCGAGGCCGGCACCCAGAAGCGGCTCGCGGTGTACGTCGTCCCGGACCCGCGGCAGGTGCCCGGCGTCGCCCGCCTCGGCCCGGACCCGCTGGCCGACGACTTCGACGAGGAGCGCTTCGCCGGGCTGCTCGCGGGGGAGCGGCGGCAGCTCAAGGGCGCCCTGCGCGACCAGAGCCTGATCGCGGGTGTGGGCAACGCCTACAGCGACGAGATCCTGCACGCGGCCCGGATGTCCCCGTTCAAGCTGGCGGCCTCCCTGACCCCGCAGGAGACCGGGCGGCTGTACGAGGCGCTGCGCACCACCCTGACCGAGGCGGTCGAGCGCTCCAGAGGCATCGCGGCCGGCCGGCTGAAGGCGGAGAAGAAGAGCGGCCTGCGGGTGCACGGCCGCACCGGCGAACCCTGCCCGGTGTGCGGTGACACCATCCGCGAGGTCTCCTTCAGCGACTCCTCGCTCCAGTACTGCCCGACCTGCCAGACGGGCGGCAAGCCGCTCGCGGACCGCAGACTCTCCCGGCTGCTCAAGTAGCCCGTCTGCCCGTCTGCCCGTCTGCCCGGCGGGCCGTGCGCGCCCGGACCGGGCACCCCGCGCGGGACGCGGCGAGGCGCCGCCGTCCGGAGCGCCGTGCCGCGGAGCCGGACCCGGTCAGAACATCAGAACGTCAGAACAGATGGATGGCCAGATGCCCCAGGGGCAGTCCGAGCTGCCAGGCGGGCGTCCACACCTTGGGGCCCTCGTCCTCGCCCACCGCGCCCGCGCCGTCCGGCACCGCGTCCAGGTCGGGCGCGAGCAGTTCGGTCTCCTCCAGCCAGCGCCAGGCGGCCTCGGCCAGCGCGAGGTCGGGCGAGGGGACGCCCCGGGCGTCCGCGTCGGCGGCGAGGCAGGCCACCCGCTCGCGCACCCAGTCCTGCCACGGCTGGTCGTACGCGGTGAGCGACAGCCAGGTCTCCAGCTGCGAGACCACCCGGATGCCGGACAGCTCGCCTCCGGTGTCGGACAGGAAGACGGTCAGCGCCAGCGCGTCCCGTCCGGCGCGGAACTCCACCGACGCCGGGGGCATCAGATCGCCCGTGCGCAGCAGTTCGTCGGCGATGTACTCGGCGTAGAACCATGCCATGGGGACGTCCTGATCACCGCCGTGGCCGCCCTCCGCGTTCTCGTGCCCTCTGTGCAGCATCCCTTCCCGCCTTCCTCCGGTGCGTGCGCGTCGCCCGAGCCCCGGCTCCCGGGACCGTGCCCCCGCGGAACACGGATGAGAACAGCCGATTACCCAACAGGGGTCCACAGCAAGGCGCTTTACGGAGGCTTGACCCAAGAGTCCGTTTCATCGCAGGTCGGCCGCGTAACCGGGAAGCACCCTGCGCAGGGCGCGCAGCGCGTAGTACGCACGGGACTTCACGGTACCGGGCGGAATGCCCAGGGTTTCGGCGGCCTCCGCCACACTGGCCCCGCGGAAGTACACGAGCACCAGGACGTCACGGTGCTGTGGAGTGAGTGTCTTCACAGCGCGCCGCACATCGAGGGTGGCGGCGGACCGTTCGGCGTGGTCGGCGATCACCCGCGCGTTCTCCAGGACGGCGTCGCCGACCTCGGGTGGCCGGGCCTGCCGGGCCCGGCGCGCGTCGATGGCCAGCCGCCGCGCGACGGTCAGCAGCCAGGGCCGTACCGAGTCGAAGGTCTCGGCGCGCAGCGCCTCGGGGTGCTGCCAGGCCCGCACCAGCGTCTCCTGGAGCAGGTCCTCGGCGCGCTGCCGGTCGCCGTCGCACAGCCGCAGCAGCAGGGCGAACAGCGGCCGTGCGTGCTCGCGCTGGAGCGCGGCGAGTTCGTGCTCGGCGGTCGTCGTCCCGGCACCCGCCGTCCGGGCGGTCGTGACGTCGGCGGGCGCCCCGGTGGTCGGCGGCGCGGGCGGGAGGGTGGTTCCGGCCATCATGGCCGTATGGCACCGCAGGGTGCCGTCCGGGGACAGGGCGCGCGCGGCGCTGTGCGGCGGACGGTCGATCGCGTCGTTGAACGGTGCGACGAACGGTCCGTCAGGTGCCGGTGACGGTACGGAGCGCCGGGCGCCCGGGGTCCGGCGGCTGCCGGACAGGGGCCGGTGCGCACCGGACGGACCAATCACGGCACCGCCGCTGTTTGCGGCGACGGCCCGCTTCGTACCCATCTGACTAACGCTTGTCCGTCGATATGACCGAATGATCGAACGCCTGCTCTGAAGGGAACCGATGTTCGCACGCCGACACCAGGTGGCCCTGGCCGTGACGGCCGTCCTCACCGCGGCGGCGGCCTGCCAGGCCGGCCACCGCGAGCAGCGGCCCGCGGCGGCCGCGCCCCCGGCGCCCACGGCCGGAACCCGCCCGGCCGCCACCGCGTTCACCCTGCTGGCCTCCGGCGCCGTCCGGCCGGACGCCTCGGTCGTCGAACGGGCCGCGTTCGACGCGGGCGGCACCGGCCACGACTTCCGCCCCCTGCTGGAGGGCGTCGCCGCGGCCGTCTCCGGCGCGGACGTGGCCCTGTGCCACCTGGACGCCGTACAGGAACCCGAGGAGGCGCCCGCCGCCGCGTCCCCCGGCATGTTCCCGCCGGAGCTGGCCCCGGCGCTCGCCGCCACCGGCTACGACGGCTGCGCCACCGCCTCCGCGCACACCCTGGACGACGGCGCCGACGGGGTCCGCCGCACCCTGGACGCCCTGGACCGCGCCGGGATCCGGCACGCCGGGTCGGCCCGTACCGAGGACGAGGCGCGCGGCGCCCTCCTGCGCGCCGGGTCCGCGCTGGTCGCCCATCTGGCCTACAGCCAGGGCCCGGACCGGCCGTCGCCCGCCGGGCAGCCCTGGTCGCTGCGCCTGCTCGACACCGACCGGATCCTCGCCGACGCGCGGGCCGCCCGGCAGGCGGGCGCCGATGTCGTCGTGGTGTCCCTGGACTGGGGCGACCCGGACCAGGACGGCCCGGACCCGGAGCAGACGGAACTGGCGCGCAGGCTCACCGCCGCCCGCACCGGCGACCGCCCCGCCGTCGACCTGATCCTCGGGACCGGTGCCCGGACGCCCCTGCCCTACGAGAAGGTGGGCGGCACCTGGGTGGTCTACGGGACCGGAGACCAGGTCGCGGGTCCGCAGCCCGGCGCCGCCGCCGCGCCCGCCGACCCGCGCACCGGCCGGAGCACCCTGGCCCGCTTCACCTTCGCCCCGCCCGCCAGGGCCGGAGGCCGCTGGGAGGTGACCCGGGCCGAGTTCGTGCCCGAACTGTTCGACCCCGACGCCGGACGGGTGGTGAACGTCGACGAGGCCATCGGCCGGGGCGCCGACCTCCAGGCCGTACGCGACGGGATCCGGGACGCGGTGCTCGCCCGCGGCGCGGCGAAGGACGGCCTGGTGATGGGCCGCTGACGGCCCGGCGGGCAGCGACCGGCCCGGCGGCGCGTGACCGCCGCGCCGCCGGGCCGGTCCGCCGTCCGTCAGCTCTTCGGGCCGCGCCCCGGCGCCAGCGCGGAGCGCTTGTACGAGTAGCCGAAGTAGATGACGCAGCCGATCAGGAACCACACCACGAACCGCACCCATGTCTGCCACTGGAGGAACGTGATCAGCCAGAGGGAGAAGACGATCCCGAGCGCGGGCACGAACGGCATCCACGGGGTGCGGAAGGAACGCGGCAGGTCCGGCTGCCGGTAGCGCAGCACGATCACCGCCGTGCAGACCACCACGAACGCCAGCAGGATCCCGATGTTGGTCAGCTCGGCCGCCTCCGCGATCGGCAGGAACCCGGCGATCACGGCGGACGCGATCCCGACGATCCACGTCACGCGCGTCGGCACGTGCCGGGTGGGGTGCGTCTTGGCGAACCAGCGCGGCAGCAGCCCGTCCCGGGACATCGAGAACCACACCCGGGTCACACCCAGCATGAACGTGAACATCACGGTGAGGATGCCGATGATCGCGCCCACCGCGATCACGTCCGCCAGACTGCTCAGCCCCACCGACTTGAACGCGGTCGAGAAGCCGCTCTCCTTGTCGATGTCCTTGTAGTTCTGCATGCCGGTGAGCACCAGGCAGGCCGCCACGTACAGCACCATCGCGATGGCCAGCGAGTAGATGATCGCCTTCGGCATGTGCCGCTGCGCGTCCTTGGACTCCTCGGCCGCCGTCGACATGGCGTCGTAGCCGAAGACCGCGAAGAACACGGTGGCCGCGCCGGTGAACGCCCCGCCGACCCCGAAGGGGAAGAACGGATGGTAGTTGGCGCTGTTGATGTGGAAGACACCGACCAGGATCACCACCAGCACCACGACGACCTTCAGCGCCACCACGACCGTCTCGAAGCGGGCCGCGCTGCGGATGCCGAGGTTCAGCAGCCAGGCGATGAGCAGGCACAGGATCGCCGCGAACAGGTCGACCCGGTGCCCCGAGCCGGTGCCGGGCGCGCCCAGCATCCAGGACGGCAGATGCGCGCCCATGTCCTCGACGAGGAAGCTGAAGTACCCGGAGATGCCGATGGCGACCACCGCCACGATCGCCGTGTACTCCAGCAGCAGGTCCCAGCCGATGAACCAGCCGGCGAACTCGCCGAGCACCGCGTACCCGTAGGTGTACGCCGAGCCCGCCTTCGGGATCATCCCGGCGAACTCCGCGTACGACAGCGCTGCCGCGGCGCTGGCCACGCCCGCGATCAGGAAGGAGACGAGCACCGCGGGACCGGCCGTGCCGTTGGCCACCGTACCGGCCAGGGTGAAGATGCCCGCCCCGATGATGCCGCCCACACCGATCGCCGTGAGCTGCCACAGCCCGAGCGACCGTTCGAGTTTCGGTCCTTCGCCGCCTTCCGTCTCCTCGATGTGTTCGATGGGTTTACGGCGGAGAATGCCCTCACCCATGCGGAGCCCGGCCATGCGCCTCACCTCTTCGCAGACGGCAATCGGCTGACGGCGGATCATGATGGCCCAGCGCGGCCGGGTTCGGAAGACGCCACGCACGCCCCGCCGGTCACGGGGAACGCGGTGCGACGCCCTACGGCACCACCGTCACAGGCCACCTTCCCGCTTTCACCAGGCGTACTGCCACCGAACCGATGATCCGATGACCCGCCTGCTCGGAGGCGCCGACGACCACCGCGTCCGCCTTCAGCTCGTCGGAGGCCGTCACCAGCCCGTTGTACGGATCACCGCGGAAGGTGTGGAACTCCCAGCGCACCTCGAATATCCCCTTGAGCCGTTCGGCGGACTCGCGAATCTGCTGGACGAGGTCCTCGGCGATCTCGTCGGTCGTGTCGGCCACCGGCGCGCCCAGCGCGGCCCCCGCCGACATCACCGGCTGCACGTACACGAGGGCCAGCCGCGCGCCCTGCCGGCGGGCGAGACCGGCGGCGTAGGCGGCGGCCCGCATCGAGGAGTCGGAGCCGTCCACCCCGGCCACGATCACCTTCGGCCCGTCGGTGCCCCGCTCGAACCGGGACGCCTGCTGCTCGTGCTCCTCGTGCTGTTCCGTCACGCTGCGTAGCTTATCGGACGGGGCGCCGCCGGGCGCCGGCTGGTCCGGGCGGGTGTTTTCGTGCCGCCGTACCGGTGCGGCGGGGACCGTCCGGTCACTGATGACTCATGCAGAAGGATCAGTTGTTCACGCGGCGCCGGGCCTTGCTCGCCGGGGCCGCCGCTCTCGGCGCGGCAGGCGCCGCCGGCACGGCCGGACTGCTGCTCTCCGGTTCCTCCGGCGGTCCGCCGCCCGCGCCGCCCGCCGCGGGCCCGCAGGCGCACAGCGCCCTCAGACCCTCCGCCTACCGGCTGCGGCCCCTGACCGGCGACGCCCCGCAGCGGATCAGGCCGCTGCCGACCGAGGTGCGCACCGCCCCGATCCTGAGCTTCTCCGGCCGCGGCAACACGATGCTCCTCACCTTCGACGACGGCCCCAACCCCGAGTACACCCCCCAGGTGCTGGACACCCTGGCCAAGTACGACATCCGGGCGACGTTCATGGTGTGCGGCGAGATGGCCGACTGGAACCGCGACCTGCTGGCCCGGATGGCCGACGAGGGCCATGTCGTCGGCAACCACACCTGGACCCACCCGCTGCTCACCCAGCTCAGCCGGAGCGAGATCCGCGACGAGATCGAGAGCACCTGCGACGTCATCGAGAAGGCGTACGGCGAGCGGCCCCTGTGGTTCCGCGCCCCCTACGGCGCCTGGAACCGCACGGTCTTCCGGCTCAACGCCGAACTCGGCATGGAGCCCCTGGCCTGGACCGTCGACAGCCTCGACTGGACGACGCCCGGCACCAAGGCCATCGTGCGCCGGGTGGAGCGGGGCGCCGCCCCCGGGGTGGTGGTGCTCTCCCACGACGCCGGGGGCGACCGCTCGCAGACCGTCCGGGCGCTGCGCACCTATCTGCCCAAGCTGCTGGACGAGGGCTACCACTTCACCGTCCCGCGCCGGAAGTACACCTGACACGGCCGCCCGCCCGGCGGTGCCGTCGCGCCGGGCGGGCCCCCGCCGGTCAGCGGACCTCGGCCAGCCGGGCGAAGACGACGACGTTCCCCTGGTACCCGGTCTTCTTCGTGTAGTCGCCGCCGCAGGTGATGAGCCGCAGCTCCGGTGTGCCCTTCGAGCCGTACACGCGGTCCCCGGGGAAGTCGCTCTTCTCGAACACCTCCACCCCGTACACCTCGAAGACGGCCGTCCTCCCGTCCTCGCGGTGGATCTCGACGTGGTTGCCCTTCTTCAGCGCGCCGAGGCCGTAGAAGACCGCCGGACCCATGGTGTTGTCCACATGGCCGACGACGACCGCGGTCCCCTTCTCGCCGGGGGTGACGGCGCCGTTGAACCAGCCCGCCAGGTTCGGGTCGTCCGGGGGCGGCGCCGCGACCCAGCCGTCGCTGTCCACGCCGACCGGGGTGACGGGCGCGTCGACCTGGATCACGGGGACCCTGATCCGGTCGGGCACCGAGCGCTCCAGGGCCGGTGCGTCCGCGGTGTCCGTGGACTGCGGGGCGCTGGGCACCGCGCGCGCGACGTCCGGTGCCGCCGCCTTCGCAGGCTGCGGCGGACCGGCGTCGAACTCGCCCGAGCCGTTGCGGATGAGAGCGAGCCCGGAGAGCAGGACCAGCGCTATCACGCCCCACGGCGCACGCTTCCGCCGTGGCTGCGGCTCCTCCTCTTCCCGGAATCCGGACAGCTCGCTCGCAGTCATACGCCATCCCCTCTCGGCGCGGCCGGCACCGTTCTCACTCGCCCGTGCCTGCACGCTAAGTCCGGCGCCGGGAACCGGCGACGGGACGGAGGCGAACGGGTGGCGCACCGCCTTTTCGTGCGCCATCCGAGTCGGGCCGTACGGGGGCTTTATGACAACCCGTGACCTGCGGCGACCTTCAACGGGGTGAATCCACCGGCGGATCGGCTCACCGGGTCGGACGAGCGCCGAAATGCGGTCGGGTACGGGCCGTCCGAGGGTTCTCGCGGGAGGCGCTTTCTCGCCGATCGACCGGGTACGGGCCCCCGGGGCGCCTTCCGCGGAGGAACACATGTCCATCACTCGTACCCCCCTGGCGGCCCTGGTGGCCGCCGTCGCCGCCGTAGGGCTGGCCGCCCCGGTGGCCGCCGCCAAGGGCGGCGACGCCCCCGGCGGCTGGGACGTCGGGCCGGGCAACGGCCAGATCGGCGGCTTCGGGAACGGCCAGGTCGGCGGTCCGGGCAACGGTCAGATCGGAGGACCCGGCAACGGTCAGATCGGCGGGCCGGGCATCGGCCAGGTCGGTGGCGGCGGCGGGATCGGTGGCACCGGCGGGGTGGGTGGTGTCGGCGGCGTGGGCGGAGTCGGTGGTGTCGGCGGGGTGGGCGGCTTCGGCGGCGGTCCCGACGGCGGTCCGGGCAACGGACAGGTGGGCGGCTTCGGCGGCGGCCGGGGCCCGGACGGAGGCTTCGGGCGCGGCCCGGACGGCGGGTTCGGGCGAGGGCACGAACACCGGCCGAGACACGGCCAGGTGGGCGGGTTCGGCGAGGGGCACGGCGGCCACGGGGGCGGCCAGATCGGCGGACCGGGCGGTTGGACCGGAGGCGGCCCAGGAGGGTGGCCGGGCGGCGGCGGCCCCGGTGGCGGCGGTCCCGGTGGCGGTCCGGGCGGCGGCTCCGGCGGGATCCGCGACATCACCGCCCTGCCCGGTGTGATCGCCCGCGGCGGGCAGCTGGCGATCACGGTGGAAGGCTGCCGCAGCGGCGGGACCGCCGCCTCGCGCGCCTTCTCGACCACCTGGCTGCGGCCCGTCGACGGCGCGCGCGAGACGGCACGGGGCGTGGCCACCGTCCGCGAGGACGTCCGCCCCGGCACGTACGACATCACGGTCCGGTGCGACGGCCGCACCCTGACCCGGCCGGGGGCGTTCACCGTCGTCGGCGGGGTGCGCGGCGGCCTCGGCGGGGCCACGACCACCGGCGCGACCACGGCGGACATCGCCATCGGCGGCGGCCTGGTGGCGGCGGGCGTCGTCGGCGGCGGGGTGTTCCTGCTGCGCCGCCGGCCCGGCAGGCGCGTCTGACGGCGCCGTATGCCCACGGCCCCCGGTCCGGCCTCCGTCCCGCGCGGCGGAGGCCGGACCGGCGCGTGTGCGGCGGCGGCCCGCGCCGCGACCGCCCGGGGCGGGACCGGCCCCCGCGGACACCTTCCCGCCCCCGCGGACATCTTCCTGACACATCTGCGCCCCGGACCCGCACAGGTCCGGGGCGCAGATGTATGTGGGGGACGACGGCGGTGTCAGGCGACGCCCTCCTCGCCGGTGCGGCGCCGCGACAGGTAGTACGCCGTGCCCACCGAACCGGCGATGAGCGCCGTGCCCATGCCGACCTCCTTCAGGTCGAACCCGGCGACGGTGCCGCCCCCGCCCGCGCGGACGCCGTGCTGGAAGTGCTCGGGCTTGCCTCCGCCCCGGCCGCCGCGGCCCTCGTCCTCGTCGTCGCCCCCGTAGGAGCTGCTGTCGCCGCCTCCGCCGCCGTAGGAGCGGTCGCCGCCGCCCCCGCCGCCGCCCCCGCCGCCGTACGACGAGTGGCCGCCGCCGTCGTAGGAGCCGCCGTCACCGCCGCTCGCGACGGCCGCGGGTGCGGAGAGGGTGAGGGCGCCCAGACCCAGCAGTGCCGCCGAAACGACGCGTATGACGCGCATGGTGATTCCTCCGGTCCCCGAGGAGCAGCTGCGGACCTTTTCCGCGTGCGCCTGAAATGCACCTCGATGATCGAAACGCTAGGAACATGTGCACTCCGGCGCTATCGCACCCGGGCGAACGGGGCAACCGTGTGGGCCGCACAGGGGACGGGGCACCCGCGGCCGGGGTACCGGCCGGTGAGTGCCCGTCACTCCCGCGCGCCTGGCGCCGTACCCGGCCGCCTCAGCGGGTGATGCCCGGGAACATGTCCAGGAAGGGCGCCGTGGAAGACGCGATGCCCCGGCTGTAGGGCGCGTCGAAGTCCCAGATCAGGAAGAGGAGGAAGGCGATCAGCGCGGAGAACACCCCCGCGAGGACCAGTTCGCGCGGGGTGCGCCGGATCTGGAGCGCGAAGACCATGCCGATGGTGATCACCGCCCCGGCGATCAGCCCGAACCACACCACGCCGGGCATCGTCGCCCCGGTGGAGTCCGAGCGGGCGGCGCGGGCCTGGTCGGCGGCGGTGACCTGGTCGACGAGCGGCTGGTACGCCTGCGCCTCGAAGTCGGACTTCGGCTGGTAGTCGCTGACGTCGGCGCGGATCTTCTCCAGCAACTGGTCGCCCTGCTTCGTCACATGGCCGTGGTCGACCATCGTCTTCCACTCGGTGTGCACGACGTGTCCGACATAGGCGTTGACATCGGAACGGATCCGGTCGCGCACGTCCGGCGGATAGACCCGGACGCGTTCGGAGATCTCGTGCAGCGCCTGGGCCTCGGCCTGGACGTGGTCCTGGGCGGAGACCCGGGCCTCCCAGACCCCGGCGATGGCCAGGCCCAGCACGATGGCGTACACCACACCGATCCACATCGTCATGTACTCGATGACGTCCGGGGTGTCGCTGGGGTCCTCGTCCTCGGCCGCCGTGCGGTCCCGTACGAGGGTGATGACCACGACCACGGCACAGGCGGCCAGCATCGCGAGGACGAGAACAAGCCATTCCGACAACGGGTTCCTCCAGGGGTCAGCGCGGGCGGAGCGCGGCGACGGCGACCAGCGCGGGCACCGCGATCAACAGGACGTAGGTGATCGGCGACGGAGCGCGCCGGGGCGTGTGCCGGTGCGGCTGGGCCCGGTAGTGCGGATAGGTGACCGGCCGCGCCGAAGGGCTGGGGCGGGGCGTGGGACTCGGTGTCGGGGTGGGGGTGGGCGAGGGGGGCGGGGGCGGTGCCGGGCGGGGCGCGGGGGCCACCGGGGCCGGTCGCGGGGGCGGTGGCGTGGGCCGGGGCTTCGGCGGAGGTGTCGGGTGCGGGGTGGGCTTCGGCGGTGGTGGTGGGGGTTTCGGCGTGGGCGACGGGGTGGGGGTGGGGGGCGGAGTGGGGGTCGGAGTCGGGGTCGGAGTCGGCGTGGGCGTAGGTGTGGGCGTGGGCGTGGGCGTGGGCGTGGGCCTCGGGCACGAGGGGAACGGGGGCCAGGTGCCGCCGCCGGCCACCGCCACCGCCACGGTTCCGCCCGGCCCCGTGGAGGCATAGGCGCAGGCGTCGGCGGCCGCCGGGGCGGCGGGGACGCCCACGCAGGTCCACGCCACGGCCGTCGGCGCCAACACCCGCAGCACCAGGGCGAATCGGGTCGGTTTCGGTCGATGCACGACCGAGATCATGGGCCGCTCCGGACCCCCGCACTCCGACGCGCCGGGCGATTGGTCCGAAGGAGCGAAACGGGACGGAGGCGGGTTTGGGCGGAGCACCGCCCTCGCCGAGCCGATACGGACGCGTGTGCGAGCTGGTGGAGAGCGGCCCCAGGCCGACTCGAACCCGGCCCGAGGCCGATGTGAGCCGACGTGAGCCGTCGTGAGCCGTCGTGAGTCGGAGGGTCCGGACGCGGGGGTCGCCTCGGCGGCACGGTCACCGAGCGCGACGGCCGATGCGCCGACGGCAACCGGTGCGCTCTGCCCCCGCTGCGGGGCAGAGGGGGCGCCGAACGCGGAAGTGACGGCGGGCGCACGCGCACACCGTGCAGCCCACGCACACCGCGCGTGCGGTGTCCGCCGGATCGTTTCTCTTCCGTATCGCGCCAAGGGGCGGTCCGCCGTGTGCCGGAGCGTGCGCCCGAGCGCTTCCGCCGGGCCCGCACATCGGCCCAATCCACCGTGATGCGGGCGCCCTCCGGACCGTACGCCGCAGGTGGTGACCGGGAACGGATGGTCAATTTCCGTTTCCTCTCGCCCCTTTGGCGGGCGATCAGTAGCCTCAGCTCGAACACCGGATCGCCTACGTTGTGGAGAGAAGATGGAGCGTCCCGCCTGGGCCCCACGGAGCATCGACATCTCGGTGCCGAGCGTCGCCCGGATCTACGACTACTACCTGGGCGGTTCGCACAACTTCGAGATCGACCGCGAAGCGGCCCGCAGGGCCATGGAGTTCATGCCGGGGCTGCCCAAGGTCATGCAGGCCAACCGGGCGTTCATGCGCCGCGCCGTGCGGTTCGCGCTGGACGAGGGCGTCACGCAGTTCCTCGACATCGGTTCCGGCATCCCCACCTTCGGCAACGTGCACGAGGTCGCCCAGGACGCCCGCCCCGGCGCCCGCGTGGTCTACGTCGACCACGACCCGGTCGCGGTCACCCACAGCCAGGCCGTCCTCGCGGACAACGACGACGCGGACGTGGTCGCGGCGGACCTGCGCAAGCCCCACGAGATCCTCGAAAGCCCCCCGTTGCGGCGGCTGATCGACCTGAATCGGCCAGTGGCGCTGCTTCTCGTTGCCATACTTCACTTCGTGGAAGACACGGACGACCCGTACACCGCCGTCGCCGCGCTGCGCGACGCGCTCGCCCCCGGCAGCCTGCTGATCCTCACGCATGCCTCGTACGAGGGAATCCCGCTGCCGCCGGAGCGGAGCGAGGGCGCGGTCGACGTATACAAGGGCATCCGCAATCCGCTGATCATGCGCTCGCGCGAGGAGATCGCGCGGTTCTTCGAGGGGTACGACATGGTGGAACCCGGACTGGTGCCGATGGCGCGCTGGCGGCCGGAGACGGCGCCGGAGGACGAGGATCCTTACGCCTTCTCCGGATACGCCGGCGTGGGGCGTACGGCGTGAACACGCAGCCGGACGGCCCGGAGGACAGACTGCGCCGGCTGACGACGATCTGGAGCCGGGCGGTCTTCCCGGTGACCTCCACGTCGCTGACCCGCCCGGAGTTCGAGGAGCAACTCCTGCCGCTGGCCCGCCGGCTGAGCGGGGCGCTGCGGGCCAGGGCGTTCGACGCCGCGGAGGGCGAGGCGGTCGGCGCCGCGCTGATCGGGGCGCACTGCACGGCGCCCGAGGCACTGAGCCGCTCCCTGGACTGCGTGGACGCCTACCTCGTGCTCTACTGCGGCGAGGACGGCGACCCCGAGGACCTGCGGGCCCGCTCCGGACGCCTCCAGCACGCCATGGCCGCCGGGTTCGCGCGGGCCCTGCGCGAGCGCACCCTCGTCGAGCAGGAGGCCATCGCGCAGGCCGCGTTGCGCGCCCAGGGCGTGGTCGCCCAGGCGCTGCACGCCAGCGAGGCCCGCTTCCGCGCCGTGTTCGAGGGCGCCGCCATAGGCATCGGGATCGCCGACCTGGACGGCAACGTCCTCCAGGTCAACGGCGCGTTGCTGCGCATGTTCGGCGGCTCCGAGCAGAGCCTGCGCGTACGCAACGTCCAGGAGTGGACGCACGCCGACGACGCCCCGCAGACCTGGCGGCTGTACCAGGAACTGGTGCGCGGCGAGCGCGAGCACTACCACGTGGAGAAGGCCTTCTACCGCCCCGACGGCACGGTCCTGTGGACCAACCTGACCGTCTCCCTGCTGCGCGACCCCGACGGCAACCCCCAGTACCAGCTGGCCCTGATGGAGGACACCACCGAGCGGCGGCTGCTCAACCTGCGGCTGCGCTACGAGGCCACCCACGACGCGCTCACCGGACTGCCCAACCGCACCCTGTTCTTCGAACGGCTGGAGAAGACGCTCAACGCGGGCGAGGGCAGCCGCTTCGGGCTGTGCTACCTCGACCTGGACGGCTTCAAGACCATCAACGACAGCCTCGGCCACGCGGCCGGCGACCGGCTGCTGGTGGAGGTCGCCGACCGGCTCCAGGCATGCGCGACCGCGCCCGGCGAGATGGTCGCCCGGCTCGGCGGCGACGAGTTCGTCGCGCTGACCACCGGAGCCGACAGCCGCAGCGAGGTCGACGACCTCGCCACCCGCATCATGAACGCGCTGCTCGCCCCCATCCGCATCGACGGGCGCGAGCTGACCGTGCGCGGCAGCATCGGCGTCGTCGAGGGCCCGGTGGGGGAGCGCAGCGCGGCGGAGGTGCTGCGCAGCGCCGACATCACCATGTACCGCGCCAAGTCGGCGGGCGGCAACCGCTTCGAGCTGGCCGACCCGGAGGCCGACGCCCGCGCCATCACCCGGCACGGGCTCACCACCGCGCTGCCCGCCGCGCTCGACCGGGGCGAGTTCTTCATCGAGTACCAGCCGCTGGTGCACCTCGGCGACGGCAGTGTGCGCGGCGCTGAGGCACTGGTGCGCTGGCTGCACCCGCAGCACGGCGTGCTCGGCCCCGACCGGTTCATCCCGCTCGCCGAGCACACCGGGCTGATCGTGCCGCTGGGCCGCTGGGTCATGGAGCAGTCGGTGCGCCAGGCCCGCGAGTGGCGGGAGCGGCACGGTGACGGCTCCAGCGGGCCGCTGCGCATCAACGTCAACCTCTCGCCGTGCCAGCTCGGCCATCCCGGACTCGTCCAGGACACCGTCGACATCCTGGAGCGCGCGGGGGTGACCCCGGACGCGCTGTGCCTGGAGGTGACCGAGTCGGCGCTGATCGGCGCGGACGACGATCTGCTCAAACCGCTGCGCCGACTGGCCGACATGGGCGTGGACATCGCGCTGGACGACTTCGGCACCGGCTACTCCAACCTGGCCAACCTGCGGCGGCTGCCGGTGAGCGTGCTCAAGCTGGACCGCTCCTTCACCCAGGGCATGCAGCAGTTCCCGGCCGACCCCGTCGACCTGAAGATCGTCGAGGGGATCGTCGCCCTGGCGCACAGCCTGGACCTCGCGGTCACCGTCGAGGGCGTGGAGACCGGAGCCCAGGCGGAACAACTGCGGATACTGGGCTGCGACACGGCCCAGGGCTGGTACTACGCCCGTCCCGGCCCGCCGGACCGGCTGCACGAGCTGGCCCTGGCGGACGCGACGGGCTGAGCCGACGGGGCGGTGCCGCGTGACGCGGGCGACGGGTGCGTGTGCGGTGGGTACGCCTGCCGCCACCGCCGTCTCCGCCGCGGCTCCGGCGCCCGCCCCTTCCCCGGTCTAGCCTCCGGCTCCGGCCACGGCCCCGGCTCCCAGGCCGGTTCCGGGGGTGAGCGGCGCCTCGTCGGGCGTGCGCCGCGGCGCCCGTGTCCGGGCCTCGGCCACCGTCGTGGCCGCCCGGACCAGGGCCGCCGTGGCGGTCGAGCGCGACTGCTGGGGCCAGGCGACCGCCATGACGGCGGCGGGCGCGTCCACGACGGGGCGGTAGGCGACACCGGGGCGCGGATAGCGCAGGGTCACGGAGGCGGGCAGCAGCGTCACGATCTCGCCGAGCGCGACCAGGGTGAGCAACTGGGCCAGATCGCGGCAGTCGTCCCGGGGCCGCCCGACGGGCCGTCCGACGTCCTCCGCGGTCATGCCCAGGTCGTCCAGGCTGAGCCGGGTGCGCGCGGCGAGCGGATGGGCGGCCGCCACGGCGGCGACGCGCGGCTCCACGGTGAGCGTCTCGCTGTCCAGGCCGGTCGGGTCGTAGGGGCCGTGGACCAGGGCCACGTCCGCCTCGCCGCGGCGCAGCAGCGTGGCGGACTCGTGCAGCGCGCACAGCCGGACCGTCACCGGGACGGCGGCGGGATCGGCGGCGAAGCGCTCCAGGATCGGTTCCAGCAGCCCCGCGTCGCCGTCCGCCTTCACCGCGAGGACCAGCCCGGCCTGCGGTGCGACGGCCCGCTGCGCCCGGCGCCCGGCCGCCGTCAGCGCGTCCAGCGCGATCCGGCCCTCCGTGAGCAGCACCTCGCCGGCCGGGGTCAGTGCCACCCGGTGGGTGCTCCGCTCGAACAGGGTGACACCGAGGTCCGTCTCCAGCGCGCGGATCGCGCGGGACAGCGGGGGCGGCGAGATGCCGAGCCGCTCGGCGGCGCGGGCGAAGTTCAGCTCCTCGGCGACGGCGACGAAATAGCGCAGGGCACGGGACTCCACGGCTGCCCCTTCCGGTCGGTATTGCCTTCAGGGTAACGACCGCGACCGGACCGGACCTTCAGTTCCGGCGGCGACGGGCGAAGGATCGGGGGACGGGTCGGGGACGGGGACGGGGTCGGGGACGGGCCGGACGGCTCGCCGCGCGGCGGCACCGGCCGCCCCGACTCTCACCCTCTACTCCACCTTTACCTTTTCCGACTTCTGTGACCTCCGGGAGACACCTCGTGATGCTCGTGACCACTCCGACCGGCCAGATCGGCGGGCGCCTGCTCGACCTCCTCCTCGACGAGCCGGACACGGCCGGACGGCTGCGGGTGATCGCCCGCGACCCGGCGCGCCTCACCCCGCGGGCGCGGGAGCGGGCCGAGGTGTTCCGCGGCTCGCACAGCGACCCCGGACTGCTCGCCGAGGCGGCGGCGGGCGTCGGCCAGGTGTTCTGGCTGGTGCCCCCGGTGCCGGGCGCCGACAGTGTCGAGGGCCATTTCCGCGCCTTCACCGACGCTTTGTGCCGGGTGATCGGGGAGCAGGGCGTGCGGCGGGTGGTGGGCGTCTCCACCCTGGGCCGCAAGACCGCCGTGGACGCCGGACAGATCTCCGCCTCCCTGGCGATGGACGAGTCGATCGCGGCCACCGGTGTGCACTATCGTGCGCTGTGCCCGCCCTTCCTGATGGAGAACCTGCTCGGCCAGGCCGCCTCGATCCGCGAGCAGGGGGTCTTCCACCTGGCCAACGACGGCGGACGGGTCCTGCGCACCTGTGCCACCCGCGACATCGCCGCCACCGCCGCCCGGCTGCTGCTCGACCCGTCCTGGACCGGGCAGGAGGACGTCCCGCTGGTGGGCCCCGACGCGCTGACGCCCGAGGGCATGGCCGAGGTGATGTCCGGGGTGCTGGGCCGCCCGGTCCGGATGCGGCCGGTCGCCCTCGACGACTTCCGGCGCGCCCTGCTGGGCCACGGGGTCGGCGAGGCGTGGGCGCAGGGCGTCGTCGACATGGTCCGCGCCCAGGACGAGCAGGGCTTCTACGGCGCCGGTGTGCCGAGCACCCCGGACACGGCGCCCACCGGGTTCGGCCAGTGGTGCGAGGAGGTACTGGCCCCGGCTGTGCGCGGCTGAGCGCCGTACGCCCGCGGAGCCGCCCGTACGCGCGCGCCCGCAGCCCCGGGCCCGCTCACCGCTCTCACCGCTCCAGCAGCATCCGCTGGAGCTCCCTGGCCGCCCGCGGCGGCGCCACGTCGCTGCGGTGGGCCAGGGCGATCGTGCGGTGCAGGCCGGGGCGGGCCAGCGGGGTCACCCGCAGACCGTGCCCGGAGCGGGCGGCGACCATGCGGGGCACGACGGCGACGCCCAGACCGGCCCGTACGAAGCCCAGGACGGCGTCCATCTCACCGCCCTCCACGGCGAACTCCGGCTCGAAACCCTCGGCGCGGCACGCGGCGACCGTCAGCTCCCGCAGGTCGTAGCCGTGGCGGAACATCACGAGCCGCACGCCCGCCAGATCCGCGATGCGCACCGTCCGCCGCCCCGCGGGTCCGGGCGGCGGCGCGTCCGAGGAGGACACCACGACCAGGTCCTCGCGCAGCAGCTCCACCGTGGTCAGCGCGGGGGACGGGCTGGGCAGCGGCAGCACCACCAGGGCCAGGTCCAGGGCGCCGCGCGCCAGCTCCCGTACGAGATCGTGCGAACCGCCCTCCTCGACCAGCAGCCGGATGCCCGGGTAGCGGTCGTGGAAGGCGCGCAGCACGTCCGGCAGCAGCCCCGTGCACAGGCTCGGTGTGGCGCCCAGCCGCACCCGGCCCCGGCGCAGCTGGGCCAGCTCCTGCACCTCGTGCCGGGCGGTGTCCGCGTCGGCGAGGATGCGCCGGGCCAGCGGCAGCAGCGCCTCGCCCGCGTCGGTGAGCGTGATGTTGCCGCGCGCCCGCTGGAACAGGTCGGCGCCCAGCTCCCGCTCCAGCGCCTTGATCTGCTGGGACAGCGAGGGCTGGGCGACATGGACCAGATCGGCGGCCCGGGTGAAGTGCCGGGTCTCGGCGACGGCCACGAAGTACTGGAGCTGCTGGAGCTGCACCCGGCCATGATAGCCGCCGCCTATCGGAACGAGCCGGACCATGTCTTGGACCGATGACCCCCGGCGGGCCTAGCGTCGGTCCCATGGCTCTGGCAACGCGGACGGACCGACGGCCGTCCCTGGCACGCACCGTGTGGCGGTCGACCGTCGGGAAGAAGACCGTGATGGCGGTCAGTGGCCTGATCATGCTGCTGTACCTGGTCGCCCACATGATCGGGAACCTGAAGATCTACTTCGGCGCGGACGAGTTCAACCACTACGCGCACTGGCTGCGCACCGTGGGCGAGCCGTTCATGCACTACGAGTGGACGCTCTGGCTGATCCGGGTCGTGCTGGTCGTCGCCGTGGTCGCGCACGCCGTCTCCGCGTACCAGCTCAGCCGCCGCGACATCCGGGCGCGCCCGGCCAAGTACGTGCACGCCAGGCCCCGCGCGAGCTACGCCACCCGCACCATGCGCTGGGGCGGGATCATCCTCGGCCTGTTCATCGTCTGGCACCTGCTGGACCTGACCACCGGCACCGTGCACTCCGGCGGCTTCCAGGAGGGCCACCCGTACCAGAACGTCGTGGACACCTTCTCCACCTGGTACGGCAACGTGATCTACATCGTCGCCATGCTGGCGCTCGGCCTGCACATCCGGCACGGCTTCTGGAGCGCCGCCCAGACCCTCGGCGTCGGCAGCCGGGCCCGCGACCGCGCCCTGAAGACCGTCGCAGACGTCCTCGCAGTACTGCTCACGGCCGGTTTCATCGCCGTACCGGTGGGCGTGATGACCGGAGTGGTGAGCTGACATGACCGCCTACGCCGACTACACGACCGGGGAACCGGTCGCCGACACCAAGGCCCCCTCCGGGCCGGTCGAACAGCGCTGGGACACCCGGCGCTTCGAGGCCAAGCTGGTCAACCCGGCCAACCGGCGCGGACAGACGGTCATCGTCGTCGGCACCGGCCTCGCGGGCGGCTCGGCCGGGGCCACCCTCGCCGAACAGGGCTACCGCGTCGTCCAGTTCTGCTACCAGGACTCCCCGCGCCGGGCCCACTCCATCGCCGCGCAGGGCGGCATCAACGCCGCGAAGAACTACCGCAACGACGGCGACTCGGTGCACCGCCTGTTCTACGACACCGTCAAGGGCGGCGACTTCCGCTCCCGCGAGTCCAACGTGCACCGGCTCGCCCAGATCTCCGTCGAGATCATCGACCAGTGCGTGGCCCAGGGCGTCCCCTTCGCCCGCGAGTACGGCGGCCTGCTCGACACCCGCTCCTTCGGCGGCGTCCAGGTCTCCCGCACCTTCTACGCCCGCGGCCAGACCGGGCAGCAGCTGCTGCTCGGCGCCTACCAGGCGCTGTCGCGGCAGATCGCCGCCGGGAACATCGAGATGCACCCGCGCACCGAGATGCTGGACCTGATCGTCGTCGACGGCCGCGCCCGCGGCATCGTGGCCCGCGACCTGATCACGGGGAAGACCGGCACCTACTTCGCGGACGCCGTCGTCCTCGCCACCGGCGGCTACGGCAACGTCTTCTACCTGTCGACCAACGCCATGAACTCCAACGCGACCGCGATCTGGCGGGCGCACCGGCGCGGCGCCTACTTCGCCAACCCCTGCTTCACCCAGATCCACCCCACCTGCATCCCGCGCACCGGCGACCACCAGTCCAAGCTGACCCTGATGAGCGAGTCGCTGCGCAACGACGGCCGCATCTGGGTGCCGAAGGCCAAGGGCGACGACCGCCCGCCGAACGAGATCCCCGAGGACGAGCGCGACTACTACCTGGAGCGCATCTACCCCTCCTTCGGCAACCTCGTGCCCCGCGACATCGCCTCCCGCGCCGCCAAGAACGTCTGCGACGAGGGCAGGGGAGTGGGCCCCGGCGGACAGGGCGTCTACCTCGACTTCGCCGACGCCGTCCGGCGCATGGGCCGCGGCAGCGTGGAGGAGAAGTACGGCAACCTCTTCGACATGTACGAGCGGATCACCGCGGAGAACCCGTACGAGGTGCCGATGCGGATCTACCCCGCCGTGCACTACACGATGGGCGGCCTGTGGGTCGACTACGACCTCCAGACCACCGTCCCCGGCCTGTTCGCGATCGGCGAGGCCAACTTCTCCGACCACGGCGCCAACCGCCTCGGCGCCTCCGCGCTGATGCAGGGCCTGGCCGACGGCTACTTCGTGCTGCCGGCCACCATCAACGACTACCTGGCCCGCCATCCGCACCAGGACCCGGTCACCGACGACCACCCCGTCGTCCAGGAGGTGCTGGCCGAGACCGAGGACCGGCTCCACCTGCTCCTCGCCGTCGACGGCGACCGCACCCCCGACTCCTTCCACCGCGAACTCGGCGAACTCATGTGGGAGCTGTGCGGCATGGCCCGCACCGACGCCGGGCTGCGCAAGGCACTGGAGCGCATCCCGCAGATCCGCGACGAGTTCTGGCGGCGCATCAAGGTGCCCGGCACCGGCGAGGAGTTCAACCAGTCCCTGGAGAAGGCCAACCGCATCGTCGACTACCTGGAACTGGCCGAGCTGATGTGCCTCGACGCCCTGCACCGCGCCGAGTCCTGCGGCGGCCACTTCCGCGAGGAGTCCCAGACCCCCGACGGCGAGGCCGCCCGCCGGGACGAGGAGTTCGGCTACGCGGCGGCCTGGGAGTTCACCAACACCGGCGAGGCGCCCGTCCTGCACAGGGAAGACCTGGTCTTCGAGTACGTCCACCCCACCCAGCGGAGCTACGCATGAAGCTCACCCTGCGCGTCTGGCGGCAGCGGAACGCCGCCGCCGAGGGCGCCATGTCTACCTACGAGCTGGACGACGTCTCGTCCGACATGTCCTTCCTGGAGATGCTGGACATCCTCAACGAACAGCTCATCCTCGCCGGTGAGGACCCCGTCGCCTTCGACCACGACTGCCGCGAGGGCATCTGCGGCGCGTGCAGCCTCGTCATCAACGGTGACGCGCACGGCCCCGAGCGCACCACCGCCTGCCAGCTGCACATGCGCTCCTTCCGCGACGGCGACACCATCGACGTGGAACCCTGGCGGGCCGCCGCCTTCCCGGTGGTCAAGGACCTGGTGGTGGACCGCTCGGCCTTCGACCGGATCATCCAGGCCGGCGGCTACATCACCGCCCCCACCGGCGCCGCCCCCGAGGCCCACGCCACACCCGTACCGAAGCCGGACGCCGACTTCGCCTTCGAGCACGCCGAGTGCATCGGCTGCGGCGCCTGCGTGGCCGCCTGCCCCAACGGCGCGGCGATGCTGTTCACCTCCGCCAAGGTCAACCACCTCAACGTGCTGCCGCAGGGCGCCCCCGAACGCGAGAGCCGGGTCCTGGACATGGTCGCGCAGATGGACGAGGAGGGCTTCGGCGGCTGCACCCTCACCGGCGAGTGCGCCACCGCCTGCCCCAAGGGCATCCCCCTGGTCTCGATCACCAGCATGAACAAGGAGTGGCTGCGGGCCACCCGCAGGGCGGGCAAGCGGTAGGCCGCCCACAAGACGTTCGCCGAGGGGGCGGACGGACGGGGCCGGGAGTGGTGCTCATCCCCGGCCCCGCCTCGCACCCGGGCATTCAACAACCGCACACCCCCTCTCCTGGCACCGGTCACGCACCGGACAGCCGGCACCGGAAGAACAGGAACGACGGACCGCACCGCCGGTCCGCGAGCGCCCTTCCCGCTTCCCTGTCCGTACCGGCCCGTGATCCGCCCGTGACCAGGAGAGAGCCATGTCCGGTGGTACCGCACTCGCACGGCCCCCGCAGTCCTCGGCACCCGCCCGCTACACCGTCTCCCTCGCCCGCGACGAGACCGATGTGCGCGCCGCGCAGCGGCTGCGGCACGACGTCTTCGCCAACGAGATGGGCGCCCTGCTCGCCACCCCCGAACCGGGGCACGACATCGACGCCTTCGACGCCTACTGCGACCACCTCCTGGTGCGCGACACCGCGACCGGGCAGGTCGTCGGCACCTACCGGCTGCTGCCGCCCGAGCGGGCCGCCGTCGCCGGACGCCTCTACTCCGAGGGCGAGTTCGACCTCACGGCCCTCGACCCGATCCGCCCCTCGCTCGTCGAGGTGGGCCGCTCCTGCGTCCACCCCGACCACCGCGACGGCACCGTGATCGGCCTCATCTGGGCGGGCATAGCCCGCTACATGGTCGACCACGGCCAGGAGTGGCTCGCCGGCTGCTGCTCGCTGCCGCTCGCCGACGGCGGCGCGCAGGCGGCCCGCACCTGGGAGCGGGTGCGCGCCAAGCACCTGGCACCGGCCGAGTACCGGGTGCGCCCGCTGCTGCCCTGGCTGCCCGCGAACGCCGCCCCGGCGCCCGCCCGCGCCGAACTGCCCGCCCTGCTGCGCGGCTACCTCCGTCTGGGCGCCTGGGTGTGCGGCGAACCCGCCCACGACCCCGACTTCGGCGTCGCCGACCTGTATGTGCTGCTGTCCATGCGCCGCGTCGACCCACGCTATCTGCGGCACTTCCTCTCCCTCGCCCCGGCCGTCCGGTGAGCGCCTGGCTGCCGGCCGCGCCCTGCACCCCGGGCGCCTGCCTGAGCGGGGCCGCCCCGGCGGTCCGCGCCCCGCTGGCCGTGCTGCGGCTCACCGCGCTGGCGGCGCTGCTGCTGGCCGGGATCGCGCTGTCCCCGCTCGGCCCGCGCCTGCCCGCGCGCTGGATCCGGCGCTGGTGCCGGGCGCTCGTCCGGGCCGCCGGGGTCCGCGTCGAGATCAGCGGGGCGGCCGCGCCCACCGGCGGGCTGCTGCTGGTGGCCAACCACGTCTCCTGGCTCGACGTGCCGCTGCTGGCCGCGGTGCGCCCGGCCAGGATGCTCGCCAAACGGGAGATCCGCCGGTGGCCGCTGGCCGGCCGGCTCGCGGCCCGCGGCGGCGCCCTGTTCATCGAACGGGACCGGCTGCGCGCCCTGCCCGGCACGGTCGGCCGGATCGCGGACGCGCTGCGCGCGGGCACCGCCGTCGCCGCCTTCCCCGAGGGCAGCACCTGGTGCGGCCGGGAGCAGGGCCGCTTCCACCGGGCCGTCTTCCAGGCCGCCCTGGACGCCGGGGCGGCGGTCCAGCCGGTCCGGATCGACTACCGGGCGAGCGGGGGAGCGGCCGGTACCGCCGCCGCCTTCGTCGGCGACGACAGCCTGCTCGCGTCGCTGTGGCGGGTCGCCTCGGCCCGCGGCCTGAGCGCCCGCGTCGACGTGCGGCCCGCCCTGCCGCCGGGCACCCACCGCGACCGCCGCGCTCTGGCCGACGCCGCCCAGCACGGCGGCGGGTGCGGCGGCCCGGCCCGGCCGCTGCCCGCGCCCGCCGCCGTGCGCGTGTAGCACCGCCGGGGCCCGGGGCCGCCGGAGCCCCGGCCGGTGCGCCGCACGGGGTCAGATCCGGCGCACGGTGTGCAGCGACGTGGCGTAGGTGCCCGTGCCGTCCAGCAGCGAGGCGCCGCCGAGGTCGGACATGGTGGGCCCGTTCACCGTCTTGCGGCTGGACAGGAAGCGGCGCCTGCCGGTGGCGTCCGTGCCCAGGTGGATGCCCACGTGGTCGACCGTCACGATCTGCCGGTCGGGGTCGTCGTCGCCCGAGTCGGCGTCGAACAGCACCAGGTCGCCGGGCTGGAGCCGGTCCGCCGCCGGTGGCGCGGTGCCGTCGGTGCGGTCGACGAGCACACCGGGCGTGTGGTCGGCCATGTCGCGGGACGTGCGCGGTATCCGCTCCCCGGAGGTGTCCGCGCCCGCGGCCATCGGTACGCCCATGTGGTGGCCGTAGACCATGCGCGTGTAGCCCGAGCAGTCCAGATTTCCAACCTGCTTGCTCGACGGGCCGGTGTGGGCGCCGTCGGGGAAGGTCCAGCCGATGCCCATGTACTCGTGGAAGTCGGCGCCCTCGTAGCGGTAGCCGTGCGGGTCGAGATAGCCGTAACCGGCCTCGCCCAGCACCTGCCTGCCCTGCGCCGGGCCGTCCCCGGCGGTGACCGCGGGCGCCCCGGCGAGGAACATCGCGGCGTGGGCGAGCACGTCGGGCGCGGTGGATCCGGCCCAGCCGCGCACGGTCCGCTCCAGCTCCGCCGTCCAGGTGCCGTCGAAGGGCTCGGGCAGCACCCGCACCCAGTCGCCGTGGGTGACGCTCGGCGGGGCGGCCCAGTTCGCCGCGTCCACCTGGAAGCGGCTCACCAGCAGCCCGACCGGGAGGTTGGTGCAGCCCTTGTCGGCGAGGGCGCGCAGCCCCACCCGGCCCTTGCCGAACGTCCCGTCGGTGACGTCCACGGCCCACGCGGACGGCTCCGCCGTGTCGTCGCGCCACGCCTTGGCCCTGATCCGTGTGCCCTCGCGGCGCACCCGGATCGTCCAGTCGGCGCCGACGGGGGCGGCGGTGGCCAGCGCGACGGGGGAGGCGAGCTGGGTGACCGTGTCGGCGACCTCCTTCTCCACCCGCAGTTGCACCGCGCCCGTGGTGAGGAAGGACAGCCGGGCCCGGTAGTTGTTGTGGGTGTCCTGGTAGCCGAAGGACAGCGCGTACGAACAGGCCGCGCCGGTGGGCGCCTTGTCGAAGCGGGCCACGGAGCGCACGTCGACGTCGGTGATCTCGTCGTCGCGCAGGCTGGCGTGGCGGCTGGCGTAGTCGGTGGTCAGCGCGATCACGCCGGTGCCGGGCCGCACCGAGTAGTCCGTGGCGGCGGGGCCGAGCGTGGACCAGCTGCCGCCGCCCGGCGAGGTCCCCCAGTACTTGCGCTGCGCGGCCGGCAGCGTGGTGTCCGGCAGGGTGCGGCCGAAGTCGTCCGTGAAGGGCCGCTTGTTCTCCGTGAACGTCCTGCGCGGGCCCGCCACCAGGACGGTCCGGGCGCCGTGGGTGAGCAGCGCGACCCGGCCGCCGCCCGAGGTGACCTCGGTGCGGGCCGGGGTGCCGGAGAGCACCGTGGCGGTGAGCGGCGCGGTCAGGGCGACCTGGCTGAAGTAGGAGGCGTCCAGGGGCGGCAGGGTCACCGCGGAGCGGGCGGCGCCCGGTCCGGGCAGCGGATCCACGGCGGCAGCGGACGCGGCGGCACCGGCGGCCGGGGCACCCGCGCCGCCGGTCGTGGTCGTGGCGCGTGCCGGGGCGGCGGTCGCGGTGCCGAGCGGGACGGCCGCGGCGGAGGCGGCGATCGCGGCGAGCAGGCCGCGACGGGACGTGTGTGTCATGCACACCATGATCCCGTACGGTCCCGCCGCCGGCCCCGCCGCGCCGGGCTCCTCGGGCGACGCACCGCACCGGCAGGCCCGTTGACCGGGACGCTCAGTCCCGCGCGCCGTCCTCCTCCGTGCCGCCGGGCCGGGCACGTTCGAGGGCGCGGGCCAGATACGGCGCCGTGGCGCTGCCCCGCGCCCGCGCCACCTCCGCCGGGGTCCCCGCCGCCACGATCCGGCCGCCCGCGTCCCCGCCGCCGGGGCCCATGTCCACCACATGGTCGGCGTCCGCGACGACGGACATGTCGTGCTCGACGACGACCACCGTGTGCCCGGCGTCGACCAGACCGTGCAACTGCCGCATCAGGACCTCGACATCGGCCGGGTGCAGCCCCGTCGTCGGCTCGTCCAGGAGGTAGAGGGTGTGGCCCCGGCGGCCGCGCTGGAGTTCGCTCGCGAGCTTGATGCGCTGGGCCTCGCCGCCCGACAGCTCGGTGGCGGGCTGGCCCAGGCGCAGATACCCGAGCCCCACGTCGAGCAGCGTGTCCAGGCTGCGCGCGGCGGCCGGGACGTCGGCGAAGAACTCCGCCGCGCTCTCCACCGTCAGGTCCAGCACCTCGGCGATGCTGCGCCCCCGGTACGTCACGCGCAGCGTCCCGGGGTTGTAGCGGGCGCCGCCGCAGTCCGGGCACGGGGCGTACGTACTGGGCAGGAAGAGCAGTTCCACGCTCACGAACCCCTCGCCCTGGCAGGTCTCGCACCGGCCCCCGGCCACGTTGAACGAGAACCGGCCCACGCCGTACCCGAGTCCGCGTGCCGCGTCGGTGTCCGCGAACACCTTGCGCACCACGTCGAACAGCCCGGTGTAGGTGGCCAGGTTGGAGCGCGGGGTGCGCCCGATCGGCCGCTGGTCCACCGACACCAGCCGCCCCACGCCCGGCAGTTCCTCGGTGATCTCGCCGATCAGCGTGGACTTGCCGGACCCGGACACCCCGGTGACCGCGGTGAAGACGCCCAGCGGGAATCGGGCCGTCACCCCGCGCAGGTTGTGCCGGGTGACCGGGCCGACCGTCACCTCCCCGCGCGGCCGCCGCGCCGGACGCTCGGGCGCGGCGGCGCGGCCGAACAGAAACCGCGCCGTGGCCGACCCGGGCACCCGCGCCAGCGCCTCCACCGGCCCGCTGTGCAGCACCCGGCCCCCGTGCTCCCCGGCCAGCGGGCCGACGTCCACCACCCAGTCCGCCGCGCGCACCACGTCCATGTGGTGCTCCACCACGAACAGGGAGTTCCCCGCGTCCCTGAGCCGCCGCAACACCGTGAGCAGGGCCTCGGTGTCCGCCGGGTGCAGCCCGGCCGACGGCTCGTCCAGGACGTACACCACCCCGAACAGTCCGGACCGCAACTGCGTGGCCAGCCGCAGGCGCTGGAGTTCGCCCGTCGACAGGGTGGGCGTGGACCGGTCCAGGGAGAGGTAGCCGAGGCCCAGTTCGACGATCGGCGCGATCCGCGCGCGCAGGTCGCCGGTCAGGACCCGGGCGGCCTCGGTGGCCCCGTCGGGCAGGCCGGCCAGCTCGGTCAGCGGCAGCGCAGCCAGTTCGGCGATGGTACGGCCCGCGACGGTGACGGCCAGCGCCTCGGGGCGCAGCCTGCCCCCGCCGCACAGCGGGCAGGGCGCGGAGGCCAGGAACCGTTCGGCCTTCGCGCGCAGCGCCGGGCTCTTCGACTCGGCGAACGTCTTCATCACATACCGGCGGGCGCTCATGTACGTGCCCTGATAAGGCCGTTGGATGCGGTCCGCTTCCCGCACCGGGTGCACCGTCACCACCGGCTGCTCGTCCGTGAACAGGATCCACGCGCGCCGCTCGGCGGGCAGTTCACGCCAGGGCAGGTCCACGTCGACGCCGAGCGCGGCGAGGATGTCCCGCAGGTTCTTGCCCTGCCAGGCACCCGGCCACGCGGCGATCGCGCCCTCGCGCACCGAGAGCGAGGGGTCGGGGACGAGCAGTTCCTCGGTCGTCCGGTGCACCCGCCCGAGGCCGTGGCACTCCGGGCAGGCCCCGGCCGCCGTGTTCGGCGAGAAGGCGTCCGAGTCGAGGCGCTCGGCGCCCGGCGGGTAGTCACCGGCCCGGGAGAACAGCATCCGCAGCGAGTTGGACAGATTCGTCAGGGTGCCCACCGAGGACCGCGAGGTCGGCGCCGCCCGCCGCTGCTGGAGCGAGACGGCCGGCGGCAGCCCGCTGATGTCCCCGACCTTCGGCGCCCCCACCTGGTGGATCAGCCGGCGCGCGTACGGCGCCACCGACTCGAAGTAGCGCCGCTGCGCCTCCGCGTAGACCGTCCCGAACGCCAGCGACGACTTCCCCGAGCCCGACACCCCCGTGAACACGGCCAGCGCGTCCCGCGGCACATCGACGTCGACCCCGCGGAGATTGTGCTCGCGGGCCCCGCGGACACGGACGTACTGGTCGTGAGGGGTCGGCATGGCACGGCTCCAGACAGAGAGGGACGACAGCGGGCAAACCACAGGATCCTACGCAAACGCCCCAGAGCCGCCCCATCGGGCGTCGGTCCTGTCGGCGCACCGCCGTCACCAGGGCGAACGTCCGGACCGCGGCCCTGGCCGCAGGCCCGTCCGTGCGGACCTCTAATATCATTTCGCGTTCTCCGACGGACGCCGACGCCCACCTCGTCGTGCCCGCCGTGCGACGCCCGACACGACACGACGACGCCCGTCGCCCGGCGACGGAGTCGAGCACCGAGAGGAACGTCCATGCGCGCCCGGACCATCGTCGCGGCCACCGCGACGGCACTGGCGGCGGTCGCCGCCCGTGACCTCGTCCAGAAGAAGCACGCACTGCTCCGCAACTTCCCGGTGGTCGGCCACGCCCGGTACCTGCTGGAGACGATCGGGCCGGAGCTGCGGCAGTACATCGTGACCTCCAACGACGAGGAGCGCCCCTTCAGCCGCGACCAGCGCACCTGGATCTACGCGTCGTCGAAGGAGGAGAACAACTACTTCGGGTTCGGCACCGACAACGACGTGGAACACATGCAGGGCCACGCGTACCTGAAGCAGCGCACGTTCGCCGGGCCGCTGCCCGACCTGCACGACCCGCAGTCGGCGCTGCCCTCGGCCAAGGTGCTGGGCGGCCCGCGCGGGCGCGCCGGGGCGTTCCGGCCTGCGAGCGTGGTGAACATCTCGGCGATGAGCTTCGGCTCGCTCTCCGGCGCGGCGATCACGGCGCTGAACGAAGGGGCGGCGCTCGCGGGCGCGATGCACAACACGGGCGAGGGCGGCCTGTCGCCGTACCACCGCAGGGGCGGCGATCTCGTCCTCCAGATCGGCACCGCCTACTTCGGCTGCCGCGACGAGGACGGCACCTTCAACCTCGACAAGCTCAAGCAGGTGGTCGCGAGCGCCCCGGTCAAGGCCATCGAGATCAAGCTCTCCCAGGGCGCCAAGCCCGGTCTCGGCGGGATGCTGCCGGGCGCGAAGGTGACCCCGGAGATCGCCGAGATCCGCGGCATCCCGGTCGGCAAGGACTGCGCCTCCCCGTCGCGGCACACCGCCTTCGGCGATGTCGACTCGATGCTCGACTTCGTCGAACTGATCGCCGCCGAGACCGGACTGCCGGTCGGCGTCAAGAGCGCGGTGGGCGAACTGGGCTTCTGGGAGGAACTGGCCGCGCTGATGGCGCGCGGTGACCGCGGTGTCGACTTCGTGACCGTCGACGGCGGCGAGGGCGGCACCGGCGCGGCGCCGCTGACCTTCGCCGACTCGGTGTCGCTGCCGTTCCGCATGGGCTTCTCCCGGGTCTACGGCACCTTCGCGGAGCAGGGACTGACCGACGACCTGACCTTCATCGGGTCCGGCAAACTCGGCCTGCCCGAGAACGCCGCGGTCGCCTTCGCCCTGGGCGTCGACATGGTCAACGTGGCCCGTGAGGCGATGCTGTCGATCGGCTGCATCCAGGCGCAGAAGTGCCACACCGACAAGTGCCCCACCGGCATCGCCACCCAGAACCCGTGGCTGGCCCGCGGCATCGACCCGGCCTCGAAGGCCAACCGGGCCGGTGTCTACCTGCGCCAGCTGCGCAAGGAGCTGATGAAGCTCTCGTCGGCGGTCGGCGTCGCCCACCCGGCACTCATCACCCCCGGCGACATCGAGATCCTGAACGGCGACTACGAGGCCCGCACGCTGGCCGGTGTCTACGGCTACAAGGACGGCTGGGGCGAGCTGGGCCCGCGTCTCGCCGACGAGATCACTGCACTGCTGGCCGCCGGTCCGGCCGCCGCGCAGGAGCCGATCATCTGACGGACCGTCAGGCGGCCGCGTCTCATCGGGGGGTGGCGGCTCGTCAGGGGGTGACGGACCCGGACCGTCAGGGAGTGGCGGACCCGGGCCGTCAGGTGGTGGCGGACCGGGCTCCGGGCCGCGCCGCCGCCCCGTCGCGGCCGGTGAAGACCTCCGCGAGCCGCCGGTAGGAGCCGACCAGCGCCGTCCGGTCGTACGAGCTGGTGGTGACCAGTACCTCCTGGGCGGCCGTCTCCCGCAGCACCGTCTCCAGCGCGTCCGCGACCTGGTCGGCGGTCCCGGCGAGCTGGCCGGACAGACCGGACTCGTAGAGGCCGCGCTCCTTGGCGGTCATCGGCAGGGCCTCGACGTGCTCGGCCGGTGCCAGCGGCGGGAAGGTGCCGCGGGTGCGGGCGTGGGCCATGGCCCACGCCTCGGGCACCAGCAGCCTGCGGGCCTCCGCCTCGGTGCCGGCCACCGCGACCGTGCCCGAGATCACGACGTACGGCTCGGCCGCCCACGCCGAGGGGCGGAACGCCGACCGGTAGCGCTCGACACCGCGCAGCATCTTCTCCCGGTCGCGCAGATCCCCGACGACCATGGGCAGGCCCGCGCGGGCGGCGATCACCGCGCCCTCGCCCATGGCCAGCACGAACGGCGGCACCCGCAGCCCCTCGGCGGGCCGGGCGTGCGCCCCGGTCCCGGAGGTGCCCTCGAACCAGCCGAGCAGCTCGGCGAGCTGCGCCGCGAAGTCCTCCGCGTCGCCCTTGCCGTGGCCCAGGGCGCGGCGTACGCCGTCGGTGAAGCCCACCGAGCGGCCCAGGCCCATGTCGATGCGCCCGGGGAACAGCGACTCCAGCACCCCGAACTGCTCGGCCACGACCAGCGGGCGGTGGTTGGGCAGCATCACCCCGCCCGTGCCCACGCGGACGGTGCGCGTCGCGGCGGCCACGGCGGCGGCCAGCACGGTCGGCGCCGACCCGGCGACCCCGGGCACGCCGTGGTGCTCCGACACCCAGAACCGGTGGTAGCCGAGCCGTTCCGCCTCCTGGGCCAGGGAGACGGTGTCCCGCAGCGCCTCGGCGGCCGGGCGGCCCTCGCGGGTACGGGAGCGGTCGAGGACGGAGAAGCGGGTGGACGCGATCAGAGAACTCACATCGCTTTCAACGCGCCGGCGCGCCCGGGATTCCCGCTCGCGCGCCGCGTCCCGGATCCCCGCTCAGCCGGACCCGCCGCCGGGCTCCGGGCCCCAGTACTCCGGTCCGACCCCGCGCCACTCGATGAGCGGGGAGACCGTCACCTCCACGGGGTCGACGTCGAGTCCGGCGCGGCGCAGGAACTCGGCGACGTCCGCGGTGTCGTAGGCGAGACCGAGGATCTCGCCGTTCACACGGACCCGGCGGCCGCCGGTGGGGGAGGGCGGGTACACGGTGACGGGCAGCGCTCCGGGCATGTACCCAGCATCGGACGCGGTGCCGCACCCCGCATCCGGACGGCTGTGCCCGGTCCGTCTAGGGTGGACGCGTGACGGACAGCAGCAAGCGGCCCCTCGCGGTGTTCGACCTGGACAACACCCTCGCCGACACGGCGCACCGGCAGCGCTTCCTGGAGCGCGGGCCGCGCGACTGGGACGCGTTCTTCGCCGCCGCGCCCCAGGACCCGCCGCTCGCCGAGGGGGTGCGGCTGGCCCGCGACAGCGCACGGGAGTGCGAGGTCGTCTACCTCACCGGGCGGCCCGAGCGGTGCCGCCGGGACACCCTCGACTGGCTGGAGGCGCACGGACTGCCGGCCGGGCGGGTCCACATGCGGCGCGACGCCGACCGCAGGCCCGCCCGCACCACCAAGCTGGAGGTCCTGCGCCGGCTCGCCCGCGACCGGGAGATCCGGGTGCTCGTGGACGACGACGAGCTGGTGTGCCTGGACGCCGAACGGGCGGGGTTCCCGGTGGTGCGCGCCCGCTGGACGGCCCCCTCGGCCGACCTGGCGGACGCGCAGGAGCGGGAGGGGCGCACCTGAGACCCGGCGGCCCGTCGCACGCGGCCGGGGGGAGCTCTCCTCAGCCGGCGTCCTCGATGCGGAAACCGAGCTTCAGGCCCACCTGGTAGTGCTCGATCCGCCCGTTCTCGATCTGGCCCCTGACCTGCGTCACCTCGAACCAGTCCAGGTTGCGCACGGTCTGCGAGGCGCGGGCGACGGCGTTGCGGACGGCGTCGTCGACGCCCTGGTGGGAACTGCCGACGATCTCGGTGACCCGGTACACATGGTCGCTCATGGCGGGGTTGCTCCTCTCGCGGGCGGCGCCGACGGCGCCGGACGACGGGGACGTCGCGGTGGGTGACACCTCGTGAGGCATGTGTCACCCGTCACTCCACGGTGCCGCATACGGGGCTCACGCGCGAGATGTGCGGATTGTGACCGGACGGGCACTTGACCTCCGTATTGGTCCATACCAAAATCCCAGCACGCCCCGTACGAGCCCGCTGCTCGACCCCCACATCGGGACCTTCCCTGTGCACCTGACAGAACTGGAACCCGCTCGTGAGACGTCGACTCCTCGCCCTCGTCTGTGTGTCCGCCGCGCTGGTCAGCGCCTGCGGACCACTGTCCGGCGGTACGGGCGGACGGCAGACCGTCACCGTCTGGCTCATGAAGGACAGCGCCTCGCAGGACTTCCTGCACCGCTTCACGGAGGACTTCGAGCACACCCACAAGGACCTCCGCCTCGACATCCGTATCCAGGAATGGACCGGCATCGGCCCCAAGGTCCAGGAGGCCCTCTCCGGCGGCGGGAAGGACGGACCCGACGTCATCGAGGTCGGCAACACCCAGGTCGCCCAGTACGTCGAGGGCGGCCGGCTGACCAACCTGACACTGGAGTCCATGCGGGACTGGGGCATGCAGGACTGGGTGCCGGGCCTGGCCGAGCCGGGGCAGGACAACTCCGCCCAGTACGGCATCCCCTGGTACGCCGCCAACCGGGTCGTCGTCTACCGCAAGGACCTGTTCGAGGAGGCCGGCATCGACAGCCCGCCGCGCACCCGCGAGGAGTGGCTGAGCGCCACCGAGAAGCTCGACAAGGGCGGCAACCAGGGCATCTACCTGGCCGGTCAGGACTGGTACACGCTCTCCGGCTTCATCTGGGACGAGGGCGGCGAGCTGGCCAAGGAGAACGCCAACCTCTGGCAGGGCGCCCTGGACAGCCGGGCCGCCCTGCGCGGCATGGACTTCTACCGGCGGCTCCAGGCGCTCGGCGACGGCCCGGTCGGCGCCGACGAGGAACACCCGCCGCAGGCCGGTGTGTTCGCCAAGGGCAAGGTGGCGCAGATCGTGGCCGTGCCGGGTGTCGCCCAGGCCATCGTGCAGCAGAACCCCGAGCTCAAGGACAAGCTGGGCTTCTTCCCGGTCCCGGGGAAGTCGGCCGACCGGCCCGGCTCCGTGTTCACCGGCGGCTCCGACCTCATCGTGCCGCGCAACACCGGCGACCGCGACGCCGCCGTCGCGGTCGTCGCCGCCCTCACCGGCGCCAAGTGGGACACCGACCTGGCCCGCACGATGAACTACGTCCCCAACAAGACGACGCTCGCCTCCGCGGTCGCCGGTGAACCGGGTGTCGCGGCCATGGCGGCCGGGGCCGCGCACGGCCGCGCCACCCCCAACACGGCGCAGTGGGCCGCCGTCGAGACCGACAACCCGATCAAGCGGTACATGACCAAGGTGCTCGACGGCGCCGATGCGAAGACCGAGGCACGCCGCGCCTCACAGCGCATCACCGAACAACTGAAGCCGAGCCTGGGCTGACGAGGGCCCCGGCCCGCCCGCCGATCCGCTGACCGGCCCCGGACCGGCGGGCGGACCGCACCCGCCAACGGTCCGGCGGCCGGTCCCGGACGGGTGACCTGACCCGCTCCCGCCGCCGGGAGGCACAGCTGCCCAGCCCGGACCGGCTTCCCGGCCCGGACCGGCATTCCTGTCGCTCAGGTCGACCGCCTCGCGCGGATCGCGCACCTCCCGGTCCTCCCCGGTCCCTGTCGCCCGGCTTTTCCCCGGCCGGGACGGGGCGTGCGGGCCGGGCGTGGTGCTCAGCGTGCCATGCTCAGCGACAGCGCGAAGCGGTCCTCGTCGTCCGTCCACCACCGGACCAGGTCCAGTCCGGCGGCGGCCAGTTCCGCGGTGACGCCCTCGCGGCGGAACTTGGCGGAGACCTCGGTGCGCAGCTCCTCGCCCGCGGCGAAGTCGACGGCGAGGTCGAGGGCGGGCACCTTCACGGTCTGCGCCGTGCGCGAGCGCAGCCGCATCTCGATCCACTCGTCGTCCGGGTTCCACAGGGCGACGTGGTCGAAGGCGTCCGGGTCGAAGTCGGCGCCCAGTTCGCGGTCGACGACGGCCAGGACGTTCTTGTTGAACGCGGCGGTCACCCCGGCGTCGTCGTCGTACGCCCGTACCAGCACCCGCTCGTCCTTGACCAGGTCCGTGCCGAGCAGCAGCGCGTCGCCGGGGGAGAGCAGGGCGCGTACCCCGGCGAGGAACGCCGCGCGTTCGGCGGGCAGCAGATTGCCGATGGTGCCGCCGAGGAACGCCAGCAGCCTGGGTCCCGGTGCGCCGGGCAGGGTGAGTCCGGCGGTGAAGTCGGCGAGCAGCGCGTGCACGGTCAGGCCGGGGCGTTCGGCGGTGAGCGCCTGCCCGGCCTGGCGCAGCGCGCTCTCGCTCACGTCCACGGGGACGTAACTGTGCAGAGAGGGCAGGGCGTCCAGCAGATGGCGGGTCTTCTCCGAGGAGCCGGAGCCCAGTTCGATCAGGGTGCGGGCGGGCAGCGCGGCGGCGATCTCCGCCGCCCGGCTCGCCAGGATCTCCCGCTCGGCCCGGGTCGGGTAGTACTCGGGGAGCCGGGTGATCTGCTCGAACAGGTCGCTGCCGTGCGCGTCGTAGAACCACTTGGGCGGCAGCGCCTTCGGGTCGCTGGTCAGGCCGTGGCGGACGTCGGCGCGCAGTGCGGCGGCCATGGCGTCCTCGGGCAGGATGCGGGTGAGGTGGAACGGGCTCACGTGCGGGGCTCCTCTGCGGGTGCGGACGCCGGATCCCCGGCGGGATCCTTGCGGCTGAGGTCCTTCAGCGGGGTCAGCAGGACGTCCTGGCGGGTCGCGGTGAGCAGGGTGCGGTCGGGCACCCGGTGCCAGCGCGGATCGTCGTCGTACGGCTCGGAGGCGACCGCCACCGCGCGGCGGCCCTGGTCGGCGAGGAACCACAGGGTGTCGCCCCAGGCGGTCGCCGTGACCGTACGGCCGTCGGTGAGCAGCAGGTTGAGCCGGGAGCCGGGGGCCGCCGCCGCGACCTCCAGCACGGTGTCGGACAGCGCCTGGGGAGCGGTGTCACCGGCCCGCAGCCGGGCCAGCACCAGCGCCCACAGCAGCGCGGAGTCGCTGCGGGCCTGAAGGCTCAGCAGGTCCTCGGCCGGGAGGGTGCGGGCGGTTCCCGCGAGGGAGCCCGGCCAGCCGGTCACGGCGCCGTTGTGGCTGAACAGCCAGCGCTCGGCGGCGAACGGCGCCGCCGCGGCCTCCGCGTCCGCGCCCGCCATGGTCGCGTCCCGCACCGCGGCGAGCAGCGCACCGGAGCGCACCACCCGGGCCAGATCGGCGAAGGACAGGTCGGCCCAGATCGGTCCGGCCCGGCGGTAGCGGGCGGGCACGGGGTCGCCGTCGGCGTACCAGCCGACCCCGAAGCCGTCGGCGTTGACCGTGCCGTACCGCTGCTGCCGGGGCGCCCACGCCTGGCGGTACAGGCTGTGCGGCGGCTCGGTCAGGAGCCGGCCCAGCGGCTCGTCGGGCCCGAGGAAGGCCAGATGGCGGCACATCAGACCGCTCCGGGAGCAGCGGAGCGGGCGGTGCGGAACCCGGCGAAGATCTGCCGCCTGACCGGATAGTCCCAGTTGCGGAAGGTGCCCCGGCAGGCCACCGGGTCCACGGCGAACGAGCCGCCGCGCAGCACCTTGTACTCCGGGCCGAAGAACACCTCCGAGTACTCCTTGTACGGGAACGCGGCGAACCCGGGGTAGGGCAGGAAGTCGCTCGCCGTCCACTCCCACACATCGCCGATGAGCTGCCGTACGCCCAGCGGGGAGGCACCGGCCGGATAGCTGCCCGCCGGGGCCGGACGCAGGTGCCGCTGGCCCAGGTTGGCGTGTTCGGGCGCCGGATCCGCGTCGCCCCACGGGTAGCGGGCCGAGCGGCCGGTCGCCGGGTCGTGCCGGGCGGCCTTCTCCCACTCGGTCTCGGTGGGCAGCCGCCGCCCGGCCCAGCGGGCGTAGGCGTCGGCCTCGTACCAGGACACGTGCAGCACCGGCTCGTCGGGCGGTACGGCCTCGGTGGCGCCGAAGTGCCGCCGCAGCCACTGCCCGGCGTCGCGGCGCCAGAACAGCGGCGCGGTGATGCCGTGCCGCCGGATGTGGTTCCAGCCGTCCGGCGCCCACCAGCGCGGGTCCTCGTACCCGCCGTCGTCGAGGAACGCCCGGTAGGCGGCGTTGGTCACCGGAGTGGTGTCGATCCAGAACGGCGCCACCTCCCGTATGTGCGCGGGCCGTTCGTTGTCCAGCGCCCACGGCTCGGTGGAGGTACCCATGGTGAACGGGCCGCCGGGGACGAGGACTTCGGCGGGGCCGGTGAACAGCGGCACCGGATCGGGGTCCGGAGCGGTCAGCGCCCGCGGGCCCGAGCGGAGCTGATGGGTGATCAGCATTGTCTCGTCGTGCTGCTGTTCATGCTGCGCGACCATGCCGAAGGCGAAGCCCGCTTCGGTCAGCCGGGTGCCGTGCAGCGCGGTGGACTCCAGTACGTCCAGCACCCGGGAGCGCACCTCCGAGGCGTAGGCGCGCGCCTCGGCGGGCGCGAGCAGCGGCAGCGAGGGGCGTTCGGAGCGCGGGTGCTCGAAGGCGTCGTAGAGGCTGTCGATCTCGGGGCGCATCGCCTCCCGGCCGCCGACCGCCCGCAGCAGCCACAGCTCCTCCTGGTTGCCGATGTGCGCGAGGTCCCACACCAGCGGGGACATCAGCGGCGAGTGCTGCGCGGTCAGGTCGGGCTCCTCCACACAGCTGGTCAGCAGCGTGGTGCGGTCCCGGGCGGTGCGCAGGGAGGCCAGCGCACGGGCGCGCAGCGCCTCGCCGTCGGTCTCTGCGCCGGGCGCCGGGCCGGTCGCGGTGTCGAGCGCGGGGTCGGTCATGTGCGGCTGTCCTTCCCGTGGGTGCGGCGGTGCCCACCGGCGTCCGGTCGGTCGAGCAGATCCTCGGCGGGGCAGCGGCCCGCGCGGACGTAGCGGTCCAGGTACGCGGCGACGGCGCCGGTGACATCGGCGGTGGCGCCGAGCCGGGGCAGGGCCGCGAGCGCGGCCTCGAAGCAGGTGACGGCCGCCTCGTGCAGCTCCGGGTCGGCCAGCGCGGTGCGGGCCGCCGTCGTCCAGAGCGGATTGTGCGGCGCGGGCCGGGACCCGGCCCGCTCGGCCAGCGGCTTCACGGCCCGGTACGCGGTCTCCGCGGCCTCCGGGTCGTCGAAGAGCGCCGCCGTCACCGCGAGCGGCACGATCCACCCGTCGTCGCCGGGCTGCGCGTCGATCATGCGCAGCTCCAGATGGCCGCGCGGGCGGACCGGCGGGAACAGCGTGGTCAGGTGGTAGTCGAGATCCTCCCTGGTCGGCGGTCTCGGCAGGCCGGAGCGTATCCAGTCCCGGAAGGTCACGCCCTCGGGCACGTGCCACGGCCCGTCGGAGCGCCGTACGCACATCACCGGCGCGTCCAGGACGTGCCGGGCCCAGGTGGTGCGGGGGGTGCCGTCCAGCGGGGGAGCGCCCGCCCGGTCCGGACCGATCTCGGTCCACAGCAGCTGCCGGGTGGAGAGCCAGCCGGTGGGCCGTCGGCCGACCAGCGGGGAGTTGGCGAAGGCGGCCACCAGGACGGCGCCCAGATGGTGCGCGAGCCACCAGCGCCGCACATGGCCGAGCGGACCCGGTTCCTCGTGGCCCGCGTCCACGCTCACCTGCACGGAGGCGGAGGTGCACATCATGTGCCGGCCGGCCGGGCCGCCCCGGTCCAGGCAGGTCTCCAGGGCGTCGTAGCGCGGCTCGCGCAGGAACCTGCGCGGGGTGTGCCAGGGATCGTGGCCGAGCCCGACCAGGCACAGGCCGTCGTCGGCCAGTACGGCGCGGACGCGGTCGAGGTCGGCGGAGACGGTGCGGACGCACTCCGTCAGGGAGGCGGCGGGCGGTGAGCTGAGTTCCAGCTGTCCGCCGGGCTCGACGGTGAGCGCCGACCCCAGGGGCACGGTCCGCAGGGCGGCGTAGGCCGCTTCGAGACGTTCGGGTGTGACAGGGAGCCGCGGCGCGCGCAGCTCGTGGACGAGCCATTCCACTTCGACGCCGAGGGTGCGGGGCGGTCCGGTCTTGAAGCAGATGCCGGTGACCAGAGCCTCGACCTCGGCCTCGGTGACGGCTGTACGGGGCTCCGTACAGCCACTTGCCGAATCGGACATGTCGGGATCCTCCTGAGATTCCACCATGCCACCGGCCCGGGACGGATGGTCCGGGACGGAGACGCACCGTCCCACCCAAAACCCTGCGACCGATTCGCACAAGGGTGCAGAACGGGACAATCGTGCCCCGGAATCTCCGTTTCCGCGATGTTTCCCACGGCGTCACGCCGCGAGCGCGGCCCGTCGGCGGCGACCGTGCGGCGCTTCGGCGGCCCGGCGCCGGACGGGTGCGCCGGGTGCCCGCCCCCCGGCGTCGCGGCGGCGGAAACTCCGTTGCGCCGCGGTCCCGGCATCGCCCACGATGCGTGCATGAGGGCAACGGGGGGCGCCGCGCCGGGCGCGGTCATGGCGTGCACGGGGGTGACGCCATGAGCGCGCGTCTGCGCGGTGTCGCGCAGCAGACCGAGCAGATCGTCATGGCCGGTTCCTATCGCCGCGCCGACGGGCTCCCGGTCCCGCTGGCGGCGGACATCGAGGCCGCCCGCGCGGGTACCCGGGTGTACGGCCCCGAGCCGGTGCCCGTGCCCGCCCGGACACCCGTCGCGACGACCGTCGAGGTCACGGGCGAGAGCAGCCTGGCCGCCGCCCGGCGCCTCACCGGCCCCGTGGCCGTGCTGAACTTCGCCTCGGCGCGCAATCCCGGCGGCGGCTACCTCAACGGCGCGCAGGCCCAGGAGGAGGCCCTGTGCCGCGCCTCCGCGCTGCACACGTGTCTGCTTCAGGCCAGGGGGTTCTACGAGCACCACCGGATGCACCGGGATCCGTTCTACTCCGACCGGGTGATCCACTCACCGGCCGTGCCCGTCTTCCGCGACGACCGGGGGCGGCTGCTGGACGAGCCGTACACCGCCGGTTTCCTGACCGCGGCGGCGCCGAACGCCGGGGTGGTCCTGCGGGACACGCCCGAGCGCGCGGCCCGGCTGCCGGAGGTCCTGGCCGCCCGCGCCGGACGCGTACTGGAGACCGCCGCCGCGCACGGCTACCGGCGGCTGGTGCTCGGCGCCTGGGGGTGCGGGGTGTTCCGCAACGACCCCGCGCAGGTGGCGGCCGCCTTCCGGGCCCTGCTGGCGCCCGGCGGACGGTTCGCGGACGCCTTCGAGCACGTGGTGTTCGGCGTCCTGGACCGGACACCGGGAACCGTCGTGCGCGCGGCGTTCGTACGGACGTTCGCCTGACCGGGAGGGTCCGCCCCCCCCGCGCGGGACGCGGGACGCCGTCCCCGGGGTCAGCTCCAGCCGTACCGCTCGCGCAGCCGCCGCACCACCGTGTCGAACCGCGCCCGGTCCAGTGCGCACGCCTCCCGCCGCATGCCGTCCTCGTGCAGCCGCAGCACCCGGTCGACGGCGACCCAGGAGTCGCGCCCGGTGCGGTCCCACGGCCCGTTCCCGATCGCCACCCACTCGCGTTCGCCGTCGTGCGCCTTGCTGGACAACTGCACCGCGAGGAGCGTCCCCGCCGCCTCCCGGGCCACCACGAGCACCGGACGGTCCTTGCCCCGCCCGTCGTTCTCCTCGAAGGGGACCCAGGTCCAGACGATCTCCCCGGGGTCGGGGTCGCCGTCGTGCGCGGGCGCGTACTCGGTGCGCACCCGGCCGACCTCGCGCGGGTCGGCCTCCGTGGTGGCGGCGGGGCCGTGGCGGCCGGGGACGTCGTCGCGGGGGCCGCCGGTCTCGTCGGTCTCATGGGTGAAAGCAGTCACGCGGGCACCCTAGTGGGGCCGCGGGACGCGTCCCCCACCGGCCGCCGGAAGGCGCCGCGGACCTCGCGGGCGCGCGCGGCGGACGGCGGTCGAGGAGTTCGGGGGCGGGGAGGCCGAGGAGTTCGGGAAGGTGTCCCTGACGGATCGTCAGGAGCCTTCAGGAGCTGTCCCGGTGCGACCGGATCCGCATCCCGGGACGGCGCCCGTGCACGGTGAGGTAGGCGAGGCCGTCCGGTCCCGCGGCGATGCTGCGCGTGGAGCCGTGCGGCAGCCAGACCGTCGCGCCCTCGGCCAGCGCGAGGGGCTCGTCCCGCGGGCCCGCGCCGAGGGTCCCCGCGCCGGAGACCACGTACACCAGGACGTCCAGGTCCGGTTCGGCGTGCGGGGCGACGCGCCCGCCCGGTGCGAGCCGTACGAGGTTGGCGTCGAGCTGGCGGCCGCTCTCCGCCAGTTTCCACAGCACCCCGGCCGGCACCGGAGGGTCCCCGGCCAGCGTCCGGGCGTCGCACAGGAGGCTCGGCTGCGGCTCCCCGGCTCCGTCCGGACCGGCGTCCCGCGCGGCGGACGACACCATGGCGCACCCCTCTTCCTTGTGTCTGCGGCACATCGCCTACGATTATTCCATGTCGGACTCGTGAAAAATCACCGCAGGTGGAAAGGGGTGACCGGCGTGGCTGCTGCCCAGGGAAACCCGCGGCGGCGTGACGTGCTGGACGTGCTGCGCTCGGCCGCCGGTCCGCTGGGTGTCGCGGAGACCGCCGAGCGGACCGGCGTGCACCCCAACACGGTCCGGTTCCACCTCGACGCACTGGTGGCCGAAGGGCGCGTCGAGCGGCGCACGGAGGAGCCCCGGCGCGCGGGCCGCCGCCCCGGACCCGGCCGCCCCCGCACGGTGTACGCCCCCCGGCCGGGCATGGACCGCGCCGGTGTCCGCGGGTACCACCTGCTGGCCCGGGTGCTGCTCGCCGAGCTGGCCTCCCGCGGCCCCGGCGCCCGGGACGCCGCCGTGCGCACGGGCCGCGCCTGGGGCCGCTCCCTCGCGCAGCCGCCATCGCGGTCGCAGCCGCAGGCCGTTCCCCGGGCGGAATCACTGCCCCTGCCCCTGCCGACGCCGACGCCGTCCGGTCCGTCGCCCACCGCCGCCGAGTCGGCGGACCGGCTGGTCGCGCTGCTCGGTGACCTCGGGTTCGACCCGGTGTCCGAGGGCGGCGGCGGGGACGGACCGCCGCGACGGATCCGGCTGCGGCACTGCCCGTTCCTCGAACTGGCCGAGGAGTACGGGGAATTGGTGTGCCCGCTCCATCTCGGCCTGATGCAGGGCGCGTTGGCGGAGCTGGGCGCGCCGCTCACCGCGAGCGGTCTGGAGCCGTTCGCCACCGCGGAATCCTGCCTGGCCCACCTGGCCGCCGCCCCGGCCGGAGCGGCGGCCGCCGAGTGACGTGTGCCGATGACGTGTGCCGACGACGTGCGTCGAGTGATGTGCGTCGAGTGACGTGCGCCGAATGATGCGAACAGGCCCGGATCCGGACCGGGATCCTGGCGAGAAGAGGCTGTCCGCTCCTGCTCGGGCGGCGAGCCGACCACGGCCCGTGCCCCGGGCGGAAAGGCGACACCTTCATGGACTCCACGTCGGCCGCCACGGCGAGCGCGGTCACCTTCGTCTGGCTCGGCATGGTGCTGGGCATCTCCTTCCTGGAGGCGCCCCTGAAGTTCCGCGCCCCCGGAGTGACGATCCCCGTCGGCCTGGGCATCGGCCGCCTGGTCTTCCGGGCGCTGAACCTGGTGGAGGCCGTCGCGGCGGCCGTGGTGATCGCCGCGGTCGCCGCAGGCGGCGCCCCCGCGCCGGTGATCGCCCTGACCGCGGCCGTCGCGGTGCTCCTCCTGGTGCAACTGCTCCTCGTCCGGCCCCGGTTGAACCGCAGATCCGACCGCGTCCTGTCCGGTGACGAGCCGGTGGACGGCCCGCGCTCGCACGACCACCTGGTCTATGTGGCCCTGGAGATCGTCAAGGTGGCCGTCCTGATCGCCCTGGGGATCACGCTGCTGACGGCGTGAGGGGCGCGGCGCCCGGACGCCTCGGGCGGCGCGGGAGCCTCATCCGGCCCGCCGGTCCGGCGCCAGCAGCCTGCGCAGCCAGTCCAGCCGGGCCGCCTGCGCCGCGCCGGACAGGGCCGCGTGCGGGGCGAGGGCGTCGAAGCCGTGGCAGCCGCCGGGCCACACATGGAGTTCCGCGACACCGCCGGCCCGCCAGATGCCGGAGGCGTAGGCCACGACCTCGTCGCGGAAGGTCTCCGCCGAGCCGACGTCCAGGAAGGCCGGGGGCAGCCCGGACAGGTCCGTCGCGCGGGCGGGCGCGGCGTACGGCGGTACCCCGGGACCGCCCCGCCGGTCACCGAGCAGGGCGGTCCAGGCGGTCTCGTTGGCCGTGCGGTCCCAGAGGCCGACCCCCGTCATCTGGTGCGCGGACGGCGTGTCGTTGCGGTCGTCGAGCATCGGGGACAGCAGCAGCTGCCCGCAGGGACGCGGCCCCCGGCGGTCGCGCAGCAGCAGCGCGAGCGCCGCCGCGAGCCCGCCGCCCGCGCTCGCGCCGACGAGCACGATCCGCTCCGGGTCGCCGCCCAGTTCCCCGGTCCGCTCCGCCGTCCACCGCAGCCCGGCGTACACGTCCTCGACCGGTGCGGGGTGCGGGTGTTCCGGCGCCAGCCGGTACTCCACCGACACCACGACCGCGCCCAGCTCCCGCGCCCACTCCAGGACCGTCGGCAGACCGACCCGGTTGTTCCCGGCGACCAGGCCGCCGCCGTGCACGTGGTAGAGGACGGGCCGGGCGGCGCGGGCCGCGGGCGCCGCCTTCGCGGTGGGGCGGCAGACGAGCAGGGAGACCCCGGGCGCCCCCGGTGGCCCCGGGACGGTCCGGTCCGCGGTCCCGAAGGCGCCGTCCAGGGTCAGGTCCGGGCCGCCCGCCGGATCCAGGGCCAGGGCCGCGGCGCGCCGGGCGCTCTCGATGTCCCGCGGGGCGAACCCGGGCCGCGCCAGGTCCCCGGCCTCCTCCAGCGCGGCGGCCAGCTCCGGATCGAACGGCGGCGGTACGGACCCGGTGGCGGCACTGCTCATGGCGTCTCCTCGGGGCTCCGGACGGCGGAGCCGGTGCTCGGTGCGGTGCGCGGCGGGGTACGACCCGGCCGCTGGATACCCGCGTACCCGCATACCCGCACGACGGCCGGGCAGCGCGAGGCGGCGGAGCGAAGCGGCCGGGCGCCGGGAGGACGGGCGCGACGCGAAGGGGCCGGATCCGTGACAGGGCATGTCACGGATCCGGCCCCTCGCCGGTGGTTCAGCAGCCTCAGACGGCGACGGTCTCGTCGGCGTGGCCGCGCAGACGGGCGACGACCTCGGTCAGCTGTGCGGCGACCTCGGTGTCGTCGGCCGGGTGGATCTCGGTGAAGCGGGTCACGGAGCCCGGGATGGACAGCTTGATGTCCTCGATCACCTTGCCGCCGGCGATGCCCACGGCCTTGCGGGTGTCGTCGTGCGCCCACACGCCGCCGTACTGGCCGAGCGCGGTGCCGACGACGGCGACGGGCTTGCCGCCGAAGGCGCCGGCGCCGTACGGGCGGGACAGCCAGTCGATGGCGTTCTTCAGCACGGCCGGGATGGTGCCGTTGTACTCGGGCGAGAAGAGCAGGAAGGCGTCGGCGGCCTGGGCCGCCTCGCGCAGCTTGGCGGCGGCGGCCGGGACGCTGCCCTCGGCGTCGATGTCCTCGTTGTAGAACGGGACGTCGCCCAGGCCCTCGAAGACCTGGACCTCGGCGCCCTCGGGCGCGAGCTTCGCCGCAGCCTCGGCGAGCTGGCGGTTGTGCGAGCCGGCGCGCAGGCTGCCGACGAGCGCGAGGATGCGAACAGACATGGGGGACTCCAAGGGGGTGAAACACTGCCGTTACGATCCGGACCGAGGTCCGTTTAATTTTCTACCAGGTTAACCGGACCGCGGTCCAGTTTTCTTCCCCATGCTTTACGCTGTCTTCATGTCCAGCGCTCTGCCGCCCTTCCCCACGCCTCAAGAGCCCCACGGCAAACCGGTGTTGCTGGAGCTGGGCACCGGTTCGGACGAGCCCTGCCTGCGGGCCGACGCGGCGCGCAACCGCGCCCGGCTGCTGGACGCGGCGGCCCGGCTGGTCGCCGAGCACGGCGCCGCCGGGGTCACCATGGAGGCGGTGGCCGCCGCCGCCCAGGTGGGCAAGGGCACGGTCTTCCGTCGCTTCGGCGACCGCACCGGACTGCTGACGGCGCTCCTGGACCACTCCGAGAAGAAGTTCCAGGCGGCCTTCCTGAGCGGTCCCGCGCCCCTCGGACCGGGCGCGCCGCCGGTGGAGCGGCTGCGGGCCTTCGGCTGCGCCGCGCTGCGCCGCGCCGCCGACGACCTGGAACTCCAACTGGCCGCCGAGGCGTGCCCCGACCGCAGGCATCTGGTCCCGGCCCACCGGGTGCGGTACGGCCATGTCGTGATGCTGCTGCGCCACGCGGTCCCCGAGGCGGACGCCGAACTGCTCGCCCACACGCTGATGGGCTCTCTCGAACCGGCGCTCATCTTCCATCTGACCCGGCAGCGCCAGATGCCGATGGAACGCCTCCAGACCGGCTGGTACGACCTGGTCACCCGGCTGACCGCCTCGGCGCCCCCGGCTGCCTGACCGGCGCCCTCTCCCGGGTCTCCCGGCCCGTTCAGCCGTGGGACGCGAACATCTCCAGCAGTGCGTCCGGGGCGTCCTCGCCGAACAGCAGGGCCGCGCCGCGGGCCGACTCGGCCGCCGCCGACTCGCTGCGCGGGAACAGCCGCTCCTCGTACGCCCGCAGCGCCGCCTCGGTGTCGTCCGGCCGCGCGGCGAGAAATCCGGCCAGTTCGGCCCCGTCGAGCATGGCCAGATTCGCGCCCTCGCCCGCGAACGGCGACATCAGGTGCGCGGCGTCGCCCAGCAGCGTCACCCCGGGCACCCGGTCCCAGCGGTGGCCGACCGGCAGGGCGTGGATCCGGCGCGGGACCAGCGCGCCGTCGGCGTCCGCGACCAGGGACCGCAGGCTCTTGTCCCAGTCGGCGAAGCGGTCGAGCACCCGCTCCTTGGCGGTGTCCGTGTCGGTGAAGTCGATCCCGTCCAGCCAGTCCTCCGGCGCCACGGCGGCCGCGTAGACATGCAGGTCGCCGTGCGTCTCGCGGTGCGCGAGGAAGCCCCGGCCCGCGCCGAGCGCGAAGAAGAACCCGCCGCCCACCACCTCGGCGGCCACCGGATGGCGCGCGTCGGCCTCCCGCAGGTCCGCCTCGACGAACGACACGCCCGTGTAGGCGGGCCGCGCGGCGGAGACCAGCGGGCGGATCCGCGACCAGGCGCCGTCGGCGCCGACCAGCAGATCCGTGGTGAACACGGTGCCGTCGGCGAGCGCCACCTCGTGCCGACCGCCGCCCAGCCCGCGCGCCCCGGTGACCTTCGCGCCCCAGCGCACGGCTGCCTCGGGCAGCGAGCCGAGCAGCAGGTCGCGCAGGTCGCCCCGGTCGATCTCGGGCCGGCCGCCGGTGCCGTCGTCGGGCTCGTCCATCCGGACGGTCCCGTGCCGGTCGAGCACCCGTGTGGCCTGGCCGCCCGGCAGGACCAGTTCGCTGAACCGCTCGTGCAGCCCGGCCGCGCGCAGCGCCGCCTGCCCCGAGTCCTCGTGGATGTCGAGCATGCCGCCCTGGGTGCGTGCGGCGGGGGAGGCGTCCAGGTCGAAGACGGCCGCCTCGATCCCGTGCACATGCAGGACGCGGGCGAGCGTGAGGCCGCCGAGCCCGGCGCCGATCACGGCGATGGGGTGGTGCGGGACGGGAGTGTGGGACATGGGTGTCTCCGGATGAAGGGGAAGGGTGAGCGTGAGGGTGCGGATGCGGCGAGGGCGCGGATGGGGTGGGGCGCAGGCGTGAGGGATCAGCCGGCGCCCGGGACCGGGGTGTGCGCGATGCCGCTGATGACGGCCCGGAGGCCCCAGGCCAGGCGCTCCTCGGGCGCGCCGGACAGCAGCGGGCCCGCGAGCGCGGCGATGTGCGGGTGGGTGGTGTCGCGGGCGCCGTGCAGGGCGCGGGTGAGCGCGTCCCAGTCGGCGTCGGGGCGGGGGTCGGCACCGGTGTCGGCGTCCCGCTGCCCTGCGGCCGTCGCGCCGCGCGCGGAGTGCTCGGCGGCCGTCGCCGTGGCGTGCTGGAGCAGCAGGTCCACGCCCCACGCCGCCCGCTCGGGCGGGACACCGCCCTCGTCGAGCAGGGCGAGCAGCGTCTCGATGAGATTCAGGTAGTGCGGGCCGCTGGGCCGGGCGGTGAGCGCGGAGCGGGCGAGGCTCGGATGGGCGTGCAGCATCCGGACGTACGCCGTGAGCACCCCCTCCAGCCGCGCGCGCCAGTCGCCCTCCTCGGGCGCGGGCGCCGCGCCGACCGTGCCCAGCAGCTCGTCCAGGACGGCCGCGTGCAGCTCGGCGGTGTTGCGCACGTACACGTACAGCGAGGCCGGGCCGGTGTCGAGTTCCTGGGCCAGGCGCCGCATGGTCACCTTCGCCAGGCCCTCGGCACGCAGCACGGCGACCGCCGCGGCGACGATGCCCTCCCGGGTCAGGGCGGGCTTGGCGGGGCGGTCGCGGCGGCTGCGGGGGGTGTCGGGGCGTGCGGTCATGCCTGCACCGTAACGAACGTGTTCGCTCCGAACAAGTTCGTGACGAACACGTTCGGGGTGTACCGTGCTCGTGCGGCGCATCACCGGCGTACGACGCATCACCCGCGTACGACGCATCACCCGCGTACGACGCATCACCTGCGTACGACGCGTCACCCGCGTACGGCGAATCGTTTCGGCGTCGATCGCGCCGCCCGCGACGCGTCCCCCGTCGGCCACCGGACCGTCGCGCACCCGGCTGGGATGCTTCCCCCGCGCGCTCAACTCCCTTGCGCTTCTGCCAAGATGCGGTACGTCATGGTGCAGATACCCAAGGCCGCCGCGCCCTCGTCGACGACACCCCCACTGCCGCACTCCGTCCCCACGAGTGCCGATGTGGCCCGTCTCGCGGGTGTCTCGCGCGCGACCGTCTCCTACGTCCTGAACAACACCAGCGCCGTGCGGATCAGCGAGCCCACCCGCCGCCGGGTCCGCGCCGCCGCCGAGGAACTGGGCTATGTGCCCCACGCCGCCGCGCGCAGCCTGCGCGCCGGGCACAGCCGTATCGTCCTGATGCCCACGCCCGCCGTCCCGATGGGGCCGCTGTACCACGGGTTCATCGACGAGCTCCAGTGGGCGCTGGGCCGCCTCGACTACACCGTCGTGCAGCACGGCAGCGTCGGTCTGCGCGGCGAGGAGGCCGCCCGCGCCTGGGCCGAACTGCGCCCGGTCGCCGTCCTGGTGCCCGGCACCGGCATCGGTCCCGAGGGGGTCGCGGTGCTGCGGCGCTCCGGGGCGCGGGCCGTCGTCACCATCGGACCCGAGGCCGTCGAGGGGGCGCACGCCGTGCTCCTGGACCACCACAGCGTCGGCCACCGCGCCGGAGCCCATCTGTACGCCCGCGGCCGGCGCCGGATCGGCGTGGTCGTCCCCGAGGAACGCGGGCTCGGGGTGTTCTCCCGGCCCCGCCTGGAAGGCGTACGGCGCGCCCTGAGCGGGACCGACGGGACCGTCACCGAGCTTCCCCTCGGCTACGACGAGGAGTCGGCGGCCCGGCTCGCCGCCCGCTGGCGCGCGCTCGGCCTGGACGCGGTGTTCGCCTACAACGACGAGTACGCCATGCTCCTGATGCGCGCCCTCCAGGACGTGGGCCTGCGCGTGCCCGAGGAGACGGCCGTGGTGGGCGCCGACGACCTGATGCTCGGCAGACTGCTGCGGCCCCGGCTGAGCACGGTGCACATCGAGCTGCCCGCGGGCCGCGACCTCGCCGAGCTGGTCGACCGCGCCGTACGCGACCCCGGCGGCGCACCGGAGCGGCGCACGGTGCGGGGCGCCACCGTGGTGCACCGCGAATCCAGCTGACCGGCCCCGGACACGGCGGCGGGGCCCGTCCCGTCAGACAGGGCCCCGCGGCGCCGGGCGGCGGCCGGACCGGCCGGCGGCTGCCTTCGGTGTCCGCTACTCGCCGGACTGCTCCGCCTGCGCCTGCTGCTCGGCGACCGCCTTGCGCACCTCGTCCATGTCCAGCTTGCGGGCCTGGCCGATCACATCGGTCAGAGCCGCCTCCGGGAGCGCGCCGGGCTGCGCGAACACGGCCACCTGGTCACGGACGATCATCAGCGTCGGGATCGACTGGATGCCGAAGGCCGCCGCCAGCTCCGGCTGCGCCTCGGTGTCCACCTTGCCGAACACCAGGTCCGGGTTGTCCGCCGCCGCCTTCTCGTAGACCGGGGCGAACGAACGGCACGGCCCGCACCAGGACGCCCAGAAGTCGATGAGAACGAACTCGTTCTCCGTGACCGTCTGGTCGAAATTCTCCTTGGTCAGCTCCACGGTGCTGCTCATGGCGTTATCCCTCTTCCTGATGTCGGGTTGAGCCGTCCGCACAACACGGCCGACCCTACGGGCTATTCCGCGCGCGTACCCAAGCGGCCGACCGGGCAACCCACCTGGTCACCGGCGCGCGCCGCCGCCACCCGGCCCGTGGGTCCCTGTGGCCACCGGACACGCCACCCACCAGACTGACCCCATGACGGAAACGGAAACCCTCGCGTACGACGTCGTGGTGCTCGGAGCCGGACCGGTCGGCGAGAACGTCGCCGACCGCACCCGCGCGGCGGGCCTGTCCACCGCGATCGTGGAGAGCGAGCTGGTCGGCGGCGAGTGCTCCTACTGGGCGTGCATGCCGAGCAAGGCCCTGCTGCGCCCGGTCATCGCCCGCGCCGACGCCCGCCGCCTGCCCGGACTGAGCCAGGCCGTGCAGGGACCGCTGGACACCGCGGCGGTCCTCGCCCGCCGGGACGAGTACACCTCGCACTGGCACGACGACGGCCAGGTCGCCTGGGTCGAGGGCATCGGGGCGGACCTGTACCGCGGCCACGGCCGCCTCGCCGGTCCCCGTACCGTCACGGTCACCGGCCCGGACGGCGAGCGGCGGACCCTGACCGCCCGGCACGCCGTGGTTGTCTGCACCGGCACCCGGGCGAGCCTGCCCGAGCTGCCCGGTCTCGACGGCGTCGGGCCGTGGACCAGCCGCGAGGCCACCAGCGCCGAGGAGGTGCCCCGGCGGCTGATCGTGGTCGGCGGCGGTGTCGTCGCCACCGAGATGGCCACCGTCTACCAGGCCCTCGGCTCCCGGGTCACCCTGCTGGTGCGCGGCAAGGGACTGCTGCCGCGCATGGAGCCCTTCGCCGGGGAACTCGTCGCCGAGGCGCTCACCGAGGCCGGCGCCGAGCTGCGCACCGGTACCTCGGTGGAGTCGGTGACCCGCGAGAACGGCACCGTCGTGGCCGTCACCGGCACCGGCGAGCGGATCGAGGCCGACGAGATCCTCTTCGCCACCGGACGCGCCCCGCGCACCGGCGACATCGGCCTGGAGACGGTCGGCCTGGAACCCGGCTCGTGGCTCTCCGTCGACGACACCCTGCGGGTGGAGGGCACCGACTGGCTGTACGCGTGCGGTGACGTCAACCACCGCGCCCTCCTCACCCACCAGGGCAAGTACCAGGCCCGGATCGCGGGCGACGTCATCGGCGCCCGCGCCGCGGGCACCGCCCCCGCCGCACCCCAGCCGTGGGGGCCCTATGCCGCCACCGCCGACCACCACGCCGTCCCGCAGGTCGTCTTCACCGACCCCGAGGCCGCCGCCGTCGGACTCTCCCTGGCGGAGGCCGAACAGGCCGGACACCGGGTCCGCGCCGTCGACGTCGACCTCGCCTCGGTCGCGGGCGCCGGACTCTACGGGGAGGGCTACCGGGGCCGCGCCCGCATGGTGGTCGACCTCGACGAGCACATCCTGCGCGGTGTCACCTTCGTCGGCCCCGGCGTCGGCGAACTGCTGCACTCCGCGACGGTCGCCGTCGCCGGCCGGATCCCCGTCGACCTGCTCTGGCACGCGGTCCCCTCGTACCCGACGATCAGCGAGGTGTGGCTGCGGCTGCTGGAGGCGTACCGGGGCTGAGCCCAGGCGCCGGAAGGGGGGAAGGTCCGGCGAGCCGATGGCCTGCGGGCCGGAGGACCGGCCGTTCGGTGGGCCCGGTGGGGGCCGGGCGGCGGCCGGTCCTGCGCGTGAGCGACGTGGTCGGGCGCGGGAGGGGACCCGGGCGCTGCCGCTCGGCGGTGCGAGGAGTCCCGCCCGGCGGTGCGAGGAGTCCCGCCCGGCGGTGCGAGCAGTGCCGCCCGGCGGTCCCGCGGGTGCAGGGAGTCCGGTGCCGTGAGCCCGCAGCCCCGCAGCCCCGCACCCCCGCGAACCCGTCGGGCCGCCGTCACCGCGTGTGCGCCCGAGGCGCCCCCGTCACCCCAGCGGGAAGCCCAGCGCGTCCGCCGCCCGCTCGGGTGTCGGCTGGGACCAGCGGGCCGCCACCACCTCGTTCGAGGACAGCGAGCGGATCTCGGCGCGGTCGAGGTAGAGGGTGCCGTCGAGATGGTCGGTCTCGTGCTGCGCGATGCGGGCCGGCCAGCCGGTCAGCACCTCGTCCACCGGGCGCCCCCGCTCGTCCTCGGCGCGCAGCCGCACCCGGGCGTGCCGGGCCACCACCGCCTGCCACCCCGGCACGCTCAGACAGCCCTCGAAGAACGCGGCCCGGTCCGGACCGACCGGCTCGTAGCCGGGGTTGACCAGGACCCTGAACGGCAGCGGCACCCGGCCGCGCGCCAGCCGCACCTCCTCCGGCACCGGCGCCGGGTCCTCGACGACGGCGATCCGCAGGGCCACGCCCACCTGCGGCGCGGCCAGCCCCACCCCCGGCGCCGCGTGCATGGTGACGCGCAGCGCCTGGACGAACCGGTCGAGCAACGCGGGCTCCAACTGGCCGTCGAACGGCTCGGCGGCACCGCGCAGCACCGGATCACCGGCTGTGACGATGGGCAACGGGCCGTCCACGGCGAGGAGTTCTTCGACCTGTGCGGCAAGGGGCGTACGCGCGCTGTCTGGAGCCATTCCGTCAGCATGCCACGGAGTGAAGTAGCGTGGTCCGGCACGCCGACGCCGGAGGGAGACCGACATGGCCGAGCAGGACCGGCGGATCCGGCGCAGACAGGGGGAGCTGGAGGGCCAGGTGCTCGCCGCGCTCCGCGAGGCCGACGGCGCGGTGACCGCCGCCTGGGTGCAGGAACGGCTCGGCGGCGACCTCGCCTACACCACCGTCGTCACCATTCTGACCCGGCTGCTCGCCAAGGACGTGGTCGCCCGCGAGCGCCGGGGCCGCTCCTTCGTGTGGACGCCGACCGCCGACGTGGCCCGGCTCGCCGCCCTGAGGATGCGCCGGCTGCTGGACGGCGAGCGCGACCGCGAGGCGGTCCTCGCCAGCTTCGTCACCGCGCTGCCGCCCGGCGACGAGCAGGTGCTGCGCGCCCTGCTGGAGTCGGTGGACGAGAGCTGCGCGCCCGGGGACCGGGACACGGACGAGGACCGCACGGAGCACTGACCGCACATGGGAGTCTTCGTCCTCCTGCCGCTGGTGCTGCCGCTGACCGCCTGGCCGGTCGCCCGCCTGGCCGAGCTGCATCTGCACCCGCGCACCGCCACCCGGCTGCTGACGGCGGTGGCCGTCGTCATGGCGGTGTGCAGCACGCTGTGCCTGCTGCTGCTCATGGTCGTCGGCACCGCCCAGCTGCCCGGCAACCCGCTGCCGGACGGCTGGTCCGACCCCGAGGTCAGAGCCGCCGTACCGCACGACGGGATCGTGGGCCGTGCCGCCATCCCCGCCCTGGCGGCGGTGGCGGCGGCCTGCGCCCGCACCCTGTGGCGCCACCGGCGGGTGACCCGGCGCGCCCGGCGGGCCCTGGCCGGGGTGCGCGGCGGCACGGTCGCGGTGCTCCCGGACGACGCGTCGCCCTACGCGTACGCGCTGCCCGGCACCCCCGGGCGGATCGTCGTGACCACCGCCCTGCTGGCCGGTCTGGCCCCGGCCGAGCGGCGCGCGCTGTTCGCCCATGAACGCGCCCATCTGGCCGCCCGGCACCACCGCCATCTGCTCGCCGTGCACCTGGCGGCGCGCGCCAATCCGTTCCTGCGCCCGCTGCGCTCCGCCGTCGCCTACACCGCCGAGCGGTGGGCCGACGAGGAGGCGGCCCGCGCGGTCGGCGACCGGCGCACGGTGGCACGGGCCATCGGCCGGGCGGCGCTGCTGTCGGGCCGGTCGGCCGCCGCACCCGCGCCCACCCTCGCGGCGCTCGCCGCCACCGGACCGGTGCCCCGCCGGGTGGCCGCCCTGCTGGCGCCCGCGCCCCCGGTCCGCGACTGGCCCTCGCTCTTCACGGCGGCCGGTGCGGCGGCCTGGGGCGCCGCCGCCGGTGCGGCGGTGTCCGCCATGTCCTCGGCGAACTCCGCCGTCACCCTCTTCCTGGTCCTCCAGACGGCCACGCCGCTGTAGCGGGCCGCCCGCCACAGCGGCGCGGCCCGCGCCTCACGCGTCCGCGAACTCGCCCGCCAGGGCCGAGGCGATCCGCAGCTGGCCGGCGGCCTCCTCGTGCCGTCCCTGGCGCTGGAGGGTGCGGCCCAGCAGCAGCCGGGCGTACTGCTCCACCGGGTCCCGCTCCACCAGGATCCGCAGCTGCGCCTCGGCCCGGCCGAGCTGGGCCGAGTGGTAGTAGGCCCGCGCCAGCAGCAGCCGCGGACCCGTCTGCTCCGGCACCTCCTCCACCAGCGCGCCCAGTACCCGCGCCGCTCCGGCGTAGTCGCGCGCGTCGAAGAACCGGCCCGCCCGCTCCCAGCGCTCGGCCGCCGTCCCGTGGTCGTAGTACGTGGTCTCCACTTGTGACCTCCTTCGGGCGGTCCAACCGCTGTCATTGGTTGAAAATTCCACCACTTCTCGGAGTTGCGGAAGCCCGCCCGCCGACTTCCCGCAATGCCCCGCCCGCCCGGACCCCGTCCGCGCTACGCCCGGAGCCGCTGTACACAGTCAGTGCTGCAATCCGTGATTCCTGTCGCAGGTCCTGGTTCGTAGGTGCGTAGGCCGAGAGGAAGCAGGTGCAGCGGTGGCCGAGGTCACTGCCCGGACGCGTGCGGACGTGCGTGACCGGGCCACATGGACGGAACTCTTCTACGACCTGGTGCTCGCCTTCGGGGTGGGCCAGGTGGCGCACGTGCTGGCGCTGCACCCGGGCTGGCCTCGGCTGGGCGGCTGCCTGCTGGTCCTGGTGCCGCTGTGGTGGGCGTGGGTGGACGTCGTGATGGCGATGAACGCCGTGCACGAGACGAACACGCAGCGGGTGTTCCTGCTGCTGGCCGGGCTCGCCACGTACGGGATGAGCATGTCGGCGCAGCACGCGCTGGAGAGCCGGCCGGAGGCGCTGCTGTACGCGGGCAGCTATCTCGCCCTGCGGCTGCTCATCGGGGAGGCCATCCGGCGGGAGTGCGCCGTCTACACCATCCACCCCTACCGGGCCGGACTCGCCTTCGCGCTGGGGCTGTTCGGGGTGACGGCGCTGCCGGACGGGATGCGCACCGCCGGGTGGGCGATCGCCGTGGTCGCCGAGATCCTCGCGCCGCTCGTGCTCAGCGGCCATCTGCGGCAGCTCGCCTTCGGCGTCAACCATCTGCCGGAACGATTCGGCATGTTCATCATCATCGCGCTCGGCGAGAACGTCGTCTCCGTCGGCGCCTGGGCCGGCGGGGGCCACCTCGGCGCGACGGAACTCACCGCCGTCGCCCTGGCCTTCCTCACCGGATGCGGCCTGTGGTGGCTCTACTTCCACCTCGCCGCCTCCGCCGTGGCCCACGCCCTGCGCGCCCACCCCCGGCCCTCCGTCGTCGTACGGGACGTGCTCAGCTACGGCCATCTCGCCCTGGTCTGCGGCCTGTTGCTGGTGGCCGTGGGCGCCGAGCGGATCGTCGCCGAGCCGGACGCCACCCCGCACCGGCTCGCCGCCGGACTGCTGCCGGCCGGGGCCGCCCTGTTCACGCTCACCTTCTGCTACACCCGCCGCCGGATGTTCGGGGCCGCCTCCGTGACCCGCTTCGGCGGCGGCCTCGCCCTGCTCGGTGTCGTCGCCGCCGCGCCCCGGGTGCCGGGCCTGGTCACGCTCGGCGCCGTCGCCTTCGTGCTCGTCGCCGTCAACGGCCTGGAGCACTACCTCCTCACCGGCGGCCGGCACGTCCCGCTGATCTTCGTCAAGCGCTGAGCGCGGGGGCGGCCGCAAGAGCCCTGACCCGGTCAAATGGCCAGGTGTTTCCGGCGACTTGACGCAATGTGCCGACCCCCCACCGCGGCCCGGCGGCCACCGCGAGGCCGCCCCTAGCGTTCTGAGGTGCCCAGCCGCGGGGCCTGGTGCGTGCGGCAGCCCCGGTATCCGTCTCCGAAGGAGTGGTCCGATGACGATCCCAACGCCCCAGACCGTCGACGACGGTTCCTTGTTCATCGACGGCAAGTTCCAGCCCGCAGACTCCGGAGAGACCGTCCAGGACATCAACCCGGCGACGGAGCAGCCGATATGCGAGGTGGCCTGGGCCGGGACGAGTGACCTCGACCGCGCCGTGCAGGCGGCACGGCGCGCCTTCGACCTGGGCCCCTGGCCCGGGATGCCGGCCAAGGAACGCGGCCGGCTGCTGCTGCGGATAGCCGACGGCATCGAGGGCGCGGGGGAGGAGCTGGCCCGGCTGGAGACCCTCGACGTCGGCAAGCCGATCACCTTCACCCGCGGCTTCGACGTACGGGCCGCCGCCGAGATCTTCCGCTACTACGCCGGTATGGTCGAGCAGTTGGAGGGCGCCGCCCGACCGGCCGGTGCCCGCTCGCTCCAGTACACCCGGCGCGAGCCGGTCGGCGTGGTCGGCGCCATCACGCCCTTCAACTTCCCGCTGAACCTCGCGGTCAACAAGATCGCCCCGGCGCTCGCCGCGGGCAACACCATCGTCCACAAGCCCGCCGAGCAGACCCCGCTGACCGCCCTGGTGCTCGCCCGGGTCATGGCCGAGGCCGGACTGCCCGAGGGCGTGCACAACGTGGTCACCGGCGGCGGCGCCACGGTCGGCGCCGCGCTCGTCGAGCACCCCGGCATCGACAAGATCTCCTTCACCGGCTCCACGGCCACCGGCAAGCGCCTGATCGCGGCGGCGGCCGGGACGCTGAAGAAGGTCACCGTCGAACTCGGCGGCAAGGGCGCCAACATCGTCTTCGGCGACGCGGACATCGAGGCCGCCGTGCAGGCCGCGTTCCAGGCCGGGTTCTTCAACACCGGCCAGTTCTGCATGAGCGGCTCGCGGCTGCTGGTGCACCGCTCCGTGCACGACCAGGTGGTGGAGGCGCTGACCGGCGTCCTGGGCGCCGTCCCGGTGGGCGACCCGCTGGACGAGAACACGGTGCTCGGCCCGCTGGCGCACCGGCAGCAGCTGGACAAGGTCGTCGAGTACGTCGGCATCGGCCGCGCGGAGGGCGCCACCGTCGCCTACGGCGGCGAGCGCGGCCACGACGGCCCCGGCTACTTCCACCAGCCCACGCTGTTCACCGGCGCGAACCCGCAGATGCGTATCGCGCAGGAGGAGATCTTCGGCCCGGTCGTCACGGTGCTGCCGTTCGACACCGACGAGGAGGCCGTCGAGATCGCCAACGGCACGCCGTACGGCCTCGCCGCGGGACTGCACACCAGTGACGTGCGGCGCGCCCACACCGTGGCCGCCCGGTTGCAGGCGGGGATCGTCTGGGTCAACACCTGGGCGGCGTTCGAGAACTCCACGTCCTTCGGCGGCTACAAGTCCTCCGGCTACGGCCGTGAGCTGGGCCCCGAGGGCATCGAGGAGTACTTGCAGTACAAGACCGTGTACGTCAATGTCGATTGAGGTAGAAATGTCCGAACAAACCCGCCCCGGCGCCCTCTCCGCCGGGCTCGTGCTGGGCGCGTTCCTGGCGCCCAGCGCGCTCGGAATGTCCGCGACGCCCATCGCACTGCCCGCGCTCGGCGACAGCCTCTCGGTGGCCTCCGGGGCGACGGCCTGGGTGCTGGCGGGCTACACGCTGACCCTCTCCGTCGCCTCCGCCCTCGCCGGCCGCCTCGCCGACATCCGCGGTCTGCGCATGCCCATCGTCACCGGCATGGTGCTGCTGCTGGCCGGTACCGTCCTCGTCGTCGCCGTCCCCTGGTTCCCGGCCGTCATCGCGGGCCGCATGCTCCAGGGCATCGGCGGCGGTGTCGCCGCCGTGCTCTCCTTCGGCGTCGCCAACCGCCTGTTCACCGAGCCCCGCGAACGCGGGCGCACCATCGGCACGATGGGCGCCGTCGTCGGCGTCGTCTCCGGCGGCGGCGCACTGCTCGGCGGCGCCCTGACCGACCTGATCGGCTGGCAGGCCGCGCTCGCCCTGCCCGGACTCTCCGCGCTCGCCGCGGTCCGGGTGCTGCGCATCGCGCCGCCCACCCAGCCCCGCGCCGAACGCCTGGACGCACGTGGCGCGGTGCTCTGCCTCGCCCTCGCCGCGGCCCTCGCGGTGCTCCTCCAGGCCCGCACCACCCATCTGAAGGAGAGCCTCGTCCTGGTGCTGGCGGTGCTCGCCGTCGCCCTGGCCGCGGCCACCGTCTGGCACGTGCGCCGGGTGCCCGAGGGCTTCCTGCCGCGCCTGGTGGTGAGCAACAGCCGCTTCGTGCTCGCCGCGGTGGCCGGCTTCACCCTCTTCGCCGGCTACCTCATCATCCAGTTCGCCGCGCCCCGGCTGATCCTCATGGACCACGATCTGAGCGTCACCCAGATCGGACTGATCCTGCTGCCGACCGGCGTGGTCAGCGCCATCCTGTCGCGGACGGCCGGCGGACTCGCCCACAAGGTGGGTCCGCTGCGCCTGGTCACCGCTCTCACCGTGCTCAGCGCGGCCGGGCTGCTGCTCGCCGCGCTCGCCGGGCGCCAGCCGGTCGCCCTGGTCATCGCGGTGGCCGCCTGCGTCTCCGGGTTCAGCGCGGGCCAGGTCGCGCTGATGGCCGCGGTGCCGCACCTGGTGGACAGCTCCGTGCACGGCGTGGCCGCCGGTGTGTTCCAGCTCGTCTTCATCACCGGCGGTTCGCTCGGCTCCGCCGCGGTCGGCGGCATGGTCGGCGCGATGAGCCTGTCCACCGCGATCGGTGTGCTCGCCGTGGTGCCGCTGATCGGCATGGTCGCCGCCGTGGCCTCGGCCCTGATGGTGAAGCGGCAGACGTCGGCACCGGCCCCTACGGCGGGCCCCGTCCGCCCGGCGGTCGCAGCGGAGAACGCCGCACGCGCCACCGGCTGACCCGCCCCCCACCCCGCTGCCGTTCCCGGAGTCCGCTCCAGGGGCGGCAGCACTTTTTGCCCCACCGGCCCGTACCACCCGACCAGTTCGTCCCTCAAGGAGTGGAAATGGCTCGACTGACCCGCCGCGGCTTCCTCGGCACCGCCACCGGTGTCGGCGGCGCCGCCGTGCTCGGTGCCCCGGCCGCGCAGGCGGCGCCCCAGGCCCCCGCCGAGGCCGCCGCCGCAGGCGCAGCCGCCGTCGGCACGGTGACCGTGACCCCGTCGGACCCGCGCTACCTGGACCTCACCCAGCGCGGCTACAACGCCCGGTTCGCCGCGCAGCCCGACGCGATACGGCTCACGCACTCCACCCGCCAGGTCGTCGACGCCGTCCAGGACGCGGTCACGGCCGGTGCCCGGATCGCGGTGCGCAGCGGCGGCCACTGCCTCGACGGCCTCGTCGACGACCCGGGCGTACGCGTCCTGATCGACCTGTCCGAGATGAACGCCATCGGCTACGACGCCTCCCGCCGGGCCTTCTCCGTACAGGGCGGCGCCACCCTCGGGCAGGTCTACCGCACCCTCTACCTGGAGTGGGGCGTGACCATACCGGCCGGCGACTGCCCCACCGTCGGGGTCGGCGGCCATGTCACCGGCGGCGGCTACGGCCCGCTCAACCGCAAGTACGGAGCGGTCGTCGACCACCTCTACGCCGTCGAGGTGGTCTACGTCGACGCGGCCGGTACCGCCCGCTGCGTGGTCGCCACCCGCGAGCCCGACGACCCCCACCGCGAGCTGTGGTGGGCGCACACCGGCGGTGGCGGCGGCCAGTTCGGGATCGTGACCACCTTCTGGTTCCGCTCCCCGGACGCCACCGGCACCGACCCGGCGGGCCTGCTGCCCAAGCCGCCGCACAGCCTGCTGAAGACCTCCACCAGCTGGAAGTGGACGGACCTGACCGAGGCGGACTTCACACGCCTGGTGCACAACCACAACGCCTGGCACGCCGCCCACAACGAGCCCGGCACCGACTACGACACCCTCAACAGCGCCCTGCTGCTCTACAACTACGTCCAGGGCGCCGTCTCCCTCACCGCGCAGATCGACGGCTCGCTGCCGGACTCCCGGCACCTGCTGGACAGTTACATCGACACCGTCGCCGCCGGGGTGAGCGCGCCGCACACCACCACCGCGCACAGCACGCCCTGGCTCAAGGAGTCCCTGAAGGACCACTACGACACCGGGCTCTACAACCGCGGCAAGTTCAAGGGCGCCTATCTGCGCCGGGGCTGGTCCGACGCGCAGCTCGCCGTCCTGTACCGCAACCTGAGCGACCCGTCCTACACCGGGCACGGCGGAGCGATCCTCTTCTCCTACGGCGCCCAGGTCACCGAGGTCGCGCCCGACGCCACCGCCCTCGCCCAGCGCGACTCGATGCTCAAGGCCAACTTCCTCACCTACTGGACCGACCCCGCCGAGGACGACCGGCACGTCGCCTGGCTGCGCGCCCTCTACCGCGACTTCTACGCCGCCACCGGGGGCGTGCCGCTGCCGGACGGCGACGCCGACGGGTCGTACATCAACTACCCCGACCCCGATCTGGCCGACCCGGCGTGGAACACCTCCGGGGTGCCCTGGCAGACCCTGTACTGGAAGGGCAACCTGCCGCGGCTGCGGGCCGTGAAGAAGAAGTGGGACCCGCGCGACGTGTTCCACCACGCGCTGTCCGTCACCGCCGCGCACTGACGCACCGCGGCCCCGCGGCTCCGGAGGGAGGCGCGGGGCCGCGGCGTGTGCGCCGGTCAGCCGAGCGCAGGGAAGACGACGCCGGTCAGCGACTCGCTCAGCTCCCGCAGCCGGGCGCGGGCCGCCGGGTCGTAGGCCTGGGCGCCGGCCCGTGCCACGGCGGCCCGGTTGAAGTACTCGCCGGTGACCTCGGCGAGCGCCGGGTCGGTCACCAGGCGGGCGGTGTTGCGGGTGCCCTCCTCCAGGGTGCTCTGCGGGGTGAACAGATTCACCACGATCTTCGTCGGCATGTACGAGGCCGGGTGCAGGGCGTTGACGGTGACCCCGGTGCCGGCGAGCTGCTCGGCCAGGTCCTTGGTGAGGCTGATCTGGGCGAGCTTGGCCTGGCAGTAAGCCTGCCCGCCGTCCCAGCCGCGCTCCAGCATCACGTCGTCGAAATCGAGCGGGGCCTGGCCCGCGGAGGTGACGTTGACGATGCGGGCGGGGGCGGAGCGCACCAGCAGCGGGGCCAGCCGGCAGCTGAGGATGTAGCCCGCCAGATAGTCCACCTGGAAGGTGAGTTCGTGGCCGTCCCGGCTCTCCTGGCGGGCCAGCTCGACCCCGATGCCCGCGTTGTTGACGAGGACGTCGAGCCGGTCGTGCCCGGCCAGGATCCGGTCGGCGAGCGCGCGGGTCTCGGCCAGCGAGGAGAAGTCGGCCAGCTCGAAGCTGAACCGGTCGGCGCCGGTCTTCGCCCGCAGCTCCTCCAGCAGCTCCTGGCCCTTGCGGGGACTGCGGCCGTGCAGGATCAGCGTGGCGCCCTGCTCGGCGAGTTCATGGGCGAGGGCGCGGCCGAGTCCGTCGGTGGCGCCGGTGATGAGGACGGTCTGTTCGCTGACAGGGCTCATGGTCTTCGGTTTCCTCAGGTGCGTAGGAACATGGCTGTGGGCACGGCCGGTCGGGATCGACCGGCCGTGCCCGGTGCGGGCGTACGGCGTCACGCGCTCACGCGTAGGACCGCAGTTCTTCGGGGGTCTGGTCGGTGTAGCCCTGGCTCACCTCGATGACGACGCCGTCGGGGTCGGCCACCCAGACCGTCTTCCAGCCGGAGATGAACTCGTCGAAGGCCAGCGGCCCGAGGAGCACCTCCAGCTCCCCGTCGGCCGCCGCCATGAACGCGTCCACGTCGTCGACCTGGAAGGCGAGATGGCGGGCGGCGCCGGGGTTGTCCGGGCCGTCCTTGGCGGTGGGGAAGGCCGGTTCGGACGTGGTGGGGAAGAGTTCGAGGTAGACCGGGCCGCTCTTGAGGAAGACGACCCGGGCCCCGTCCGCCTCGACGACCCGGGCCCGCTCGAACCCGAACCAGCGGCGGTAGAACGCCTCCGTGGCCTGCTGGTCACGGCAGTTGAGGCCGACGTGCGACCAGCGGGCGCCCACGGTTGCGGACATGGGCCTCACACCCCACCGGTGACAGGGGCGAAGGGCACCGTGTCGTGCACGTTCGTCATGTAGACGATCTCCCCGCCGGCGATCCGGAAGTAGTTGCACACGTCCGCCTCGACCGACTCGCCCTTCGGGGTGCGGGCGGAGATGTGCGAGACGACGGCGGCCTGGTCGCCGTCGACGACGACGTGCACGGGGACGTTGGAGAAGGACGCGTACATCTGCGGGAACCCCTTCATCATGTCCCGCAGCGTCTCGCGGCCCTCCACATGGCCGGCGAGCTGCTCGTCCATCGTCTGGTCGACGGAGAACAGATCGCACCAGGGGTCCCAGTCACCGGAGTTGGCGAGCCGGTAGTAGGTGTCGACGATCTCTCGGGTGTTCATCACGGCCTCCAGGGCACACGGGGTCGGCGGTTCGCGGCGGTCACGGCAGCGGGACGTCGAGCTGGCGCATCAGGCCCGCGGTGTCGGCCTGCACCCAGCGCTCGACGACCTTGGCGTCCTCCAGCCGGTAGACCTCCAGGCTGGTCCAGGACACCTCGCGGCCGTCGGGCTCCTGGCCGAAGAACGGGGCGATGTGCTTGCCGCGGAAGGTGATGTGCATGATCACCTTGTCCGGGGACGCCGGGTACAGGGCGTCCAGGTGCACGGTGAAGTCGAGGGCGTCGTGCGCGGCCCTGATGATGACCTTCAGCTCGTCCAGGCTCGCCACGTCCCAGGCCGGGTTGTTGTCCCGGAAGGTCGGGCCGAACAGCTCGTCCAGGTCGTCGTAGCGGCGCTCGTTGACCGCGTCGCTGACCGCCTGCACGGTGGCCAGGTTCGCCGCGTCGGTGGAGACCTGCTCGCGCAGTCCGAGCAGGTCGTCCTGGGCCCAGCGCTCCACGAAGCGGCCGTCCTCGATGCGCCATATCTCCGTGGTGGTCCACTCCACGCCGCGCCCGGTCGCCGGGAAGCCGAAGACGGTGTCACCGTGCGTCCCGGTCAGCTTCACCCGGGTGACGACCTTGTCGCGGCCGTCCGCGCCGTCGACGGGGAGGGCCTCCTGGAGCTCCCCCTTGAGGCCGTACGTGGCGTGGGCGGCGCGCAGCGCGGCCAGGTAGTCGTCCAGGCCCTTGATCTCGAAGCCGGGGTGGTGGTCGGTGAAGTCCGCGCCGATGACCTCGGCCACGGTGTCGTAGTCCGCCGCGTTGAAGGCGTCCAGGAAGCGCCGGTACAGGGCGACGCTCGCGTTCACGGCGGTGCTGTCAGACGTGGGCATGGTGGGTCCCCTCGGTCCGTCGGTGGTGTGAGTCCTTGATCAGCTCGGCCGCGCGCTCGCCGATCATCACGCTGGGCGCGTTGGTGTTGCCCGCGACGATCGTCGGCATCACGGAGGCGTCCGCGATCCGGAGCCCGGTGACGCCGTGCACACGCAGCTCGTGGTCGGTGACCGCGTCCGGTCCTGTGCCCATGCGGCAGGTGCCGGCCGGGTGCCACAGGGTGGTGGCGCGGGCGGCGACGTAGGCGCGCAGCTCCGCGGGGTCGCGCACCCCGGCGCCGGGGCCCAGCTCCGGGCCGCGCAGCCGGTCGAAGGCCGTGCTGTGCGCCAGCTCCCGGGCCAGCACGACCCCGTGGACCAGGACGTCCACGTCGGCCGCTGCGGTGAGGTAGCCCGCCTGCACGACGGCCGGGGCCGCCGGGTCGGTGGAGCGCAGCCGGACCCGGCCGCGGCTCTCGGGCAGCAGCGCGATCGGCGCGAAGGTGAAGCCGGGCCCGGCCTGCTGCGCGGCGGGGGCGTCCGGGGCGAGGAACTTCACCGGCCCGAACGTGAACTGGAGGTCGGGCGCCCGCTCGCCCGCACCGCCCGTGGTGTGCGTGAACAGGCCCGCCTCGGAGAGCATCGCCCCCTCGGGGTGCTCCTCGCGGGACTGGTAGCACACCGGGACGAACAGATGGTCCTGGAGATTGCCGCCGACACCGGGCAGATGCTGCACGACGGTGACGCCGTGCGCCCGCAGATGCGCGGCCGGGCCGATCCCGGAGAGCATGAGCAGCTTCGGCGTCTCGAAGGCCCCGGCGCTGACGACGACCTCCTCGTCCGCCCACGCCTGCTGCCGCTGCCCGCCGTGCACATAGGCGACCCCGGTGACCCGGGTGCCCTCGGTCAGCAGCCGGGTGGCGTGCGCCCCGGTGGCCACCGTCAGGTTGGGGCGGTCCAGCACCGGGCGCAGATAGGCGGTGGCCGTCGAGGAGCGGGTGCCCTCGTCGGTGCGCGTGGTCTGGTACAGGAAGCCGTAGCCGTCCTGCCGTTCGCCGTTGTAGTCGTCGCCGGGCGCGTCGAAGCCGAGCTGCCGCGCGGCCGCCACGAAGGCCCTGGCGACCGGCGAGGGATCGGTGTGGTCGCGCACCCGGACCGGGCCGCCCTTGCCGCGCAGCGCGTCGCCGCCGCGGTCGTAGTCCTCGGCGCGGCGGAACGCGGGCAGCACGTCCGCGTACGACCAGCCGGGGTTGCCCGCCGCCGCCCAGCCGTCGTAGTCGTGGCGGCTGCCGCGCACCCACATCAGGGCGTTCACGGAGCTGCATCCGCCGGCCACCTTGCCGCGGGCCACCGGAACGCGGCGGCCGTCGAGAGCGGCCTCCGGCTCGGTGGCGTACCCCCAGTCGATCGTGGGGCTCCACTCGCTGGTCAGCAGGGCCAGCAGGGAGGCGGCGTCGGTGCGGTGGATCTCCGGCCGCTCGTCCCACCCGCCGGCCTCCAGGAGCAGCACGCTCACGTCCGGGTCCTCGCTGAGCCGGCTCGCCACGGCACAGCCCGCGCTGCCGGCGCCGACGACGACGTAGTCGTACGACATGGGAACCTCCCGCATCGGTGCTCAGGCCGGGTTCAGGTCGCCGACGCGGTACGTGCGGATGCGCAGCGCCCCGTCCGCAGGATCGCGCACCAGCTGCCAGCTCTGGTCGATGCGCAGGGCCGACACGCCGCCGTCGGAGAGGTTCTTCGCGGTCCACACGACGGTCACCTCGACGTCGACGAGGCCGTCGTGCTCGTCCGTGCGCAGCCTCTCCACGATGTGGCTCTGCGGTCCGAAGCTCTCGCCCACCGCCGTGTACCAGTCGCGGAAGTCGGCGTGGCCGCGCAGGGTGCGCTCGGGGAACGCCATCTCCAGACCGTCGTCGATCACGTACGGCAGCAGGTCCTCGACGGGTTCGTGGCTGCTCAGGACGTCGTACCAGTGCTGGACGAACACGGCGACGTCCTGGCCGTGCGCGGTCAGCGGGCTCTGTGCGGTCGTCATGCCAAGTCCCTCTCGCTGAAGGGCGGGTCCGGATCCGGTCCGGACGGCTGTCCCGGTCGATTCCGCCACGACCGCGCCGACCGCGCCCCGGCCGGGGCGCCCGGCGGCCGGATTGCGTCAGGTCGGGCAGTGCTCTTGCCGACGTCGCAGGGCCAATTGCCTTAGTACGGCGAGCCACTTGGGCATGTCGGGCCACCTGCGGGGTCGGCTTCTGGCCGGTCCGGGCGGCAGACCGTAGACATGAGTTCGACCGGTCCCATCCGACCCGCGTCGCACGAGAGGACACCCCATGAGCAAGCGCATCCTCGTCGTCCTGTCCGAATACGGCTACTGGGGCGAGGAGTTGATCGGCCCGCTGGAGACCTTCGACAAGGCCGGCTACCAGGTCACCTTCGCCACGCCGACCGGCAAGCGCCCCGTCGCGCTGCCGCCGAGCATGGACCCCGACTACGTGGACCCGCCGCTCGGCCGCTCCGTCACCACCCCCGAGATGGCCGCCAAGGTCCGGGCCATCGACAGCTCCCCGCGCCTGGACGGCCCGCTGGACCTGTCGTCCTGGCTGCCCGACCGGCCCTACCGCTCCAAGCCGTACTTCCTGCGCGACTGGGAGGCGTACAACACGCGCCTGGAGCAGATCCGCGACCAGATCGCCGACCGCTACGACGCCCTGCTCATCGTCGGCGGCTCCGGACCCATCGTCGACCTCGCCAACAACTGGCGGGTGCACGACCTGATCCTCGCCTTCCACGCCCTGGACATGCCGATCGCCGCCGAGTGCTACGGCGTCGCGCCGCTGGCCTTCGCCCGCGACCAGGAGGACCGCGTCTCGATCATCCGGGGCAAGCACGTCACCGGGCACTGCATCGAGTACGACTACAAGGACGGCACCGGCTTCATGGGCACCGACTTCGTCATCGGCCCGCCCCCGTACCCGCTGGAGTACATCCTGCGCGACGCCACCGCGCCCGGCGGGGCCTTCCACGGCAACTTCGGCAAGGAGACCTCCGTCATCGTCGACTACCCGTTCATCACGGGCCGTTCCACCCCCGACTCCTATCTGACGGGCCAGAAGCTCGTCGAGGTGCTGGAGGACGGCCTGCGCCGGTGGGGCTTCAAGGAAGCCGCCTGATCCCCGCCCGCACGGCAGCCGCGTAACCTTCGCAGAAAGGTGCACGTCATGGTCAGCAGGCCCGCGCGGGTCGCGATCCTCGAACAGCTGCGCGCCGACGGGGTGCGGCACATGTTCGGCAACCCCGGCACGGTCGAGCAGGGTTTCCTCGACGAATTGCGCAACTTCCCGGACATCGAGTACATCCTCGCGCTCCAGGAATCCAGTGTCGTCGGCCTCGCCGACGGCTACGCGCGGGCCACGCGCACCCCGGCCGTGATGCAGCTGCACACCGGCGTCGGCGTCGGCAACGCGGTCGGCATGCTCTACCAGGCGGCCCGCGGGCACGCCCCGCTGGTCGCCGTCGCCGGTGAGGCGGGCCTGCGCTACGACGCCATGGAGGCCCAGATGGCGGTCGACCTGGTCGCCATGGCCGAGCCCGTCACCAAGTGGGCGACCCGGGTGGTCGACCCGGAGTCGACGCTGCGGGTGCTGCGCCGCGCCTTCAAGGTGGCGGCGACCCCGCCGTACGGGCCGGTGCTCGTCGTGCTGCCCGCCGACGTCATGGACCGGGACACCAGCGAACCCGCCGTGCCCACCTCCTACGTCGACTTCGCCGCCACGCCCGACGCGGAGGTGCTCGACCGGGCCGCCGCTCTGCTCGCCGGGGCCGAACGGCCGCTCGTGATCGCGGGCGACGGCGTGCACTTCGCGGGCGCCCAGGAGGAGCTGGGCCGGCTCGCCCGCGTCTGGGGCGCCGAGGTGTGGGGGGCGGACTGGGCCGAGGTCAACCTGTCGGTGGAACACCCCGCCTACGGCGGCCAGTTGGGCCACATGTTCGGCGAGAGCAGCCGGAAGGTCACCGCGGCCGCCGACGCGGTGCTGATCACCGGCACCTACGCGCTCCCCGAGGTGTACCCGGCCCTGGACGGGGTCTTCGCCGACGGCGCCCCGGTCGTCCACATCGACCTGGACACCGGCGCCATCGCCAAGAACTTCCCGGTGGACCTGGGCATCGCCGCCGACCCGCGGCGCGCCCTCAACGGCCTCGCCCGCGCCCTGGAGCGCCGGATGAGCCCGGCCGCCCGCGCCCGCGCGGGGGAGTGGTTCACCCGGCGCTCGGCCGAGCAGTCCGCCGCCCGCGCCGCCGCCCGCCGGGCCGACGAGGCCGCCGCACTCGACCCGGACGCCCTGCCCACCACGGCCTTCCTCCAGGAACTGGCCCGTCGGCTCCCCGAGGACGCCGTGGTGTTCGACGAGGCGCTCACCGCCTCGCCCGACCTCACCCGCCAGCTGCCGCCGACCCGGCCCGGCCACTGGCACCAGACCCGGGGCGGCTCCCTGGGCGTCGCCATCCCCGGCGCCATCGCCGCCCGGCTGGCCCACCCCGAGCGCACGGTGGTCGGCTTCACCGGCGACGGCGGCTCCATGTACACCGTGCAGGCACTGTGGACGGCGGCCCGCCACAACATCGGCGCCAAGTTCGTCATCTGCAACAACAGCAGCTACAAGCTCCTCGAACTCAACATCGAGGAGTACTGGCGGACGGTCGGCGTCGCCGCGCACGAGCAGCCGGAGATGTTCGACCTGTCCAGGCCGGCCATCGACTTCACGGGCCTGGCCCGCTCCCTGGGCGTGCCGGGCGTCCGGGTCGAGAAGCCCGACCAGGCCAAGGCGGCCGTCGAGCAGGCGCTCGCCACCCCCGGCCCCTTCCTGATCGACCTGGTCACCGGACGCGGAAGGCAGGAGTGAGCCGTGCGACTGACCGGACACAAGATCGCGATCCTGCTGGAGAGCGACTTCTACGAGCCCGAGATCCTCTACTACCAGCACCGCTTCCCCGAGGAAGGCGCCGAGGTGCACTTCCTGTCCCGGATGTGGGGCCAGGACGAGATCACCTTCCAGGGGCACGAGCACCGGATGCCGTTCGTCGTGCGCGAGTCCTTCGAGGACGTCGACGAGTTCGCGCTCAAGGAGTACTCCGCGGTGATCGTCCCCTCCGGGATGGTCTCCGACCGGCTGCGCTACACCGAGGACCCGGCCGAACTCCCGCCCGCCGTACGGTTCCTGCGCCGCGCCTTCCAGGACCCGGCCATCGTCAAGGGCATCATCTGCCACGGCATGTGGCTGACCGCCCCGGTGCCCCACCTGGTGCGCGGGCGCCGGGCCGTCGTCCACAACAACCTGCTGGGCGACCTGCGCAACATGGGCGGCCTGTACGTGGACGAGGACGTCGTCGTCGACGACGACCTGGTCACCGGGCGCACCGGGGCGCACTGCCACCTGTTCGCCCGGACGATCATCGACCTGATCGCCGACCGGGACCGGGACCGGGCCGCCCGCTCGCGCGGCGGTGTGCGGACCGCGGCCCTCGGAGGTGCCCGATGACCGCCGTCATGGACCCGGGCGCCCGGGTGCCCGTCGCCGACCGCATCCCGATCCGCGACGTCCGCCCCCAGGTGCGCGGCGGCGCCGTCGCCGCCAAGGGCGTCGCGGGGGAGACGCTCACCGTCAGCGCCACCGTGTTCCGCGAGGGCTCGGGCGAGATCGGCGCCAACGTCGTGCTGCGGGACTCGCAGGGGCGGCCCGGGGCGTGGACGCCGATGACCCTGGCCGACGCGGACGCCGACCGGTGGGAGGCCACCGTCGTGCTCGGCGAGCCGGGCCGGTGGACGTACACCGTCGAGGCGTGGGCCGACCCCGTCGCCACCTGGCGCCGCGACGCCGCCCTGAAGGTCCCCGCCGGGGTCGACGTCGAACTGACGCTCGCCGAGGGCGCGCTGCTGTACGAGCGGGCCGCCTTCGGCATCCCGGACACCGCCCGCCGCGAGGCGGTGACCGCGGTGGCGCGGGCCCTGCGCGACGGGGCGAGCCCGCTCGCCTGCCGGCTCGCCGCGGCCGAGGCCCCCGAGGCGGCCGCCGCGCTGCGCCGGCACCCGCTGCGCGAACTGGTCACCGTCTCCTGGCCGCTGCCCCTGCTCGTCGAGGGGCGCCGGGCCCTGGTCGGCGCCTGGTACGAGATGTTCCCGCGCTCCGAGGGCGCCCGCACCGCCGACGGCGCACCGCCGGTCAGCGGCACCTTCGGGACGGCGGCGCTGCGGCTGCCCGCGATCGCCGCGATGGGCTTCGACGTGGTGTACCTGCCGCCGGTCCACCCCATCGGCCGCACCCACCGCAAGGGCCCGGACAACGCGCTCACCGCCGCCGCGCACGACGTCGGCTCGCCCTGGGCGATCGGCTCGGCCGAGGGCGGCCACGACGCCGTCCACCCCGACCTGGGCACCCTCGACGACTTCCGCCGCTTCGTGGCCCGCGCCGGGGAACTCGGCCTCGACGTCGCCCTGGACTTCGCCCTCCAGTGCTCGCCCGACCACCCCTGGCTGACCGAGCACCCCGAGTGGTTCACCCAGCGCGCCGACGGCTCCGTCGCCACCGCCGAGAACCCGCCCAAGAAGTACGAGGACATCCATCCCCTCGCCTTCGACCGGGACTTCGAGGGACTGGTCGCCGAGAGCGTACGGCTGCTGCGCTTCTGGATGGACCAGGGCGTGCGGATCTTCCGCGTCGACAACCCGCACACCAAACCGGTCGGCTTCTGGCAGCGGGTGATCGCGGAGATCAACGGACGCGACCCCGATGTGGTGTTCCTCGCCGAGGCGTTCACCCGGCGCGCCATGGTGCACGCCCTCGCCCAGGCCGGCTTCCAGCAGTCGTACACGTACTTCACCTGGAAGAACGAGAAGGAGGAGCTGACCGAGTACGCGAGCGAACTCGCCCACGAGAGCGCCGACTTCCTGCGGCCCAACCTCTTCGTGAACACCCCGGACATCCTGCACGCCTACCTCCAGGAGGGCGACCGGCCCGCCTTCGAGACCCGCGCCGTGCTCGCCGCGACGCTCGCCCCGACCTGGGGCGTGTACGCGGGCTACGAACTGTGCGAGAACGAGGCCCTGGCACCGGGCACCGAGGACTACCGGAACTCCGAGAAGTACGAGCTGCGCCCGCGCGACTGGGCTGCCGCCGAGGCCGAGGGCCGCTCCATCGCCCCGCTGCTGACCCGCCTCAACGAGCTGCGCCGCGCCCACCCCGCCCTCCAGGAGCTGCGCAACCTCCGCTTCCACGGCGTCCCGCACCCCCAGGTCATCGCCTACTCCAAGCAGGTGCGGCTGCCCGACGGCTCCCTCGACACGGTCCTCGCCGTCGTCAACCTCGATGCGCACCTGCCGGCCGAGGGCACCGTCACCTTCGACCTGGCCGCCCTCGGCCTGCCCGACGACGGCTCGCTGAAGCTGCGCGACGTGCTGACCGGCGAGGTCCACTCCTGGCGCCCGGAGACGTACTTCCGTCTGGTGCCGGGCCGTTCCCCGGCCCATCTGCTGGTGCCCGTCGGGGAGGAGCCATGACGGTCGCCTGGGTGGACGTCGGGCAGCGCCGGCCCGTCGATCCGCTGCTGGGACTGCTCGACCCCTGGCTGCGCACCCGCCGCTGGTACGCGGCCGGAGCCGGACCCGCCGGTCCGCTCACGCCGGTCGTGGCCGACGTCGTACGCGAGCAGGCGCCCGCCCTGGTGCACGCCGTCCTGCGCACCGCCGCCGGACAGCTGTACCAGGTCCTGCTCGGGCTGCGCCCCGAACTGCCCCGGCGGCTCGCGGACGCCGCCATCGGCCGGGTGCCGGAGGGGGAGTGGCGCGGCTGGACGCTGTACGAGGCCACCGAGGACGCAGCGCTCATGGGGGTCCTGCTGCGCCACCTCGCACAGGGCGGCGGCGACGGGCTGCGCATGGAGCGGACCACGCCGCTGCCGCTGCCGGTGGGCCTCGTGCCCAGGCCGCTGACCGCCGACCAGAGCAACACCGCCGTCGCCTTCGGGGACCGGCTGCTGCTCAAGCTCTACCGGCGGCCCGAACCCGGCCCGCACCTGGAGGTCGAGACACTGCGCGCGCTCAGCGACGCGCGCTGCGCCCGTACCCCCCGGCTGCACGGCACCCTGCTCAGCGGCGGCAGCGCACTGGTCCTCGGGCTGATGGAGGACCTGCTGCCGGCCGAGGGCGACGGCTGGCAGGCCGCCGTGCGCCAGGTCGCCGACTGCGTGGACGGCACCTGTCCCGCCGTCCCGGCCACCGGCGGCTTCACCGCGCACGCCCGCGCCCTGGGCACGGCCGTCGCCGAGGTGCACACGGCGCTCGCCGACGCCTTCCCGCGGGTGCGGCTCACCGCGCAGGACATCGCGCGCCAGGCCGCCGAGATGACCGGGCGCCTGGAGACGGCCGTCCTGGAGGTGCCGGGTCTGGCCCGGCACCGCGGCGGGCTCGTCCGGCTCTACGAGGACTACGCGCGGGCGGGCGCGCGCGGCTGCGCGGTCCTCGCCCAGCGGGTCCACGGCGATCTGCACCTGGGCCAGGCACTGCCCACCCCGGCCGGCTGGCACCTGATCGACTTCGAGGGCGAACCGGCCCGCCCGGCCGCCGAACGCGCCGCGCCGCAACCGGTGCTGCGGGACGTGGCCGGGATGCTCCGCTCCTTCGACTACGCCGCCCAGGCGGGGCTGCGGACCCTGCGGGAACGCGACCTGGACGAGGCACCCGGCGCCCGGCTGCGCCGGGTCCGCCGGGCGCGGGCGTGGGCCGCGCGCAACCGGCGCGCGTTCGTCGCGGGCTACGCGGAGGCGGGCGGCACGGACCCGCACTGCCACCCGCTCCCGCTGCGGGCCTTCGAGGCGGACAAGGCCGTCTACGAGGCCGTCTACGAGTCCCGGCACCGCCCCGACTGGCTGCCGATCCCCCTGGAGGCGGTGCACCGGCTGGCCCGTACCTGACCGGACGGCGCCGAAGAGCGCCGAAGAGCGCCGAAGAGCGCCGAAGAGCGCCGCAGGGCGCCGCAGTGGACGGCCGCGCGCGACGGGGGCGCGCGGCACCCACGCCCGCCGCCACTTCGACCGCACCACCCCCGACCCGTGCCCGCCCGCGCCGGAGCGTGACCCGGCGCGGGCCGGGACCCCGCACGAGAGGACCGCGACGTTGCCCGTGACCGCCCCCCACCCGGACGCCGACCTGGACCGCATCCTCGTCGGCGCCCACCACGACCCGCACAGCTTCCTCGGCGCCCACCCCACAGCCGACGGCCACACCGTCGTGCGCGCCCTGAAGCCCCTGGCGCGCGCCGTCGTGGCCGTCCGCCCCTCGGGCGAGCGGACCCGGCTGACCCACGAGCGCGACGGGTTGTTCACCGGAACCCTCCCCGGCACGGCGGCCGACCACCACCTCCTGGTCACGTACGACGACGGCGTCGAGCGGATCCACCACGACGGCTACCGCTTCCCGCCCACCCTCGGCGCCATCGACCTGCACCTCGTCTCCGAGGGCCGCCACGAACTGCTGTGGCGGGTCCTCGGCTCCCATGTGCGCACCCTGGACGGCGTCACCGGCACCTCCTTCGCCGTGTGGGCGCCCAACGCCCAGGGCGTGCGCGTCATCGGCGACTTCAACGGCTGGGGCGCCGAGCACCCGATGCGCTCGCTCGGCGCCAGCGGCGTGTGGGAGCTGTTCGTGCCGGACGTCGGCGCGGGCACCCGCTACAAGTACGAGATCCACACCCGCGACGGGCGCCTGCTCCAGAAGGCGGACCCGCTGGCCCGCGCCGCCGAGACACCGCCCGCCACCGCCTCCGTCGTGCACACCTCGGCCTACGCCTGGGGCGACGCCGCCTGGATGGCGACCCGCGGCGGCGAGGACTGCCACGGCCGCCCGATGTCCGTGTACGAGGTGCACCTGCCGTCCTGGCGGCCCGGCCTCGGCTACCGGCAGCTCGCCGGGGAACTGCCCGCGTACGTGACGGAACTGGGCTTCACCCACGTCGAGTTCATGCCCGTCATGGAGTACCCCTTCGGCGGCTCCTGGGGCTACCAGGTCACCGGCTTCTTCGCGCCCACCTCCCGGCTGGGCGGACCCGACGACTTCCGGTACCTGATCGACTCCCTGCACGCGGCGGGCATCGGGGTGATCCTCGACTGGGTGCCCGCGCACTTCCCGAAGGACGATTTCGCGCTGGCCCGCTTCGACGGCGAACCGCTGTACGAACCGGCCGACCCGCGCCGCGCGCACCACCCCGACTGGGGCACCCTGGAGTTCGACCACGGGCGCCGCGAGGTGCGCAACTTCCTCGTCGCCAGCGCCGTCCACTGGTGCATGGAGTTCCATGTGGACGCGCTGCGCGTGGACGCCGTCGCCTCCATGCTCTACCTCGACTACTCCCGCCCGGACGGCGCCTGGAGCCCCAACGAGCACGGCGGCCACCAGAATCTGGACGCGGTCGCCTTCCTCCAGGAACTGACCGACACCGTGCGCCGCACCGCGCCCGGCGCGCTGACCATCGCCGAGGAGTCCACGGCCTGGCCCGGCGTGACCCGGCCCACCTACGAGACCGGCGACGACGGCTTCGGCGGCCTCGGCTTCGACCTCAAGTGGAACCTGGGCTGGATGCACGACACGCTGGACTACCTCGCCCGCGACCCGGTCCACCGCGCCTGGCACCACGACGAGATCACCTTCTCCCTGGTGTACGCCCACAGCGAGCACTATCTGCTGCCGCTGTCCCACGACGAGGTCGTGCACGGCAAGGGCGCCCTGGTCTCGAAGCTGCCGGGCGACTGGTGGCGGCGGCGCGCGACCCTGCGCGCCCTGTACGCCTACATGTGGGCCCACCCGGGCAAGCAACTCCTCTTCATGGGACAGGAGTTCGCCCAGGGCGAGGAGTTCGACCACGACGCGGGCCCCCAGTGGCGGGTGCTCGACGAGGGCTGGCCCTCGCACGCCGACCACCGGGGCGTGCGCACCCTGGTCGGCGACCTCAACGCCCGCTACCGCGCCACGCCCGCCCTGTGGGAGCTGGACTCCGACCCGGCCGGTTTCTCCTGGATCGACGCCTCGCACGCCGAGGCCAATGTGCTGTCCTTCGTCCGCCGGGACAGGGCGGGCCGCCCGCTCGCCGTGGTCGCCAACTTCTCGCCCGTCGTGCGCACCGGCTACCGCGTCGGGCTGCCGGACGCCCCGGTGTGGCGGGAGGTCCTGAACACCGACGACGAGGCGTACGGCGGCAGCGGGGTGGGCAACGACCGGGTGATCCGGGCCGGGCGGACCCCCTGGCACGGGCGGACGCGCAGTGCCGCCCTCACCCTGCCGCCGCTCGCGGTGGTGTGGCTGGAGCCGGCCGAGGGCGCCGCTCACGACCTTGAGGAGGACGACCTCGATGACCACTGAACCCGCCGGAACCGAGGACGACCTGTACGACCGGATCGTCACCCCGTACGACATCAGGGGCCTGTTCCGGGCCGAGGTCGACCCCGGGCTCGCCTACCGGGCCGGTGCCGCCTTCACCGAGCTGACCGGCGCGGACACCGTCGCCGTCGCGCACGACGCGCGGCAGTCCTCGCCGGTGCTCGCCGACGCGTTCGCCCAGGGCGTCCTGGACCAGGGCGCCGACGTGCTGGACGCGGGCCTCGGCTCCACCGACTGCCTCTACTACGTCTCGGGCCGCCTGGGCGTCCCCGGCGCCATGATCACGGCGGGCCGCGCCCCCGCCGCGTACAACGGGATCCGGCTGTGCCGGGCCGGGGCCGCCGACCTCGACGAGGGCACCGGCCTGGAACTGCTGCGCCGCCGGCTGCGCGAGCCGCGCCCGCCGCTGACCGACCGCCCCGGCTCGGTGCTGCCCGGCCGCGCCGTGGACGACTACGCCGCGCATCTGCGCTCGCTCGTGGACCTCTCGGACATCCGCCCGCTGAAGGTCGTCGTCGACGCCGGGAACGGGATGGCGGGGCTGACGGCGCCCCTGGTCCTCGCTCATCCCTCGATCGAACTGGTGCCGCTGCGCTTCGAGCTGGACGGGACCTTCCCCTTCGGCGCGCCGGACCTCGCGGACGTGAGCGCGCTGCGGGACGCGGTACGGGAGTCGGGCGCCGACGTGGGTCTTGCCTTCGACGGGGACGGCGACCGGCTGCTCGCCGTGGACGAGCGCGGCGCCGTGGTGCCGCCCGCCGCGGTGATCGCGCTGGTGGCCGGGCGGGAACTGGCCCGCCGGCCGGGCGCCGCCGTGGTCCACGACCTGGTCACCGCCACCTCCGCCATCGACGCCATCAAGGAGGCGGGCGGCATCCCGGTGCGCTCGCGCACCGGCCCGGCGGCCATCAAGGCGCTGATGGCCGAGCAGGACGCGGCGTTCGGCGGCGCGCACTGCGGCCACTACTACTTCCGTGACTTCTGGTACGCCGACACGGGCATGCTGGCCGCGCTGCACCTGCTGGCCGAACTCGGCGACACGGCCTGCGAGCTGTCCGAGCTGGCGGCCCGGCACGACCGGTACGCCTCCTCGGGGCCCGTCGACGTCCGGGTGCCCGATCCGCTGGCCGCCCTGCAACGTGTGGTGCGGCACTTCGCCGCGCGGGGCACGGCGCTGGACCACCTGGACGGGGTGACCGGTGAACTGCCCGACGGCTCGTGGTTCAACGTGCGTGCCCCGGGGACCGGCCCCGTCGTCCGGGTGAACGTGGAGGCGGGGACGGTCGCGGCGATGGGGCGGCTGCGGGACCGGGTGGTGGACGTGGTGGTCAGCGCCGGTCGATGAGCGCGGCCTCCGGGGCGCGGGTGCGGGCCAGGCCCGCGGCGGTGAGCGCCATGTCGTAGGCCTTCAGGGCCTCGTCCTGCTCACCGCCCTGGCGCCACAGGTCCCCGATGTGGCGCCAGGTCTGCGCGGCGTCGTGCGAGGCGGGCTGCTGCCGCAACTGGCGGGCGGCCGAGTGGAGGTGCTGCACGGCCTCGTCGGGGGAGTTGCGCAGCAGGTGGATCTCGGCGAGGTACGTCCGGGCCAGCGCGGACAGCACCCGGGAGTCGGCGCCGAGCAGCCCGAGCGCGCGCTCGGCGTGGGCGGCGGCCGCGTCCCAGTGGCCGAGCTGCTTCTCGGCGTTGGCCAGGTTCAGTTCGCAGCGGGACAGCTCGCTGGCGCTGCCGACCTCGGCCAGCGCCTCCTGCGCCGACTCCAGCAGCTCCAGGGCGCGTTCGGGATGGGGCGGATCCAACTGGAGCAGCATGGAGCCGTAGTTCATCCGGAGCATGGCCGCGTGGCGCGCGTTGTCGCCCTCGGCCATCATCGCGAGCGCCCGTTCGGTCAGCGCGATGGCCTCGCTCAGCCGGCCCTGGGAGCCGGCCACCAGGCCCGCGTTCCAGTAGACGGCGCCCCGGGCCCCGTGGGAGCCCTGGGTCTCGGCCGCGGGCAGCAGCCGCTCGCCGAGGAGCTGGGCCCGGGTCAGGTCGCCCCGGGTGTGGTACGAGCCCATGAGGGTGACGCCGAGCTGGATGTGGTCCATCGTCGTCTCCAGGCCGAGCCCGTCGAGCTGGGCCACGGCCCGTTCCCCGATGTCGATGCTGAGCGCGATGTCCCCGGCGTCGCGGTAGCACCGGCACAGGGCGACCGCGATACGGCACCACTCGTCGGAGCCGACGGCGATGGCGGGGTCGCGGTGCAGGTCGTCCAGGACGGAGATGGCGGCCTCCAGGCGGCCCGTCTTCTCCAGCGCGGCGGCCTGGCCGATGAGGGCGCGCCGGATCATGGAGCCGTCCAGCGCGGAGCGGTTGGAGAGCAGTTCACCGAAGGACTGGAGGGCCTCACCGTTGTCTCCGTTGCGCAGCGCCATCTCGGCGAAGGCGAGCTTCAGCCGGTACTCCTCGGCGCGATGGTCGTCGATACCGGTCAGCAGGTACTCGGGGGAGGTGCCGAGCTTCTCCGCGATGGTGGCCAGCACCGGAGAGGACGGCACGCGCTTGCCCGACTCGATCAGCGAGATGTAGCTCGTGGAGGCTTCCGCCGAGGCCAGATCCTGCTGCTTGAGCCCGCGCCGTATCCGAAGGGTCCTTATGCGGCCCCCAAGGCCCTCTGCCCGTTCCGCCTTGGTGTGATCCATGGGGACTCCTTCCGGAGTTCATGACTGCGTGTGTGACAACTCAAAGTTACCAGCGTGACTCTGCGAAGCCCAGTGCTCTTTGAGAAGTCCTCCGCTTCTTAGGCAAGTCCGGAGTTGGCCGGTAAAGGCCAGCGAGCTTTGCCGTCTTATTACTTGACTATAAAAGTGACTCAGACTTGACTCAGGGTGTCAACTCGACTGAGAGCGTGACGATTGGGGGGCTACGAGATGCGGAAGAGTCTTTTGTCACTCCTCCTTGTCCTGTGCGTGGGGGGAGTCGCGGCCGTCGGCTGCTTCGCCGAGACGGCCGGACCCGGACGGTCGGAACCGATCAGCAAGGAGGCGACCATTGAGGGCACCTGCTGCTGATGGTCCGGTGCCGCTCCGGGTGGACCTGCTCACCCGCGAATACCCGCCCGCCGTCTACGGCGGCGCGGGAGTCCACGTGGCCGAGCTGTCCCGCGGCCTGCGGGAGCTCACGGACGTACGAGTGCGCTGCCTGGGCGAGCCCCGGCAGGAGAACGGCGTCACGGCCTACGCGACCGACACCCGGCTCACCGCGGCCGACGCGGCCCTCGGGTTCCTCGGCGCGGACCTGGCCATGGCGCGGGACTGTGCCGGTGCGGGAGTCGTGCACAGTCACACCTGGTACGCCAACATGGCGGGCCACCTCGCCCGGACCCTGCACGGGCCGGCCCATGTCATGACGATGCACAGCCTGGAACCGCTGCGGCCCTGGAAGGCCGAGCAACTGGGGGGCGGCTACGCGCTGTCGAGCTGGATGGAGCGCACGGCCGTCACCGCCGCCGACCGTGTCGTCGCCGTCTCCGCGGCGATGCGCGAGGACGTCCTGCGGGTCTACCCGCAGGTCTCGCCGGACCGGGTGCGGGTCATCCACAACGGCATCGACGCGGACGTGTACCGCGCCGACCCGCGCACCGACGCGCTGCACCGGCACGGCATCGACCCCGAGCGGCCCTATGTGCTGTTCGTCGGCCGCGTCACCCGGCAGAAGGGGCTGCCGCACCTGCTGCGCGCCGCGTTCGGCCTGCCGCCCGAGGCGCAGCTCGTGCTGTGCTGCGGACAGCCGGACACCCCGGGCATCGCCGCCGAGGTGGCGGTCCTCGTCGAGGAACTGCGCACCGTGCGCGACGGGGTGTTCCGCGTCGACGGGATGCTGGACCCCACGTCCGTACGCCAACTGATGACCCACGCACGGGTGTTCGTGTGTCCCTCGGTGTACGAGCCGATGGGCATCGTGAACCTGGAGGCGATGGCCTGCGGCACGGCGGTCGTGGCGTCGGCCGTCGGAGGCATCCCCGAGGTCGTCGCCGACGGGGAGACCGGCACGCTGGTCCCCTTCGAGGCCAGGACCGACGCCACCGGCGAACCGGCCGACCCGGAGAAGTTCGCCGGGCAGCTCGGCCTCGCGATCGGCGAGCTGATCGCCGACCCGGCGCGCGCCGGGCGGTTCGGCGCCGCGGGCCGACGGCGGGCCGTGGAGCACTTCTCGTGGCACCGGGCCGCCGAACGCACCATGGAGGTCTACGCGGAGGCCGTGGCGGCGCGCTGAGCGCCCCCACCACGGCTCACTGCGCCGGGGGGCGCCCCTTCGAGGCCGTACGGCCGTGGAGGGGCGCCCCCTCGTCCGGGTACGGGAAGTGGCAGGCCGCGCCGTCCTCCGCGGGCGCGGGCAGATCGCGCTCGCACAGCAGACGGTGCTCCGGCGGCAGCCGCCGGTGGACGGGGCAGCGGCCGCGGAAGGCGCAGCCGGCCGACACATCGGCGTCCACCGCCGCCGGCCCCGGCAGCCCCGTCGGCTCCGGTCCCCCGGTCCGGCCGGGGCCCGCGCGCGGCACGGGCGCGGGCACGGCCGACAGCAGTGCGCGGGTGTAGGGGTGCCGGGGCCGGTCGAACACCGCGCCGACCGTCCCGGACTCCACCGTGCGCCCGCCGTACATCACCACCACCCGGTCCGCGAGCTGCCGTACGACCGCGAGATCGTGCGAGACCAGCAGACACGCCGGACTCCCCGGCGCCGACGTCACCCGGCGCAGCAGGGCGATGATCCCGGCCTGCACCGACACGTCCAGCGCCGACACCGGCTCGTCCAGCAGCAGCAGTTCGGGACGGACCGCGAGCGCGCGGGCCAGGGCGACCCGCTGGAGCTGTCCCCCGGAGAGCTGGTGCGGACGGCGTCCGGCGGTCGCCGGGTCCAGCTCCATCTGGGCCAGCAGCTCACGGGTGCGGGCGGCCACCCGCGGTGCCGGGGTGCGCAGCGCCTCCATCGGCTCGGCGACGATCCGCGCGACGGTCATCCGCGGGTCCAGGCTCGCCGCGCAGTCCTGGAGCACGAGCTGCACCCGGCCGCGCAGCCCCCGCGCAGCGGCCCGGGTCAGCGCCGCCGTGTCCTGGCCCAGGACCTCGACGCGGCCCGACTCGGGCGCGGTGAGCGCGATGATCCGGTCCAGCGTCGTCGACTTGCCCGCGCCGGACTCACCGACCAGCGCGACGGTCTCGCTGCGCCGGACCTCCAGATCGACGTGGTGGACCGCGCGGTGGGAGCGGTGGTCGGCGCGCAGGGCGGTGACCCGCAGGGCCGGGACGGCGGAGCGGGGCCGGGGCGCGGGCGGGGGCGAGGCGGGATAGAGGTCCGCCGCGCCGCGCGAGGCCGTGACACGCGGGCGCAGACAGGCCACCAGATGCGTGGCCGAACCACGTTGTTCCACGAGCGGTTCGAGCCCGGGGGCGATGCATGCGCATTCGGGGGCGGCCACCGGGCAGCGCGGCGCGAACGCGCAGCCCGCGACGGCTTCCCCCGGCGGCGGGGGCGTCCCCGGTATCTGGGTCAGCGCGTGGGCCGCGTCCAGGCGCGGGGCCGCGGCGAGCAGCCCCACGGTGTACGGCATCCGGGGCGCGGCGAACAGCTCGCGCGTCGGGGCCGTCTCCACCACCCGCCCCGCGTACATCACCGCCACCCGGTCGGCGGCGCCCGCCACCACCCCGAGGTCATGGCTGACCAGCAGCAGCGCCGCACCGGTCGCCGCCCGCGCGTCCTGGAGCGCGGTCAGGATCTCCGCCTGCACACTGACGTCCAGGGAACTGGTCGGTTCGTCGGCGACGATGACGTCCGGCCGGCCCGCGACCGCCATCGCGATCATGGCGCGCTGGCGCAGCCCGCCGGAGAGTTCGTGCGGATAGGCGCGCGCCACCCGCTCCGGCTCGGGCACGCGCAGCCCGGTGAGCAGTTCCACGGCCCGCCGCCGTGCCGAGCGCCGGGTGGGGCGCGGCCGTTCGTGGATGCGCAGCACCTCGCCGATCTGGTCGCCGATCCGGTGCACCGGGGTGAACGCGGCCAGCGGGTCCTGGAACACCATGGCGATCCGTCGGCCGCGCAGCCGCGCCAGGTCGCGCACCGGGAGGCCGACCAGTTCGGTGCCGAGCAGCCGCACCGAACCGCGCACCGCCGCCTCGCGCGGCAGCAGCCCGAGCGCCGCCAGCGCGGTGAGGGTCTTGCCCGCGCCGGACTCGCCGACGAGGCCGAGCACCTCGCCGCGCTCCAGGGTCAGGTCGACACCGCGCAGGGCGGGGCGGCCCGGCCCGAACTCCACGTGCAGCCCGCTCAGTTCGAGCACCGTACTCATGCCGGGACCTCGGTGCGGGCGGTCCTCGGGTCGAGCGCGTCGCGCAGCCCCTCGCCGACGAGGTTCACCGCCAGGACGAAGCAGAGCAGCATGCCGGTGGGGAAGAAGAACATCCACGGATAGGTGAGCGCGACCTCCGTGCTGTCGGCGATCAGCGTGCCCAGGGACACGTCGGGCGGCTGGACGCCGAAGCCGAAGTACGACAGGCCCGCCTCGCTGATCACCGCCCCGGCCGTGGCGATCGTTCCATGGGTGATCAGGAACGAGGTCATGTGCGGCAGGATGTGGCGGCGGACGATGCGCAGGGGGTGGACGCCCATGTGCCGGGCCGCCGTCACATAGGGCCGCTCGCGCAGCGAGAGCGCCGTCGCGCGGACCGCCCGCGCCGTGAGCATCCAGCCGAGCGCGGCCAGCGCCCCCGCGTAGGCCACCCAGCCCGCCCCGCGCAGCGCGGGCGCCACCACGACCAGCACGAGAAAGCCCGGGACCACCAGGAACAGGTCCACCAGGAAGGTGACGGCCCGGTCGGTCCAGCCGCCGAAGTACCCGGCGCAGGTGCCGGCCACCGCCGCGAAGGCCGTGCCCGCCAGCGCGACGAACAGCCCGATCAGCAGCGACTTCTGGAGCCCGCGCGCGGTCTGCGCGAACACGTCCTGGCCGATCCGGTTGGTGCCGAACCAGTGCCGGGCGCCCGGCGGCGCGCTGAGCGCCCGGTAGTCGATGTCGGTGGGCGAGGACGGAGACACGTACGGCCCGGCGGCCGCGTACGCGCACAGCAGCGCGATCAGTACGAGGCCCAGCAGCGCGCCCGGCCCGTGCCGCGACGGGAGGATTCTCACCGGCGCACCCGCGGGTCGAGCACCAGCAGCAGCGCGTCGGCGAGCAGCCCGGCGAGCAGCACCGTCACGGCCGAGAACAGGCAGACCGCGACGACCGAGTTGACGTCGCCCTCCTGCGCGGCCGCCAGGAACCAGCTGCCCACGCCCGGCCAGCAGTAGATCTGCTCCGCGAAGACCGAACCGGTGAACAGGGCGAGGAAGCCGAACGAGAAGAACGTCGTCATCGGGACCAGCGACACCCGCAGCCCGTGGCGCAGCAGCGCCCGGCCGGGCGTGAGGCCCTTGGCCTGCGCGGTGCGCAGATGGTCGGCGGCGAGCACGTCCAGGGTCGCCGCCCGCTGGTAGCGGCTGTAGGAGGCGATGGCGCCGAGCGCCACCGTGGCGGCCGGGAGCACCAGATGGGACGCCCGGTCGGTCAGCCCGGACGGCCAGGCGCCCCGGCGGCCGGGCGTCGCCTCGCCGGTGTAACGGATCACCGTGTGTCCGACGCTGTCGTTGAAGGAGAGCGCGCCGTCCTTGAGGAGCAGTGCCAGCACGAACGTGGGGACGGACAGGACGAGGAAGGAGAACACCGTCAGCACCCGGTCGGGCAGGCGGCCCCTGCGGACCGCGGCCCATACGCCCGCGAGCACCCCGAGCCCGGTCCCCACCACCGTCCCGGCCAGCAGCAGCCGCACCGAGACACCGACGCGCCGCCCGAACTCCGCGTTCACCGGCTCCCCGTCGATGGTCCGTCCCAGGTCGCCGTGGAGCGCCCGCCAGGACCAGTGCCCGAACCGGAGGAGGACCGGAGTGCCGTCGTCCAGGCCGAGCGCGGCGAGCTGGTGGTCGACCGCCGAGGCGGGCGGACGGGGGGTGCGGTTCTCGAAGTGGGCGCGCGGACTGAGCGCGGCCGAGGCCACCACGTACGACACGAGAACCGAGACGAGGAGGAGGGCCGCGCTGTGGGTGATGCGCCAGAGCGCACGGCCGGCCATGAGTCTCCTCGGTGGGGGCGGGCGGCGGTCACAGTTCATGAGCGCGATACACGTCGATGGTAGATTCAACGCGCTCTATTCGTAGGTCAGTTCGCATCTTTTGGTGATCTTTTGCCTTGTCCAGGGGGGACATGTGAGCCGATTACGCAGCATCGGAGCCGTTCTCGGACTGCTCGTGACGACCGTGCTCGCGGGATGCAGCGGATCCGGCGGCCCACCCGACGGACAGCGCTCCGCGGCGGCGGCCTACGGCTCCCAGAGCATCGGCGCCGCACCCGTGACCGGACTGCGTGACGGCGGAACGCTCACCCTCGGCATCTCCGCCTGGCCCACCCAGCTCAACTACCACCAGGTCGACGGCGCCACCGACGGCGTCTCACAGCTCGCCCAGCTCGTGGAGCCCGGCCTCTTCCGGCGCGACGCCAGGGGAGTACCGCACCGCGACACCGACTACCTCCTGTCGGCGAAGATCACCGACACCTCGCCGCAGACCGTGCTCTACCGGCTCAACCCCAAGGCCCGCTGGTCCGACGGCCGGCCCGTGGGAGCGGCGGACTTCGCCGCCCAGTGGCGGGCCATCGGCCGCGGCGACAGCCGCTACCACATCGCCGACCCGACCGGCTACGACCAGATCGCCTCGGTGAGCGCGGGCGCGGGCGGCGACGGCGCGCACGAGGTGAAGGTAGTCTTCCGCACCCCCTACACCGACTGGCAGCGGCTGTTCACCCCGCTGTACCCGGCCTCCGCCATCGGCACCCCCGACCGGTTCAACCAGGGCTGGATCGACCGGATCCCGGTCAGCGCCGGACCGTTCAAGGTCGCCTCGCTCGACGACACCACCGAGACCGCCACCGTCGTGCGCGACCCCGCGTGGTGGGGCACCCGGCCCCGGCTCGACAGGATCGTGCTGCGCACCCTGCTGCCCGGCGCCGCCCTCCAGGCCTACCGCAACGGCGAGATCGATGCCGTCAACGCCGGTACCGCCGAGGACTACGCGCAACTGAAGGACGCCGGGGACAGCGAGATCCGGATCGGGTCCTCCTGGGACGAGGTGCATGTGGCGCTGAACGGCGCCGCCGGGCCGCTGACCGACATCGACGTCCGGCACGCCGTCCAGCGGGCCGTCGACCGGCAGGCGCTCGCGGACGTCGCCGCCAAGGGACTGCCGGTGGGCGTCCCGCTGCTCGGCAACCACATCTTCATGGTCAACCAGCCCGGCTACGCCGACCACTCCGCCACCTGGGGCACCCACGACCTCGCCGAGGCCCGCCGCATCCTGGACCGGGCCGGCTGGAAGCAGCACGGGCCGGGCGAGCCGCGCACCAAGAACGGCAGGACGCTGCGGCTCCGGTTCGTCGTCAGCACGGCCACCACCCGCCTCGGCCTCGACCTCTCGCAGCTCGTCCAGTCGATGCTCGGCCAGGCCGGGATCAAGGTCGACATCGTCAAGGTGCCCGCGAACGACTACACCGCGAAGTACCTGAACCACGGCAACTTCGACCTGGCCATGTTCCGCTTCGTCGGCCTCACCTACCCGAGCGGCGTCCTGTCGATCTACGAACAGCCGCACGACGGCGCCTCGTTGCTCAACTACGGCAGGGTCGGTGACGCCACCGTCGACACACTGCTGCGCCAGGCCGCCGGCACCCTCGACACACGGCGCGCCACCGAGCTGTACAACCGGGCGGACGCCGAGATCTGGCGCCTGGGCCATGACATCGAGCTGTACCAGCGCCCGCAGCTGATGGCGGTCCGCGCGGGCCTGGCCAACTACGGGATCCCCGGACTCGGCGACATCGACTGGACCAAGGTCGGCTGGGCCAGGAGCCGCTCCGGGGCCGGGGCGACGACGGCCGCCCGCACCGGGACGGCGGCGGTGTCCCCGGCGCCGCGAGCGACGCCGTAGCTCCGCGCACGCCTGTCCGGTGGCGGTCGGACCGCCACCGGACAGGGGCTGTGTGCCGCGCGGAGCAGCACTCGCGGACCGCTCGGACCGCCCGGACCGCTCGGACCGCTCGGGGCCGCTCGGCTCAGACCGCGGAGCCGCTGAGCACCCGCGCGGGCCGCGGCGCCGCCGCCCGCAGCGACGCGTAGCCGAGCGCGGCCGACGCCAGCGTCACATGGTGGTGCCAGCCGCGGAACGAACGGCCCTCGAAGTCACCGAGCCCGAAGTCCTCGTGCAGCCGCCGCAGGCCCGTACCGGCCAGGGAGCGCAGCTGCGCCAGCGGCAGCGCCTCCGCCAGCCGCCGGGCCGGCAGGTTCGTCAGCCAGTACGCGCGCGGCTCGGGCCGCCCGAACGGCCAGTCCGTGACCAGATGGCGCGGTCCCGGCCGGTGCGCGGGCGCGGTCCGGCCGGTGGCCGGCCGCCCGCACAGCAGCGCGGGCGTGGACAGGAACTGCGTGCGGTACCGGCGCTCGCTCGTGCGGTCCTGCCAGCTCACCGGGGTGCGCTCGGTGCGCCGGGCCACGTGCGCGGCCAGGTCGGCGACCGTGCCGCGCACCGCGGGCAGCGCCGAGTGCGGGCGCGGCATGGTGACGGCGGTACGCGGGGAGACCTGGACGAGATAGCCGAGGCCCCGCGCCTCCAGACCGCTCAGCAGCGGATCGGTCTCGGACTCGTGGCGCCAGTCGGCGAGCACCGGCCGCGGGTCCAGCAGCCACTCCTCGGTCATCTCGTCGACGGCCTCCAGCACATAGCGCCAGCGCGGCCTGGACTGCTCGTGCGCGGGCAGGTGCGCGGCCCGGCGTAACTGCTCGTCCCGGTCCCAGCGGGGCGGGAGCAGCAGCCGCCAGTTCACCGGCAGCCCGCCGCCGGCGCCGACCAGCGAGACGGCGCAGGCGAGCTGGCAGTTGACGGTGCGCTCCTGGGACGGGGCGTACTGCCGGGCCACGCCCACCGAGCGGTCGCCGTTCTTGACGAAGACGACCTCGTCCACCGACCAGGCGTCCACGGCGAACGCGTTGGCCAGGCGCAGCGCCGTCTGGCGCCGCACCGGGGCGCACTCCCACGGGCTCTGGTGCACGAACTGCTGGAGCTGCTGCACGGCGGGCCGCCCGAGCACGTGCTCGGAGATCCGGGTGGGGGTCTTGCGGCCCGGCACGGACAGCAGGCCGCGCAGATAGACCTCGCCCCAGCGCCGCTGGTCGGAGCGGGCCAGTTCACGGAAGAGATCGCCGCAGTACGCCTGGAAGGACAGCGCGGCGGGCGCATCGAGGGGAGTCGGAGAGGACACAGTGCTCCCGGGGTGGTGCGGAACAGGTCGGATGGTCGGGGATTCAGTCATGGGCGCACGCGTCCCCGCCCTCCAGGAGGAAGGCGTCGGTGGCGAGCAGGGCGTCCGCGACGTCGGGCAGGGCGCAGCCGACGATGACGAAGTCGGCGTCGAGCCCGGCCTTGGTGCGCTGGAAGAGGAGTTCGTTGATGGCGGGCCGGCTCATTGCGGTGACCTCGCACAGATGGAACTCCACGCGCTGCGGCTCGGCGGCCATCACCTCGGCCAGGATGCGGCGGAACTTCTCCAGCTCCGCGGTGTCGATCACGCCGGAGCAGCGCACGTGCGCGGTGTCGCCGTCGAACTCGGTGCGCATCCGCAGCCGCATCTGCGCGGCCTCCAGCTCGACGCGCACCCGCACCGGTTCGGCGCCCTCGGGCAGCCGGACGGTCAGCTCCTTGGCGTCGAAGTTGTGGTGCGGGACGCCGTCCACCCACACCCCGGTCAGCTCCACCGAACCGGCGGGCAGCAGATCGGGCGCCACCCGCAGGACCCGCTCGGGCAGGTCGTCCGGGCGCGGCCGGAAGTGCAGGGTGAGCGTGTCGTCGGTGATGAGCAGACCGGTGTAGGTCGCGGCCAGGTAGCACAGCTCCAGCGAGTGGTAACCGGCCATGGAGTGGCTGCCCTTGAGGCGCTCGGTGCCGAGCAGGTACGGGATGCCGTTGGCCTGCACGTTGAAGTACACGCCGCCGTCGTCGTTGTCGAGGAAGAAGGCGTTGTGGAACGAGGCGGCCTCACGGGCCAGGCGCAGATGCTCCGGGTCGCTGGTGGTGCCGGCCAGGATCAGATAGGCGAGGATCGCCTGCTCCTGCTGCCACCACGCCTTGCGGTCGTGCCACACCATGCGGTGCATCCCGCTGTCCGGGTCGGCCTTGCGCTCGACCACGTCGTACCAGCCGCCGCGCAACTGGTCGCTGCCGACCGCGGGCATGATCTGGCCGATGCGCTCGGCGAGCGCCCCGTAACCGTCCTTGTCGAACAGGGCCTTGATCCGGGTCAGGTTCCAGGCGATCTTGAGGTTGTGGCCGACGACGGCCCGGTCCTGCTGCCAGCCCCAGGTGCGGTCGGGCGACCAGTCGGCGTGGAACCGCTCCTGCACGAACGGGCTGTTCGGCTCGTCGGGGAAGCGCTCCACGATGGTGTCGGCGGTCTCCTCCAGCAGCCGCGCGAAGTCCGCGCGCCCGGTGGCCAGATACGCGTTGATCAGGTAGGCCGGGGCGTGGTCGCCGATCGAGTTCCAGTTCTTGCGCGAGCGGTTGGGACCGAGCGCGTCGGCGTGCGGGTCCAGCGTGATCGGGTCCAGGTGCGAGAAGAACCCGCCCTGCTCCCGGTCCCGGAAGAACTGCTCGAACAGGGCGACCGTGCGGTCGATGTCCTCCAGGATCCGCGGGTCGCCGGTGATCCGGTACGTCTGGGTCGGACCGGCGAGCGCGTAGATCTGCTCGTACATCGGGATGGCGTCGACGTCGTCGCCGAACTCCGAGGCGTAGACCTTGCGCTGGCCGCCCGGGGTGACGTCGATGCCGTGGTACCAGTAGGCGAACCCGTCGCGGGCGTCGGCGACCCGCATGTGCTCGCGCAGATACTCCGTGCCCGACTCGGCCGCGTCCAGGAACCGGTCCTCGCCGGTCAGCAGGTAGGCGGTCGACAGGCCGTAGACCAGCCGGGAGATGGTGTCGGTCTCCTGGCGCACGTCCGCGCCGTCGAAGTCGGGCAGATGCGTGCCGTGCAGGGTGAGGTTGGTGCGGAACCTGCGCCAGTCGCAGACACCGTCGGGGAAGTGGCCGCGCAGATAGAAGTCGGCGATGGCCGCGGCCTGCTGCACCCACCACGCCGGGTGCTCGAAGACATAGGCGCCGCGGTGCTCCTCGGGGAAGGTGATCTCCTTGGCCTCGAACCGCTCGCCGTGCTCCCACTCGTAGCAGATGCCGTACGCGAAGACGTAGCGGCCCTCGGCGAGCATGTCCAGGGTGGCTTCGGTGGTGTCGCGGTAGGGGTCGCCGAGGTTGCGCACGATGCGCGAGGCGACGTTGCGGGGCAGATGGACGGTGAACTCACGGTCGTCCGAGGTGCGCAGACCGAACCGGCGGCCGGTGGGGCTGAAGTAGGTGACGTAACCGGCGAGCGTGTCGGAGAACGTGCGGCGACGTGCTGCGGATCCACTCATCGGGGATAGTCCTTCGCGTCAGACAGGGCCGCGAGCAGCACGACGCTGCGGCCGTGGGCATGGAAGGTGTGGTCGTCGTGGGGCTCCTCATGGCCGGCCGGAAGCAGGTCGCGCGGGCCGGCCTGGGCGGTGTCCAGGACGCGGTGCCAGCGGTGGCCGCGAATCCGCGGCAGTTCGAAGTCAAGGCCCAAGTGGTACATGTTCAGGATGAGATGCAGGTCGGGATCGCCGTCGAACCCGCCGAGCGTGCAGGCCAGGACGCGGGCGTTGGTGTCCTCCCAGCCGGGCTGCTCCAGCCGGGTGCCGTGCCAGGTGATGTCCGGCAGCTGGCGGGAGTTGAGCCGCCCGGTGTAGAAGTGGGGCGCGCGGAAGGTGCGGTAGCGGCGGCGCAGCCCGATCAGCCGCCGCACGAACTCGAAGGTCTCCTCCTCCTTCTCGGCCTGGTCCCAGTCGAGCCAGGACGTCGGGTTGTCCTGGCAGTACGCGTTGTTGTTGCCGCTCTGGCTGTTGCGGAACTCGTCGCCCGCGAGCAGCATCGGCACGCCCCTGCTGAGCATCAGCACGGACAGCAGGTTCTTGATCTGCCGCACCCGCAGGCGCTCCACCTCGGGGTCGTCGCTGGGGCCCTCGGCCCCGCAGTTCCAGCTGTAGTTCTCGCCCGCGCCGTCGGTGTCTGCCTCGCCGTTGGCGTAGTTGTGCTTGTGGTCGTAGCTCACCAGGTCGTTGAGGGTGAAGCCGTCGTGACAGGTGATGAAGTTGATGCTGTTGGTGGGCAGTTCCTTCTGCGGTCCGAACAGGTCCTCGGAGCCGCCGAGCCGCTTGGCGAGGTCGCCGACGACCCCGGCGTCGCCGCGCACGAAGCGCCGTACGTCGTCACGGAACGGGCCGTTCCACTGGGCCCAGCGCTTCCCGGGGAAGCGGCCCACCTGGTAGAGGCCGCCGCCGTCCCACGGCTCGGCGATGATCTTCGTCTCGGCGAGCACCTTGGACAGCTCGATCGCCCACAGCACCGGCGGCACCGCCATCTCGTAGCCCTGGTCGCCGCGCGACAGCTCGGAGGCGAGGTCGAAGCGGAAGCCGTCGATGTGGTGCTCGGTGACCCAGTACTCCAGGGACTCGATGATGAACTTGGCGACGAAGGGGTGGTTGGCGTTGACCGCGTTGCCGCACCCGGTGAAGTCCATGTAGTGGGTGCGGTCCTGCGGCCACAGGTGGTAGTACGCCTCGTTGGCCTGGCCGCGGAAGCTGATGGTCGGGCCGAACTCGTTGCCCTCGCTGGTGTGGTTGAAGACGACGTCGAGGATCACCTCGATGCCGGCCAGGTGCAGCGCCTTCACCATGTCCCTGAACTCCGCTATGTGGGTGTTCAGATGGGGCGAGGTGCAGTAGCCGGTGTGCGGAGCGAAGAAGCCGTACGGGTCGTAGCCCCAGTAGTTGTGCAGCGGGGTGCCGTCCGGCCCGGTGCGCAGGACGTGCGTCTCGTCGAAGTCGAAGACGGGCAGCAGCTCCACGGCCGTCACCCCGAGGCGCTTGAGGTGCGGGATCTTCTCGACGACCGCGGAGAACGTCCCCGGGGCGGCCGCCCGTGACGTGGGCGACGCCGTCAGACCGCGCACGTGCATCTCGTAGATGACCGTGTCCTCCATCGGCGTGCGCAGCGGCTGGTCGCCCTCCCAGTCGTAGTCGTCCAGATCGACGACCAGGCTGCGCATGCACGTCTCGACGTTGTCCTGGAGGCCGATCGCGAGGGTGCGGTTCCAGCGGGAGTTGATGTTGGCGCGGGCGTACGGGTCGAGCAGCACCTTGCGGTGGTCGAAGCGGGCGCCGGTGCGCTTGGTGTCGCGCGGCCCGTCCATCCGGTACGCGTAGACCTGTCCGGCGCCGATCCCGGCGACATGGCAGTGCCAGAAGTGGAAGCTGCGGTGCTTGTCCGGGTGCAGGTGGATGGTCCGTGAGGGCTGCGGGTCGTCGCACTTGTCGAAGAGCAGCAGGTCGACACGGGTGGCGTGTTCCGAGAAGACGGAGAAGTTCACTCCGCCGTCGACGACGGTGGAACCCAGAGGCTGGGGACGTCCCGCGGAGATCTGCGGCGCCTCGGTCATGGTGGTCTCCGTTTTCGTGACAGGTGGGGCGTACGGGGGCCGGGTCGGTGAGCGGGCTCAGGCCAGGGCGCGCAGCGGGGCGCTCTCGTCCACGCTGAGCCCGGCGAACAGTTCCTCCCAGTCGCCGGGGGCGCTGCCCGCGCCGCCCCGCATCTCGAAGGTGAGTCCCTTGGCGGACGGGCAGTACAGGGCCTGGACGCAGGCCTCGGCGACGTCCTGGAGGGCGACGTAGCCGTCCCTGCGGTCGCCCTGCTCCAGGTGCACGCGGCCGTCGTCGGCCAGCTCGGAGCGGTCGGTCAGCCAGCCGGGACGCACGATCGTGTAGTCGAGGCCGGAGGCGCGGACCGCGTTCTCCCCGGCCAGCCGCCAGTCGAGCATCCGCCCGTAGGCGTTCATCGGATGCTCGGGGCGGGTCACGTGCCGCTGGCTGACCAGCACGAACTGGGCGCGTCCGAAACCGTCCTGGCGCAGCAGCGCGTCCAGGGTGTTGAGCACCCCGGAGTGCAGGGTGCTCCGCGGGCTGTCGGGTCCGGTGGTGTCGGTGCCGGGCTCCACGGTGTAGACGACGGCCGAGCAGTCGCGCAGCGGGACGGTCAGGGACGCGGGGTCGCGGACGTCACCGAGGAAGAACTGGGCCCGGGGCGGCAGATGGCGCTGGGCGCGCTGTTTGCTGCGGCCGATGACCCGGACGCTCTCCCCGCGGTCGAGGAGCTTGCGGGTGACGATCCGGCCGACCCGGCCGGTGCCGCCGATCACGGCGATGGCAGTGTTCACGTGGGCTCTCCTGAGGGGGAGCGGTGGGTGTGGTTCACACCCACCGCAAGATGTCGTCCGAGCTGGTGAGCTGGGTGCCGCTGGGCACTCCCGAGACGGCCGGCACGCGCAGCCGCGGATAGACGCTGACGCCCGACAGGCGGGTGCCCGACCAGAGTTGGGCGCCGTCGCCCACGGCGGAGAGGGCTTCGAGGCGTACCGGGGTGCGGGCGTCGGAGCGCACCTGCACCATCGGGCCGACGTAGGAGTCGCTGATGTGCGCGTACGCGCCGATGACGGCGGAGTCCCCGAGCACGCTGCCCTCGACCTGGGCGCCCTCGTGCAGGTCGACGCCGTCGCCGACGTCCGTGCCGCGCAGCCGCACGCCCGCGCCGATCTCGACGTGCCGGCCGATGCGCACGCCGGGGCCGATGACGACACTGCCCTCGGCGATCTTCTGGGCGAGCGTGGTGCCGGTGATGTGGTCCTTGGAGCGCAGGCTGGACTCGTGGATCCAGTACCGGGGCTCGGTGCTGGCCGGGGTGCCCAGGGCGCGGTCCAGCTGCGGGTAGAGGCCGCCGAGCGCGTCGCCGATGGTGCCCAGGTAGTCGCGGATGTTGCCGAGGTCGCCCAGGCGCGCGATGGGTTCGACGGCCACCCGGTGGCCGAGGCCGACCAGGCGCGGCAGCAGGTCGTTGCCCCAGTCCAGGCGCTGCTGGGCGAGCCGGATGAGTTCGGGGGTGCGCGCGGCGAGCCGGAGCCGGGCGCAGTCGATGAGGTACATCCCGGCGTTGGTGGCCAGGGTGCGCGGTCCCTGCGGCTGGGTGATCTCGGGGAACTCCCGCTCGATGACGGGGAGTCGGGGCTTCTCCAGGAAGCCGCACACCAGGCGCTCGGCGGTGGTGCGCATGACGCCGTACTTGCCGGCGATCTCCTCGGGGGTGCGGGAGACGGCGGCCACGGTGACCACCGCGTCGGAGTCGCGCTGGGCGGCGAGCAGCTTGTCCAGCGAGAACTCGAAGAGCGAGTCGACGGGGAGGACGAGCGCGGTGCCCGTGAGGTTCCACTGCTCCAGATTGTGCAGGGTGGCCGCGCCGGAGCCCACGTTGTACGGGTCGAAGCGGGCCCGGGAGTAGTCGATCTCCACTCCGTAGCGCTCGCCGTGCCCGAGCACCAGCTTGATCTGGCTGCGGTTCTCCACCCCCTGCGCCACTACGTAGAAACGGCGTATGCCCTGGTCGCGGCAGGCCTCGACGATCCACTCGATGAGCGGCCTGCCGGCGAACGGGATGAGTGCCTTGCTGCGGATGTAGTCGGCGGACTGGAGGGTGATGGGCTTCGCCCGTTCGCCCCGCCCACCGGCCAGAATGATGCCGACCGTGCTGTCGTCCCCCATCGCGTGTTCCGCCCTCCAGGCCGACTTGTCGATGAATCAGATTCAACAGCGTGTGTCATATCAAGTCAAGTGACCTGTCATGTGCGCAGGTTGGAGCGATGGTCACCCGTCAACCGACGTGCGGGGCGGCGGCTGCGCCACAAGCCCCGGCGATAAGCGGTCCGACGACCGGTTTTCCGGCGCGGGCCCCGCGCGGGCCCCGCGCGGGCCGCGTCCCGGGGGCCCGGACGCGCCGCCCCTCCCGGCCGCCGCGCGGACACCCCGCGCACCCGGCTCGCCCGTTCGGCCCATCGCGCCCGTCCCGGGCGGCGTTCCCTCCAACGGGCTACATCCGCTCGTGCGGGGGACGGATGCCGGGTGAGGGTGGCGGTGGCGTGACGGAGTGCGGGACGCCCCCGAGCGCCGCAGCCGGACCCGCCCCGCCCCCCGAGAACGGAGCGCGACCATGACCGCCCAGCCCCACTCCGCCCCGACCGGGGGCGGCTACGGACCGCCCCCGGACCGCCGCGCCGCCTGGGCCGCCGGAGGTGCCGCCTTCGCGGGTATCCTGCTGCTGCTCAACGGCGTCCTGGCGATCCTCCAGGGCATCGCGGCGATCGCCAAGAACGATGTGTACGCCCAAGTGGGCGACTACATCTACGAGTTCAGCCTCACCGGCTGGGGCTGGCTCCTGGTGATCCTCGGTGCCGTCGCCGCCCTCGCGGGCTGCGGCATTCTCGCCGGGTCGGCCTGGGCCCGCGCCATCGGCATCGTGCTCGCCTCACTGGGCCTGGTGGCGCAGTTCCTCTTCCTGCCGCACGCGCCCGTCTGGTCCGTGATCATGATGGCGATCGACGTGTTCGTCATCTGGGCCCTGGCGGTCTACGAGCCGGACACCGCGCACGGCTGACGCCGCCCCTTTGTGGTCCTCAGCCCGCCGAGTGCGCCGAGCGGACCTGGAAGAGGCGCGGCTGCACATCCGTGGCGATCTTCGCGGCCTGGTCCATGTGGAAGCGGGCCTCGGGGTTGGCGAGCATGGCCCGGTAGTGCTCCTCGGTCTCCCACTGGCAGTAGTTGACGACGCGTTCGCCGTCGAGCGAGGCGTGGAAGTTCGCGTGGAGGAAGCCCGGCTGGTGCCGCATCGTGTCCTCGGTGGCGCGGACGAGCAGGGCGATCAGCTCGTCCTGGTGGTCGGGGGAGACGGTGAAGACGTTGATGAGGGTCGCCACGGGACGCCCGGTGTCGACCTGCACGGTAACAGTCATGCCAGTACGTCTCCCCTTACCGCCTGCCGGGTTGTCGCCCGGCGCGCCGCATTCGCCCGATCGGAGCCGCGGCCCGCGGCACGGGCGTCGGCCGCGGCTCCGGCCGGGGCGGCTGCCGGAGCGCCTCGCTGCCTTTGTTAGGCTCCCCTCGCCTCCCGCGGGGGAAGTCCGGTGAGAGTCCGGCGCTGACCCGCAACGGTGTGCGCGACGGCCTCGCGGTCCGCCGCGCGAGCCCGATCGCCCGGGGGTGGCGCGACCCGATGACTGCTCGCCGCGGACTGCGAGAGGGGGCCGCGGCCGAACGGCCGCAGGGCTGTCTCCTGCTCGACGTCCGGCAGGCGGCCCAGCCGAAGGACGGCCCGCACCGTGCGCCGAAGGACGACCCCCGGCCGGATACCCCTGCCCCCGCTCGCCCTCGGCCTCGGGCTGCTCCTGATCGTCTCCCTGGTGTGCGGCGTCGGCCTCGGCGCCGCACAGGTCACCTGGCCCGACGTCTTCCGCCATCTGTGGGCCGGCCTCACCGGCGGCACCGTGCCCGCCCGGGACGCCGCCGCGTACACCATCGTCTGGGAGATCCGGCTGCCGCGCGTCGTGCTCGGCGCGATCGTGGGCGCCGGACTCGCCACGGTCGGCGTCGCCGTCCAGGCCATGGTCCGCAACGCGCTGGCCGACCCGTTCGTGCTGGGCATCTCCTCGGGCGCGGCGGTGGGCGCCAACGCCGTGATCCTGCTCGGCGCGTTCGCCGGCCTCGGCGTCTGGGCCCTGTCGGTGTCCGCCTTCGGCTCCGCGCTGGCGGCCATGGTCCTGGTCTACGCGGTCGCCCGCTCACCGCGCGGACTCGCCCCGCTGCGGCTGGTCCTGACCGGAACCGCCCTGGCGTACGGCTTCGAGGCGATCACCATGGTCATGGTGTTCGGCGCGGCCCGGGGCGAGGCGGCCCGCTCCGCCGTGATGTGGCTGCTGGGCAGCCTGGGCGGCGCCACCTGGGCGCAGGTGCCGCTGGCCGCGGGCACCGTCATGGCCGGCTGGCTCTGGCTGCGGGCGCGGGCCGAGGCGCTCAACGCCCTGGCCATGGGCGACGAGACCGCGGCGGCGCTCGGCGTCCCGCCCGGCCGGCTGCGCCGGGAGATCTTCGTGGTCACCGCGGCCGTCACCGGGACCGTGGTCGCCGTCAGCGGCGCCATCGGCTTCGTCGGCCTCATGGTGCCGCACGTGGTGCGCATGGTGGTCGGCGCCGACCACCGCAGGGTGCTGGTGGTCGCACCGCTGGCCGGAGCCGTCCTGCTCGTCTGGGCCGACGTGGTCTCCCGGCTGCTGCTGGCCCCCGCCGAACTCCCCGTCGGAGTGATCACCGCCGTGGTCGGGGTCCCCGTGTTCCTGCTGCTGATGCGGCGGGGCGGCTACGCGTTCGGAGGCCGCTGAGCATGCGTGTCGACATCGAGGACGTGACGGTCGAGACCGCCGGTGTCCGGCTGGTCGAGGACATCCGGCTCACCGCGCCGGACGGGGCGTTCGTCGGGCTCGTCGGACCCAACGGCAGCGGCAAGTCGACCCTGCTGCGCACCGTGTACCGGGCGCTGCGGCCCGCCTCGGGCACCGTCCGGCTCGACGGCGCGGACCTGCACGCGATGAGCCCGCCGGCCGCCGCGCGCGTACTGGCCGCGCTGCCCCAGGAGTCGAGCGCCGAGTTCGACTACACGGTGGCCGAGGTCGTCGCCATGGGCCGCACCCCGCACCGCGACCGCACCGCCGCGGGCGACCGCGAGATCTGCGCGCACGCCATGGCCCGCACCGGCGTCGCGGACCTCGCCGACCGCGGCTTCCTCGCCCTGTCCGGCGGCGAACGGCAGCGCGTCCTGATGGCCCGCGCCCTCGCCCAGCAGCCCCGGGTGCTGGTCCTGGACGAACCCACCAACCACCTCGACATCGCCCACCAGCTCGACCTGCTCGCCCAGGTCAGGGAGAGCGGCCTGACCGTGCTGGCCGCGCTGCACGACCTCAACCTCGCCGCCGCCCACTGCGACGTCCTCTACGTGATCTCCCGGGGCCGGATCGTCGCCGACGGGCCACCCCACGACATCCTGCGCCCCGGCCTGCTCGCCGAGGTGTTCGGGGTGCGCGCCCACCGTGTGCGGCACCCCGAGACCGGCGCCGTCCAGCTCCTGTTCGACCTGCTCCCGCCCACCACCTGAGGACCCCCGCCCATGCGCACCCTGCCCGCCGCCGCCCTGTGCCTCGCCGCGGCGCTCACCGCCACCGCCACCGGCTGCGGCGCCCACGTAGAGAAGGCCCCGGCCGCCGGAGCCTCCGCGTCCGCCACGGCCGTCACCCTCACCAACTGCGGTACGCCCGTCACCTACGACAAGGTGCCCGAGCGCGTCGTCACCAACGACGTCGGCATCACCGAGCTGATGTTCGCCCTCGGCCTGGAGGACCGCATGGCCGGTTACGCCATGCCCGACGACAAGGGCGACCTGGACGCCGTGCCCTACAAGGACGCCTACCGCAAGGTGAAGTGGCTCTCCAAGGACCAGCTCACCAAGGAGAACGTCCTCGACGCCCGCGCCGACCTCGTCTTCGCCGGCTGGAACTACGGCTTCCGCGAGGACGGCGGCTTCACCCCCGACTCCCTGAAGAAACTCGGCATCCCCTCCTACATCCTCACCGAGTCCTGCCACAACGGCCGCTCCAAGACCTCCCGCGGCATCATGCCGCCGCTCGACGCCCTCTACGCCGACCTCACCAACCTCGGCCGGCTCTTCGGCGTCGAACAGCGCGCGGCGCGGCTGATCGCCGACTACCGGAAGCAGATCGCCGACGTCCGCGCCCAGGCCCCGCAGGGCGCCGAGAGGCCCAAGGTCTTCCTCTACGACAGCGGCCAGGACCAGCCGTTCACCGCGGGCCGCTACGCCGCGCCGGAACAGATCATCACCGAGGCCGGCGGCGTCAACGTCATGCACGACGCCGCGGACTCCTGGACCACCGTCGGCTGGGAGAGCGTCGTCGACCGCGACCCCGATGTCATCGTCATCTGCGACTACGGCGACGTCAGCGCCGAGCAGAAGAAGAAGTTCCTGCTCTCCTACGCCCCGCTGCGCGACGTGTCCGCCGTGAAGAACCGGCGGATCTTCGTCCTCGACTACGTCGACCTGGTGGAGAGCCCGCGCAACCCGTCCGCCGTGGCCCGGCTCGGCGCGTACCTGCGGACCGTGGCGCAGAAGTCGTGACGCGGCCGTGCTGAGAGGACCGGGGTGCCGCGCGGCGCACCGGGCCCCGGGCGGCCGGTAACCTGCGACGCCATGCACGTACTGATCCTCGGCGGCACCGCCGAGGCCCGCCGCCTGGCCGAACTGCTGCACGGCACCCCCGGGGTGCGCACGACCAGTTCCCTGGCCGGGCGGGTCGCCGCGCCCCGGCTGCCGCCGGGCGAGGTCCGCCTCGGCGGCTTCGGCGGGCCCGGGGGGCTGACGGCCTGGCTGCGCGCGCACGCGGTCGGCGCGCTCGTCGACGCCACCCACCCCTTCGCCGGGACGATCAGCCGCCACGCCGCCCGTGCCGCGGCCGACGCCGCCGTCCCCCTGCTCGCGCTGCGCCGCCCCGGCTGGCGCCCCGGCGCGGGCGACCGCTGGCACGACGCCGCCTCGCTGGAGGCGGCGGCGGCACTGCTGCCCGCACTCGGCCGGCGGGTGTTCCTCACCACCGGGCGGCTGGGCCTCCCCGCCTTCGCGCACCTGGACGACCTGTGGTTCCTGGTGCGCTCGGTCGACGCGCCCGAACCCCCGCACCCGCAGCGCATGGACGTCCTGCTCGACCGCGGGCCCTTCACCCTGGAGGGGGAGCGCGCCCTGCTGCGCCGCCACCGCGTCGACGTCGTCGTGACGAAGGACAGCGGGGGAGCGGCCACCGCGCCCAAGCTCACGGCCGCCCGTGAGGCCGGGCTGCCGGTGGTCGTCGTCCGGCGCCCGGCCGCGCCCGAGGGCGTCCCGGCCGTGCCGGGACCGGAGGAGGCCGCCCGCTGGATCGGGGAGCTGTCCGCCCGTGCCGCAGGCCGCGGCGGTGGCACGGGCACCGGCCGCTGAGCGCGGCGGCGCGCCCGTACGCCGGTCAGGGGACGGGTCACTCGGTCTCGCTCGCGATCGCGTTGACCGCGGCGGCGGCGATCGCGCTGCCGCCCCGGCGCCCGCGCACCACCAGGTGCTCCAGGCCCGACGGATGCGCGGCCAGCGCCTCCTTGGACTCGGCGGCCCCGACGAACCCCACCGGCACCCCGATGACGGCGGCGGGCCGCCCCGCGCCCTCCTCGACCAGCTCCAGCAGCCGGAACAGGGCCGTGGGCGCGTTGCCGACCACGACCACGGAACCCGCCAGCCGCTCCCGCCACAGCTCCAGCGCGGCGGCGCTGCGCGTGGTGCCCAACTCGGCGGCGAGCGCGGGCACGGCCGGGTCGGAGAGGGTGCACAGCACCTCGTTGTCCGCGGGCAGCCGGGCGCGGGTGATGCCGCTGGCCACCATCCGCACGTCGCACAGGACGGGCGCCCCGGCGCGCAGCGCCTCGCGCGCGCGGGCCACCACGCCGGGCGAGTACGCGATGTCCCGCACGAGATCGGTCATCCCGCAGGCATGGATCATCCGGACCGCCACCTGGGCGACGTCGGCGGGCAGACCGGTCAGGTCCGCCTCGGCGCGGATGGTGGCGAAGGACTGGCGGTAGATGGCCGCGCCGTCCTTCTCGTAGACGTGCCGGGGGGAGCGGGGCGCCGGGGTGTTCTTGTCGCTGGACATCGCGGCGAGCATACCGACGCCGTCCCCCGTCGCCGGACCTAGGTCCAAGGCATGATCGGCACCCCGCCCCTTCTGCTGTTAGCGTGCAGATGCACATTGTTCGCAATAACGCGAAGGGCGTTGGACATGCCGATCTACACGCTGCCTGAACTGCCGTACGACTACTCGGCGCTCGCGCCGGTCATCAGCCCCGAGATCATCGAGCTGCACCACGACAAGCACCACGCGGCCTATGTGAAGGGCGCCAACGACACGCTGGAGCAGCTCGCCGAGGCGCGCGACAAGGAGACCTGGGGCTCGATCAACGGCCTGGAGAAGAACCTGGCCTTCCATCTCTCCGGGCACATCCTGCACTCGATCTACTGGCAGAACATGACGGGCGACGGCGGCGGCGAGCCGCTCGCCCAGGACGGCGTGGGCGAACTGGCCGACGCGATCACCGAGTCCTTCGGCTCCTTCGCCGGGTTCAAGGCCCAGCTCACCAAGGCCGCGGCCACCACCCAGGGCTCCGGCTGGGGCGTCCTGGCCTA